>CAZJCV010000037.1:0-18735 GCA_964544535.1 uncultured Lachnospiraceae bacterium | reverse complement strand
TTATAAACACACTATAATTTTACTATCAAAAAAGAAACCAACACTTCCCCCCGTTGGTTTCTTTTTTATTTAACTAGTATGTATCTAACGCAAGACTAATTAGTAATGCGCGATTTACTTTGTTTAACAAATGTTTATCTAGATGACATACTTTTTCTTTTAATCTTGACTTGTCGATTGTTCTGACTTGTTCTAAAAGAATAACTGAATCTTTTATAATACCGTACTTATCTGCATCTATTTGTATATGTGTGGGTAGCTTTGCTTTATTCATTTTTGAAGTTAAAGCTGCACATATTACTGTAGGACTATGTTTGTTTCCGGTGTCATTTTGTACTATTAGTACAGGCCGAACACCTCCTTGCTCAGAACCAACTACGGGTCTAAGGTCAGCATAGTAAATATCGCCTCGTCTTATAATCACTTTATTCACACTCCATTTTATGGCTTGGTTATATTGTTTCCTGTTTTTCTATTTGTATTCCATAAAATGTTTTATATTATAAGTAAATCTTTTGAAAAGTGTTTGTTTAATATTCTATTATTTCAGTTAGTTCTTTATTAGAATAATATAATCTAGGTATCCTTTTTCCTATATTGCATATAAATTCATAATTAAATCTTCCAGAAAGTTGAGCTAATTCTCCTACTGTAATACTCTCTGATCCATCTTTACCAATCAGGGTTACAACATCACCTTGCTTAACATCTTTAATATCAGTAACGTCAACCATAAATTGATCCATACATATCCTACCTATAATCGGTGCATACTTTCCATTAATTAACACCCTTCCTTTTGAAGATAAATTTCTTGGATAACCATCGCCATATCCAACCGGTATAGTTGCTATCTTAATTCTTTTACTAGTTATATAAGTTCTTCCATAACTCACTCCAGTACCTTTATCTACTTCTTTAATAAAACCCACATGGCTTTTTAGTGACATGGCTGCTTGTAAATCTATATTGGTATGACTCACTTTGGTAGATGGATATAATCCGTATGTAGCTATTCCACATCTAATCATATCAAGATTAGCCTCAGGCAAGTCAATAATCCCAGCTGAATTAGAAATATGCTTGAGCGGAATATTAAGACCTTCTTTTTCTAAGGAACTAATCATTTGTAAAAAATCATTTAATTGCTTATATGATATACTTTTATCTGTTTCATCAGCACAGGCAAAGTGGGTGAATATGCCTTCTATTCTTATTCCATCAAGTTTTGATATCTTAATAATTTCTTTTATATCATTTTCTTTGTTAAAAAAACCAAGTCTACTCATTCCAGTATCTATTTTTATATGAACAGGAACAGTCTTCTTCTGTAAAACAGCTTCCTTAGAAAGTTCTAGAGCCATACTATATTGAAAAACAGACGGAGTAATATTATATTTTATTAGATCTTTAAAATGTTGAGGTGGAGTATATCCAAGTATTAGAATATCCTTACTAATACCTGCTTTTCTAAGTTCAATTCCCTCTTCAATTATCGCAATACCATATCCATCTACGATACCATCTATTTTCTTTGCTATTGGAATAGCTCCGTGACCATAGCCATCGGCTTTTATAACAATCATTAGTTTTTTATTTGTACCAGTAAACTTCTTAATTTGTTCTACATTATGGTAGATGGCATCTAAATTGATATCTGCTTCTACTCTAAAATATCTCTTGTTATTTGCTGACATTAGTCTCAATCCTCCATTTATCACTTGTGATATAATAACTGTTTAAATAATAAATCATACTCTAAACATTGGCAAGTCCATCAATTATATCACTAGCAATTATTGAATATTGATTTTTATCTTTTGTCGCAATATCTCCTGCTAATCCATGAATGTAAACTCCTAATTCCGCTCCTAGCTTAGGCTCTAATCCCTGGGCAATTAAACTGGCAATTATTCCAGACAAAACATCTCCACTCCCGGCAGTTGACATGCCACTATTTCCAGTAACATTAATATATCGATCATTTTCATGAGCTACTACTGTTCTAGCATCTTTCATTACATATATAAATGAATTGTTTTTTGTTATTGCATCTGCAACTTCTATTATATTATCCTTAATTTTCTCCAATGGTATGTTAAATAATCTTGATAATTCTTTTAAATGTGGTGTTAAAATAGCATCCTTTGGTAAGATATTATCTAAAACTTTTAGTCTATTTGCAATTATAAGATTAATATTATCCGTATCATCTTCATTAGTCTCTTCATGATCATTTATCATTTCGGCTAAAATATTAATTCCATCCGCATCAATTAATACAGGAACTTTCGCATTATTTAATACTAGCTTTAACAGATCATAAGAAATCTTATTTGTTCCAAGCCCTGGTCCAATTACTATAACTGATGCCCATGAGATATCTTGAATAATCTTATCCTTATCTGACGAATTTAATTCATTATTACTTTCATAAGTTGATATCAGAGCTTCTGCTAACATAGTTTGCATTATAATTCTATTTTCTTTTGGAATAACAGCCTTGAGCAAGCCTGCTCCCATTCTATAAGCGGCTTTGCTGGCTAGGTAACAAGCTCCATTCATCCAAACAGAACCTGCAACAACTAGAAGCTTACCATAATCGCCTTTATGCGAATTATTTATTCGCTTTGGTAACTTCATTAAATCATTATTATCATATATATAGTATTTATATTCTTCTGCAACCTTCTTAAATAAACCTATATCTGCTAGTATAACTTCACCTGCATATTCATGACCTGGGTAAAGTATTAGACCTATTTTATTATAGCCAAATGTAATTGTATAGTTAGCTATAACAGCATCCCCAAGAGCTTTACCTGTACTTGCTGACAAGCCTGAAGGTATATCTACACTAAATACAGTGTGTTTACCATTATTAATAGATTTTATAAGATTTAAACATTCTCCTTCTACTGCTTTATTCAACCCTATGCCAAAAATAGCATCTATTATTATAGTATATTCATTTAGTTCAACACTATTATATATATTTATGCCTAAATTCTCTGCAATATTAATCTGTTTTCTAAATTCCTTAGAGCTTTTATCTATATCTCCTATAATTAATATATCTGCTTTATATCCTTGTAGATTTAAAATTCTAGTCGCTGCAATACCATCTGCACCATTATTACCCCCTGCACAAATAGCAAGTATTTTATCACTACTTACTATATGTTCCTTAACACAATCAGCTACTGCTAAAGCTGCTCTTTCCATTAAAACAAGTGAAGGTATACCAATTTCATTAATTGTATAGTTATCAATTGCTTTCATAGTTGAAGCATTTACCACTATTTGCACGTATCTATACCTCCTTCACCTACAACAAATGCCATACTAAACTCTTTTGTATTAGAAATAGTCACAAAAACTTTTCTAATACCAAGTTCTATTGATTTTTCAAGACAGGCACCATACATATTAACATATGGCTTGCCTTTTGAATCTCTAAGTACTTCTATATCAATTGGCTTAATACCCGTAAACCCCGTCCCCAACATTTTTGATACACTTTCTTTTACTGCAAAATTATCTGCAAACTTTACTTTGTCTTTCTTGCACAATTCAATTTCATCCTTAGTAAATATCTTCTCTTGAAATGAAGACTTGTTACAAGCTTTTATTACACGACTTATTTCAATTAGATCTGTACCAATTCCAATTATCATAAAAACCCCTTCTATGCTAGGAAATCATTCTTTATTACTATTTACTTTGACAGTTAATGCATATGAAAGTTGCATGAGACTTTCTGCCAAATGTACGTTTTCTACAACTATGTCATCTGAAAAGTTCAGATCAACCGGTGCAAAGTTCCAAAATGCTTTTATACCATAATCCACTAACATATTTGCCATTTCTGATGCATGTTTCTTAGGAAGGGTAAGTGCCGCAATGTCAACATTATTGTTTGCTATAAATTCTTCAAGTTCCTCAATATCTCTAATTGGAATGTCCCTAATAGATAAACCCTGTAGCTTAGGATTTATATCAAAAATCCCCAATAAACTAAAACCTCTTTTTTCAAAATCCTTATAATTAGCAATTGCTTGACCTAGATTACCAGCACCAATAATTATAAGATTGAAATTTTTATCTAAACCTAGTATCTTAGCTATCTCATTATACAGTATTTCAACATTATACCCATAACCTTGCTGACCAAAACCACCAAAGTTGTTAAAATCTTGTCGAATTTGAGATGCTGTAACATTCATTTTTTCGCTTAATTCTTTTGATGATATTCTCACAACTCCTGACGCTAACAAGTCACCTAAATATCTGTAATATCTAGGTAATCTACTTATCACCGCTGAAGAAATGTTATCTGCCAATTTATACTCCTCCTTAATTAAATTTTGCATTTTTTTATATGTCAATTATATTCGATTGTCAATATTTTGTCAATCAATTAGGCTTGCTATTGTCAACTATAAGTTTTATTTGATACAAGTAAGTTTGAATGCTACAATATTAACTATGTATCAATTAACAAGCTTTATTATTTTAGAAATCAGAAAGGTATAACATTATTATGATTTTAGCATGTAATAACATTGGAAAAAGCTTTGGAACTACAAAAGTTTTAGAAAATGTTACTTTTCAAATAAATGAAAACGAAAAGGTTGCCGTGGTTGGCATGAATGGTGCAGGTAAGTCCACCTTGTTTAAAATAATTGTTGCTGATTTAGCAGCTGATCAGGGTTTTGTAAACATATCTAAAGGTTGTGTAATTGGATATTTGTCTCAACACGAAGCTGTTACTTCGAATAATACTATTTTAAACGAAATGCTTAGTGTTAAGGCTGATATTATAAAATTAGAAGAAGATATAAGGCAATTAGAAATAGAGATTAAATCTGCTTCTGCAAGTCAACTAGAGCAAATGTTGGAAACTTATTCAAGACTAACTAGCAAGTTTGAATCCGAAAATGGTTATGCTTATAAAAGTGAAGTTGTTGGAGTTTTAAAAGGTTTGGGTTTTGATGAAGAGAATTTTGATAATTTAGTTGAAACATTATCAGGAGGAGAAAAAGCAAGAATTGCACTTGGTAAACTTTTATTAAGTAATCCTGATATATTGTTACTTGACGAACCTACAAATCACCTTGACCTAGAAACCATTAGCTGGTTAGAGTCTTTTTTAGCTAACTATAAAGGGGCCGTTTTAACCATAGCCCATGATCGCTATTTTTTAGATAAATTTATTACAAAGGTTATTGAAATTGAAAACAATAAGTCATCTGTATTTGACGGTGATTATTCTACTTACTCAATTAAAAAGGCCAAGCAACATGAAATAATGATAAGACACTACATAAACCAGCAAAAAGAAATAAAACGTCAGGAAGAAGTAATTAAAAAACTTCGTTCTTTTAATCGTGAGAAGTCAATTAAAAGAGCTAGAAGCAGGGAAAAATTACTTGCCAAAGTAGATACTATAGAAAAGCCCTATGAGTTTGATAGTTCAATGGCAATCCAATTCAAGCCACAAATAAACAGTGGAAATGATGTTCTTAGTGTAACTGACTTATCCAAATCTTATGACAATCTTAATTTATTTACTAATATTAGTTTTGAAATAAAAAGAGGAGAGCATGTTGCAATAATTGGTAATAATGGAACTGGAAAGTCTACTATCTTAAAAATAATTAATAAAATAGTACAAGCTGATGAAGGTAGTGTCAAAATAGGGGAAAACGTCCACATTGGTTATTTTGATCAGGAACAGCAATCATTAAACTTAGAAAAAACTATTTTTGATGAAATTCAGGACAAGTACCCATATTTAAATAATACCTCTGTGAGAAATGTCTTAGCTTCATTTTTATTTACAAGTGACGATGTATTTAAACAAATTAAAGACTTAAGTGGTGGAGAAAGAGGAAGAGTTGCTTTAGCTAAACTTATGTTATCAGAAGCTAATTTTCTAATAATGGACGAGCCAACAAACCACTTAGATATTGCCTCAAAAGAGATATTGGAAAATGCAATAAATCAGTATTCTGGAACTGTTTTATATGTTTCTCATGACCGTTATTTTATAAATAAAACTGCACATAGGATCTTGGAGTTAACAAATAATACAGTGATTAATTATTTAGGAAACTATGATTATTATATAGAAAAAAAGGATGAATTTAAAGCCATATATTTAAGCGATGATATAAGCAATAAAGATTTATCAAATAAAGTTTCTAATCTTTCTTCTGGCAAGCTTGAATGGCAAAGGCAAAAAGAAGAACAAGCTCAGCAGCGTAAGCTATTAAACGAGTTTAATGAAACAGAAAAGAAAATAACAAAACTAGAAAAAAGCTTAGAAGATATTGATGAACTTTTATTACTGGAAGACATTTATACTAATGTTGAAAAACTTGTAGAACTGCAAAACAACAAAAAAGAAATAGATTCTGATTTGAAAAAATTATTAGATAGATGGGAAGAGTTGGCGGAAAAATTGTCCGAAGATTCTTTATAACAATTTAAAAAAGCTATGCCAAGGATAGACTTTGTGTCTTGCCTTAGCATAGCTTTCTTTAATGTTCTATAAGTTTTCAATAACTTCCATTACATAGTCAGCAAATTCTGCACTAGTTGCACCAGTATCTCTTCCTGTAATTACTAATTTCTTTTCAGTACTACAAATATCAAGTGCCTTATATAACTTGTCAGCTTCTTCCTTGTAACCAATGTGATTTAACAACATAGCTCCTGCTCTTATAACACTTGAAGGATCGGCATAAATATCTCTTCCTTCTTCAACCATTCTTGGAGCTGAACCATGAATAGCTTCAAACATGGAATACCTTTTGCCTAAGTTGGCACTACCAGCTGTACCAACACCACCTTGGAATTCAGCTGCTTCATCCGTTAAGATATCACCATATAAGTTTGGAAGTACCATAACTTGAAAATCTTTTCTACGCTTTTTATCTATTAGCTTTGCAGTCATTATGTCAATGTACCAATCGTCCGCTTCAATGTCTGGATATTCTTTTGCTATTTCATAAAAGAAGTCTAAGAACTTTCCATCAGTAGTTTTAACAATATTAGCTTTTGTAACAGCTGTTACTCTTGTTCTTCCATTAGCTTTTGCAAAATCAAAAGCTGCACGAATAATCCTTTCAGTTCCTTGAGAAGTAACTACTGTGAAATCAACACCTAAATCTTCTGTTACGTCAACTCCTTGACTACCTACAGCATATGAACCTTCTGTGTTTTCCCTGTAAAAAGTCCAGTCAATTCCTTCTTCTACTATTTTCACTGGCCTAACATTTGCAAATAAATCTAATTCTTTTCTCATTGCAACATTCGCACTTTCTACATTTGGCCATGGATCACCTTTTCTTGGTGTAGTTGTTGGTCCTTTAAGTATTACATCACATTTCTTTAATTCAACTAATACGTCAGCAGGAATAGCTGCATCTTCTTCTGCTCTTCTTTCAATTGTTAACCCTTCAATTGTTCTAAATTCAACTCTTCCATTATTTACATCATTAGCTAGTAGATATTCTAGCACTCTTTGTGCTTGTCCTGTTATTGAAGGACCAATACCGTCTCCACCACAAACCCCAATGATAATCTTATCAAGCTTTGAGTAGTCAACAAAATCTCCTTCTTTTTTCATTATTTCAACTCTTTGAAGCTGTTCTTCTAAAAGCTTTCCAAAATGTTCTTTAGCCTTAGTAATTTGATCTTGATACATATCTTTCCTCCATTTTATATTATTAATCAGCAGTTTATACCAATAAGTAGAAATTATCGATAAAACTCATAGGTGTTTGTTAAAAATAAAACACACTACCTATTAATATAATACATATTTCATTATTTGTGAACCTTCGAAATTAAAATTTTTATTATAATTAGAAAGATTTAATTAATTTCGTCCAAATTAATCAAAAAACAAGGCAAAAACTATATTACATATTAGCTAATGTTTTATATATTTTATATCTTTCTTCTGAATCTTTTTTAGCTTTTTTAAATAATTCCTCAGCTTCTTCTGGAAAGCTTTGTTTTAGTGAGGAATATCTAACTTGACCCATTAAAAATTCCTCAAAATCTCCTTTGGGTTCTTTTGAATCTAAGATAAATGGATTTTTGCCTTCTTCTTTTAAGCTAGGATTATATCTATACAAATGCCAGTAACCACAATCAACAGCCTTTTTAATATTTTCCATACTTTTTCCCATTCCTGCTTTTATACCATGACTTATACATGGTGAATAAGCAATTATTATTGATGGTCCCTTATAATTTTCTGCTTCGCTTATAGCCTTATATAATTGATTATTGTTTGCATTAATTCCTACTTGAGCAACATATACATTTCCATAAGTCATCATCATTCTTCCTAAATCCTTTTTTCCAGTTTTCTTACCAGATGATGCAAACTTAGCAACTGCTGCAGTTGGAGTTGATTTCGATGCCTGGCCTCCAGTATTTGAATAAATTTCAGTATCAAAAACCAATATATTAACATCTTCTCCTGATGCCATTACATGATCAAGGCCTCCATATCCAATATCATATGCCCAACCATCTCCTCCTAAAATCCATATAGAACGCTTAGTAAGGTAATCACTTCTGTCGCTTATTTCTTTTAATAATTTCTCCTCTTCTTTGTTTGACGGATTATATTCTTCAAGAATTTCAAGTATCTTTTTGCTTATTTCTTTTGACATATTTCCGTCTTCCCTATAATGAAGCCAGTCTATAAATATTTCTTTGATTTTTTCGTCTATATCCATTTTAATTAATGCATTTATATTATCTTCAATCTTATCTCGCATATGCTTAACCCCAAGATACATACCAAATCCATACTCTGCATTATCTTCAAATAATGAGTTTGCCCATGATGGACCTTTACCCTCATAATTAGTTGTATAAGCAGTACTTGGTGCTGAAGCTGCCCAAATCGAAGAACACCCAGTAGCATTTGCGATCATCATTCGCTCACCAAAAAGCTGAGTAACTAACTTAATATAAGGAGTTTCTCCACATCCTGCGCAAGCACCTGAAAATTCTATTAGTGGTTCCTTAAATTGACTTTCTTTAAATGTGTTTTTATATATAATATCTTTTTTGTATTCAACTTCAGTAATTGCATATTTCCAATTCTTTACTTGAGTCTCAACCTGTGTAGATATTGGCTCCATAATTAAGGCTTTTTCAGGAGCTGGACAAATATCAGCACAATTTCCACATCCTGTACAATCCATTGGACTAATTTGTATTCTGTACTTAAAACCTTTTAAGTTTTTCCCCTTAGCATCAAGTGTTATAAAACTTTCGGGAGCTTTTAATGCTTCATCCTGTGTTAAAATAAATGGTCTAATAACTGCATGAGGACAAATGTAAGAACATTGGTTACATTGAATACAATTTTCATCTATCCATTCTGGTACAGTTGCAGCTATACCACGCTTTTCATATGCTGTTGACCCCAATGGGAAAGTACCATCTTCCCTGTCCTTAAATACACTTACAGGTAAATCATTACCTTTTTGACTCTCCATTGGTCTCATTATTTTCTCTATAAATTCTGCTTCCTTAATTGTACTATCATTATCTTTTGCATTAAGCCAGCTTTCTGGTACAGTAATTTTATGAATACTTGAAACTCCCATCTCTATGGATTCAAAGTTCATTTTTACGACTTTCTCACCCTTACGGGAATAAGAATTAACCACCGCATCCTTTAATTCTTTTATAAAAACTTCTTCAGGCAATATGTTAAGCAGTTTGAAAAAAGCTCCTTGCATTACCATATTGATACGATTTCCAAGGCCGATTTTTTCAGCGATTGATCCTGCATTAATTGTATAAAACTTGATATTTCTATTAGCTATTTTTCTTTTATAAGTTGCCGGCAACTTTTCTTCTAATTCTTCATCAGACCAAGTACAGTTTAAAACAAATGTACCACCTGTTTTAATATCACTTATAATATCATATTTATTTACATATGACTGATTATGACAGGCTACATAGTCCGCATTATCAATCAAATAAGATGACTTTATTGGAGTATGACCAAATCTAAGATGTGAAACCGTAAGGCCTCCTGATTTCTTGGAATCATAATCAAAGTATGCCTGAACATGCATATCAGTATTATTGCCAATTATTTTTATGGCCTGTTTATTTGAACCAACTGTTCCGTCAGACCCAAGCCCCCAAAACTTACATGAAATAAGACCTTCAGGAGCTATTTTTAAGTCTTTGTTAGTCTTTAGTGAGGTATTTGTTAGATCATCACAAATTCCTATGGTAAATCCATTTTTACTATTCTTGTCTTGTAAATTATCATAAACTGCTGCCACATCTCTACTAGTGGTGTTTTTTGAACCTAATCCATATCTACCACCTATAATAGTAGGTCCACCTTCTACGTTGGCAAAGGCAGAACAAACATCTTCATATAAAGGTTCACCAATTGCACCTGGTTCTTTTGTTCTATCAAGAACTGCAATCTTCTTGACTGTTTTCGGAATTACATTTCTTAGATGTTCTATGGAAAAGGGCCTATATAAATGAACTTTTACTAGACCATATTTTTTATCATGCTCATTATAGTAATCAATAACTTCCTCTATTGTTTGTGTAATAGAACCCATAGCAATTATTATATAATCTGCATCCTTATGTCCATAATAATTAAACAATCCATAGTGTCTATTAGTCAGCTCAGATATTTTGTCCATGTAGTCTTCTACGATATTAATTATACTATTATAAAAGGGGTTTATTGCCTCTCTATTTTGAAAATATATATCGGGATTTTGTGCCGTACCTCTTATTACAGGGTGATTGGGTGAAAGAGATCTTTCTCTAAACTTGTAAAGAGCATCATAGTCTATTAAATTGCTATAATCTTCGTATTCTAAAGCTTCCACCTTTTGCACTTCATGGGATGTTCTAAAACCATCAAAAAAATGAATAAATGGTAGTCTACCTTTTATAGCAGCTAAATGTGCTATAGGTGCAAGGTCCATGATTTCTTGAACTGAACCTGTTGCAATCATTGGGCAGCCGGTAGCTCTTGCTGCCATAACATCTTGATGGTCACCAAATATACTAAGAGCGTGAGACGCTAGTGCTCTCGCACTTACATGAAAGACTCCTGGTAGTAGTTCTCCTGCTATCTTATACATGTTAGGTATCATAAGTAACAATCCTTGAGAAGCTGTGAAAGTTGTAGATAAGGCTCCTGACTGTAAGGCTCCGTGCATTGTACCAGAGGCACCAGCCTCTGATTGCATTTCTACAACATTTACCCTTTGTCCAAATATATTTCTTCGCCCACCTGCAGACCATTCATCTACTATTTCAGCCATTGTGGATGATGGTGTAATTGGATATATAGATGCAAGATCTGTAAATGCATAAGCCACATATGCTGCTGCAGTATTTCCATCAACTGTCATCTTAATTTTTGACATATTCTTATCCTAACCTTTCTTTCAAGTTTGACTTCCATTATCAACCCAGTTTTTTGCTTTATTTACACTGTAATCCGAGGGTATATTAACCTTTGTTTTCTCTTCTAGTTTTTCATCATTAGACCAAGCTGCAGTAGCTTCATTATTAGTTGGTTCTTTATTCGTAAGTCTCTTGTTGTTACCCTTTAATATGTTTTTGTCAAGTGAATTCGCCATGCTTCCTCGTTCCTTTCTTTGTTTTATAATATATAGATATTATTAAATTATCCAGAATGATAAAAATTATACAATTACAAGCAAATAAAGCCATGGTAAGCACCATGACTTTATCTTATTATTTAAATTTAAATTATTTTTATTGATGTTCATTCTTTATATCTTTTATATAACTTCCACCAATACCTTTTCTAACAATAATCTGATTTGAAATCTTATCCTTTAGATCATCTACATGAGATATAATTCCAACTAAGCGATCCCCCTTAGTTAAAGAGGATAAAGTTCCAATTGATTGTTCTAGTGCATTTGAATCTAAGGACCCAAATCCTTCATCAACAAAAAGTGTGTCTATTTCTATACCACCAGAATGATTCTGAATAACATCAGAAAATCCTAGTGATAATGCTAGTGCTGCCATAAATGATTCTCCACCAGAAAGAGAGTTTACATTTCTGATTTTGCCAGTCCAATTATCATAAACATCAAGTTCTAGTCCCGTAAATCTTTGTATATTACCTGATTCTTTTCTGAGTAGCTCATATCTCTTTCCTGACATATTATAAAAACGCTCATTAGCCTTTTGTATGATTTGAACGAAATAGGCTGCTTGAATATATGTTTCGAAAGTGATTTTTGCTTTTCCTTCAAGTCTACCATTAGCTGTTCTAGCTAAAGCATCAACATCTAAATACTCTTGATTTTTTATTAATCTTTCTTTGTTTTTTGCTTGTAAACTCTTTTTAACTTCCTCATTTCTAGAAATTTTACTATAAGTTATAGTTCTTTCTTCTTCTGCCTTTTCCTTAAAAACTCTTAATTCTTCTAGTTTAATATTTATTTCTTCAAGATTTACTTTTACCTTATTTTTTGTTTTTGCTATTAACACCTTTAACCTGGCAAGATTTTCTCTTTTTTCAATTTCATAATTGTTACATATTTTTTTCATTTCATCTATTTCTACTTGAGGCAATTGATGCAAATGATAGGTTTCTTCGTCAACTAAAGAGCTTTTTTTAATTGCATCCAAATACTCTTCCTTGGCTATAATTACTTGCTTAGTATAATCCTTCAAGGCTTTTTCATTTTCTTTTAATAAGGTCTTTAAATTACTTAATTGAGTTTCTAACTTGTAATAGTTTTCTTCTGCTTCTTTATATTGTTTTTCAAAATCTTCTAACTCTTTTTTAAGCTTACTTAAAGTTTTCTTGGCTATATTTAATGATTCATATTCTAATTCTTTACTTACACTTTTAATTTTGTATGAAATTGTACTTAAATCTTTCTCTAAGCTAATCTTTAATTCGGATAATTCTTGCTTTTCTTCTTTTATAAGTTTGATGTTTTCTTCTACTTTTATTAATTTATTTTTATTATCTTCATGTTTATTTACTTTCTTTTTAATAGACTTATATTCTTTTTCCAATTCAAGAATTGCTTCATCTGACTTGTTTTTGTAATTACTTAGAAGAACTTTTATGTTTTCATATTCTTCTTTATCAGATTCTATATTATATTCAAAAAGGAGTTCCTTTATAGCCTCACTTCTACTGTTTAAATGACTTTTAAGGTTTCCTGAGTGCTTACTAGCCTCTTGCAACCTAGATAATAATTTACTTGTATTTGCTTTCATCTTATTTAAGACGGTTTTTGTAGGAGCATCATCTTGCAAGTGCGCTAAATTTGGATGATATGTAGAGCCACAAACAGGACAAGGCATATCTTCTTTTAGATCCAAGGCTAATATTCCTGCTTGTTCTCTTAAAAACATCTTTTGGTATTTTTCATATTCTTCATTACTTGCTTGGTACTCTTCTTCTGATTTTTCATATTCTATTAAAGCTTTTTTTGATGATATTTCTAATTTTATAATTTCCTCTATACTTATATATAAATCATCTAATTTCTTTTTGTTATTATTTTCTTTTTCTAACTTGTTTGCACATTCAATTCTTAAGATTTGAATATTCGATAAGTCATTTATTTCTTTTTCTAAATTCTCTTTTGTTATTAGCAACTTCTCTAATTGCTGTTTTAATTCACTTAACTTTTCTATAATTTTATCTAAATTACTATCTTTAATAACTTTGTCTTTTTTGTAATCTTCAAGTTCAATATACTTGTCTAAGCTTTTCTTCAACTCACTAATTCTTGTATTTAATCCAGTTTTTAATCCTTGCTTATCTTTTTCTTGTTTGAAAACCCTTCTTGCTTCTTCTATGTCTTTTGATAGATCTTTAATCTTTTTATTACCTGCTTCTATCTTTTCTTTAGTTTCATTTACTGAAGTTTCTTTTTGTTTTTTGTATATTTCTAGTGGTCTAATATTGGACAGGGCTTCCTGACTAAGGCTTGCCTTTTTAAACAAAGCATTTATTTCTGTCTCTTTAGCCTTTAATTCTTCTAATTTCTTTTCTATTATTTCTTTTTCTTCAATATCTTTGTTTATACTAAGTCCATTTTCTTCTTCTTTTGATAGTTCTAAATGCCTATCTGATATTTCATTAATCTTACTGTCTAATTTTTTTATAATATTCTTATCTTCATTTAATATTTCTTTCAAACAAGCAATTATTTCATCTGTTTGGTAGACGTTTTTATCTACTTTATAAGTATTAACTTGCTCAAAATACTCAGAATCCTCCTCACAGCGGATGTCCCCAATAAATTGTTTCATCAAATTTATAATATCATTGTTTTCTCTCTTTAATTCATTTTCTTTTTGACGAAGTTTTATGGCTATATTTTGATAGTATGTGGTATTAAAAACTCTTTGAAGAATATCGTTTCTCTTTTCATTATCTGCTAAAAGAAGGTCTAAAAATTCTCCTTGAGCTATCATAGATATTTGCTTAAATTGTTCATAGCCTAGGCCACCTAGAATATTGGTAATGGTGTTATTTACTTCTGTAAGCGAGTCTAGGACCTTACCATCTGGAAGCTCAATAGAGACACCTTTTTTTTGTTGTACCATTCTATCACTTCTCTTACCCTTTCGAAGTTGATCTGGAAATCTATTTATAGTGTAGATTTTATCCTTATGAGAAAAGGTATAAGTAACTTCTGTAAAAGTGTCCTCGCTTGCAAAGTCACTTCGAATTGAGTTAATACCCCTAGATTGACCGCTTGTTTTGTCAAATAATGCATATGAAATAGCATCAAAAATTGTTGTCTTTCCTGAACCTGTATCTCCCGATATCAAAAATAAGCCACTTGAAGCAAACTTGGAGAAATCTATTTCAGTTTTTCCAGAGTAGGGTCCAAATGCCTGCATAATTAAGTTTATGGGCTTCATTGTTCTCCACCTCCAAGTTCATTTAGTATTTCAAGTAATATTTTTTCTTGAGAAGGGCTCATATCAACATTGTTTTGACTAAAATAAAATTCTTTAAACAATTCAAAAGGATCCTTTTCTTTTACTTGGGTCGAAAAAATTAAATCATTTTCTATATATTGAGATCTTGTATTTTCAATTTCAAGCAATAATATATTCTTATAAATATTCCTTAGTTGTCCAATTGGATCAAACAATTCTTCCTCATCTGTTACAATTGCATAAATATAATCCTCAGAATACTTTGTATATTCTTCACTACTTAGTAAATTATTTAATGTATCTTTGATAATTCTCATATCCTTTATAGGATGTAAGGGAAGTTTTGTAATAGTAATATCATCCTTTTCATTAAAGTCTACCATAGTTACTGATTTTTTATGATTACACTCTGAAAATGAGTATTTTAATGGTGTGCCACAATATCTTATTGTATCTCTTCCAACTTTTTGTGGTCTGTGTATATGACCCAAGGCAACATAATCAAATTTGTCAAAAATAGAGACATCAATATTATCAAGGCCTCCAACTCTAATTGACTCAGATTCTGATTGTTCAGGTTCTTGTCCATTATTTGTTACAAATTGATGGGCAAGTAAAACATTCCTTTGCTTAGGATCAATATCTTCTTTATCTATCACTAAGCTTGCTGCCTTTTCATAAGAATCAATAATTTCATCCCTAAAAAAGTTAGACACAATAGAAGGCTTAATAAATGGAAGCATATATATATTAATAGGTCCAAGCTCATCCTCAAGCTTTACACATTCTAGTTTACCTTCAAAAGTACCTGCTATATGAATATCGTTTTTTTCCAATATTTTACTAGCAAACTGGATTCTCTCAGGAGAATCATGATTTCCACTAATTATAAACACTTTTATATTTCTACTTTCAAGCTCAGTAATAAAATCATCAAACAAATTAACTGCATTAGCAGATGGAACACTTCTATCATAAATGTCCCCAGCTATTAAAAATGCATCTGGCCTTTCCTTGTCAGCAAGTTTGATAATTTCACTTAAAATGTGTTCTTGATCCGTAGTAATGTCCATTTCTCTTAGCTTTTTTCCAATATGTAAGTCGGAAATATGAAAAAACCTCACTTAATCACCCCATAAAACTTCTCTACATTTTCCATTTTAGAAGGCATATTCATAAATAACATATCAACTACTGTAATTGCGGTCATTGCCTCTACGACAACAACAGCTCTTGGTGCTATTAATGGATCGTGGCGTCCTTTTATATTTATTTCTATATTTTCCCCTAAGTTGTTAACAGTCCTTTGAGTTTTACTTATTGAGGACGTTGGCTTTACTGCCGCTCTAAATATGACTTCAGAACCATCAGTCATTCCTCCTAAAACTCCACCTGCATTATTGCTTGCTTTGCTTATATTACCTTCATTATCAGCTATAAATGAGTCATTATTTTTAGAACCCGTCATTTTGGCCGCATCAAATCCAGAACCGAATTCAATACCCTTAACTGCTCCAATAGACATAATACCTTTACCTATGTTAGCATCTATTTTTTCAAATACAGGGTTACCAATTCCAACAGGCAAGCCTGAAACAATACATTCAATAACGCCACCAAGTGAATCTTGCTCTTCTTTCATATCAACAACTAATTGTTCAGCCTTTGCTGATGCTTCCAAATCTGGCATAAATAGAGGGCTTTTTAAAATATTCTCTCTAGAAAACTTATTATAATCAATGGATACAGCTCCAATAGATTTTGTATAGGCACAAATGTTTATATTTAATTCTTTGAGTATCTCACTAGCAATTGCTCCTCCTGCTACTCTTCCAATTGTTTCTCTTCCAGAAGAACGACCACCACCACGGTAATCCCTAAATCCATATTTGGCATCATATGTATAATCTGCATGACCAGGACGATAATAATTAGCTATATCTCCATAATCTTCAGAATGTTGATCTGTATTTCTAACAAGCATTGATATAGGTGTACCTGTAGTTTTACCATTAAAAGTACCTGATAATATCTCTACAGCATCTTTTTCATTCCTACTTGTAGTATATTCATTCTGCCCAGGACGACGCCTATTTAGAAAACTTTGCACATTATCAACTGTTAAATTTAAACCTGCAGGACATCCATCTACTACTACACCAATAGCTTTCCCATGGGATTCACCCCAGGTAGATATTTTAAAAAGATTTCCATATATTGAACCAGACATAAAACACATACCCTTTCCTTGTTTAATAATGTAAAGTATAAAAGATATCAACTATATAATCAAGACTAACATTTTTGATGGCATAAAGGTATTTGCGTCATATAATGTTTATAAATAATGCATTTTATATAAATTTGTATGATGTATTGTTATATTTCAACTTAAGGAGGTAAATATGACTTACTATTATAATAAAAACAATTGTAATCATGAAGATAAAGCACCCTATACTAAAAAAGATAGAAAGGATCCTACTTCCAACTTTCATAAAAGATTTCAAACAAGAGAGGAAAAAACTGATTCTTTAATAATTGACAGTAATACTGTTTATGAGGTAGATGAAGAATGTATAGAAAAATATCTAAGTTCTGTTAATAAGAAAAAAGAATAATATTTTATCATAAAGAATGAGCATGCCACCAGTTGATAGCACGCTCATTCTTTAATAATGTTATTCTAGCATTTTAGCATCCAAAGCCGCCACTACCACATAAGCAAAGGATTAGTATTAACCATACTGCAGAATCGCATCCACTGTCTCCACAACGACCTGATCCAAATCCTCCCATACCTCCACAGCAAAGTAGAAGAACGATAAGAATTAAAGAACCGCTGTCTCCACCGCATCCAATTCCGCAATTTGTAGCTGTTAAATCACTCATTTATGAGCCTCCTAAATAAGATTACATAGTATCATATGTATACTGGCTTGCCTTATTTCCTGTTTTTTATGATTAATTTTAAATTTACTTTACATATTTAAAGTTTAATATATTATGATAATAATTTAGGTATATTTATTAAGCCCCAACCTTGCTTTGACCAAGAATGTCCCAAGTCTATAGTTGAAGTTTTTAGTTTTAATTTTACATCGCGATTAGTCAATTTGGGATGTCTAGATAGAAGTAATGCTATGGCTCCTGAAACTATTGGTGTTGACATTGATGTTCCACTTTTTATTGCATACACAGTGGAAGAGTTTTTGTTTTTAGTTTTATAACTTTTTCTTTTGAGAACATGACATGAAACTATACTAGAACCTGGAGCAATAATATCTGGCTTTTTTATACATGTTGATGTAGGGCCTCTTCCAGAATAGTCCTTTTTTTTACTTCCAAAAACCTCCACTGTATAGTTGTCATCTGAAGACCCCACAGTTATAACCTTCCTGCTAATGCCAGGAATTGAAATAGACATAGGATTAGGTCCGTTGTTTCCTGCTGCTACAACTACCACAAGACCAGCATCCCATACTGCATTTACACCTTTTACAAGCATAGAGCTTTCGTCTTGTTCATTTTTTGTAGTAGCACCAACAGAAATATTTACAATTCTAATATTGTATTTTTTCTTATTATCTATAATCCATTGTAAACCGGCTAATACATCAGATATGTTTCCATCACCTTTGTTGTTTAAGACTTTTACACCTATCAAATTACATTTTGGAGCTATACCCGTATACACCTTTTTTGAGGCACTACCATTTCCTCCAATTATACCAGCAACATGAG
>CAZJCV010000036.1:1575-19250 GCA_964544535.1 uncultured Lachnospiraceae bacterium | reverse complement strand
TGAGGGAGCTGACAAAACTTATATATTTCGCAATCTTGTCAGCCTGTATTAAGTGAGGGAGCTGACAAAACTTATATATTTTGCAATCTTGTCAGCCTGTATTAAGTGAAAGAGCTGACAAAACTTATATGTTTTGCAATCTTGTCAGCCTGTATTAGACGAGATAGCTGACAAAAGTCATATGTTTTGCAATCTTGTCAGCTTGTATTAAGTGAGAGAGCTGACAAAAGTCAAGTATTTCGCAATCTTGTCAGCTTGTATCTAGTGGGGGAGCTGACAAAAGTCAAGTATTTCGCAATCTTGTCAGCTTGTATATAGTGGGGGAACTGACAAAACTTATATATTTTGCAATTTTGTCAGCTTGTATTAGACGAGAGAGCTGACAAAAGTCATATGTTTTGTAATCTTGTCAGCCTGTATTAAGTGAAAGAGCTGACAAAAGTCAAGTATTTCGCAATCTTGTCAGCCTGTATCAGCTGGGAGCTGACAAAACTTATATATTTCGTAATCTTGTCAGCCTGTATCAGCTGGGAGAGCTGACAAAACTCAAATATTTTGGAATCTTGTCAGCTTGTATCAGCTGGGAGAGCTGACAAAACTCAAATATTTTGGAATCTTGTCAGCTTGTATCAAGTGGGAGAGCTGACAAAAATCAAGTATTTCGCAATCTTGTCAGCACAAATCATTCGAGAGAACCCAAAGTCCACCTAGCACCTATATTTTTTCTAAATAAAAGGAAGAATTGTGTAATCCGGTGGAAAAATGTGTTATAATATTAAAGAGGTTTTTTGATAAGGGAGAATCCAACATACTTTTACGATGTTTTACCATATGTTTATACATTTGATTAAACGAATTAAAGGATGCAATTGGATCAGTAGGGATAGAGTCTTTGTTCCTGCATTGATAGGAATTAGAAAATAGTTAAAGTTTATAGGGGGGGACTATGAGCAAACATATTTTTAGGATACTGATTTGAAAAGCAAGGTAATATTAATAAAATCTTTTGTAAAAAGTCTTTTAAAATGAGAACTTTAGTAGGTCTCTTTGCCATCATTTCATATATAAGTATTGTATGTGGCCCATTTATTGCTTATGGAGTTTCTAAAACAAGTCTTATAAACATACTTTTTTTAGTTGTAGGTCTTATTCTTATTGTTTATTTTCTACTCATAAAAAAAGGTTTGACTTATAGGATTTATGGTTTGACTTCTGGAATGTTTGTGACGATTTTATTTTTTGATACTTCATTTTATACGTTAGATATGGATAATTTGACAGCTTTTATAGTTGGAATTACTTGTTTTGTAGCTATACTTATGCTAATAAAGTTTATGCCAAAAAGGACATCTTTCGGGCTTGAAATATTAGGTAGAATAAAAGGA
Organism: uncultured Lachnospiraceae bacterium; assembly: GCA_964544535.1. Classification (GTDB taxonomy): domain Bacteria; phylum Bacillota; class Clostridia; order Lachnospirales; family Lachnospiraceae; genus JAAYRG01. Next base: position 17,865 of record CAZJCV010000036.1, on the reverse strand, counting down.
TTTAAAAGATTTTTAAAAGTTGCAGAAAAGCAAAAACTTCAAGCATTAGTAATGGAAAATCCAACATATTTTTATGACATTATGCCATATGCTTATGTTTTAGGAATATCTAATAAATGGATTAAAAAATTTGAAACAATTACTTTAGAAGAGCCAAATTGGTATAGTGGTAGAAATGATTTTTCAATAAATACATTTAATAATTCAATTAATACTACAATGAAGCAGGCCACAAGTGCAATGACATCTCTTCCATATGATATGTATAAAACATCAGATGGAGGTTCATCTGGAGGAGATTTTTCTGGCGGTGGTTCATCTGGAGGAGGATCTGGAGGCGGCGGAGGAAGTTCATGGTGATATATTTAACGGTGCCTGGCACCATTAATTTTATAAAGTAACTTAATAACATTTAAACTTTTAAAAGGGGGATTTATTATGACGAAATACATTATTATTGCAGTATTGCTAATTGTTTTAATTTACACATTGATGACTTATAATAGTTTGATTCGATTAAGAAACAAACTAGAGGAAGCATTTTCAACAATGGATGTTTATCTTAAAAAAAGATGGGACCTAATTCCTAACCTTGTTGAAACCGTAAAAGGCTATGCAAAACATGAAAAAGAAACATTCGAAAATGTTGTAAATTTGCGAAGTAGTTCCTATGATAATTTGTCACAAGACGACAAGATGGATATTAACAACAAATTATCAGCAGGTATTACTAAAATAATGGCCTTAGCAGAGAACTATCCTGATTTAAAAGCAAGTGATAATTTTCTAAACCTAAGTGCTAATTTATCAAAAACTGAAGAAGATATTGCAAATTCCAGAAAGTATTATAATGCTGTTGTTAAATTAATGAATAATAAGGTTCAAATGTTTCCTAGCAATATCATTGCAAAACTATTTGGATTTAAAGCAAGTAAGATGTACGAAGTATCAGAAAGCGAACGTGAAAACGTTAAAGTAGAATTTTAGGGGAAATATTAAATGAATAATAAATTTAGATTTAGAACGATTTCTGTTTTATTAATAATAGCTGGGCTATTATCAATCTTTTTCTCTGTTCGTTCAAATAAAGTACATAAGGAATTTGTAAATTCTGCTTCATCCACTTTAGCAGTTGTAACTAAAGTGGATGATTATAGGAATGCAGAAGGAAATAAATTAAGAAGAGTATTTGTGTCTTATGAGATTAATGGAATAGAATTTAATGATATAAAATTAAGAGAAACTGACTCAAGCTTGTCAAAAGGTGATAATGTAACAATATATTATAAAGAAAATAATCCTGAAGATATCAGAAGAAAGCAAGAAGGATTTAAGAGAAACATTCCTTTTAATATTTTGGGTATAGTAATGATAATAGTAGGTTTTATTAGGTTCAAATATGTTAATAAAATAGAAAATCTTTTATTAAACGGGAAAAAGGTATACGCCCAAGTTATAAGTGTAAAAGAAAATGATAATTCTACTAAAAGTTTAATACCAAAAAGCCATCATCATAAAATTAGAAAAACTTATATAGTTAACTGTAAATATGTAAGTGAAAGTAATGTAATTTACTATTTTAAAAGTGATCCTATATATCAAGACGCAAGATTTCTTATTGAAGGCAAAACTGTTCCAGTATATATAAATCCAAGAGATAGTAAGGACTATTATGTAGACTTAAATAGTTTGATTGATGTGAGTTATCTTTAGGGATATAGGGAGAGTGTGATGAATAAACGTAGTAAATTTATATTGATTTGTATTACTTTTATTTTGCTGGCAGCCACCATTAATTTAATAGTGCCAGGCATGCAAAAAGACATCCTACTGGTAAGCGCGCAAGAAGCTGTTGACACGGGAGAAGATATTGATATAAGCACTGATACATATGGCAATGGTGAATATGCAATAACAAAATATAAAGTAGATATATATGTTAATGAGGATAATACATTTAGAATTACGGAATCTATTGAAGTGTATTTCAGCCAAGAACAGCGTGGTATTATAAGGGAAATACCAATAATTAATGAGGTGACTCGCTTAGATAAAAGTAAGTCTAGGAATAGAGCAAAGATAAAAGATATAACTGTTAGTGAGAATTTCACAACAAAAACAGAGAATGGTTATAAAAAAATTAGAATTGGAGATGAAAATGCTACTATTACAGGTTATCACGATTATATAATTGCTTACACCTATGACATAGGAAATGATAAGGCAAAAGATTATGATGAATTTTATTTTAATTTAGTCGGGGTTGAATGGAATACTACCATTAGTAATGTTGAATTCACAATTACAATGCCTAAAGACTTTGATGAGAGCAAATTGGGTTTTTCTAGAGGCAAATATGGCTCTGTAGATAGTAGTTCTATTGTTTACAATGTAGAAGACAATAAAAAGATAAGTGGAAAGTTTCTAGGTGTTTTACAAGCAATGGAAGGTTTAACAATTAGGTTAGAACTACCTGAAGGATATTTTTCAAAAAGTATTGATTTCAAGGCAATGTTTGTGCTTCTACTACCTATAATTTTTTTAGTTGTTACTATTTATCTTTGGTTGAGATATTGTAAGAGTGAAAGGATTGTTGAAACGGTTGAGTTTTATCCACCCTTAGAATATAACAGTGCACAAATAGGTACTTTTTATAAAGGAAAAGCAGAAGACAAAGATGTCATTTCACTACTTATATATTTGGCAAACAAAGGTTATGTTCGCATTAAGGAATTTTATGATAATAAACTAGTTACAAACAAGAAAACATTTATTATTATAAAAGAAAAAGAATATGATGGAGATAATTATTATGAAAAAAAGTTTATGGAAGGATTATTTAAGGGTGAAAAAAAGGAAGCAACTATAAAATCATTAAATAATTCTTTCTATAAATATATTTATGCTATTAAAAAAAGTTTAAATGGTAAAAGAATTAGAAATAAAATGATTGATAAAAAGTCCTTAAACAAAAGAGACATAGTCAATTCATTTATTATTATTACATATTTGCTAATAACTATAATTCCAACATTTAAATATTTAGGTGAAGCTATAAGTCTTATTCTTTATAACATATTTGTTGGATTTGTTTTTTTTATAATGCTTAGTGAAGCAACATCAGAAAGAGCACGCAAAGTTTATATGATTTTCTTAATCTTATTAAGTGTGGTAATTTTGGCCATTCCCTGGATAGTTCTTATGTATTTTGTTTTATTCATTGAACAAATTTATATATATGCCTATATTGTTGGAATTGTTTGTATAATAGCTATGCTTATATTAAGAAAAATGATGTTGAAAAGAACAGCATTTGCTGTTGAAATTATTGGAAAAATAAGAGGGTTTAGAAGATTTCTAAGAGTAGCAGAAAAGTCCAAATTAGAAGCTCTAGTTATGGAGGATCCAAGTTACTTTTATAATATTCTACCATACACATACGTTCTTGGAATATCTAATAAATGGATTAAAAGATTTGAAACTATTAATATGAAAGCACCAACTTGGTACGATAGTGATACAAGTTATAATTTTACTTCATTTAATAATTTTATTAATGCGACAATGAGGACTTCAAGCAAGGTAATGACTTCTTCACCAGCAGATAAAAGTAGTTCTAGAGGAGGATCTTCTAGTAGTTCTTATGGAGGTTCATCATCAGGTGGTGGTTCCTCAGGAGGCGGCTCCGGTGGAGGCGGTGGAAGTTCATGGTAATTAGACACTTATATTTTCAAGATAAAAGGGGGGTTAATGCTTGTGATTAAGAAAAATTTTTGGATAATAATTAGTATCTTATATATTTTAATGTTTTTCCCATCACTTGAAGTAGATGCAACAGAAGATGTGGACTTGAATTATGATATTGAGACAGACACCTATGGCAATGGGGAATATGCCATAACGCAATACAAGGTGGATATGGTGGTTAATGAGGATAATTCATATGATATAACCGAATATATTGGGGTATATTTTAACGAAGCAAAACATGGTATTATAAGAGAAATTCCTAAAAAGAATACAATAATACGTTCAGATGGTAGCAAAACAAAAAACAGGGCGAAAATCAAAGGTATACATGTTAATGAGGAATTCAGCAAAGCAAGTAATTCTGAAGGCATTACTTTGAAAATAGGAAGTCCTGATTATACTGTAATTGATTTCAAAGAATATATAATTAGCTATAAATATGAGATAGGTAGTGATGAGGAAGAGAACTTTGATGAACTTTATTTTAATTTAATTGGAAACGATTGGGACACTACCATTAGCAATGTAGAATTTTCTATTACAATGCCTAAAGAATTTGATGAGTCTAAATTAGGTTTTTATAGTGGGCTTAAAGGTTCTACGGATGACAGTTTAATTATTTATGAGATAGAGGATAGTATAAAAATCAAGGGAAAGTATCTAGGAGTTCTAAAAGCAAGAGAAGGTCTAACAATTAGACTAGAACTTCCTGAGGGATATTATTCCACTAAAATTATGAAAACTAGTGAAATGCTTATGTTATTTCTACCAATAATCTTATTACTTATCACTTATATTTTATATTTAAAAAATGGTAAGGATGATAGGAGAATTGAAACTGTAGAGTTTTATCCTCCCTTAGATTATAATAGTGCGGAAACCGGATTACTATATAGAGGTAAAGCAGAAGATAAAGATGTTATCTCACTACTTATATATTTAGCAAACAAAGGATATGTTTTAATTAATGAAGAAGAAAGTGATGGTATATTTTCCAGTGAAAAATCATTTAGTATTATAAAACTCAAAGATTATGATGGAAACAATTATTATGAGAAAAGATTCTTAGAGGGCTTATTTAAAGATGGTAAAGAAGTTGTAACAGCTGCTGATTTAAGAAATGATTTTCATACTACAGTTTCCACAATTAAAGACAAATTAAATGATAAGAAAAACATACATAAAATATTTGAAGAAAAATCATTAAAAATAGGAAGAATAATAATTCCTTTTGTTATTTTAATATATGTAATTACTTCAATAGTACCACTTTATGAAAATGATGCAACGGATCTTATATTACCTGTTCTAATTTTTGTTACAATAGGATTTACTGTTCTTTTATTTTCTATTTTGTATGTAAAGGAGAACAATCCTCTTGGAGTTTTTGGGATTATATGGGGAGCTTTTTTTGGAGGAATTCCATTTACATTTATGTTGCTTCCATCCTTAATTGAAAAATCACTTTATCTATTTGCTTATATTATAGGTCTTGTTTGTATTGTAGCAATGATGAAACTAAAAAAAATAATGCCAAAAAGAACAGATTATGCTAATGAAGTGTTAGGAAAAATCAATGGATTTAAGAGGTTTTTGAAGGTAGCTGAAAAATCAAAATTAGAAGCCTTGGTTATGGATAACCCAACATATTTTTATGATATTTTGCCCTATACTTACGTATTAGATGTGTCTGATAAATGGATTAATAAATTTGAAACAATTAATATGCAATCACCAGATTGGTATCAAAGTCATACTACTTCCACTTTCAACATATACAGCTTTAACCAATCAATTAACAACACTATGAAAGTAGCCACTAGCTCAATGACAGTTGATAGATCAAGTGGTGGAAGTTCAGGAGGATTTAGCGGAGGCTCCTCAGGAGGTGGTTCCTCAGGAGGCGGCTCTGGTGGAGGCGGAGGTAGTTCTTGGTAGGAAGATGGAGACTTACCTGAAGCGGTAAAAAGAAAGACTATGAAATCAAGAGAGTATTATCTAGTAAATTATAATAAAATTGTTTCATATATAAAATAATACCACCAACTATGATTAAAGGAAACCTCAAAATGCTTATTTAAATGATACTATTATAATAGAGCAGTATATATAGCTCGAAATTAATATATCAGAATTAGGAGGAATAACTAATGAGAAAAAATAAGCACATCAGTATAATGCTATTAATAATTTTGATTGTAGGTATCCTTTCAAGTTGCAGGAAAATAGAGCAGTCTGATGAGATATCAGAAACAAAGATGTCAGAAAGTGAGACCAAAGAGAAGACGGAAGAAGAAACAAAAGAGTTAGAGACGAGAGATACTAATGTAGAAAGCCTTCTAGCTTCAATGACCCTTGAAGAAAAGGTAGGGCAAATGGTTCAAGCTAGTAGAGATAATGCCTCAGCTCAAGAAGTTGAAGATTTAGTGCTTGGTTCAGTATTAAGTGGAGGGGGTTCATATCCAGGCAACAACACTCCTGAAGACTGGACTAAGATGATGAGAGAATATCAAGATGCTACTATGAATACAGATAAACAAATACCCATAATTTATGGTATTGATGCAGTGCATGGTCTGGCTCTTGTTAAAGATGCTGTAGTTTTTCCACATAACATTGGACTTGGAGCCGCTAACGATCCAGAGCTTATGTATGATATGGGGGCTGCTGTTGCAGAGGAGATGAAGCTTATAGGCACCCATTGGAACTTCTCACCTTGTGTAGCGATAAATACAGATCCAAGATGGGGAAGAACTTACGAATGTTTTTCTAGTGATCATGAAATAGTTACAGAGCTTGCAAAAGCCTATATAGAAGGGCAAGAAGATCACGGAGTTGTTCCTTCAGCAAAGCACTATGTAGCTGATGGTGCTGCTATATATGGAACTGGACCAGGCGATTTCTTGATTGATCAGGGAGATGCGATTATGAGCGAAGAGGAGCTTAGAAGCACACAGCTGATGCCCTATAAGGAATTAGTAGACAGTGGTGTAAAGATTATTATGGCCTCCTATAGTTCTTGGAATGGAGATAAGTTACATAGCCATGAATACCTTATCACAGACCTACTAAAGGAAGAGTTTGCCTTTGAAGGATTTGTCATATCAGATTGGGAAGGAGTTTCTAATCTAAGTGAAGAACCCCTTAAAGAAAACGTTATAAAGGCTGTAAATGCAGGAATAGACATGTTGATGGAGCCAAATAAATATTCAGAGGTTAAAGGGATCATTATAGAAGCTGTAAATGAAGGTAAGATAAGTGAAGAAAGAATCAATGATGCTGTAAGTAGAATTCTAACTGTTAAAAAGGATATAGGTCTATTGGACGATCCTTATATGGAAAATGTAGGCCATGAGGTTGAAGAGATAGGAAGTCAGGAGTATCGTAATCTAGCTAAGGAATTAGTTGAAAAATCTCTGGTACTTCTAAAGAATGACAATAATATTCTTCCTTTAAAAGAAGGCCAAAAAATATATGTGACAGGTCCTGCTGCTGATGATATGGGCTTACAGTGCGGTGGTTGGGGTCAGACATGGCAAGGAGAAGTAGATAGTGGTGGAAATAAAGTAACAAAAGGAACCACTATTCTTGAAGGTCTTACACAATATAGTAAAGAATATGGCTATGAAATAATAACCGAAGAAGAAAGAGCAAATGAAGCAGATATAGTCCTACTAGCAATAGGTGAAATGCCTTATGCAGAATTCCTAGGTGATACATCAGACTTATCGATAACAGGAGAATTTGCCCATAAGAAAAACAAAGAAGCAATAGATTATGCAGAAAGCTTAGGAAAGCCAGTAGTTACCCTACTAGTTGCAGGAAGAAATATTATAATTAGTGAATATGCTGATGATTGGGATAGTATTGTCATGTGCTATCTACCAGGCTCAGAGGGAGATGGAGTAGCATCAGTATTATCTGGAGAAGTTGACTTTACAGGAAAGTTGCCTATGCCTTATTATAAAAGCGTAGAAGATATAGGCAGTGAAGAAGCTCAAATGCTATATGAGTTTGGATATGGACTTAAATATTAAAAAAATCACTTAGCAAAACCAGCTGTGCCCATAACAGATCACTTTAACCCTATACTATATATACTGGGTGCTAGTGATAAAGAAGATAAGTTATCTATTTGAGAAGTTTGTTAACAAGAAATAGAAGGAGTGTTTCAGACCCTAGTATGGAGAAAGTATTGATCTAAGTTCGTTATAATTTTCATCCTGCTTTACATCATATCTATGGGTCAGCTGGTTAAATTCTTCCATTACTGAAAGTTCATGATTTACAGAATGCTTATGAGAAAATGATATACCAGAGGAAATAAGCATATTAATCAGAATTATATCTCCCTCACTTATTTTTTCATCATAGCAAATCCATGGGAGAGCACTATATAAAGCATTTTTCTCATACTTATTATTATGGAAATTTACAGACGCTCCATTTTCTATCATTAATTTTGTCATTTCTAAAACTTCAGTAGAAGCAGTATCTCCGTCTCCATAAGTATAATTATCTATTTTATTATAAAAGTAAATAGATATATAATTTTTGTCATCATTTTCATTAATTATTTCATCGTCAAGACTATTCACATCTCCCTCAACAATATACTTTTCTAGTTTATCAATATTAGAATCACATATAGAAACCACATCTGTAGGTGTTTCAATATTTACTTTCTCGGTAGCAAAGATAGAAAATGCAAGATAGCCAAAAAACACTATAAATAGAACTCCTAAGGCTAGGAAAAGATATCCGACTTTCTTTCCTTTTTTCCTCAATGCAATTCCTGAAAAGAAAAAAAGCGCAGCCAAAGCAAGAATCACTCCTAACACACCAACAACAATAACAATAGCAAAAATAATAAAAATAAGACTTATTAAAATAATACCACAACCTGCCATATTTTTTCTCCTTAAGTACTAATACCCTTTTTATCAATTATAACATATTTTAACTGTCTGGCATAATTTTATATTGTAGAGAGCTGCAAAATTCAAATATTTCACAATCTTATCAAGTTGTAAGATATGATATAAACGTTTTCAAATATTTATGGTACAGATTATCAATAAAGTAGGAAACATATTGATGTTTTGCAAAACTTTGAGTCCTTAGAATTTTTCAAAGCAAATGATAAAATAACAAATGAAGATTTAGAATAGTTTGGGGAAATGTTTTCAGAATATGAAATCTACGGAAGATAAAGTTAAGGGCGTCAGCCATCAGACTGTTGCTGACGCCTTATTCTTTGGTATTACTTATATTGTTGACTATACAGGTAAAACATTTTATATGGACACAACTGATAAAGAGGTAGCCTAATAGATCACATTTATCTAAAATTATATTTCGTCAAGATAGGTTCTCTCTTCAGTGTCTTGTCGTTAAAGTATTCATATAAGCTTATGCCTAAAAATGACCCACTTATATTATATACGTTATTATAGCCTTCATTCTGTAGGGCTCTACAAGCATTATAGCTTCGTTGGGATGAGCGGCAGTGTAGGTAAACAGGCTTATCTTTTGGAATCTCATAAATACGTTCTCTTAACTGACTCAGTGGAATATTGATTGCATTCACTATATGGCCATTCTTAAGTTCGTCTGGCTCACGTATGTCAATAATCATAGCCTTACTTTCAACAAGTTCTCGAGTTTTATATACGGGGACTTGTTTAAATTCATTATATAAAAGGTTGAGTCCAACAAGGGCCGCCACATTAACTGGATCTTTTGCAGTAGAGTAAAGGGGAGAGTAGCAAAGTTCTAAATCTCTTAAGTCCTCAAGGTTACCCTTCATGGAAATCATAGTTGCAATAACATCAATACGTTTAGTCACATTACCCTTGCCTATAGCTTGAGCTCCAAGAATTCGGCCTGTTGGCACTTCAAATAGTAGCTTTAAATGAATAGGATTAGCATCAGGCATTAGCCCAACCTTATCTGATGCAATAATATAAGCAAAATCATAGGGAATGTCTTCTGCCTTTGCTTGTTTTTCATTTAGGCCAGTTGCAGCTGCATTATAATCAAGTACCTGCAGACACAGGGAACCTATAACACCAGTAACTCTATCATTTTCGCCGTAGATATGGTTAGCTGCACTTCGAGCTTGCATCTGGGCGGGTCCTGCCATAGCAAGGCGAGTAGGTTTGTTAGTTAAGCTATGAAATACTTCGATAGCATCACCAACTGCATATATATTAGGAGCACTAGTTTTATAACTTGCATTAACTTTAATACCACCTGTTACTCCAATTTCAAGTCCAGCATCTTTGGCTAGGCTGGTTTCTGGAGATACGCCAATTGCCATAATTACTGCATCAGCAGGCAATTCTTTGCCAGAGGCAAGCACAACCTTGTCTTCAGCAATCTTGGTAATAGCATCTGATAAGACTAAATTTATACCCTTGTCCATCATTTCCTTGTGCAAAATCTGTACCATATCATAATCAAAATTATTTAATATTTGGTCCAAGGCTTCGATAATAGTAATCTTATAACCTGCCAAATGAAGATTTTCAGCAACTTCTATTCCAATAAAACCGCCGCCTACTATAGCAACTTCTTTAGCTTCACTATCTTCGAGATAATTCTTAATATTAGTTACATCAGGAACATTACGAACAGTAAATACATTAGGATTATTGATTCCTTCAATATTTGGTCTAATAGGATTAGCTCCTGGTGAAAGCATTAAAACATCATAGCTTTCAGTTGTAATATCACCATTATTTAAATTTTCAACATCTATAGTCTTTTTTTCGGGATCAATCTTAATAACTTCATGATTAACTTTAGCAGTAATATTATATTGCTCCTTAAATCGTTCTGGAGACATTAGCACTAAGTTATCACTTTTTTCCACAATACCACTTAGGTAAAATGGTAAAGCACAGTTGGAAAATGATACATGAGGACCTCGTTCATACATAATAATTTCAGCATCTTCATCAAGTCTACGGATTCGTGTGGCTGTGGACGCACCACCAGCAACGCCACCAACAATTAAAATCTTTTTCGACATATTTATTACCTCCTTATAAATTCAATTGTAATATAGCAAATGGAATTGTACAAGGAAATCCTTGTTTCTTTAATTCGTCATTGGAATTTTAATGAAAATTTGCTATAATGTAGATAGTTTGTTAAAGAAACAACAATCAACTCATAATTTGTAGATTTTACAAGAAAAATCTTACTCTAATTTCGTGAAAAGGGACGGTAAAGAAAATGGATACTGGCTACGAACTAAATTACGGTAATTATGATGATAGGCATATAACTGATGATGAAAAATGGTCAGCCTTTAGTAATTGTTTTTTATCACAGCTAAATAGCATTGAAAGCTATAAATTTGCGTTCTTAAAATCAATTCTTGACAATCTCTATAATGTGGATATGCACTTAGTTTTAACCTTTGATCAGCTGTTTTATACATTTACAGAACTATACTGGAATCTCATATTAAAATGCAAACTAAGGCAAATGGCTCCAAACAATAAAGATAAAAGACCAGTTCTTGAATCGCTATTCATAATATCAGCAAAAATGTATGGAGTTGATAAGGAAACTATATATGAAAGCTTAGATGAAAATTTCAAATCAAATATAAATAATCAAGTAAAAATAAAATGTAAAGAAAATATTGTTGGAGAATTATTTGTTGAAACAAATAAAATCTTCTACTCATTTAATGTAAAAGAAGAGTGGATCAAGTTCAACCCCTTAATGTATGAATTTGTTTGTAAATATAAACTTATTCTAGAAAAACTAAACTATTACGAGTGGGCAAACTTCTTAGAAAAAGCAAACAATAATTCAAACACACTTCACCTTCTTAGTAAATTAAATAATAGTACAAAACATAATGATTTATCAGAACATAAAGAAGCCTTATACAAGGAATATAAAAGTAATAGCTGTTTTTATTGTGAAAAAAAATTACACAAAAGTGATTTATATGTTGATTATTTTATACCATGGTCTTACATAAAATCTGATAATCTGTGGAATCTAGTGCTCACTTGTTCAGAATGCAAGAATAATAAGGGAGAAAACTTAGCAACAAATGCTTACTTAACCTCCCTAATTGGACGCAATGCGCAAATTTTAATTGAATCTAGAAATAATGATAAATATATGGATAACTATAGAAGTAACAGATTAAGATTTATTTATAATATGGCAATGTTTAATGGGTATAAGGGGTCTTGGGAACCTGGAGAGATATCCTAAAAGACAGTTAAGTTAAAAATGGAGTCACAATGTTGTGACACCTTGACATAAAAAGATGAAATGCTTACATTTCTAGGAGAACTACCTGTCTTAAACCATTATGAAGACTATCTTCCCAAGCAAAAAATAAATAATCGAATTAAAAGACCATCAGCAACAGGCCATAGGCAATCTTGAAGATATGAGACAATCAGGAGAGAGCATAGCCTTACTTTATCACGCGACAGGGGAACGTGTCATAATAGTGATGGGTGCAATAAATGTTTTTAAATCAAGGATTTAAGTTCTTTCACAATTCATAACTATTTAGTATAATTATATTAAAATTATATTTAATTGCGTATAAGTAGAAAAGTGCGTAATAGTAGTAAAACTTAGGTTGAGACGTGTTTATGTACGGGGGATGGGATTTGAAAAAATATGTTGTACCTTTATTTATATGGATTCTATTTGAAATAGTTGCCATTATACTATGGTTAACAATGGATAATATTTTTTATTTATTTAACTTTTCTTATTTAGGTTCCTGCCTTGGGGTAGGCTTACTATTGTATTCGAAAAAAGTTAAATATGCACGAAATGTATTACAATTCGCTGTTGGTCTCTATATGCTTATTTATCTTGGCATCATTAGCAATGAAAACATGCAAATCGAAGGATTTTGGTACTACTTATTTCTTGGAGTATTTGAAGCAGCTGTTATTCATTATGCTATTGCCAAAATAGTTGGGCCACTGTTGTTTGGCCGTGGGTGGTGCGGATATGCCTGTTGGACAGCGATGGTTTTAGATTTATTACCTTATAAAAAGCCAAAATATCAACGTAAAAAAATTGGTTTTGTTCGATATATTGTTTTTATTCTTTCATTCATATTTGTAATAGGATTGTTTGTCTTTCAATCTTCGAAATTAGAATACATCATGTTTTTGAGCTTTATTATTGGTAATATTTTATACTATTTAATTGGAATTATTCTTACTTTCATTTTTAAAGATAATAGGGCATTCTGCAAATATATTTGTCCAGTCACGATCTTTCTAAAGCCTGCTTGCTATTTTTCACTACTTAGAGTAAAAAACAATGTAGATAAATGCATTAATTGTGGCAGGTGCCTAAGGGTTTGTCCTATGGATGTGAATGTAATAGATAACTCTAGAAAGAGGAAAAACGGCACGGAATGCATCCTATGTTTCAGTTGTATTGAAGAATGTCCGACAAAATCATTACATGTTTAATAAGCATTATTAGCATGATCCTTAAATCTCAGTATATAAAGGTGACATATGAATTGTTTAGGGACAATAAGAAAAATAAGAATTTAGTGAGATGAGATAATATTCAAGATTATAAAAGTAAGCAAGAATTAATTGACGAAATATTGAAGTGAGCAAAGCTGTTCATTGATGAGTTTTCCGATATTCCAGAAGCAGATAACAATTGGGCGATTTGGAAATAGATTCACATAAATACTGTTGCACCATTTAAAACATTTAGAACTAAGATAAGAAAATAGAAAAGGTTAGTCCAAATTTGATAAATTTCAATTTGTAGGATTGAATAAATTCCAATAAATTAACCTTAGTTAAGTATCACTCTTTATATAATATTCATCAGTAGAATTATGTACAACAAAAAATTATAAAATAAGGGGAAAAACTTATGATAAAGGAATTAGATGTGTCAAAAATAGATGATATAATGAAAATTTGGATTGAAGAAAATATTAAATCACATGACTTTATTTCGGAAGAATACTGGGAAAGCAATTATGAGTATGTTAAGAATGCTTTACCAGATGCAGATGTTTTTGTGTATGAGGATAATGAGGGAATAAAGGGATTCATAGGTATTATGGAAAAGTCATATATTGCAGGATTATTTGTTTCCAATAAATATCATTCTAATAGGATTGGAGAAAAGTTACTTAATGTATGTAAGAAAAAATATCCAACTTTAAAATTAGATGTCTATGCTAAAAATTTTAAGGCGGTAAACTTTTATAAAAAACATGGATTTAAAATATGTAAAGAAAAGAAAGATGCCGAAAACGAAGAAATTGAATATTCAATGATATGGAATTTATAAATACAAAAATGTAATTTAGTGAACATAACAGAAAATTGATGAATATAGGTAGAATTATATTAATCAATAGGAGTTGGGGGAAATATAAAAAGAAAAACTTTAATAGGGTTATATGGATTTTTATTTATGATTATGGGTCCAGCATTTATAGTTATGGGATATTTTAATAAGATAGGAATGTTGCCAACAAGAGAAAACTCTCATGATAATCCTGCGGTTATATTTCCTATCGTAGGAATTGCATTTTCTAAAATGCTAATACACATAATTTTAATTTGCAATTAGCGTGATTTAAAAAGTAGATAAAATAATCTTGTAATAAATTATAATATATGATATATTTGTAATTGTATTAATAGAATTTAATAGAAAGTTAAAGGGGAGCTTATATTGATAAGCTGAGATAGAAATGTTATTTCTGACCCTAAGAACCTGATTTGGATAATGCCAACGAAGGGATTTAGCTAGGGAGTTATGTATTTAGCTGTATACTTTTTTGGTATACAGTTTTTTTATTTTTGTAAAAGGAGAGGATAAATGATGAGTTATACAACTCAAATGGATGCTGCTAAAAAAGGTATTATTACAAAAGAGATGGAGATAGTAAGTAAAAAAGAAAGTATTGATGTGGAAATATTAAGGGAGAAGATAGCCACAGGACAAGTAGTTATCCCTGCAAATAAAAACCACAAATCCTTAGATCCAGAGGGAGTAGGTAATGGGTTAAAAACTAAAATCAATGTGAATCTAGGTATATCAAGGGATTGTCCAAATATAGATAAAGAATTAGAGAAGGTAAAATGGGCAATAGATATGAAGGCAGATGCAATCATGGACTTAAGCTCCTTTGGTAAAACAGAAGAGTTTAGAAAAAGATTGGTTAATATGTCTACTGCAATGATTGGTACAGTTCCAGTATATGATGCAGTTGGTTTTTATGATAAGGAATTAAAGGATATTACAGCAAAAGAGTTTCTAGACGTTGTTAGAAAACATGGGGAAGATGGTGTTGATTTTGTAACTGTTCATGCAGGGATAAACCGTGATACTGCTAAAGTATTTAAAAAGAATAAAAGGATTACTAATATAGTATCTAGGGGAGGATCATTATTATATGCATGGATGGAACTAAATAATCAAGAAAATCCATTTTACGAATATTATGATGAATTACTAGAGATATGTGCTGAATATGATATAACTATTAGTTTAGGGGATGCATTAAGGCCAGGGAGTATAGCAGATGCTACTGATGCCTCTCAAATTGCTGAACTTATGGCATTAGGAGAGTTGACCAAAAGAGCATGGGAAGAAAATGTTCAGATAATAATAGAGGGACCTGGACATATGAAATTAAATGAGATTGAAGCTAATGTTATATTAGAGAAGAAACTATGTCATGGTGCACCTTTTTATGTGCTTGGGCCTATAGTTACAGATGTGGCACCAGGATACGATCATATAACATCAGCAATTGGTGGAGCGATTGCAGCAAGCCATGGAGTAGATTTTCTATGTTATGTAACTCCTGCTGAACATTTAAGGTTACCTAATTTAGAAGATATGAAAGAAGGTATTATAGCATCAAAGATTGCAGCCCATGCAGGAGATTTGGCTAAGGGAATAAAGGGAGCAGAACAATGGGATTTACGAATGAGTAAGGCTAGACAAGATTTGAACTGGGAAGAGATGTTTAGATTGAGTATAGATGAAGAAAAAGCTAGACGCTATAGAAAAGAATCTAGTCCAGAACATGAAGATAGTTGTACTATGTGTGGTAAAATGTGTTCCATGAGAAATATGAATAGAATAATGGAAGGTAAAGATATAAATATTTTAAGAAGTGATGATTAGTACATAATTTAATCCAATATTAAAAAATCAAATAAAAGGTCAATAAATAGCTACTAAATCGTGGAAACGAATATGTCGGATTGGTTCTATGAGGACCAGCTACTTCGTCACCTGAATTCCTTCGGTGATTAGAAATATAAGGTTATGATTACCTTGGCACCGGAATTGATGGAAGCTGGAAAGAAGAATGCTTTTGAAGAAAAGCTAAAAGAATATAACGAAGAGCAGAAACATCCGGTAATTCATATCAATACAACTTTTGAAGCTATGGCGAATGCTATAAGTGATGTATTAGATGACTAAATATATATCTAGGAAGGAGAAAGACTATGGAAGATATTATTAAAATGCCTA
>CAZJCV010000036.1:0-1475 GCA_964544535.1 uncultured Lachnospiraceae bacterium | reverse complement strand
CTAAATATATATCTAGGAAGGAGAAAGACTATGGAAGATATTATTAAAATGCCTACTTCAGAAAATGCACCGTCAGGGGAAATAACCGAAAGTGCATTGATGGAAATAGCAGATGGTTTATTATTTGATGCACGTGCAAATATAACGGAACAGAAGTCAATAAGCGTTCCCATCGCACAGCTTGCGACACTTGGTGCTGGTGTATCATCATTACTTCCGGCACTTAGAACTGTAACGCAAACAACAACTATAAATACAACAGGCCTGTATCAATTGGCCAATGCCGCCGTCGGAGATACGTTGAAAGTAGCTAGCAATGGTAACTTCTGGGGCGCTCTCAAAACTGCAGATGGTGCTTCCAAATTTGCACAGCTTAAGTCCGCTGGCCCATTGAATGCAACAACACAGTCTGTCGCTGCAATCAATCCAGCAACGATGATGATGGCGGTTGCGCTGTTCTCTATTGAGCAGAAGCTTGGTGAAATTGAGAAAATGCAGAAGCAGATAATTTCTTTCTTGGAAATTGAGAAGGAATCTGAAATTGAAGCGGATGTTGAAATGTTATCAAACATCATTACCAAGTACAAGTTGAATTGGGACAATGAACACTTTGTTGCGAGTAACCATAAGTTGGTGCTTGATATTCAAAGAACAGCTCGCAAGAACATGAATGGATACCAGAAAAAAGTTGCTGAGGTGCTCAATTCGAAAAAACTCGTAGTAGTGCAAAATCGAGTAAATTCAACATTGAAGGATTTGCAGAAGAAATTCAAATACTACAGACTTTCCCTATATACATTCTCGATGGCTTCCATGATGGAGATTATGCTGAGTGGTAATTTTAAAGAGGAATATATCACCGGCATTAAAGAAGAGATTGAAAAGCTGTCATCAGTCTATAGAGATTTGTTTTCCCAGTGCTCTGTTTATCTGGAAAAAATAAGCGGTGTTTCTGTAGAGGCAAATGTACTTAAAGGAATTGGAAACGCAAGTAAAGCAGTTGGAAAATTCATTGCTAGCATTCCTCTTGTAAAAGAAGGCCAGATTGATGAGTTCTTGCAGGATAGCGGTAAGCATATCAAATCTAATGCTATAGAAATTGAGACGAGTGCAATTACTGCATTCGCTGAAATTGGCAATCCAGAAACACGTGTGTTTATCGATAGGATGGAAGATATGATCCAAATTTATAATCACACAGAGAGAATCTGCTTCGATGATAAGAAGATCTATCTGATTGCTGGATAGATAAAATATAACGATAGTAAAAGACAAACGTTAAAATGTGCTTGATAAGTTTTCGTGAACAAACGGGTGGTACAGACGTACTTCCCGTTGTGTCGAGCCATGTTGAGTGTGTGGTGTTACTACAAAAAGAAAATATGTAGAAATACTTCATTTCAAGCTATTTCATGATTATAGTTTTTGGTGCGAGTCCTTGCCCATGATTTCCACCGTGGGTGAGTAATTTTGAA
>CAZJCV010000035.1:8397-19749 GCA_964544535.1 uncultured Lachnospiraceae bacterium | reverse complement strand
AGGAGAAATAACCATGTTAGTTAATATGAAAGACATGCTTCAGGATGCAAAAAAACACAATTATGCAATAGGATCTTTAAACACACCAAACCTTGAAACTTTAAGAGCTGTTATAGAGGTAGCTGAGGAATTAAACTGTCCAATTATAATTAATCACGCACAAGGGCATGAGTCTGTGGTTTCATTGGAAACGATTGCTCCTTTAATGAAGTATTATGCAGAAAAAGCAAAAGTACCTGTAGCAATGCATATTGATCATGCTCTGGATATGGATTTTTGTATGAGAGCTATTAAAGCAGGATTTACATCAATTATGTATGATCGTTCTACAGAATCCTTAGAAGAAAATATTGCATCAACAAAGGCATTTGTTGATCTAGTAAAACCAATTGGAATTACAGTTGAAGGAGAACTAGGTTTGATGCCTAATAATATGCCTACTGAGATACCAGGCCAAGAAAAATCTGATTTAAGTGATCTAACACAGTATTATACAAAAGTAGAAGATGCTAGAAAGTTTGCCGAAGCTACTGGTGTAGATGTTCTTACAATTTCTGTAGGTACAGTACACGGTTTATATGAAGAAAAATCCGACCTAGACATTCAGCGTGTAAAAGATATAGATAATGCTTTAAAAGGATTAGACACTCATATAGGAATTCACGGAGCTTCTGGAACAGAGCCTGATCAACTAGTTGCTGCAATTAATGCAGGAGTTAGAAAAATTAATTACTTTACTGCAATGGATACTGGAGTTACACCTGCATTAAAACAAATGATTGATGATAGTGAGGGTCGTCCATTAAATTATTCTGAAATGGTAAATGTTGCAATGGAAGAATTGAAAAAAGGTGCAAGGTATGCTTTAGAAATGTTTATGAGTTCAAAAAAATAAACAATCAAAGAGAAATGTAATAGGCAGTATTGATTAATGAAACTAAGTAAGGGACGTGACAAAAATGTATATAGGTCTTGATATAGGTACATCAGGAACTAAAGCTGCTTTGATAAATGAGTCTGGAGCTACAATTAAATTTCATCAGGTCAATTATGATTTTTATAATATTAAGAATGGGTATCGCGAGCTAGATGCAGTCAATGTATGGAACGCTGTAAAAACATGCTTAAATATGGTTGGAAAAAGCAGCTATGTTAAAACAATTACAGTTTCATCATTAGGAGAAGCGATTATTCCAATAGATAAATTGGGAAATCCATTAAGTCCAAGTATAACTGGAACGGATGTTAGAGGAGCAGAAGAGTTAGAAAGAATTCTTTCTGATGTAGCTAGTGAGAAATTAACAGACATTACGGGTCTAAATATTAGCACAATTTATTCAGCTAATAAAATATGTTGGTTGAAAAAAAATAATCCAGAAATATATGAAAAAGCATGGAAGATAGTTACTTTTCAGGATTACGTTATATTTAGGCTGACAAATAGTGCAATCATAGATTACTCTATGGCATCACGTACCTTACTTTTTGATATTAATATTAACAAATGGTCAGACGAGTTATTAAGTATAACTGGAATTGAAAAAAACAAACTATCTAAGCCTGTAAGAGCTGGCACAATAGTTGGAAGCTTGAAAAGTGGTATTGCAAAGGAACTTGGCTTTATAGGGGAAGTTGATGTGGTTGTAGGAACACATGATCACATCTGTAATGCTATAGGAAGTGGTTCAATTAATGATGGAGATTGTACGAATACAGTTGGAACTACAGAAGGATTGACATACCTATTAAGTGGAAATCAGATTAGTACAGATGCAATAGGAAAATATCATATTTCATGTGAGCCCTTTGTGTTAGAAGAAATGTATAATACAGTTGCTTGGATTAATACCTCTGGCGTTTTATTGAAATGGTTTGTAAAAGAATTTATAAAAGATCTTGAAAATGAAGAATTGATAAATGCCTATACGAAATTAAATAAAAAGATGGATGAAGACCCAACTAATCTTTTGATTATGCCACATTTTTCTGGTGCTGCCACTCCACACATGGACAGTATGTCAAAAGGTGCCATTTTAGGCTTAACACTAGCTACAAAGAAAGAAGATATTTATAAGGCTTTAATTGAAGGAGTAAACTTTGAATTGAAATTAATTATAGATTGCTTGAAAAAAGCTGGATATAAAATTTCTAAGTTAACCGCTACAGGAGGAGCTTTATCTGAACAGTTATTACAGATTAAGGCAGATGTTCTTGGACAAAATGTGCATACAGTAGAGAATAAACAGACTGGTACATTAGGTGGAGCAATCATAGGAGCAGTGGCTATAGGAGATTTTAATAATATTACTGAAGCAATTAGTAGCATGGTTATTGAAGGTAAAACATTTAAACCAAATAGCAAGAAAATGGATATTTATCAAAAAAAAGCTTTAATTTATGAAGGTTTATATAATAAATTAGCAGAAATTAATCATGAATTGTAATAAAGATGAAGTAGAAAATTAAGGAGGCTTATAATGAATGATATAAAAAAGAGAGAATTAGAATTAAAGGCTGATCAAATTAGAAAAGAGACACTAAAGTCTATTAAAACAGCTGGTTCAGGCCATATAGGTGGGTCATTTTCTATTGCAGAACTAATGTCAGTTTTATATTTTAAAGAAATGAATGTTGATTCAAAAAATCCCAAAATGGAGGATAGAGATAGATTTGTTTTATCTAAAGGTCATTGTGCACCTTCTGTATATGCAACATTAGCATTAAAAGGATTTTTCCCTGTGGAAGATTTAAAAACTCTGAGAAAAATCGACAGTAACCTTTCTGGTCATATTGAAATGAACAATATCAAAGGTGTTGATATGTCAGCAGGGTCCTTAGGACAAGGCCTATCTGTAGCAGTAGGAATGGCACTTTCAGCTAAGACATTTAAAAAAGATTACAGAACCTACTGTATACTTGGTGATGGTGAACTGCAAGAA
Source organism: uncultured Lachnospiraceae bacterium (assembly GCA_964544535.1). Classification (GTDB taxonomy): domain Bacteria; phylum Bacillota; class Clostridia; order Lachnospirales; family Lachnospiraceae; genus JAAYRG01. The sequence goes on along the minus strand of CAZJCV010000035.1, from coordinate 16,810 downwards.
GGACAAGTGTGGGAAGCTGCAATGAGTGCAGGAAGCCTAAAAATAGATAATCTTGTTGCAATTGTAGACAATAATAATTTGCAATTAGATGGTACGCTTGAAGAAATAATGTCACCATATCCAATTGATAAAAAATTTGAAAGTTTCAAATGGCATACAATTGTAATTGATGGTCACGATGTTGAGCAAATTGCTAATGCTTTTGATGAGGCAAGAAAGACAAAAGGCAAACCAACAGTAATTATTGCTGAAACTGTAAAAGGAAAAGGCTCTACCGTATTTGAAAATGAAGTGAGATTCCACGGTGGTAGTCCAACAGAAGATGAATATAAGCTTGCTTTTAGTGAAATAGACTCAAGAATACAGAAATTGGAGGTAGTATAAATGAGTAAGAAAACAGCTAGTAGAAATGCATATGGAGAAGCTTTACGTGAGTTTGGAAATAATCCTGATATTGTTGCAATTGATTCAGATTTAGCGTGTTGTACAATGTCTATTGATTTTGCAGAGAAATATCCTGAGAGATTTTACAATGTAGGTGTTGCAGAAGCAAATATGATTAATATTGCGGCAGGTTTTGCAACTACTGGGAAAATTGCCTTCTGTCATTCTTTTGCAATGTTTACAGCTGGTAGAGGATATGATCAAATTCGTAACAGTATAGCATACCCAAATTTAAATGTTAAAGTAGTGGGAAGTCATGCTGGTTTAACTGTTGGTGAAGATGGTGCAACCCATCAGTGCATTGAAGATCTTAGTTTAATGCGTACTATTCCAGGTATGACTGTGATTACACCTTGTGATGCAAATGAAACAAGAGAAGCTGTAAAAGCAATGATTGAGTATGATGGTCCATGTTATTTGCGTACAAGCCGTCTAGCGACTGAAGATATTACAAATAAAATTGAAGGATATAGCTTCGAATTAGGAAAAGGAAGTGTCCTAAAAGAAGGTAAAGATGTTACTATTATAGCTTGTGGAGTTATGGTTCAAAAAGCATATAAAGCAGCTAAGGCTCTTGAAGAAGAAGGAATTTCGGCAAAAGTAATTGATATGCATACCATAAAGCCTATTGATAAGGAATTAATCATTGCTTCTGCTAAAGAAACAGGAGCTATTGTAACTGTTGAGGAACACAATGTAATTGGAGGTCTAGGCTCAGCAGTATCAGAAGTAATTGTTGGCAGTGAATTAATTCCTGTAGAAATGGTTGGAGTAGAAGATACATTTGGACGTTCCGGTCCTGCAGAAGAGTTGTTAAATTTATATGGTTTAAACACTGAAAATATAATTAAAAAAGCTAAAACAGCAATAGAACGAAAGAAAAAATAGATGGTTTTAGAAGGAGATTTCCAATGGCATTAGAGAGAGTAAAAGATATTTTGATGATGGCTGATGAAGCGAAGACATCTGCAATCGCCTTTATATGTATTGACTACAATATGGTATATTCTGTGATAAAAACGGCTGAAAAAACAAATACTCCAGCAATTATTATGTTACTACCAGAACATTCAGAAGATAACAATGTTTTTGGTATTAAGAGTTTTGTTGAGATGACAAAAGAATTAGCTGCACAAGCAAAGGTACCAATTGGACTACACTTAGACCATAGCTATGATTATGACAGCGTAATTAAAGCTATAAAATTAGGTTTTCCATCAGTAATGATTGATGGTTCCCATAAATCATTAGAAGAAAATATTGCTATAACTAAAAAAGTAACCGAAACAGCCCATATTTTTGGGGTTGATGTAGAAGGTGAATTAGGTAGTATGGGGAAAGAGGAATCAGCTGTTATAGAAGAAGAGCAAACAGTTGAGGAAGATAATGCTTATATATATACAAGTCCCGAAGCGGTAGAAAAATTTTGTAATGAGACTAAGGTTGATTCACTAACTATTGCAATAGGAAGCGCACATGGAATTTATACTAAGACGCCTCATTTGGACATTCCAAGACTTAAAGAAATTAATTCAGCTACTGATGTGCCATTGGCATTACACGGAGGTAGTGGAATTCCTGATGATCAACTTGAGCAAGCATTTAAAAATGGTATAAATAAATTTAACGTGGGAACAGAGTTTTTGGATTTATACTATAATGCAGTTGTTGAATATACAAAAAAGAATGAATCCATTGATAGTCCGTATAAGATACTAGAACTTCCTTTATACGTACAGGACAAAATGGAAGAATATCTTACAGAAAAGCTAAAATTATCAAAGTTTTAATATGGTACGACATATCTTAAAAGGAGGAAGAAAATGGCTTATATAGGTCTTGATATTGGAACTTCTGCTTGCAAGGCATCTATAATTACAAAAGAAGGAAAAGTTATTGCAACAGCACATTCAAAATATAGCTTTAAATTTCCTCAAAAGGGATATGTTGAGCTAGACCCAATGGAAATTTACTCAAAAATCAAACATGTCTTGAAAGAATTATCACCAAAAGCAGAGACAGTAAGGGCGCTTTCACTATCTAGTTTTGGTGAAGCGTTCGTTTTACTAGATAATTGTGAGAGGCCCTTATATAATTTTATAACATATGCTGATGATAGATGTGATGGCATAGATCAGCTAATAAGCAAGCGATATAGCGCTGAAAAAATTTTTGCTATTACAGGTTTGATTCTCAACCAATCTTATTCACTTTGTAAGCTTTTGTGGTTTAAGGAACACAAACCAGAGATTATAGAGAAGGCTAAAAGTATTTATTTAGCAAATGATTATTTTAATTATTTATTAACAGGCGAACGTGGTGTAGATAGCGGAACAGCATCAAAAACACTTTTACTTGATATACATGCCAATGATTGGTCGGATGAATTACTTAATGAATTTGAAATTCCAAGAGAGTGGTTTTCGCCAGTAAAAGAAGTCGGAAGTTTTTTAGGAAAGATAAAAAGTGACTTAGCAAATGAATTGGGCTTACCAAGTAATATAGATGTGTATCTAGGATGTCACGACCAGTGTAGTGCTACTCTTGGAGCTGGCGTTCTAACACCAGGTAGTCTAATGATTGGGGAAGGCTCAACAGAGAGTATTAATCTTATGGTAGACGAGACAGTTTTTAAGTATTCTTCTAAGTTAATGGAGTCTAAAACTTGTATAGAGCCTTTTGTAGAAGCAGGCCTATTTATGCTCCAAGCATCATTGCTTACTTACGGAAACTCCATTAGGTGGTATATTAAAACTTTTGAAAAAGAATTAGAAAAAGGCAAAGATATTTTCCGGAATTTAGAGGAAAGCAGTCAAGAAGAAACTAATTTAGTTTTCATACCATATTTGAGCAAAGTTAATATAATGGAGCCAGATGTAGAAATCCCAGGCGCCTTTATTGGGATTACATTAGATACAGAGAAATGGGAATTTTATAGAGCAATAATTCAAGGATTAAATTTTGAATCCAAGATTAACCTAGATAACTTACAGGGAATTGGTATAGACATAAAACATATTCGGGCAGCAGGAGGAATTACCAATTCCCATTTGTTTACTCAACTTAAAGCAGATACTTTAGGGAAAGACATATACATCCTGGAGAACTTTGAGTCTGGAATTATGGGACTTGCAATAATTTGTGCTGTTGCTAGTGGTGATTATCATAATTATAAAGATGCAATAGATAAGTTTGTTAATATAAAAAAGGCATATCATCCTGAACATGAATACGATGAATTGTTTGACCAATATGTAGATATTAGAAAACGACTGAGAAAGAAGGTTTAAACATGAGATTAGCATTAGGTTGTGACGAAGCAGGTTTTAATTTAAAGACAAAGATTATGGAACATTTAGATGGTATGGGTGTTGAATATGACGACTTTGGTGCTAACAAAGGAGAATCTGTCTTATACCCTAATGTGGCTAAAAGTGTTGCAGAAGCCATAGCAGAAGGACGATATGAGAGAGGTATTCTAATATGTGGTACTGGTATTGGAATGGCGATTACAGCAAACAAAGTTCCTGGAATTAGAGCTGCAGTTTGTCATGATCCATTTTCAACAGAAAGATCCAGGAAAAGTAATAATGCACAAATTATGTGCATGGGTGAAAGAGTTATTGGATTAGAACTAGCCAAAAGTCTAGTTGATATTTGGCTCAAAAGCGAATTTTCAGGTGGAGGCTCAAAGCCAAAAGTTGATCGTATAACAGAGATAGAGAAGTCATATATAAGTAGTTAATCTATTTGTAAAACAAATATTTTTATGACCAGATGAAAGGAGTAAGACATGATGAAAAAACCAATTTTAGGTATCATAGGAGTTTCCGACGGGGAGCCAGAAGTTCACGAGCAGTTAAAAGACTTTGTACAAGCTAGAGTAGATGAAATTGTTGCTGCTTTAAGAGAATCAGGAGAGGTTGAAATAATTGAAGCCAAGGAACTAGTTTGTGACAATAAATCTGCTAAAGAACAAGCAGAATATCTTAGAAACCAAGGGGTAGATGGAACTATTATTTCACATGCAGTCTTTGCATTTCCGAGCTTTTCTGCAATAATTGCCAATAATGGGAAACCTCCATATTTACTAGCTGCAAACTTGAATCCAGAATGGCCAGGTATGGTTTCGATGTTAGCTGCAGGTGGAGCTTTAAGTCATCTAGATATTGATCACTTCAGGGCAAGTGGTGATGTAGCTGATCCAGAGGTTTTAAATAAATACATAACATTTGCTAAATGTGCAAAAGTTGTATCTCGCTTAAAAGGTCAAACATACGGACTTATTGGTGGTAGATCTTTAGGTATGTACAGTGCAACAGTTAGTATGCAAGACTGGCAAAAGAAATTTGGAGTTGATATTGATCACTTAGACCAAAGTGAAATTGTTCGTATAGCAGATACTGTACCAGAAGAAACAGTTGATAAAGCATTCAGTTGGTTAGAGGAGCATGTTGGGGAAATAAAGTATAATGGTACAACCTTTACTCCAGATAAATTAAAAACTCAAATTAGACATTATGAAGCTGTAAAAGAAATAGTAGCTGAAAAGAACTATGATTTTATTGGGGTAAAATGTCATTATGAAATGAGTAGAAATCACTGCACTGAATGTATTAGTGCTGCTTTTTGTAATGATCCATATGATTGGAATGGAAAAAAGGAGCCTATTGTTTATGCTTGTGAAGCTGATTCAGACGCAGCTCTTACAATGCAAATATTAAAGTTACTTACTGATTCTCCAGTTCTTTTCATGGATGTTAGACATTATGATGAAGAATATGATGTGATGGTATTTTGTAATTGTGGTTCTCAATCCACATATTATGCCACTGGAACGGATGATTATAAGGAAAATTTAAAAAGGACAACATTATATCCTGTGCTAGATATATATTCTGGTGGTGGTTGCCATGTAAACATGATGACTGCGCCTGGAGAAGCTACAATTGCAAGGTTAAACCGTAGAAATGGCGAATATAGGATGACAATTATTCCTACAGAGATTGTAACATTACCCAAAGAAAAAATGGAAGAAACAAATAAAGAATGGCCTCATGTTTATGCTAAATTACCATTTGATCATCAAATATTCTTAGATGAATTTGATGCCAACCACTGTCATGCGGTATATGGAAACAAAGTTGAAGAATTAAAAATGATTTGTAAAATGTTAGACATTGAAGTTGAAATATTAGGAGAAGATTAAATGCAAAGAATATTAAATGATCCAGATAATATTGTTGACGAAATGGTTCAAGGATATATAAAGGCTCATAAAGATATTTTAAAAGAAACAAATAATAAAAGAGTAGTTCAATCAATTAATTCGCCAAAGGATAGGGTTGGAATTGTAACAGGCGGAGGTTCTGGACATAAACCTGCATTTATTGGATATGTGGGAGAAAACATGTGTGATGCTGTTGCAATTGGTGAAATATTTTCATCCCCACCAGCTAGTGCATTTTTGGATGCATTTAGGACAGCTAATGGAAACAAGGGAGTAGCTTGTTTATATGGAAACTATTCTGGCGATAATATGAATGTAAAAATGGCTATGAAGATGGCAAAAAAAGAAGGTATTGAGGTAAAAACTGTAGTTGCTAATGATGATGTAGCATCTGCACCTAAGGAAGAAAAAGAAAAGCGACGTGGTGTTGCTGGTGAAGTCCTTATGTGGAAGGTTGGAGGCGCAAAAGCTTCCCTAGGCGCATCACTAGATGAAGTTATTGCAGCAGCTCAAAAAGCAATTGACAATACACGTAGCATAGGTATAGGGCTGACCTCATGCACATTGCCAGCATTAGGTCATTCGAATTTTACGATAGAAGAAGGAATGATGGAAGTAGGTATTGGCCATCACGGAGAACCTGGTATTGAAGTATGTAAAATAGAAACTGCAGAACAAATGGCTAAAAGAATGGTAGATATAGTGGTTTCTGACTATCCATTTAAGAAAAATGATGAAGTAATTGTTTTAGTGTCAGGGCTAGGAGCAACTCCTGTAATGGAATTATATGTTTTATATAATGAGATTGAAAAGTTGTTAGTATCGCAAGGTATAAAAATACACCGCCCTTATGTTGGTGACTATTTTACATCACTGGATATGATGGGGGCAACTCTTACCATTATGAAACTTGATGATGAATTAAAAGAATTAATGGATATGCCAGCATACAGTATGGGATTAAAACAATTTTAATTTAAGGGAGTTTATAATATGGATAACTTTAAAAACAAACATGGTAAAATTGTGTTAGACAAAGTTGTTAAAACTATTCAAGACAATAAAATCTATTTAGGTGAATTAGATGGATTAATTGGTGATGGCGACCATGGAATGAATATGAATAAAGGTTTTTCAATTTTTGAAGAAAGATTTCTGGATAAAGAAATATTATTTACTGAAGGATTATATGAATTAGGTGCTATATTATTCAATGAAATAGGTGGTTCTATGGGACCTATATACGGTACATTATTTATGACTATGGGAGAAGCAGGAGAAGGATTAGACGAAATATATTTAAAAGATTTTGAAAAAATGCTTAGTACTGCTTTGAAAGAACTTTATGAAGTGATTGACGCAAGAGTTGGTGATAAGACAATAGTGGATGTTTTAGCACCAGCTGTGGAAACCATAGTAAATACAAGTTCTCAAGATGAAACCTTTAAGGAAGCTTTGGAAAAAATGAAAGTTGCAGCAACTGAGGGTAGAGATTCCACTAAAGACTTACTTGCTAAATTCGGACGTTCTAGTAGACTTGGTGAACGTTCAAGAGGTGTTTTAGATACTGGAGCAACTTCTTGCTGTCTGATATTAACAGCAATGGCGGAAGGAATTATATCTACTTTGAATTAATAAAATCTAATATAAATAAATTATAAGAACTTTTTTCAACTTTATGGAGTGTGGTGTTGTTTGCCGCACTCCATAAAGTTTTTCAAAAGCTGAAACAACTAGAATGTTAGAAAACCCATAATTATTATTCGTTTTTATCATATATATGTTATAATATAGATAACAAAGTAGCATCAAAACTTTAAATTTAGTGAATGGAGTGATGATATGAATAAGATAATTACCATTAGTAGACTAAATGGAAGTGGTGGAAGAGAAATAGGGAAAATTCTTGCAGACAAATTGGATATTCCATTCTATGATTATGAATTAATTGAAAGAGCAGCTAAGGAAAGTGGATTTTCAAAGGAAGCCTTTGAAAGTGCTGAAGACAAAGCAACTAATAGCTTTCTTTATTCTATAGCAATGGGAATGAATGTATATGGCAACCAAGAACTTGGCTATAACACTCTTTCCTTGGATGATCGTATTTACATAGCTCAAGCTGAAGTGATTCGCAAGTATGCACAAGAAGGTTCATGTGTTATCGTTGGAAGATGTGCAGACTTTATTTTGCGAGATATGCCAGAGCTTATATCAGTGTTTGTATGGGCTGATATGGAATTCCGTATTAAGAGAGCAATGCAGCGTAATGAGTTAAATGAAGAAAAGGCTGAAGCTCAAATGAAGAAAATAGACAAAAGAAGAAAGAACTATTATAATTATCATGCTAATAATAGTTGGGGTCAATCGGAAAATTATGACTTATCAATAAGAAGTGACCATATTGGAATAGAAAACTGTGCTGATGTTATTAAAGCCTATGTTTTATCCAAAGATAAGAAAGAATAAAAATTTTTGTGTTGAAAGAGAATATTTAACACCTGAGGAGTAGAATTATGGAATGTAAAGTTTGTGGAAGACATACGACTAATGAATACGCCAATTTTTGTGATTATTGTGGCAGCTCATATAAAGAAAAGTCTAAAGAATCACAGGACAATCAATATAATACTAAAAACAGCATTAAGGATTTTGTCCATAGTAACAATGCTAACTATAAGCAAGATTATAGTAATAACCAGGGCCAGCCTGTTTCTGTAACACAAGGAGAAGAACCGGTAT
>CAZJCV010000035.1:0-8297 GCA_964544535.1 uncultured Lachnospiraceae bacterium | reverse complement strand
TATAGTAATAACCAGGGCCAGCCTGTTTCTGTAACACAAGGAGAAGAACCGGTATCCTTTGGAAATTGGCTACTTACATTATTATTTCCAGTCTTAGTGTTATTATTGCCTATACCATTTTCGTTTATAGGAATTATAATATATATTGTTTTATTATTTTTATGGGCATTTGATAATAAGACATCAGCAAATAAGAAAAATTGGGCAAGAGCACAACTAATAGTAAGCTTAGTTTATATTGTTTTCTTTGTTGGATCAATAATTTTCATGTTTAGCTTAATTAGTAGTGGTGCTATCTCCCTACCGGATATAGCCGGATTAGAAGGTCTTGAGGGTTTTTACTAAATTTAATAATGAAAAAATATAAAGATCTATTATGTGATATTAGTACATAGTAGATCTTTTTTTGTGTAAAAGAAAGGTGTGCCCTACTAATAACAAAGTTGATATTATTTGACAGTAATATCAGATATTGTTATAATTTAGGACATCAGACAAATGTCTCATCAGCTGGAATATAAATACACATAATTATGTAAATAGATACTGCCTGATATAAAAATAAAGTACGCAGTACTTGTAAAAAGGGGAAAATAATGAAAAAAACAAAGTTAACTATTTTAATTCTAATATCTTTTATATTTTTAGCAGGATGTAGTCTTTTTGAAAAAGACAAAGGTAATCCTTACTCTAAACCAATAATATATAGTGATAGGGTTGAAAACGAGTGGGCAGAGTTAAGATATAATATTCCAGATGGACACGAATGTTCAGATGAAATTCTTTTAGCTCTTGAAATAGAAATGGATTCAATGAATTATGCTATAGACAAAAAAGTGAGTACAGATCTAGATTATGAAATGGCATCGTTTGACCCAGTGGGAAATAATGTTTTAATTATGTCAATTAAGATTCCCAATAAGAAAGGGAAAAAATATGATTTTAAAAGAGCAGAAAAAGAGATATTAAGACTCTTAAAAAGTGAAAGTAATAGTGAATGGACTTCAAGCGAGGTTGAATTTTGTGGTAGATCATACAACATGTATGAAACAAACTTTAAAAGTATTGAAAATGAAGATTTAAGACAAACAATGATCCTTAAGGAACTAGGAGACGATCGTATAATATCTATTTTATTTACATATTATGAACAAGAGGAATTTAACAAGATGTGGGATGCATTTGAGCCCCTCCAGGAAACATAATAAATGCCTAAAGAAAATAAAAGAAAGCTCCTTATGTTCCAATGCTTAATACTTGACAGAAGCTTAGTTTTTAATTATCATAATTAAAGATGAAGTGAACAAATAAGTTAATGGAAGAAGAGGAATTAATAAGCATGAGCAAAATAAGAACAAGATTTGCACCAAGTCCCACAGGTAGCATGCACGTAGGGAACTTAAGAACAGCATTATATGAATATTTAATAGCAAAACATGAAGATGGAGATTTTATTCTTAGAATAGAGGATACTGATCAGGAGCGTCTTGTAGAAGGGGCTCTTGATACTATTTATAATACACTAGAATTAACAGGACTTAAGGCTGATGAAGGGCCTCATATTCCTGGAGATTATGGTCCTTATGTTCAAAGCGAGAGACAAAAGGAAGGCATATATCTAGACTATGCCAAGAAACTAATAGATAAAGGTGAAGCTTATTACTGTTTTTGTGACCAGGAAAGATTAGATTCACTAAGAACCACTGTTTCAGAGGATGGAATAGAAATCACAAAATACGATAAGCACTGTCTTTATTTATCAGAAGAAGAAATTAAGAAAAACTTAGATGAAAAAAAACCATATGTAATTAGACAAAACACACCAGAAGAGGGGACAACTACATTTAGTGATGTGGTTTATGGGGATATCACAGTAGAAAATATTGAGCTTGATGATATGATTTTAATTAAATCCGATGGATTCCCGACTTATAACTTTGCTAATGTAGTAGATGATCATTTAATGGAGATTACTCATGTAGTAAGAGGTAATGAATACTTATCCTCCACTCCAAAGTACACAAGGTTATATCACGCATTTGGTTGGGAAGAGCCTATATATATTCATTGTTCACTGATTACTAATGAAGAACATAAAAAACTATCAAAACGTAGCGGACACTCGTCCTTTGAAGATTTAATAGAGCAAGGATTTTTGCCAGAGGCTATTGTAAACTTCATAGCACTTCTTGGCTGGAGTTCCCCTTCTAATAGAGAAGTTTTATCATTAGAAGAACTAATAGAAGAGTTTGACTATAATCATATTAATAAATCACCTGCAGTATTTGATATGGTTAAGTTAAAATGGATGAATGGTGAATATATTAAGCAGTTAGACGATGAGAGATATTATGAGTTAGTAATGCCATATATCAAAGAAGTTATTTCAAGAGATATTGATCTATATAAGATTGCAGATCTTGTTAAAAGTAGAATAGAGATTTTTCCAGATGTAAAGGATATGATAGACTTTTTTGAAGATTTACCAGATTATGATATAGACATGTATACTAATAAAAAAAGCAAGACAAATCCAGAAAACTCTCTTGAGATTTTACAAGAGCAACTAGTGCTGCTAGAAGAGTTAGAAGACTATTCAAAACCAGGAATACAAGACTGCATCAATCAGTATATAGAAAGCAAGGAAATAAATAAAAGGAAGGGGTTATGGCCAATACGAATAGCTGTTGCAGGCAAACAAGTAACACCTGGTGGAGCTTATGAAATCATAGAAATTCTGGGTAAGGAAGAAACTATTCGTAGAATAAAGTTAGCTATAGAAAAACTAAATAATTAAATGAATTTAAACAAATCACAAATAAAATCAATAAGACATAATAAGGGGCCCATGCTAGTTTTAGCAGGGCCCGGCTCTGGGAAAACACTAGTAATTACAAGAAGAACTCAGAACTTAATCGAAGAATATGGAGTTAATCCAGCAAATATCTTAGTTATAACATTTACAAAGGCCGCTGCATCTGAAATGAAAGAAAGGTTTCATAAACTTACAGGTGGATGGGCTAAAGGTGTAAATTTCGGTACATTTCATGCGATTTTTTTTACAATTCTAAAGTATGCTTATAATTTCAATGGTTCTAATATTATTAAATGGGATCAAAAATACCAAATATTCAAAGAGATAATACAAAATCTAGAATTAGATGTGGATGATGAAAAAGAAGTTGTATCCAATATGATGTCGGAAATCAGTGCAGTTAAAGGCGAGAGAATGGATATAAATTATTATCATTCTATTAACTTTTCAGATAATCATTTTAAGAAAATTTATGATTTTTATGAGGAAGGTTTAAGAAAGGCCAATTTAATTGACTTTGATGACATGTTATTGTTGTGCTATGAATTGCTATCAAAGAGAAAAGATATACTTGAACAATGGCAAAAAAGATTTAAGTATATATTAATAGATGAGTTTCAAGATATTAATCAAGTACAATACGACATTATAAAATTACTTGCACTTCCTGAAAACAACCTATTTATAGTAGGAGACGATGACCAGTCTATTTATAGCTTCAGGGGTGCTAAACCTGAGATTATGTTAAACTTTAACAAGGATTATTCAGAAGTGGATATAGTCAACCTAGATACAAATTACCGCTCTACAAAAAGCATAGTAAATGCAGCTGCAAATGTTATTAAAAACAATAATAATAGGTATCCTAAAAACATCCATACTAATAATAAAGAAGGATCTAAGCCTGTAATTAATACTTTCAAGGATTTGAAAGAAGAAAATGAACAACTAATAAAAAAGATTATTGAATATATTAACAAGGGAGTTAGAATTTCTGAAATAGCAATATTGTTTAGAACTAATACTCAACCAAGAAGTTTAGCTACTAAATTATTAGAATATAACATACCCTTTTATATGAAGGATAGTATTCCAAATATTTATGAACATTGGATTTCTAAGAATATTATTGCATATATTCAACTTGCAAGGGGGCATAGGCAAAGAAAAATATTTTTAGAAGTAATGAATAGGCCAAACAGATATATAAGCCGAAAGGTTTTGACAAAGAAGAACATAGAGTTTAATGAGTTTAAGGAGTTTTATAAGGACAAATACTGGATGGTTGATCGTATCAACAAATTAGAATATGATCTTAATTTAATGAAAAAGATGTCCCCCTATGCAGCAATTAATTATATAAGAAAGGGTATTGGATATGATGACTACTTAAAGGAATATGCCATTGAAAGGAAGATAAATGAGGAAGAATTACTTGAACTGTTAGATGAATTACATGAGGATAGCAGGGAATACAAAAACTTTGAAGACTGGTTTTTACATATAAAAGAATATAAAGAAGAATTAAAGCTACAAGCCACAAAGCAAAAGGAAGAAAAAGAAGATAGTCTTACTATGGCAACCATGCATAGCTCTAAGGGCTTAGAATTTAAGATTGTTTTTATTATTGATGCCAACGAAGGAATAATACCACATCACAAGGCTGTATTAGATGAAGATTTAGAAGAAGAGAGAAGACTTTTTTATGTGGCTATGACAAGGGCCAAGGAAGAACTATATATATATAGTGTTAAAAAACGATATAATAAGGAACTTGATTGCTCAAGATTTGTAGGGGAGATTGTTTTGAACCTGGATATGTTGCAGCCAGGTGTGATAGTTAATCATAAAATGTATGGGAATGGTAAAATAAAGTCCAATGATGGAAAAACCGTAGAAATTTATTTTGATAAAATCAAGAAAGAACGAAAATTGGATTTAAAATATTGTGTACAAAACCGAACTATAACAATAGTAGGTTAGGGATATAGGGACAGGTTCATTGTCTTAATGAACCTGTCCCTATATTTTAACTTCCTTATTCAAGGTCATCATCTAAGTATTCATCATTTAATTCTTCATCTAAAAGTTCGTCAAAGGCTTTTGAAACGGCTTCAAAATCTTCATCCTTTTCAATGTTAAGCAATTCAAGTTCATCATTATCATGTTCTACATATTCGTATAAATAAACTTCGCTTTCCTCTTCCTCTATGGATGATGTTGGTAATAAAGCAATATAGTTCTTTTCTCCAACAGGAAAAATACTCATTACAAGGCATTCTAATTCAGTATCATCATCTAAGGTTAATGTAATCATTGGCTCATGACTATGATCATGTCCACACTCGCAATTGTGTTCGTGTTCACTCATAGTGAAAACCTCTCTTTCTACAATGTTAAAATCTAAAAAACATAAAGTTTTTTATGTTTTTTGTATCTTGACCTTATCAGAAAATAAAGTAAAATGCAAGGTTGTTTTACGCCTTTCCTTCAAAATATATTTTATCAAAACACTCAAAATCTCCTTGACTTTAATTTAAAAAAAGATAGAATAAAATTAGATTAAAACCGTTAATCCTATAATTAAACAAACATGAGCTATGTTATGGAAGGAGATACAAGAAGTGGTTGCATCAAATGCTAATAAGGGCAGACAAAGAGATAAAAATTTTAGAAAGCAAGACAAAAATGTGGAGCCAAAGGATAGGTCATTAGATAGTGATGTTTATTACGAAAAACTAGATGTTAAAAAACGCCTAGAGCGAGAAAAGAAAATTAAAAGAAAAAAAGACCAAGGAGTTGAAATAGTCAATAACAGAAAGTCCAAAAACAAAAATAAGAAGTTGAAGAATATCGATTGGACTAAGGGATATGAAGGTGGTTTATTTGATGACGACGTATTTTATGATGAATTCATGAAATGATTTTATATATAATGTATAATTGTAATACAAAGACTTGCCTAGTGAATTATAAGCTAGGCATTTTTAATTTAAAAGATAAATAAATTTCATAAGGAGTTTTTATGAGCGAAGAAGCACAAGTAGATAGGCAAAAACTAAACATATCTGTTAGGAATTTGGTTGAATTTATTTTAAGGTCTGGAAATATAGATAACCGAAGAGTGGGACGTTCTAGTGTAGGCGCAATGCAAGAAGGTAGCAGGATTCATCGTAAGATTCAGAAAAGGATGGGTCCTAATTATACAGCTGAAGTTCCTCTTAGTATAAATGCTAGTATATCAAGAGAAGGCGTGGATTTTGATGTTACAATAGAGGGAAGATGTGATGGAATTATAGACTGTCAAGATTATCCCTCTACAGTCATAGATGAAATAAAAGGTGTTTATATGGACCTTCAATATCTTAAGGAACCAGTACAAGTTCATAAAGCTCAAGCTATGTGTTATGCATATATTTATGGAAGTCAAGAAGAACTTGAACAGATAGGAATTCGTCTAACTTACTGTAATTTAGAAACCGAAGCTATAAAGTATTTTGATGAAACATTTCAAGTAAGTCAATTAGAAGAATGGTTTTATGATTTGATAAATGAATATGGCAAGTGGGCATATTGGCAGTATAAATGGTCAGTTACTAGAGATAAAAGTATAAAGAAACTTACATTTCCATTTGAATATAGGAAGGGTCAAAAGAAACTAACTAGGGATGTTTATTTATCAATTATCAGGGAAAAAAGATTGTTTATTGAAGCTCCAACAGGTGTTGGAAAGACAATTTCAACAGTATATCCAACCATAATGGCAATAGGAGAAGGAAAGACAAGCAAGATATTCTACCTTACTGCCAAGACTATAACTAGGACGGTAGCCCAGGAAACTGTTGACATATTAAGAAAGCAAAAACTCTCAATAATGTCAGTTATAATAACGGCCAAAGAAAAGATTTGTATATTAGACAAAGCAGAGTGTAATCCACAGGCATGTAAAAGGGCAGAAGGTCATTATGACAGGGTAAATGACTGCTTATTTGAGCTTATTAATAATGAGGATGCCATTACTCGGGAAGTAATTCAGGATTATGCAAAAAAATATAAAGTGTGTCCTTTTGAGATGTGCTTAGATGTTTCTCTGTGGGCAGATTTTGTAATATGTGATTATAATTATGCCTTTGATCCTAATGTGTATCTAAGGAGATTTTTTAGCGAGAAAAAGCAAGATTATACATTCTTAATTGATGAGGCTCACAACCTTGTGGATCGTGCCTGTAATATGTATAGTGCTTCCTTAAATAAGGAAGAAATTTTAAAAGTCAGAAGGCTGGTAGGTAAGGAGGCTAATAAGCTTTATAAATCTTTGAGCAAATGCAATAAGGACTTACTTGACTGGAAAAGACAGTGGGAAGAAATCACTGTAATTGATGATATATCAGAGTTTATCGTTCATTTAGTAAACTTGGCATCTGTATTTGCAGAGTTTCTTGAACAAAACCAAGATATTGATGAAAAGGATGTGGTTTTGAAACTCTATTTTGATGTATTGCATTTTATTAGCATGTATGAAAGATTAAATGATAAATACTTAATTTATTTAGACTATTCCGAAGAATCAGACTTAACTATTAAGCTTTTGTGTGTAGATCCATCAGACAATCTCAAGTCTTATCTTGATAAAGTTAAAAGTGCCATATTCTTTTCAGCTACTCTTTTGCCAATTAGATATTATAGGGAACAATTAGGTGGAAGAGAGGATGATTATGCAATTTATGCTCCATCCCCTTTTCCAAGTGAGAATAAATTAACCCTTATTGGGAATGAAGTAAGCACTAGATATTTAAGAAGAACTGAGGAAGAATACTTAAAAATATTGGACTACATAAAAATATTCACAGCAGAAAAGACTGGTAATTATTTAGTCTTCTTCTCTTCTTATAAAATGTTAGATGATATTGCAGAATTAGCAGCAGATACCTTGCCAGGTTTGTTTTTACAATCAAGTAATATGAACGAGATAGAGAGAGAAGAATTTTTAGAAGAATTTCAAACAAATCCCCAAAGTACAAAAATCGGATTTTGTGTGCTTGGAGGAATATTTGGAGAAGGAATTGATCTTAAGGCAGATAGATTAATAGGAGCTGTAATTGTTGGTCCAGGTCTTCCTATGAGAGATAGTGAAAGAGAGTTGCTTAGAATATATTATGAAAAAAAAGACTCAAAAGGCTTCGAATATGCATATTTATATCAAGGTATGAATAAGGTTCTACAAGCAGGAGGACGTGTTATAAGGACTATGGAGGATAAGGGTGCTGTTTTATTACTAGATGACAGGTTTTTGCAAGGACAATATCAAAAACTATTTCCAAGAGAATGGTTTCCTTATAAAGTAGTTAAAAGAGAAAAACTTAAGGGAACCCTGGAGAAGTTTTGGTAATTGGGACACAGGGATGAGACGATGAACCTGCCCTTGTGTCTCAATGTCTTATACCAGAAGTTTGAGTTTGCTAGGAAGGCAGGTTACTGAAAA
>CAZJCV010000034.1:0-19762 GCA_964544535.1 uncultured Lachnospiraceae bacterium | reverse complement strand
CGTTGCTGGACTATCTTCATAGCTTTCAAGAAACATAATGTATTCATCATTTTGGCTTATCTGCGGTGCACCTTCTTCTATATATATAGTATCTTTCGTTTCTCCTCCAAATTGTTTTATTTCTACAACATCACCTTTTACGACATCGCCTTTAAAGGAATCTATAATCTTAACCTTATATATAGTAACCATTTCTTTTTCTTCATCTACATCACCACCAGGATTTAATTGAGGATCATCCTTTTGTTCTTTGGTTAATTCTATAACTTGTGACATATATTCCATACGCTTGTCAATTATTTTACCTCTTATGACTAAGGAAGCTTTTTCATAAATTGCACTTTCATCTTCATAATAGGGATAATCAGCTCTTGTAATAACTGTAGTTTTTTCACTGTCTTTAGAAGCAGTAGAACAAGATGTAAATAAAAATACAGAAACAATTATAATAGTAATAATTTGTACTTGCTTTCTCATTTTTACCCTCCTTTAATATTTTGTGTTTACTGAATTTACATCATAAGAAGATGGTTTGGTCATGCTGTTTCTGTTTCTACTATATTTCATAATTGATGAAGAAGTAGTGTCTGGGTTATCACCTAGCCATATGGTATGTCCTAATTCATGAACAAATACACTTTGTACAAAATTACTAAAATTTGTTGCATCCTCACTAATTGTTCTTGAATTTAACCTTATTGTATAGCTAGTTAACTTATTGCCTCTATAAGTACTTGTACATTTTCCGTAAGCTGACCAAGAATATTGACTTGCATAAATATAATTATTGCTATTAGATGACTTGGAAAACCCTATTTTTGTTGGTGTATTATTCCAGTTTAAAACCGATTGATTCATTGGAGTTTGCCAAGTACTGTTATAACTATATGCGTTCATTGGTATAGTGGCAGAAGGCCAACCATACGAAAGGAACCTTGCTGCATATGCAGTTGTTGCATTAAACATTAGTATGGCCAACATAATAGTCATTACAAATAAAGTTCTTCTCTGGACACGCTTCTTATAAGCTTTATCTTTGCAATTCATAATACCTCCTTTCATGTGAAAAATGACTTTATATCTTTAGTCCTGTATTTATAGGGGTTAATGGTAACAATTAGAGGTAAACATTAACTATTACTTCTAATATTACCATTTTAGTAGTCAAATGTCAAATCATGTGGGCTTTCTTTTATTTAATCCTAATTCATTTCCTTTAGTAGCTGTATAGCTGAACTAGTACCAATTCTGCTACATCCTTCTTCTATAAAAGCCCTCATCTCGTCTAAAGATCTAATGCCACCTGCTGCCTTGATTTTCACATCTGACCCTATATTCTCCTTAAATAATTTAATATCTTCTAAAGTAGCACCAGCTGTTCCAAATCCTGTTGATGTCTTAATATAATCCGCTCCTGCATTTGTAACTGCTTCACACATTTTTTTCTTTTCTTCTTCACTTAAATAACATGTTTCAATAATAACTTTTAGAACCTTATCTGAAACTTCCTCTTTTAAAATTCTAATCTCATCTTCTACTTTTTTATAATCGCCATTTTTAACATCTGCGATGTTAATTACCATGTCGATTTCATTTGCTCCTTCTTCTAGTGCTTGTTTACATTCTGCAAGTTTTACTTCTGTAGTTTGATATCCAAGTGGAAAACCTATAACAGTACAGATATTAATTTGTTCTTTATATTCTTGATAAATTCTACTTACATAGCAAGGCGAAACACATACAGAGGCTGTTTCATATTCTAGGGATTCATCACATAATTTTTTTATTTCATCCCATTTTGCATATGCTTTAAGTAATGTGTGATCTACATATTTAAGTAATTCTTTGTTATTCATCTTATCTTCACCCTTCTTTTTAATTTTAGTATTTTTCAATTTCATCTATACTTACTTTTGCTAAAATAAGTGGTCTAACCTTAACCGGCTCATTAGAGTATGAGTAAGCACTCAGTAAAGTCTCTTTTGCCTTTTGTAAAAGTTCTTCTTTGGATGTATATAAAACTGCTAGAACTTCTCCTTCTTGAACTTTGTCAGCTGTCTTCTTTTTTAGACTTATTCCAGCCGAATAGTCTAGAACACTATCTTTTGTTTCTCTTCCTGCACCTAAGAGCATTGATGCAATCCCACATTTTTCTGTGTCCATATGGCTTACATAGCCACTTCTTGGTGCTATTACTTCATATGAATACGTGGCTTTTTTAAACTTGTCAGTATCTTGTATTTGACTTATATCTCCGCCCTGTGCCTCTACCATCTCTACTAGCTTTTTGAGTGCAGATCCATCTTTTATTGATTTTTTTACAAGTTCTTCACAATATTCAATGTCGCCCTTACCTGCTACATATAACATATTAGTAGCTAACATCATAGAAACTTTAGTTAAATCTTCTGGTCCATTTCCTTTTAAAGTTTCTATAGATTCAATTACTTCTAGGGAGTTGCCAATATTGTAACCCAATGGAATATCCATATCTGTTATAATTGCCATAGTTTTCTTGCCCGCGTACTCACCTATTTCTACCATTTTCTTAGCCAAATCAATAGAGTCTTCAACAGTTTTCATAAATGCCCCACTACCTGTTTTAACATCCAAGACTATACAATCACTTCCTGCTGCAAGTTTTTTACTCATTATCGAGGAAGCAATTAAAGGAGTGCTATCTACCGTTGCCGTTACATCTCTTAGTGCATACAGTAGCTTATCAGCCGGTGCTAGATTGCCCGTCTGTCCAACTACGCTAACACCTATCTTATTGACTATTTCAATAAATTTATCTTCCTCAATATCAATTTGATAACCTGTAATAGATTCTAGTTTATCAAGGGTTCCTCCTGTATGACCAAGTCCCCTTCCTGACATCTTTGCAACTTTTACTCCACAAGCTGCAACAAGTGGACCTATAATTAGAGTGGTTTTATCCCCAACTCCGCCAGTACTGTGTTTATCAACTTTAACGCCTTCAATTGCTGATAAGTCTATAATATCTCCAGATTTAGCCATGGCTATAGTTAAATCTGCTGTTTCTTCAGATGTCATTCCTTGAAAATAAATAGCCATAAGCATAGCTGACATCTGATAGTCTGGTATATCCCCACTAATATATCCATTTATCATCTGTTCTATTTCTTCTTTAGATAGTGTTTCTCCATGTTTTTTCTTATTAATTAAATCATAAACCCTCATCTATTTACATCTCCTCTCTAACTTTTAGTATCTTTCACTATTTTCTTTATATACTTTATTATTTTTAACAAATATACTATTTCATTATATCTTTGTTTATACATATACGCAATTTAAATTATTCATTTGTCACATAAGGGTATCTTGTGTCATATTATGTAATACCAATTATGAAAGGAATTTTGAGATGTCGAATTGCAGAAGTAATAGATGTTATGATCAAAAAACAACAAGACCAGGTGGATATGATAGAAGATGTGGTTACAATAGATCTGGTAGGTATGGTAGAAGTGATGTTATGGGAGACCGGAGAGTTCATCCTGGCGGAGAACGCTGTCCATATAGAACACCTAGAGCTTGGCAGAACACTAGATATGATAGACCTTGTCGTTAATATAATGCCCTCAATCGGAGAAAAATGTTATAAGTTAAGTTAAACCATTATGATAATAAGCGCCGGAATCATGTGTCTTTCACATATTCCGGCGTATTAACTAATTTATGTTTTTGGCAAATTCATTATTAATTCCTGCAAACTGACTATGATAAAGTTCATAGTAAAACCCTTCTTCTTCTAATAGTTCTTTATGGCTTCCTTTTTCGATAATATTTCCATCCTTCATTACAAGAATAACATCTGCTTCTTGAATTGTAGATAATCGGTGAGCTACTATAAAGCTTGTCCGGCCTTTCATCATTTTATTGAAGGCTTCTTGAATTTGAAGCTCAGTTCTTGTATCTATAGAAGAAGTCGCCTCATCTAATATTAACATAGGTGGAATTGATAACATAACTCTTGCAATACTAAGCAATTGCTTTTGTCCATGAGATAAATCCCCTCCATTATTTTCAATATAGGTATCATATCCATTGGACAAACGCCTAATAAAGCTATGAGCATGGGCTGCTTTGGCCGCTTCAATAATTTCTTCTCTTGTAGCATCTGCTTTTCCATAACTAATATTTTCAAGTATTGTTCCTGATTTCAACCAAGTGTCCTGTAATACCATTCCAAAATTACTTCTTAAACTTTTTCTAGTTATATTCCTTGTGTCTTCACCACTTACCTTTATACTTCCATTATCAATATCATAAAATCTCATAAGCAAATTTATAAGTGTTGTTTTTCCACATCCTGTAGGCCCTACAATTGCTACACGTTGTCCTGGACTAACATATAAATTTAAGTCTTCTATTAACTTAACTTCTGGATTATACGAAAAATATACGTCCTTCATTTGAACTGTGCCATCTACTTCCTTCAACTCTATTGCTTCTTTCTTATCTGCTTCAATTGAAGCTTGTTCAATTAAATCAAAGACACGCTCTGCACAAGCTAGGGCATTTTGAAGCTCAGCAATAACTCCTGAAATTTCGTTAAATGGTTTTGTATATTGGTTAGCATAACTTAAGAAACTTGTTAGCTGCCCTACTGTCATTCCTCCTCCTATCACTGTAATGGCCCCTACTAAACCAACAGCAGAATATACTAGTCCATTTACAAATCGAGTGGATGGATTAGTAATAGATGAGTAAAACGTTGCCCTTAATGAGCTATGGTTTAATCTATTGTTTATTTCATCAAACCTTCTCTGCACTTCATTTTCATGATGAAATGCTTGAACTACTTTTTGATTTTCAATCATTTCATTGGTCAAAGATGTAAGTTCTCCTTTTTCTTCTGACTGCTTGGTAAACATTGCAAAGGTTTGCCTTGCAATAAAACTAGCTACAAGAAGTGATATAGGAGTTATTACTAATACAACAATTGTTATTTTTATATTTACAGATAACATAAATAATAAGGTCCCAAGTATGGTTAATGCTCCTGTGAATAATTGAGAAAAACCCATAAGAAGTCCATCAGCAAACTGGTCTACATCGTTAATAACACGGTTAATTATATCACCATGTTGATGACTATCTAAATACCCTAGCGGTAAAGAAGTTATTTTTTCAAATGCTGTTTTTCTTATATCTTTAACAACTAGATAAGTTACTCTATTATTTATTATATTTAAAACCCATTGGCATAATGATGTTAAAATAACCAATATGGCTATCTTTATCAAAACATCAATAATTCCACTAAAGTCTACTTGTCCCTTTGAAATTATAAGATCCACAGTCCTACCTATTAATATTGGCACATATAAAGTCATAGCTACTGATAGGGTTGCAAATATTAAGGACATAATTACCTGGGCTTTATATTTTTTAATGTATGCTAAGACTTTTACAATCGTATTATGCTTCATTTGCGACCTCCTTTGGAAACTGAGAATAATATATCTCTTGATAAATTTTGCACTTATTAATTAATTCCTTATGAGGTCCGTATCCAACCATTTTCCCATCATTTAAAACAATAATTTTATCTGAATGTATTATAGATGCCGCTCTTTGAGAAACAATAAATGTAGTCATGCTTTTATCTAGTTCTCCTAAGGCCTTTCGTAACTTAGCATCCGTGGCATAGTCAAGGGCTGAACTACTATCATCTAAAATCAAAATTTCAGGTTGTTTTATAAGTGCTCGTGCTATAGCTAGACGCTGTCTTTGACCACCTGATAAATTTTTACCACCTTGCTGGATCATAAATTCAAGTTTATTTTTCTTTTCTTGTATAAATTCCAAAGCCTGAGAGTTAATAAGAGCCTTCTCTATTTCTTCTTCATTAGCATCTTGTTTTCCCCATCTTAAGTTATCGCGTATTGTACCTTTAAATAAAACTGCCTTTTGAGGAACAATTCCAACTTTCTCGCGAAGATTATCTAGGTTATATTCTTTTACATTTTTACCATCTACTATAATATTTCCTTCACTTACATCATAAAATCTAGGAATTAAATTAATTAAGGTTGACTTACCAGCGCCTGTTCCACCAATTATTCCAATAGTTTCACCTCTATCCACATTAAATGATATGTTTGTTAATGAATCTGCACTTGTATCCTTGTAACGAAATGATACATTGTCAAAAACTATTTGATTTTCTTGTAACTGCTTAATCACTTCCACTTTGTCATTATCAAATACTTGGATTTTAGGATCAGTAAGGCTTGGCTCAACATCAAATACTTTTGATATTCTGTTTGCGCAAGCAACCCCTTTATTCATAGATATAATTAGATTTGCAAGCTTTATCATTTCCACTAGTATTTGTGACATATAATTTATTAATGCAACTACTTCACCTTGGCTGATAACACCATCGTCTACTTCTTTTGCTCCTACCCAAATAACTGCTATAATTGCAACATTAATCATAGTGTAAGTTATAGGGTTTAATATGGCAGATATTTTCCCTACTCTAAGTTGCGCACCTACAAGAATAGAATTTTTCTTTTCAAATTCTTGTTTTTCTTGTTCTTCTTTGTGAAAAGCACGTATTACCCTAACACCCGTTAAATTTTCTCTGATGGATACCAATATCTTATCTATTCCACTTTGCACTTTATCATATAAAGGGATACTCACTAACATAACCCCAAAGACTACAATTGCTAATAATGGGATTGCCACTACAAATACTAGGGCACCTTTTATGTTTACGTAAAAGGCCATTATCATGGCACCAATAACTACAAATGGTGAACGCAAGAATAGTCTTAAAAATAAATTAACCATGGTTTCTGCCTGATTAATATCACTTGTCATTCGAGTAATTAAAGTTGTAGACCCTAAGGTGTCCATCTCTGTATAAGATAGACTTTGTATATGTTTAAAAAGATTATGCCTAAGTGATGTTCCAAAACCTGTTGCTGCTTTTGCTGCATAATATTGGGCTGTTATTGAGCATACAAGACCTATTAGCCCTAGTAAAACCATAATTCCTATCATTTGTAGGACATAAGTTATATCCTTATTCTTAATACCCACATCTATAATTTGCACCATAACTAGGGGGACAATAAGTTCAAAACTAGCCTCTAATAGTTTAAAGAGTGGCCCCAATATGGTTTCTTTTTTATAATCTTTTAGATATTTTAAAATATTCTTCATGTCGACCTCTTTTAGTTTGTTTTGCCAAATTATTCTCTATTAAATATAAATATACACTGAAAAATTATATCATATTTGATAAAAGGCCACAAGTCTCCTGCTTTCACTTATATAAAGAAATTCACCATAATAGAAGGCCACTAAAAAGTATATAATGCTTTTTAGTGGCCTTCTTTAAAATCTTATTTTTTTATAAACTTCTCATTCCTTTTTATTGTTTGCAAAAAGAACTTTTAAAACTAAAGCTCCTCCGCCAAATATAAATACTAACATCAATAGGTATTCATATAAGTTCTTTCTTTGGAATATAAAACTGGTTCCTGCAATAATTGATGCTAGTATAAGAAGGAGACCAAGTCCTGTAACAAGTTTAGCAGCAAAAGAATCAGAATTAATAAATAGCCAGATTATGCCCACAATAAAAGGAACAACTACTAGCCCCCCTGAACTAAGAGGTCCAATTCTAAGACTAAAGAAGCCTGTTCTAACTGTTACACTAGACATGAACCAGTATAAACCTGCTACAAGCATGCCTAGTCCTGCTAAAAATTGAAGAAGTTCATTACTGCCTTTTTTCATATTATTTTCCCCCGTTATTTATTTAAATTATAACTTATTTAAAACATATTATTATTCTTCTTGATCTTCATCTCCTGTATTTTTAGGTTCTTCGGGTTCTTCGGATTTTTCAGGTACTTCAGGTTTGTCTTTTAGATTGTCTTTTGACTCGTCTTTTGAATTGTCTTTTGACTCGTCTTTTGACTTGTCTTTTGACTCGCCTTTTGACTTGTCTTTTGACTCGCCTTTTGACTCGTCTTTTGAATTGTCTTTTGACTCGCCTTTTGACTTGTCTTTTGACTCGCCTTTTGGAGTAAGTGTTTGAGTTGATGCTTTTTCAGTAGGAGTTGATGCTTTTTCAGTAGGAGTTGATGCCTTGGTTCCATCTACAGCCTCACCAGATTTCTCAGTTGCTTCTGTCTCCTCTGACTCTATTTCTGATTCTATTTCAGATTCCTCCTCCGTCTCTTGCACTCTTACTACTGGTCTTTTTTTCACCTTAAGATCTTCTGGGTCTATACCAAACTCTGCTATGTTATCATATGTAATACCATTATAATAAAATGGATTTATTTCAAAACCGTAATACTCCTCTAGCGTTAAATCTTTTTCATAAAGTTCCTTAGCCAATTGGGTACCAACATATCTTATATGCCATGATTCATAGGAATAACCCGTAATATCCTCTTTACCTTCAGGATATCTTATAATGTATCCATACTTATAAGAATTTTCAGCCAACCATTTACCCTCTGGTGTATTAGCAAATCTATTATTTAATGAATAGGAAACCGACTTTGTTGATACATCCATTGCAAGTCCCATTTGATGCTCACTACAGCCTGGCATCGCAGATATACGAAGTGCTCTTTCTAAACCAGCCCTTTTCACATTAGCTATGAACAATTCATATTGTCTCTCATAAGAACGATATCCTGAAACAGCACGTAAACTTAAACCAGCTTCATCAGAAGCATTAAACATATCTTCAATAGCTCTTGCTGCCTCTTCTCTCATTAACTTCTTTTGGTGATAACTATTGAAAGAAAACTTAATGTTTGGAATAACCAAATCTTCTGGTTCATAATCCTCCGGCAAAAATATTTGCTTATTTACAAGAGCTGTTATGCTATTTGGATTCAAAGTTGTCACCCTTTTATTTGTATTAATTCTACTACTAGTAGATTTGTTTGCCTTTTTTTCTTTATCATTATCAATACTAACTAAATCATCTTCTTGATTAGGATCAGTTTCTAAGATGGAAACATCGCTTAAATCTTGACCCTCTTTATTCATACTCCAATCTGCAACTCCTTCACCATTACTTGTGGCTGCTTCAGAGGTTAGAAAAGGGTAGATAAAGTTGTCAATAGAAATAATAGCAGCAAAAACAATTATTATCCCTGCTAATAGTATTTTTATTCTTTTTATTTTTTTTCTTTTATTACCTATAAGGAATCTCTCTTTATAGCTTTTATCCTCAATGAAAAAATAATCTTCATATCTATCATTTTGTTTCATAAATACTTGTCCTCTTCTTGTTTATCCACCTTGTTCAATGTTTGCCATCCTATAAATCAAACTCTCTTCCAATACTGTTAACAGTCTCAGTTAATAATTTCTTAAAGTTTATCGCGACCTTATCTGCGGTTTCTTGAACCTCAGCATGACTAAGTGGGTTCGGTGTCATTCCTGAGCCCATATTAGTAATACAAGAAATTCCACATACCTTCATACCCATATGGTTAGCAACCATAGCTTCACAAGCTGTGCTCATCCCAACAGCATCTGCTCCTAACACTCTTGCCATCTTTATTTCATTAGGCGTTTCATAATTAGGACCTGTAAACTGCATATAAACACCTTCTTTAATTCTCATCTTTAGGTTCATAGCAGTATCCCGTATAATATCTTTTAATTCCCCATCGTATACATCTCTCATGTCAGGGAATCTTTCACCTAACTCATCAAAATTCTCACCAATTAAAGGTGATGGGACAAAACTTGATATATGATCTACAATTAACATAAAGTCCCCTGGGTTATAATCAAAATTAACACCGCCTGCTGCATTAGTTAAAAAGAGTATCTTAGCCCCCATTAACTTCATCAGCCTAATAGGCAATACAACATCTGACATGTCATAGCCTTCATAATAATGTACACGCCCTTGCATAATAACAACTGGAACCTGATTAATATATCCAAATACGAATCTACCTCTATGACCCTTTACTGTTGATGTAGGAAACCCATCAATATCTTTATAATCTAAAGTTTTTCTAATATCAATTGTATCTGCATAATCACCTAAGCCAGAACCCAAAACCATTGCAACTTCTGGTTGAAAATCAATCTTCTCTTGAACACTTTTATAACAGCTTAATAATTTATCATATGCTCGATTCATATAGTCTCCTCTCGTAAATCAACTAATTAATTAACTCAACACATAAGCATTATAACATATCCCTTTTTAAATAGTAAGATAATAGCAAGAAAAACATATATAAAACTCTTAAGTTTATTTTAATTTTAAGTCACCTTTTTGCACAAATAAGCATCTTGCTATATAGAGCTACAAACATAAAAACATAATTTACGAGGTGACAACATGGTATTTAGTAGTCTGGAGTTTATTTTTATTTTTCTTCCATTATTTTTGATTATTTATTATACACTTCCAAGCAAGTTTAAGAATCTTTGCTTGCTGCTAGGAAGCCTTGTTTTTTATTCATACGGGACAATGGATAACCCTTTATATATTCTTTTACTTATTATTTCCCTTGCCATTAATTATATTTTAGGAATTAATATGAAACATTTTTCAAAATATAAAAAGCTTTGGCTATTAACTGGACTTATATATAACTTTGCTTGGTTGTTAGTTTTTAAATATGCAAATTTTATCTTTGCAAGTATTAACAAGATTACTATGACTGTATGGCCACTTTCATCAAAGACCTTACCCATGTGGAATTTTATACTTCCTTTAGGCATAAGTTTTTATACCTTTCAAATTGTATCCTATATAATTGATGTTTATAAGGAAAAGATTGAAGCCGAAACTTCAATAGTTAATCTTGCTACATACCATCTTATGTTTCCTAAGCTTGTATCCGGTCCAATAGTTAGATATAGTGATATAAAAGAAAAACTATCAAGTAGAATTCATACACTGGACATGGTTAATGAAGGACTTAAGACATTTACCCTCGGTTTAGGGTTTAAGGTTTTATTGGCAAATCAAATCGGCAACTTGTGGTCAGATCTTTTAGCAATTGGTTATGAAAGTATTTCTACACCTCTTGCATGGATGGGAATACTAAGCTTTAGTTTGCAATTATACTTTGACTTTTATGGTTATTCATTAATGGCCATTGGTATAGGAAATATACTAGGCTTTGACTTACCTAAAAACTTTGACTATCCCTACTTATCAACAAGCATGACTGAATTTTGGAGAAAATGGCATATTACCCTTGGCAAATGGTTTAGAGATTATGTCTATATACCTCTAGGTGGTAATCGCAAGGGCAAATATAAAACAATTCGAAATTTACTTGTGGTTTGGTTATTTACAGGACTCTGGCATGGTGCTAGTTGGAACTTTGTCTTATGGGGTTTTATATTGTTTTTATTGCTTACAGTTGAAAGACTAGGACTTAAAAAACTTCTTGATAAATATAAACTTTTAGGCCATATTTATATGCTGTTTTTTATTCCTGTGACCTGGCTTGTTTTTGCAATCTCTGATTTCAATCAACTTGCTATTTATTTAGGGAGATTACTTCCCTTTTTAAATACCACAGTTGCAAATGTTTTTGAATTGGATTATGTGAAATACGGAAATATTTACGGAAAGTTTCTAGTCATAGGTTTGATATTTTGTACAAAGCTTCCACAAAAGATTTACAAGAAAATCAAGGATAATATCATTGGAACTTTTCTACTACTAATTATATTTTTATCTTCCATTTACTTTATATACAAAGGTCTTAATGATCCATTTTTATATTTTAGATTTTAAGGGGGACTAATCATGAAAACATTTATTAAATATTCTTACACAATCTTACTTACCCTTACTTGCTTAACTATATTTCCCTTTGTACTAGGAGAAATAACTAGCACAAAAGTGGTGGAAGATGTAGTTGAAAGTTCTACTGAGATAGCTGATATTAATCAAACCGAAGAAGAAACTCATGAGTCTAAGGAGTCTAAGGATATTCCTTCGGACGAATCTGATGAGGAGCCTTCTTCTGAACCTATAGAGGAAACTCAAACTCTTCCTTTAGAGGAAGAAGCAGAGCATAAGTTTACTACAGTATCAACTGATTATTTTAATAATGCTCTTTTTATTGGAGATTCTAGAACCTTGGGGCTTTATGAATATGGAAATCTCAAAAATGCCACTTTCTTTGCAAATAATGGCATGAGTGTCTATTCCCTTTTTTCAAGTGAGGTATCTGTCCCAAACTTAGGTGTTTTCACCTTGGAAGAATTACTTAATAATAAAGAATTTGATAAAATATATATAATGTTAGGGATAAACGAATTGGGATATAATTATAATAATACTATCAAAGAATATAATAACATGGTAGAATTAATTACAGATAAAGAACCAAATGCTATTATCTATCTACAAGCCAATCTTCATGTTTCACAAGGTAGATCTGAATCAGATAGCATTTATAACAACAATAATATTGATAAATTTAATGAGTACGTTTCCACTCTAGCAGATAATAAAACTAAGTTTTATCTTGATATCAATGAGGTTTTTGACGATGAAAATGGGAATTTAGACTCTAAATATACTAGCGATAATACTCATGTATTGGGAAAACATTATGCTGATTGGTGCGATTGGCTTACTACAAAAGCTGTAGTCAAATAATCTCTCCTCTGTTCCTAGTGTTTTCTAAGGGGGTGATGATTATTAATGACCTATAATAAAGAATGGTTTTCATCAAATGTTAAACTGCACCAGTCCGGGCTTTATGGACTTGCCATTTCCATATTAAAAAACGAAGAAGATGCAAAGGACGCTGTACAAGAAACTCTTTACAAGGCCTTTTATAATATAGATAGCTTAAGAAATCCAGAAAAATTCAAACCTTGGATTATGAAAATACTGGCTAATACAGCTTATGAAATGATAAGAAATAAAAAGTATCAATTAAATATCGATGATTATAATGATATAATTGAAACTCCAAACACGCTGGATCTAAGCACCAAAATTAACCTTTGGGATGCAGTACAATCCCTTAATTTGAGTTACCGTCCCATTGTAATAATGTTTTATTATGAGGACTTATCAATTAAAGAAATTTCGGAAATACTAAGTTTAACTCCTGTTACAACAAGAAAACGTCTATCTCGAGCCAGAAAAAAACTTAAGCAAATTTTAGAAGGAAAGGAGGTTTAATATGATTAGGTTTGACAATGAATTAATCCATATGGCACAAGAAAATCCAATTAAGGTTCCTATAAGTGTGTCTAATTCAATAGATCAAACTTTAAAGAACCTACCTGAGAAGAATAATGAATCTTCACATAATAAACCTAAAAGAAACAATTGGATTCTTACAAGTAAAATAGCCTTTGCTTCTTTAATTATGATTTTATTTATATTATCTAATATGTTTCCTTCAATAGCTCACTCCATGGGGAGCCTTCCTATTATAGGGACTATTGTTAAAGTGTTTACCATACGTGAGTATGACTATGATGATGGACACCATACGATTGATATTGAAGTTCCATCTGTTAACGTAGAAACATTGGAAACTATGGATAACAATATTGATGACTCTATTAATGCAAGCATTGAAGAATTGACTGACACTTTACTTAATGAATTTAACAGAGAATATATTGGTACAGAGGGATATGGTTCACTAGATATTACTTATGATGTAATTACAAACAATGATAATTGGTTTACTCTAAGAATCACAGTATTAGAAACTGCTGCAAGCAGTAATACTTACTATAAGTTCTACCATATAGAAAAGTTAAATGGACAGATATCAGAATTGTCTGATTTGTTTAAAGATAACAGTAACTATATTGAAGCTATTAGTAATGATATCTACAAACAAATGTTGGAACAATCCAATGAGGATGATTCTATAATTTATTTTATTAATGAAGATTTTTCAGGAGAACAATTTCACGGTATAAAGGCAAATCAAAACTTCTATTTTGCTAAAAATGGTAACTTAGTAATTGTCTTCGATAAATATGAAGTTGCTCCTGGAATGATGGGTTGTCCCGAATTTGAAATAGATAAAGCTATATATTTAGATTATTTAAAATAAAAATATTAAGGAGGATTTATTATGGCAACTAGAAAAAATATTACTATGGGTGGAAACCCTATTGCTTTATTAGGTACTGAAGTCAAGGTAGGAGATATTGCGGCAGATTTTACTGTATTAGATAGGGACCAATCTAATGTTTCCTTGTCAGATGCAAAAGGAAAAACCGTTATTATTAGCGTGGTACCTTCTGTAGATACTTCTGTATGTGCCTTTCAGACAAGACGTTTTAACCAGATGGCTTCTGAACTTGACAATACAGTAATTTATACTATTAGTGTTGACTTACCTTTTGCTTTGGAACGTTTTTGTGCAGCAGAGGGCATTGACAACATTAAGGTTTTGTCTGATCACAAATCTTTAGATTTTGGAAACAAATACGGTTTTGTTATTGAAGAGGCTCGTTTGCTATCAAGAGGAATTGTAATAGTGGATGCAGACGGTGTTGTTCAATACGTTGAATATGTAGAAGAAGTGTCTGATCATCCTGACTATGAAAAAGCATTAGAAGCCGCCAAATCTATTTAATTTAGTCACTCTATGACATTAGAAAAACCACTTTGTAGCTATTACAAAGTGGTTTTTTTAAAGATAATATATATTAGTAGTTTTCTGCACGTACTTCAAAGAAACTTTGAGCATATCCACAAGTAGGACAAGCATCTGGTGCTTTTTTACCCATTACAAGATGTCCACAAACTCGGCATTCCCACATTGTCTCTTCACTTTTTTCAAATACTTGTTGCATTTGTACATTATCTAATAGTGTACGATAACGTTTTTCATGAGCCTTTTCAATTGCTGCAACTTTACGGAACTTATCTGCCATTTCTGGGAATCCTTCTTCATCAGCTTCTTTTGCCATACGATCATACATATCTGTCCATTCGTAATTTTCACCTTTAGCTGCTTCTAAAAGATTTTTAGCTGTATTACCCAAGCCTCCAAGTGCCTCAAACCACATACGAGCATGTTCTTGCTCATTTCTAGCGGTTGTTTCAAAGATTGCTGCTATTTGATCGTAACCCTCATTTCTAGCTATGTTTGCAAAATAAGTATACTTTCCTCTTGCTTGAGATTCTCCTGAAAATGCTTCTTCTAAGTTCTTTTCTGTCTTAGTTCCAGCATACTTGTTAGTTGACTTTTCTTCTTCCTCCATCTTTACAAATACTGAAGCTGGCTGATTACAACGAGGACATTTAAAATCTTCTGGAAGTTCCCCTTCGTGAATATAGCCACATACTGTACAACGATATTTTACCATGTCTTTTTCCTCCTTGGTTTTTTTAGATTTATTTTTCTTATAATTATTATTATAGGTTTCAATACTATCAATTAAACTATTAATGGTTTCTATTGGATAACCTTCTGGTTTATCTCTTTCAAGTAATAAGTTTAGAAATTCTTCAACATTTTCACTATGCGGGAGCATAAATCCTGATTCCCTAAGTGCTTCTTCTGCCATAATTCTATTAGACTTTTCGATTGCTTTGGCTAGTTTACCGGGTAACCCTGCCGCAATATTTTCTTGTTTTACCTTGCTGTTTATAAGTATATTCATAGCTTCTACTACTTGATCTGTTTTTTCTTGTTGCTCTGGATACTCATAAGGAACTAGTGAAATTGCTCCTGATGGACAAGCATCTACACAATCACCACAACCTATGCAAGTTTCCGGATCAATAATACTATTTTCTGTGTTAGTTGCACCTGTAGGGCAAACAAACAAGCACAAACAATCCTTTGTACACAATCTAATATTCCTATATGCATACTTCTCAGCCATTATGCGACACCCCCTTCAACCTTATCAAACTTCCAGTTTGGTACTTTGCATACAGGACATAGGTCTGGCAAATCATTACCTATGTATATATACCCACAAATTGTGCACACATATACTCCTGTATTTTCAAGCATTTCATCCCCTTCTTTTTCGTAACGGCTTAAAAGAGATTTTAGCATACGACTTGCTTTAACTGACCAAGTCAGGGCACGAAGTGCTCCTCTGTCCCCAGCCTCCTTAGATATGTACTCTGCATTTGGAAATCTCTGATCAAGATCTTCCATGACAAGTTTTAACAGCTCTTCATAACTTGGATTATCAGCAGGCTTAGCACCTGCTTTGAAATAAGCAGCCAATTCCTTAAACTTGGCTTCTTCGTCAAACTTGTACATTTTCTCGCATGCTCTTGCCAAGTTAGAACAAAGTGCACTAACTCCTAGTGCAGAAAGTTCTTTCATATCCTCATGAGAATCGATAAGCGGTTGAATATCTTTAGAAACTTTTCCATTATCTTTCTCTTGAGTTTGTTCGACAAAATCATCCTTACTTGCAGCACATAGAGGACAAACCCAATCTTCAGGTAGATCTTCCCACTTAGTACCTGGTTCTATACCTGCCTCTGGATCTCCTTTTCTTTCATCATAAATGTATCCACAAATAGAACAGACATACTGCTTCATTTAATACCTCCTTACTACTTATTTCTAGTAAACCACTAATATTATAACATAAAATTTCCTAATAATCTAGTAATGATTACTATCTTTTTATGTTTTTATCATTGGTTTTTTTTAGCTAAATCCACTAATTTTATCGCTTCTTTTGATTGTTTTTGACCATTGAATTATAGTTCTATATAAATTATAATGTTTTCATTATGACAGAAATAGGGGTTGACACTTTGAAGAAAAAATATAATTATCTAACAAGCACATCTATAAAGCATTTACTTTTAGTTCTTACTAGCTGTATATTATTATTTTCACTTATAGCTTGCCAAAACTCTGATGAAAACCTTTATTCCAATTCTAAAAATATGCAATGGGAAGTTGTAGACTCAGAGGAAGATTTCGAAGATGAATACAGTCAAGATACAACTATTTATTTTGAAGAATATGAAGACGAGACTGAAGTTGAAGTTGATCTGAATTCTTATGACTTTACTCTTACCTTTGCTGGTGATATTAATTTCGCTGATAATTCTACTACTATGGATTATTATAATAGCACTCCTAATGGAATAGCTGATTGTATCTCACCTGAATTAATTAAAATTATGAATGATGCAGATATCATGTGTCTTAATAATGAATTCACATATAGTACTACTGGCTCACCACTAAATGGTAAGGCTTATACATTTAGAGCACATCCTTCTAGAGTGGATATTTTGAAAGAAATGGGTGTGGATATTGTAACCCTCGCAAATAATCATGTCTTTGATTATGGTGAAACATCCTTTCTAGATACATTGGACACTTTAAAAAGTGCAGATATACTCTATTATGGGGCGGGTAAAAACCTTGATGAAGCCATCTCACCTGTATACTTTGATATACAAGGTAAGACCCTTGCTTATGTAGCCGCTTCAAGAGCTGAGAAGTATAAGATGACACCACAGGCCACAGAGGATTCCCCAGGAATTTTAAGGTGTTATGATACCCAATTATTTATAGAAACAATTGAAGAAGCCAGTAAGAATGCTGATTATGTTATAGCATATGTTCACTGGGGTACTGAATATAGTTTTGAATTAGAAGATGTACAACTTTCTACAGGAAGAGATTATTTAGATGCTGGTGCTGACATTGTAATTGGTGCTCATCCTCATTGTCTACAAGGTATGGAATATTATAATGGCAAACCTATTGTATACAGTCTTGGGAACCTGTGGTTTAATAATAAAACTTTAGATACCATGTTGTTAAACATTCATTTTTCTGGAGATGACACCACTGAAAATATTGATTTGGAAATTGTTCCAGCTATTCAATCTGAACTTGTAACAAGAATAGTAACTGAAGAAACAGAAAAAGAACGAATATACTCATTCTTAGAAGAAATTTCTATAAATATAAACATTAATGCGGAAGGTATGATAACAGAAGTTGAATAAGTAATGATTAGATTGATTAAGGCCACTGAAAACTATTCTTTTCAGTGGCCTTTCATTATCCCTATAATTTACTCTTACATACTTATAACTTCGTAACCCTCATTTATATATTTTTTCATTCCTGCATGTCCTGACATATCGTCCAACATTTCTAGACCTGATTCTACATTTTGCTCATAAACATCTAGCACTTTAGAACAAGCAAGGCAAACACCTGCAATAAGTCCAAGTTCCTTTGCCTTATTATAAAGAGGATTGTTCTCTTCTGAAAATACTGGAATAAGCTTAACAGAAGCCCCTTCAAATATAATTTTTACTTCTGATCCTTGCTCATGAAGGTCTAGAGCATTCATTAAGATATGCTGAAAACACATCTTTTTCTCTGTCATTCCATAAAACAAAATCTTTTTCTCCATTCTTACCTCCTTGGTTTTCATAAAAGAATTCTATACTAAAATACTAGCATAAATAAATAGAGTTTTCAATTAGAAAGCAATAATCAGCTCAACAATAAACACAACTAGGCAACAAGAAATTGAAACTTTAAATAGTCCTGCTTTATTCCAAGCAAGTACAATTCCTACAACAAATGCTAATGCTCCTGCAAGAGCTGAGCCTGTAGCATTTAATATTGCCGGAAAAGTCATAACTGCCAAAGTAACATATGGAACATAATATAAAAATGACCTTAAGAATTGATTCTTAATCTTCTCCCTAATTAGTGTTAATGGTAGTACTCTAATTAAAAAAGTTACCACTACCATAATTAAAATATATATATACACATTACGGTTCATTTTCTTCACCATCCTGTTCTTTTATTGGAAATAGTATGGCCGCTATGCTTGCTAATACAACTGTCAAAATTATTATTTGTGTTCCACTAGAGATATTTTTAAAGACTTGAAGTTTTGAGAAAATATAACTAGCAGTAAAACTAATTATTATTAGGACTGCAAGTACTTTGTCTTTTTTACAAGGTGGAATTATAACAGCCAAGAACATTCCATACAAGGCAACACTAAGTGCGCTAACAATATTTGTCGCTAATATGTTACCCGCTATTATTCCTATTGCAGTACCAATTGCCCAAAAAGGCATAGTTGTAAGCATTGCCCCATAAAAATAATAAGGATTAAGCATTCCTTTGCGTGCAATAGATATACCAAAAAGCTCGTCAGTTATGTCAAATCCCATAATAAGTCTCTGATGTAAGGGCGTCTTTGACGAGAGTTTCTGACTTAAAGAACAGCTCATTAAAAAGTACCTTGCATTAGTTATTAAAGTTACTATTGCTAGTCCCAAATACCCACCAGCTGATGAAATATATAAAAACAAGGCATATTCTCCTGCAGATGCATTTATAAGTAAACTTGTAACAAATCCTTGAAAGGCCGTTAATCCAGCATTTCTTGCAGCTATTCCAAGAGAAAAAGATACTGCAAAATACCCCAGCCCAATGGGAATTCCATCTTTCATTCCTTCTTTAAACTCTTTTTTATTAGCTAGTTTTTCTGACATTATTTTCACCTAATTATACTGTAAACTTATTTCAATAATAACGTTTTATCACATAAAGATAAGAAATGCAATCTTTCACTTGTAATGTCGAATTTTGATAGATTACTTGGTAAAATATCGAAAAGAAAATATGGGATTTTCTTGCTTATTTTTCTTTTCTATGTTATTATTTTACTGTAAATATTTACCCTATTTTACCTTGTAACTTTTTGTAAATGTATTTTTGATTAATTCTGAAAG
>CAZJCV010000033.1:17428-19991 GCA_964544535.1 uncultured Lachnospiraceae bacterium | reverse complement strand
TAATGTACGTAGCTGACAAGTACTAATAGGTCGAGAGCTTGACCAAAAATAATAAATTGTATGCTTCGCATGCGTTGGCTTTTATGAATGTGTAGAAATTAAAATTAAATATAACACTACCATATATTATAAAATAAAAAAATCTGAAGATAATTCAGATTTTTTTAATTTTGTAATTGTTATCAATTGATGCTATCTAAATATAAAAAAAATTTGATATAAATTTGAATTTAATATATAATTATTGATAGTAGAGTATATGTTTATTGTTATATAATTAAGCACTTAAATACTAATTTGAGCAAGGAGGGGTGGGATTCGATAGTAAGAATTCTGCAAAAAACTTATGGTTGATTTGCTAAATGATGAAACAAAAATAACCACCATTTTTGAATTTTCAATAGGGGATAATCATTACGGAATTAATACCAAATATATATCAGAGATTTTAGAATATAAAGAGAATACTCCAGTTCCTAATACTCCAGAATGTATTGAAGGTATTTTTATTTTCAGAGAAAAAGTTGTTGTTAATTTAAATATGTTTAAATGTTTGAATGTTGATTTTACTAAAGAGAGTAAACAAACCAAGAATGTTATAATTGAGTTCAGAAGATTAGACCTGGGATTAATAGTTTCAAGCGTTAATGGAATACATAAAGTTTCTTCTAATGAAATTTTTGAAGTAGAGGAAAAATATAATAATGAGTATGCTGTAGGTACTATCAAACAAAACAATAAAGTTATTACATTATTAGATATTGAAAAAATCATACATTCTATAAATGATTCTGTTTAAAAACTTTTTTTTATAATTTCTTTAAGATTAGAAATAAAAAAAGTAAGTTTAAATGTTTAAATTAAAAAGACCGAATTTATAGAGTTGATAAACAATTTATATAGGAGGTTCCCCTTATAATGAAGAGAATAATACCCTGCTTGGATGTAAAGAATGGAAGAGTGGTAAAAGGTGTTAATTTTATAGACTTGAAGGATGCAGGTGATCCTGTTCAAATAGCTAAGGCTTACAATGAAGCTGGAGCAGATGAAATTGTATTTTTGGATATAACGGCAACAACTCAGGAAAGAGGAACTACAATAGATATGGTTAGAAGGATTTCAAATGTAGTTAAAATACCTTTTACTGTTGGCGGTGGTATTCGTTCAATAGATGATTTTAAGATAATATTAAGCGAGGGGGCCAATAAGGTAGCTGTAAATAGTGCGGCAATTAAGAATCCTTCATTGATATCAAAGGCCTCTAAGGAATTTGGTAGTAAATGTGTTGTTTCAGCAATTGATGCAAAAAGACGTGATGATAATAGTGGGTGGAATATTGTATCAAATGGTGGACAAGATACTGGAATTGATTTGATTTACTGGGCTAGGAAAGTATATGAACTTGGTGCAGGAGAGATTCTTTTAACAAGCATGGACAAGGATGGAACTAAGGATGGCTACGATTTAGAACTTACTAGAGCAGTTGCAGAGAATGTATCAATACCAGTGATTGCATCAGGTGGTGCAGGAAAAAAAGAAGATTTCTATCAAGCATTTACCATAGGAAAGGCAGATGCAACTCTTGCAGCTTCAATCTTCCATTTTAAAGAAATTGAGATAATTGAGCTAAAAAAATATTTAAAAGAAAAAGAAATTAATGTAGATATGTGATCCTTTAATTTTAGGAGTGTTTAGTAATGGGAACAATAAGTAATGGTTGGTTGGATGCAATAGGTCAAGAATTTAATAAAACATATTATAAGGAATTAAGAAATTTTATTTTGTCTGAATATAAAAATTATAAAGTCTATCCTGATGCAGGTGATATATTTAATGCTTTTCATATTACAGATCTGGAAGATGTTAAAGCGGTGATTATAGGACAAGACCCATATCATAATGAAGGACAAGCTCATGGTTTGTGCTTTTCGGTTAAACCAGGAGTAGCTATACCACCTTCATTAATTAATATATATAAAGAATTACATGATGATATGGGCTACAAACTGCCAAACAATGGATGTCTTGTGAAGTGGGCTCAACAAGGTGTATTAATGCTAAACACTGTTCTTACAGTCAGATCACATCAAGCTAATTCCCATAAAGGAAGAGGATGGGAAGAATTCACTGATTCAGTTATTCGGGCTATTAATAAACAAGATAGACCCATTGTATTTATATTATGGGGAGTGCCAGCTAGAAGAAAGGCATCTATGCTCACCAACCCTAACCATTTGATTTTACAAGCACCACACCCAAGTCCCTTATCAGCATATCGTGGATTTTTTGGAAGTAAACCTTTTAGTGAGACAAATATGTTTTTGGAGAAGAATGGAGTTAAGCCAATAGATTGGCAAATTGAAGATATATAATAATTTGAAGTTTTAGATTCACAGAATAAAATATTAACGAGACTAACAAAACCTGCTATACATAAATATATAGCAGGTTTTTATGTTTTTTACTTTCTTTCAATAAGTGTATTTAAGATTCTGGTACAACTTCAATATTTTTAACAGCTTCAACATTATTATTTGTCTCTAATTGCTTGAATGCAGTTGAT
>CAZJCV010000033.1:0-17328 GCA_964544535.1 uncultured Lachnospiraceae bacterium | reverse complement strand
ATTTTTAACAGCTTCAACATTATTATTTGTCTCTAATTGCTTGAATGCAGTTGATAACATTAGTTTTATACGGTTTAACTGATTTACTTCACTTGCACCTGGATCATAATCAATTGCAACAATATTTGCATTAGGATAATCTGTACGAATCTTCTTAACTACCCCTTTGCCTACAATATGATTTGGCAAGCAAGCAAATGGCTGAGCACATACTATATTATTAACGCCAGAGTTTATAAGTTCAATCATTTCACCTGTTAAGAACCAACCTTCACCTGTTTGATTTCCTATGGATACAATGGGTTCTGCATATTCTGCTAATTTTTCAATTGGAACAGTAGGTTCAAAGCGCTTGCTTTTTTTATATGCCTTATTTGCCTCTTTTCTTGAAAATTCCAAAACTTTAATGACTAAATTATTTATTTTTGCATTACGTTTTTTAAACCCTAGAAATTCAGCTTTAAAATTAGAGTTATAAGAGCAATACATAAGAAAGTCCATTAGTTCAGGACAAACAGCCTCTGCTCCTTCTGCTTCTAGAACATCCACCAAGTAGTTATTAGCTGAAGGTAAGAACTTAACTAATATTTCCCCAACTATACCAACTTTAGGTTTTTTAACATCTTTAAGTGGAATATTATCAAAGTCACGAATTATATTATGTATGTTTTCTTTGTATGTTTTATAATTCGCTTTCTCTAAATCACGAATACATTTTTCTTCCCACTTTTTATGTAAGGCATTCACAGAACCAGGAACTTCTTCATATGGTCTAGTTCGATAAACAACCTTCATAAAGATATCCCCATATATTAATGATTGTAAAAGTGAAATAAGCATTTTAGGAGTATACTTAAGTCCTGGATTTTTCTCAAGCATTTGAGCACTAAGTGCAATTACTGGAACTTGTGGCATGTTTGCCTTTTCCAAAGCTCTTCTTATAAAGCCAACGTAATTAGTTGCACGGCAACCACCACCTGTTTGAGTAATGAATACTGCAACTTTATTCAAATCATACTTACCGGACTTAAGAGCATCCATTATCTGGCCAACAACAATAAGTGAAGGATAACAAGCATCATTGTGAACATATTTTAAGCCTAAGTCAACTTCATGGTCATCATTACCACCTAACAAGTCAACTTTATATCCACTATATCTTAAAGCAGCCTTTAGTAAGTCAAAATGAATAGGTGACATCTGTGGCATTAAAATTGTGTAATCTTTATTCATTTCTTTGGTATAAATCACTCTGTTATATGAGTCTGATTTAATGATATGACTCGATATATGCTTTTTTTCACGATCTTTAACAGCGGCCAGAAGAGAACGTATTCTAATTCTAGCGGCCCCTAAATTATTTACTTCATCAATTTTTAAAACTGTATATATTTTTCCTGAGTTCGTAAGTATATCCTCTACCATATCAGTGGTTACAGCATCAAGTCCACAACCAAAGGAATTAAGTTGTATTAGTTCCAAATTGTCTTGAGATTTAACAAATGAAGCTGCAGCATAAAGTCTAGAGTGATACATCCATTGGTCAACTGCAACAAGAGGTCTATCAATTTCTTGTAAATGAGATATACTATCTTCTGTTAAAACTGCAACTCCATAAGAGGTAATTAATTCAGGAATTCCATGATTAATTTCAGGATCAATATGATAAGGTCTTCCTGCAAGTACTATACCCTTCTTGCCAGTTTTCTTTAAAAATGCTACAGTTTCTTCTCCTTTTTTCCTTATATCATTACGTTCTATTTCTTGTTCTTCCCAGGCTTTATCAACAGCATTCCAAACTTCCTTGTTGCTGGCATCTGTTAATTCTTTCATAATTTCTACTAATCGTTTACCTAGGATTTCCTTGCTTTCGAAAGACATAAAAGGATTTTGAAAATCAATATTTTCTTCTATTAATTCTTCTACATTATTTTTGATATTTTCACTATATGAAGCAACAATTGGACAATTAAAGTGATTATTTGCTCCTTTAACTTCCTTACGTTCATAAGGAATAGAAGGGTAGAAAATAAAATCAACACCATTTTCAACAAGCCAAACAATATGTCCATGTGCTATTTTTGCAGGATAGCATTCTGACTCACTTGGAATGGATTCAATGCCCATCTCATATAGATCTCTAGTTGATAGTGGAGAAAGTACAACTCGATATCCTAATTCTGTGAAGAACGTATGCCAGAATGGATAATTTTCATATATATTAAGGACACGAGGGATTCCAACAGTACCACGATAGGCGGCACTTTCATCTAGAGGCTCATAATCGAATGTTCTTTTTAATTTATATTCATAGAGATTGGGAATTTCCTCTGTGTTCTTCCCTTTACCGAAAGCTCGTTCGCAGCGATTACCAGTTATGAACTTTCTTCCTCCTGTAAAACGATTAATAGTAAGTTTGCAATTATTAGTGCAACGACCACACCTTGCACCTGTTGTTTCAATTTTCAATGAAATAATATCATCTATGTTTAGCATTGTGGTTTTTTGTCCTTCGTAACGCTCCCTTGCAATGAGGGCAGCACCATAGGCACCCATAATACCAGCAATATCTGGACGAACTACCTCAGTGCCAGCTAAGGTTTCAAAGCTTCTTAAAACTGCATCATTATAAAAGGTTCCACCTTGCACAACTATGTGTTCACCTAATTCCTTAGGATCTGCTATCTTTATTACTTTATAAAGAGCATTCTTTATAACTGAATAAGCAAGTCCAGAAGAAATATCAGCAACGGTGGCACCTTCTTTTTGTGCCTGCTTAACCTTAGAATTCATAAACACAGTACATCTAGAACCTAAATCAATAGGATTATCAGCGAATAATGCAACATCAGCAAAGTCAGAAACTTCATAATTTAGAGACTTTGCAAAAGTTTCAATAAATGAACCACAACCAGAAGAGCAGGCCTCATTTAATTGGACACTATCTACGGTACCATTTTTTATTTTTATACATTTCATATCTTGACCACCTATGTCAAGAATACAATCTACTTTAGGATCGAATGCAGCTGCAGCATAATAATGAGCAACTGTTTCGACTTCACCTTCATCTAGTAAAAGAGCTTCTTTAACTAAGGCTTCTCCGTAACCAGTAGAACAAGAGCGAACAATTTTCACATTGTCAGGTAGCATTGAATATATCTCTTTTATTGAACGAATTGTAGTTTTAAGAGGACTACCATTATTATTGCTGTAAAAAGAATAAAGAAGAGTACCATCTTCAGCTACTAAAGCTGTTTTAGTAGTGGTTGAGCCAGCATCTATACCTAGAAAAACCTCACCTTCATATGTACTCAAATCACTTTTTTTAACAGAGTGAGTGGAATGCCTATCATTGAACTTGTCATAATCTTCTTGACTTTCAAAGAGTGGCTTCATGCGGCTAACTTCTAAATCCATTTCAACACCAACAGAAAGTGTACTAATTAAATTTTCTAAATCTAAAACAATATCTTCCTCACTGTGCATTGCTGCTCCTAAAGCTGCAAAAAGGTGAGAATGTTCAGGTGAGATAATTTCATTTTCTTTCAATTTTAAGGTTCTAATAAAAGCTTTTTTTAGTTCTGGTAAGAAGTGCAATGGGCCACCAAGGAAAGCTATGTTACCTCTGATTGGTTTACCACAGGCAAGACCACTTATAGTTTGGTTAACTACTGCTTGAAATATTGAAGCGGATAAATCAGGCTTTGTAGCCCCTTCATTAATTAAAGGTTGCACATCAGACTTAGCAAAAACACCACATCTTGCGGCTATCTGATAAATTGATTTATAGTCTTGTGCATATTCATTTAAGCCTTTTGCATCAGTTTTTAAGATACTAGCCATTTGATCAATAAATGAGCCAGTACCTCCAGCACATATACCGTTCATTCTTTGTTCAATACCACCATTTGAATCAAAGTATATAATCTTAGCGTCTTCTCCACCTAATTCAATTGCAACATCTGTATGTGGTGCATAATCAGTTAAAGAAGTAGAAACAGCGATTACCTCTTGTACAAATGGAACATTTAGATACTTAGATAAAGAAAGTCCTCCAGAACCAGTAATTACAGGTGATACATTTATATTACCAAGTTTGTTTTTTGCGTTTTCTAATAAAGTAGATAAAGCCTTTTGAATATCTGCATAGTGTCTATCATATTCATAAAAAAGTAATTTATTTTCCTCATTAAGGATAGTAATCTTTACTGTTGTGGAACCAATGTCAATCCCTAGTGAATATTTTGTATTCTTAATCATAAATTTCGCCGTTTAGGCTACCTCCTGTAAAACTAATAATATTGATAAGTTAATTATTGTTGTAGTTATATTATGTTTTCTCTAGCTAATACATTATACGATACAATTTTTAGAAGTTCAACAAATCAAAATTTATATTGTATAAAACATAATTATTAAAAATTTTATCATATATAATTTCACTATGCAAAAATTATGAATGAATTTTATAATATTAATAAAATCTTCATAAATATAAAGACTAAAACTATTAAACAAATACATACATTTTAGGGGAAAATGAGGTGTCATATTCAAAATGTAGGAATATAATATACTTAAGATTAATTAATAGAAAGTGATAAAATGTTTTTTGAAAATCTAAGTTGTTTGATTCATGTAATTCAAAAAGATGACACTCTATATAGCATAAGCCGGCAATATAATGTACCCTTAAGTTTAATTTTTAGGTTAAATCCACATGCAGAGGTATATAACTTACAGGTAGGAGACGAGATATGTATACCAATGATGCAAGCTGTTCGGGATATAGAATTTGTGACCTATATGGTTAGAGAGGGAGACACATTAGAAAGTATACTGGAAAGTTTCGGTATCAATCTTGAAGATCTCTTAAATTATAACAATATGAAAGGTAATAATCCACAAACTGGCGACATGCTACAAATACCAGTATATCAGTAAAATTTGAATGTTAATTAATAAAATAAAACCAAGCATATGATAACTTTCTAATATCCTTTTTCTATTTGACAAAGGATATTAGAAACAATATAATGAAGAAAAGTATTAATTAAGAAATGAGGACTACAATGAAATTTTTGGACAAGTTAGAACGTAAAATAGGTAAGTATGCAATTAACAACCTGATTACTTATATTTTAGTCATATATTTTATAGGGACAATTATTAATTTTATAAATCCTGGCATATATAAAAGTTATTTAATGCTAGATGTTGAAAAAGTTTTTCAAGGGCAAATATGGAGACTATTCACATTTATAATTCAACCAGTAAATAGTAGTAACATTATTTTTTTGTTTTTTCAATTTTATCTATATTATATGATAGGAAATTCATTGGAAAATGTGTGGGGAGCATTTAAGTTTAATCTTTACTTTTTTTCTGGAATTATATTCAACATTATAGCAATTTTACTTCTGTATTTTATAACTGGAGATAGTTTCATACTAGATTTGCAATTTATAAATAGATCAATGTTCTTTGCTTTTGCCTTAATATTTCCAAATGTTCAATTCTTACTGTTTTTTTTAATACCAGTAAAAGTTAAATATTTGGCAATTTTTTATGCGGTAATTTATGTTGTTGAAATAATTCAAACATTTACATTTGGACTTTATGATATAGGTATTGCAATACTTATTTCACTTGTAAATTTCCTAATATATTTCTTTAGTACTCGAAATTATAAACAATATAAACCGAGAGAAATTAAAAGACGCCGGAACTTTAAGAAAGAAATCAAAAAAAC
Organism: uncultured Lachnospiraceae bacterium; assembly: GCA_964544535.1. Classification (GTDB taxonomy): domain Bacteria; phylum Bacillota; class Clostridia; order Lachnospirales; family Lachnospiraceae; genus JAAYRG01. Next base: position 11,573 of record CAZJCV010000033.1, on the reverse strand, counting down.
ATCTAACCGAGGAAAAGTAGTGAGCTTTAACGGGAGAAAAACAGTTACAATGCACAAATGTACAATCTGTGGAAAAACAGAGCTTGATGATGAAGAGTTAGAATTTCGTTTTTGCTCTAAATGTGATGGTAACTATGAATATTGTACCGATCATTTATTTACACATGAACATAAAACATAAAATATTATGTGCACAAACAAGAACTTATGTGTTATCATATCTAAGGTAATAAAAATTAAATAAAAACATGTACTGAGTTTATTGGAGGACTTAAAGTAAAATGAGCAAGAAAAAAACAAAAATTGTATGTACTATTGGGCCAGCTAGTGAATCAAGGGAAATGATTAAACAACTAGCTAAGAATGGTATGGACATTGCAAGATTAAATCTATCCCATGGTGATCATGAGGAACAATTAAGAAGAATAAATTTTATTAAAGAAGTAAGAGAAGAACTTAACATACCAATTGCTATTCTTTTGGATACCAAAGGACCAGAAATTAGAACTAAGCAACTAAAAGATGACAAAAATGTTATACTTAAAACCGGTGATGAATTTATCCTGACAACGGAAGATATAGTTGGAGATGAAAAAGGTGTAGCCGTAACATATAATAGAATAACCAAAGATGTTGGAGTTGGTAGTTGTATTTTAATTGATGATGGCTTGATTGAACTTGTGGTAAAAGAAGTTAAAGAAAAATCTTTAATTTGTAAAGTAGTATCTGGTGGAGAACTTGGTTCTAAAAAGGGCATTAATATTCCTAATACAAAGTTAAATCTACCAGCCATTACAAAAAAGGACAGAGAAGATATAATATTTGGAATAAATCATGGCGTGGATTTCATTGCAGCTTCTTTTGTTAGAAATTCAGAGGCAATAGACTCAATTAGAGAAATTATTGATGATTGCAACTCAGATATAGCAATAATTTCCAAAATTGAAAATAGAGAAGGCATTGATAATATTGAAGAAATTATCGAAGCTTCAGATGGTATTATGGTGGCAAGAGGTGACTTAGGTGTAGAAATAGAGCCTGAAGAATTACCATTTATTCAAAAAGAAATTATTAAAAAATGTAATTTAGCATTTAAACCCGTTATTACGGCTACGCAGATGTTAGATTCCATGATACGTTACCCAAGGCCTACAAGAGCAGAAGCAACGGATGTTGCTAACTCTATTTATGATGGAACAGATGCAATTATGCTTTCTGGCGAAACAGCTATGGGGAAATTTCCAATAGCATCTCTTAAAATGATGGTGAAAATTGCAAAAGAAACAGAAACTCATATTGATTATCAAGGAATACTAAGAAAACGAAGTAAGAATATAGGCAACAATATTTCAGTTGCAGTATGTTATTCTGCAGTGACAACAGCTTTATCAATCAATGCAGAATTGATTATTGCATCTAGTTTTACTGGATTCACTACACGTGTAGTATCAAAACTTAGACCTGAGGCACAGATAATTGGATTATCTCCATTAAAACGTACTTTAAGAAAGATGCAAATTTATTGGGGAGTAACTCCTCTTGAAACTAATGAAGTAAACTCTACAGATCATCTTTTAGAAGAAGCAGTAAAAGCTGTTAAAGAATCTGGTGATGTAGTTGCAGGAGATATGATTGTACTTACAGCAGGAGTTCCAACAGGTAAAACCAAATTAACCAATATGATTAAGGTTGAAGAAATAGAATAGATATAAGTAAGGATAAGAAAATGGATAAAGAGACAAAACAATTCTACAAGAATATAAAATATGGAACTAAATTAGAGCAATCAATTCCTAGCTACTTAAGCTCTCTTTCTTTTTTATATAAAAGTTTTGCAGAAATCAATTTGACAATGAATTACTTTATGTTTTATGAAAACTATCTAGAGTCATACTGTAATATGGACCAAAGCCAATTAAGATTTCTAGACAGACTCAACATTATTATCAATAAGTATTTTTTAGGAAAAGAATCAGATAAGAAAGAAAAATCCTTAGAAGAAATAAAAAAATTAAGAGATGATATAATATTACAAATGAAGATTCTTACTAACTATGCTGATGTATTTGAGGTATATGAGTATGTTTTAGAAAGACTAAAACCAAGATATGAAGAAAGTTTTGAAGATATAGACGACAATCTTTTAATAGATCAAATAATGAATTTTGTTTTTGAGTCAAAAGAACAGGTTGATATAATAAGTAGATTAGGTGATGTGATTAGTCAGCTACCTGTACGTATGTCCAGATATAAGTTTTTTGATATAGTAGATAATAGCTTTTCAATATTTAGAGGAGAATCGCCATCCTCTTTAGAATCATATGTTTATGTCCTTCAAACTAATGCAATGTTGTACAAGCCAAAGGGCTTAGATAAAGCCCAAGAAAGCTTAGAAGCATTTAGGAAGAAACTAGAGGCTGTAAATTATAATGATCTAGCCAAGGAAGATTTCGAGGTGTTATATGAGAGTCTAAGTTCAGTATCTAACGAACTATTTATTTTGACAGATTATTATTATGGATTACAAGAAATTGTCAACAATTTATTTGTATATTTGCTTAATACTAATGAAGGTTCTGATACTAATGAAGCAGTTTGCAGTAAGAAATATGATATGGTATATGAATCTATATTTACGGTAGTAGAAGACATTAGCAATCATTATAAAAACAAAGATTTATTAGAAGTAGATGAGGAGATTGTAAGTTTGTTAAATAATATTGTTGGCATTCAAGAAGAGTTGTTAGACGATATTAGCCAAATGGAATCTGTTTTTATAGATATTAAAATAAAACATGATTCGATTCTTAAAGAACATGATTTGGACACTTTATACAGCTACTTAGAGAGTTCTCAGAAGTTTTTTTCTAATAGTTTATTTTTTGAAATTGATAAAGTAGAAGATGATAGAGTATTAAATGATGATGAAATTAATAAAGTAAAGGCAGAATTATTAGTTGAATTAGAAGAACTGTTTAGAAAGAATTCAAAGTATGTTAATAGGGGGGTAATTGCAAAGACTTTAAGTACCCTACCAATGTTTTTGAGAACAAATGAAGAAGTAGAAGAATATATAAAAAATTCATTAACTCAGTGTAGAGATTTAGCTGAAAAGACTGCAAGTATAAATATGATTCGAACTTTTTGGGAGTAGTATATATGATAAGTTGGTCAAATCAATTGTACTTAAGTGAAAGTATCAGTAAGAGAGAATTAAAGTCTATTAAGAAAAAACTTGAGAAAAACAAGTTTTTTAAAGGCGTATATTGTATAACCTTTGCATCAAATATTGAAAACTTATTTGACATATATAATATAAAACAATTCTTTTTCCCTTATTATAAGAAAAAAGACATTCATATATTAGGACTTGCTAAAAGTAAAAAAGAAGCTTTTGAACTTATAAGAAAAATGATTGAAGATATTTATAAAGAAACTGATGAATTTAAGGTTAGAGATTATTTTTCATAATGCCGAAGGAGGAAAACACATAATATGATTTCTGTGATTTTATCCATACTAAAGCTTATATTAATAATTTTATCCTTTATATTGTTACTATTTGTTGGATTGCTTTTACTGCTTTTGCTTGTACCTATTAGATATAAAGTTACCGCAGAAACAAACAATAATATAAAAATACAAGGAAGAATTTCATGGCTATTTAGAATCTTAAGTTTTCATATATCATATATAGGAGAAGAAATAAAGTTTAAGTTTATGGTTTTTGGTATAGCAATACTTAGATCAGACAAAGAAAAACCTAAGAAACCTAAGAAATCCAAGGAAAAGGACCTTATTAAAAGAGAGGCTGTTTTCCGAAACACGAAGGCAATTACAAAAAAAGAAGTGGAAAAAAAAGAAGAACCCAAAAAAGAAATTTTGAAAAAAACATCTATTAAAGATAAGCTGTTGAAAATATTAAATAAGATTAAAAGTATTCTTGATTTTTTAAAAACAAGAATACTTAAAATATATAATTTCTTACTTGCTATAGAAACGGATGAAGAACAACAAAAAAATAAAATCAGTATTATAATATCGTTTTTAAAAGATAACAAATTAGGTATTAAAGCAATAAAAACTGGACTTAAAAAGTTATTAAAGCATATAAAACCCAAAAAGTTTAATGGGATTATTGAATTTGGAACTGATGACCCCTCCCAAACAGGACAGATATTAGGGCTTGCATCCATTTTTTATACAAAGTATGGTAGACATATTGAGCTAACACCAAATTTTGACAAGAAAATATTAAGTGCTAATGTGTTTCTAAAAGGGAGAATAAGATTATTAACAGTAGCAATAATAGTATTAACCTTGATGATTAACGAAGAATTTAAAAGTTTACTGAATAATTTTAATGATTTAAAGGAGGAATTATAATGTCAAATAATAATTTTAATGAAACAGTTGAATCTTTATTTAAAGGAATGGATAGTTTTTTAACTACAAAGACTGTAGTAGGGGATGCTGTATCTTTTGATGATGGAACAATTATTTTGCCTTTAGTTGATGTGAGTTTTGGTGTAGGTGCAGGTGCATATGCTAAAGAGAAAGAACAAAACAATGCTGGCGGTGGTATGGGTGGGAAAATAACACCTAGCGCTATTCTTGTTATAAGTAATGGAAAGACACAACTTGTTAATGTTAAGAATCAGGATAGCCTTAATAAGATTATTGATATGGTGCCAGATCTTATGGAAAGGTTTAAAAAAGGAAAAAATGATAAAGATGTTCAAGCAGATGATATAGATATAGAAGCTGATTTTGAATAGTTTATAATATAATTTAAAGTATTTCTTGCAAATTCAAGAGAACTTTGATAAGATTGATATGTTTGAAAGTCATTTGACAAAAAATTATACCTAGGGAGGTGCTTCAAATGGCAAAATGTGCTATTTGTGATAAAGACGCTCACTTTGGCAATAAAGTGAGTCATTCACATAGAAGGTCCAACAAAATGTGGAAGCCCAATGTAAAGCGTGTTAAAATCAACGTTAATGGGGCTTCAAAGAAAACGTATGTTTGTACTTCTTGCTTAAAATCAGGAAAAGTTGAACGTGCATAATTTTCACTAGTTAAATTTAATGATGAGAAAAAGAGTGCCAGAAGCACTCTTTTTTAGTGTATTAGTACATATATATTAACAAGTAAATAGCTTATAACCCAAAATTAATAAAAGTATGATAGTACAAATTGCTAATATTCCATTTGTTACAAATAACATAATAGTCATACCGATTGCTATCCAAAAAAGTATAAAACCTATCATTCTTTTCATAGGTGACTCCAAATAATACTCTTTTATTATATATATGCTAAAATAATCATATTATTTCTTTAATTGTAATGTATTTATCATTTGTAATAAATGTGATATAATGTGATAAATAATTAAAGTAATTTTAAATTTAACTTTATGAAACGGAGGTTTTTTCATGAAAGGATATATGAATACTGATATTGGTGGAATTGAAATTGATAATGAGGTAATTGCTCAATATGCAGGCTCATCTGCAGTAGAATGTTTTGGTGTTGTAGGAATGGCATCTGTTAACATGAAAGATGGTATAGCAAAGCTACTTAGGCGTGATAAGCTAAGTCATGGAGTAAATGTAATAATTAAAGAAGAAAATAAAATAATAATCGATCTCCATATTATAGTATCTTATGGTGTAAGTATATCAGTAGTGGCTGAGAATCTTATCTCCAATGTACAATATAAAGTAGAAGAACTGACAGGAATGGAAGTTGAAAAATTAAACATCTTTGTAGAAGGTGTTACAGTGATTGACTAAGAATCAGAAGTTTTAAGGAGGAAATATCTGTGGTTACAAAGACAATTGATGCCATCACATTTAAGAAGGCATTTATCTCAGGTGCAAAGCGCATTGAGAGTAAAAAAGAATATATAAATGAGTTAAATGTTTTCCCAGTCCCAGATGGCGATACTGGAACAAATATGACCTTGACTATACAGGCTGCTGTTAATGAAGTGTTAAAGTTGGAAAATCCAACAATTTCAGATATAGCAAAAGCAATTTCTAATGGGTCGTTAAGAGGTGCTAGAGGTAATTCGGGTGTTATACTATCACAACTTTTTAGAGGATTTTCAAAAGAAATAAGAGCTAATAGCGATTTTAATACTAAAGTTATGGCTCATGCTATGGTAAGAGGAGCTGAAACGGCATATAAGGCAGTTATTAAACCTAAAGAAGGAACAATCCTTACAGTGGCTAAGGGAGCAGCAAATAAGGCTGTAGAGTTAGCAAATAAAACAGATGATTTGATTTATTTTTCAACTGAAGTTATTAAACATATGGAAGAAGTTTTAGAAGAAACTCCAGAATTATTACCTGTTTTAAAAGAAGCGGGTGTAGTAGATTCCGGAGGTCAAGGTCTCTTAGAAATTTGTATAGGTTTTCATAATTTTATAACAAATAAAGAAATTATTGATGATTCAGAAATTGAAACTACTCTTCCAAAGGTTAATATTCCAAAACATGCAGAAGATGTAGATATTAAGTTTGCTTATTGTACAGAATTTATTATTAATGTTGAAGGAAACTTTAAGAAAAAGGAAGAAGATAGTTTGAAATCATATTTAGGATCTGTTGGTGATTCTTTAGTTGTTGTATCTGATGAAGATATTGTTAAGGTTCATGTGCATACTAATGACCCTGGCAATGTTCTTCAAGAGGCTTTAACAATTGGTTCATTGAGTAATATTAAGATTGATAATATGAGAGAAGAGCATAATGAAAAACTAATTAAAGATGCACAGAGATTAGCAGAAGAGCAAAAAAAGACTGCAAAAACTGATGAAGACAAAAAAGTAGAAGAACCTAGAAAAGAAGTAGGTTTCATTGCTGTTTCTTCGGGAGAAGGATTAAGTGAGATATTTAAAGGTCTTGGTGTTGACTATATTATTGAAGGTGGTCAGACAATGAATCCAAGTACAGATGACATATTAAGTGCAATTGATAAGGTTAATGCAGAGAATATATTTATCCTTCCAAATAATAGTAATATCATTTTAACTGCAAATCAAAGCAAGGACATAGTAGATGATAAGAATATAATTGTAATTCCTTCAAAGACCATACCTCAAGGAATTGCTGCAGTTATTAACTTTATTTATGATTCTTCAATTTATGAAAATGCTGAAAGAATGACAGAAGAAATGTATCATATAAAGAGTGGTCAAGTAACCTATGCTGTTAGAGATACTGCTGTCAACGGCACAAAGATAAACCAAGGGGATATTATGGGGTTAGATGATAAAAATATAATCTCTATTGGTGAAGATGTTTCAGACACTACTCTAGAATTAATAGATAATTTGATTGAAGAAGAATCTGATCTAATTAGTTTATATTACGGAACTGCCGTAGATAAAAGTGATGCAGAAGAGTTGGTGGGACGTATAGAAGAGATTTATCCTGGTATTGAAGTAGAATTGAATTATGGTGGACAGCCAATATATTATTATTTTCTATCTATAGAATAAATTACATTTGATTTTAGTTGAAATTTTAAGATTCTTCATAAATATCTCCGTTATTTTTTAGGAGTTTTTATTTGAAGAATCTTTTTTTAAAGGAGTGGAATTTATGGATGAACATAATCATTTATCACTTACAGCTTCTGTGCGTAAAGTAAAGGGTGTTGGAGAAAAAACCGAGAAGTTATTAGCAAGGCTAAACATTTATTCTGTTGCTGATCTTTTGCATCATTTCCCCAGAGATTATGATGTTTTTGAATCAACAGTTTTAATAGAATCTGCAAGAGACTCTATGGAAGAAGATAAAATAGTAGCAGTCAAAGCTAGCATAACAAATATATATCCAATCAAGCAAATAAGAAATTTGAAAATATTAAACTGCCAAGTCGCAGATAAATCTGCTTCTTTACGGATAACATGGTTCAATATGCCTTACTTACGTAACAGACTTAAAAAGGGATTTACATATATATTCAGAGGAAAAGTATCAATTAATAATGGACTAATGACTATGGAACACCCTCAAATATATGGCGAAAAGCAATATAAGGCTTTGATGAATGTTATGCAACCAATATATTCTTTAACTTCAGGATTAAGCAATAATCAAATAACTAAATTAATTAAAAACATATTTGATTCTATTGAATTTTTAAAAGACCCCTTACCTAGTAGAATTCGGGATGACAACAAACTAACAGATTATGGAAATGCATTACAACAAGTTCATTTTCCACAAACATTCAAGGATTTGTTAAATGCTAGGAAACGTCTGATTTTTGATGAGTTCTTTTTGTTTACTTTTGCCTTACAAGAGACAAAAAAAGAAAAAAAATTATGGTATAATAGTTTTAATATTGAGGACAAGGAGGAGTGCAAACTCTTTATTAAAAACTTGCCTTACAAACTTACAAATGCACAGCTTGAAACATGGAAAGAAATTAAGGCTGATTTGACAGGCATAGGAACTATGAATAGATTAATTCAAGGAGATGTAGGCTCAGGCAAAACAATCATTGCAGCACTCACCTTGTTTTTATCTGTATTAAATGGATATCAAGGATCAATAATGGTTCCTACAGAAGTCTTGGCAAAGCAACATTATATTTCTTTTAAGGATATGTTTAAAGCTTATAATTTGAATGTAGAACTTCTTGTTGGATCAATGAGCCCTAAATCAAAAAGCGATGCTTATGAAAGAATTAAAAATGGGCAAGCAGATATAGTAGTTGGAACCCATGCCTTAATTCAGGAAAAGGTAGAATTTTCAAATCTTGCTGTTGTAATAACAGATGAGCAGCATCGTTTTGGAGTTAGGCAGAGAGAAAATTTAATTACAAAAGGAAATCATCCTCATGTTTTAGTAATGAGTGCAACACCTATACCAAGAACACTTGCCATTATTTTATATAGTGACCTTGAAATATCTATAATTGATGAGATGCCGGCCAATAGACTTCCAATTAAGAACTGTGTAATAGATAAAAAACAACGTAAGTCTGCATATAATTTTATTCAAAGTCAAGTTTTTGAAGGAAGACAGGTATATATTATATGTCCTATGGTAGAAGAAAGTGAAGTAATGGATGGCGAGAATGTAATTGATTATACAAACAAACTAAAAAGTGTTATATCTAAAGATATAAATATTCAATACTTACACGGTAAATTAAAAGCAAATGAAAAGAATGAAATCATGGAATCATTTGCTAAAGGAGAAATACAAGTTTTGGTTTCAACAACAGTGATTGAAGTAGGTATAAATGTTCCAAATGCTACAGTAATGATGATAGAGAATTCTGAAAGATTTGGACTAGCCCAATTACATCAGCTTAGAGGAAGAGTAGGAAGGGGAAAACATCAATCATTTTGTATCTTTGTAAGCAGTTCAAGAAGCAAGGAAGTAAAGAAACGTTTGGAAATATTGCTACATTCTAATGATGGTTTTCATATTGCAGGAGAAGATTTAAAGCTACGAGGACCTGGAGATATGCTTGGTATTCGTCAAAGTGGAATAATAGAATTTAAAATCGGAGATATTTATGAGGATTCAAACCTACTTATAAAAGCTAACAATGCATTGAAATCTCTTAACAAGACTGAAACAGAATATATAAGAAAAGAAATTTTGCCCCTATATAATCTTGAACAGAGTGTTTATAATAATACTCTTTAGAAAAAATTAAGATGTGAAAAGTGATTGTAATGTTATAATTAATTGTAATGTTATAATTAATAATAGTAAAATAAAAAGGTAGGTAAACTATGAATTTTAAATATGTTGTAGTTGGTGCTGGTTTAGCAGGTTTAACTGTTGCAGAAAGAATTGCAAATGTTTTAGATGAAAGAGTATTGGTAATTGAAAAAAGAAATCACATCGGTGGAAATATCTATGATTCATATAATGAAGAAGGTATTTTAGTTCATAATTACGGACCACATATTTTTCATACTAATGATAAGGAAGTATATGATTATTTAAGTGTTTTTACTAAGTGGAATACTTTTTGGCATCGAGTATTATCATATGTTGATGGTAATTTAGTAACTATGCCTATTTCTGTGGAAACAATTAATCAATTATATAACTTAAACTTATCTTGTGATCAGATTGAAGAATTCTTGAATAAAAGAGCAGTAAAGGTTGATAATGTTACAACAAGTAAAGAAGTTGCTATAAGTAAAGTTGGAATTGATATTTATGAAAAAATCTTTAAGAATTATACAATTAAACAATGGGGCGTTGATCCTGCAGAACTTGATACATCTGTAATATCCAGAATACCTGTACGCCTTAATAGGGATAAAAGGTATTTTTCTGATAAGTACCAAGGTATGCCTAAGCATGGTTACACAAAAATGTGTGAGAATATGCTAACAAACAAAAACATAAAAATTCTACTTAATACTGACTATAAAGAAGTGATTCAAGATATCCAGTATAAAAAGTTAATTTATACAGGCCCTACAGATTATTATTATGATTTCAAATATGGAAAGCTTGCATATCGTAGTATTGAGTTTGAGTTTGAAACATATGATAAGCAATCATTTCAAGAGGCTCCTGTAGTTAATTATCCAAATGATTATGATTTTACTAGAATTACAGAATTTAAGAAACTGACTAGTCAAGAACATAATAAAACAACAATTTTAAAAGAATACCCGTGTGCAGAAGGAGAACCTTATTATCCTTTCCCAACAAAGAAACACAAAGAACATTTCGCCCTTTATCAAAAAGATATGGCAATGGAAGATAATGTTGTTTTTTTAGGTAGATTAGCAGAGTACAGATATTATAATATGGATGCAGTAGTTCGTAGTGCTTTAGATGTATTTGAAAGGGAGTTGAATGGATAAATTATATATCATTATTCCAACATACAATGAGGAAGCAAATATAAAAACTGTGATTAACCAATGGTATGAACTGATTGAAGAGATTGGAAGTGGCAGTAAATTAGTAATTATTAATGATGGCAGCAAAGACAATACCTTAGAGCTTATGAACCTTGAAGCTGAAGGTAAAAAGGATTTAATTTGTCTTTCAAAGCCTAATTCGGGTCATGGTGCCACAATACTTTATGGATATAACTATGCAATCAAGCAAGGGGCAGACTACATATTTCAAACTGATTCTGACGGACAGACCCTTCCTTCTGAATTTAATCAGTTTTGGGCTTTAAGAAAGCAATATGATATGCTTGTTGGTAATAGAGTTAGGAGGGAAGATGGTATTTCTAGAGTTATAGTAAGTAAAGTTTTAAAAACTATACTTTGGATTATATTTAGAGTATCTATAACTGATCCTAATACACCTTATCGCCTAATGAAGGCATCATCATTAAAGGAGATTATTGGACTTATTCCTGAAGATTATAATTTGACAAATGTGCTTATATCTGTTTTGTTTTATAGGAATGGGTCTAGAGTTAAGTTTTTGCCTATAACATTTCGACCTAGACAAGGTGGAATCAACTCCATAAATATTTCTAGGATTTTCAAGATTGGAGTATATGGGATAAAAGGTTTTGTCAAAATAAACAAAGAATTACCAAAGGTAAAA
>CAZJCV010000032.1:15493-20319 GCA_964544535.1 uncultured Lachnospiraceae bacterium | reverse complement strand
ATATCAACAATAAAAAAATGCAAAGGAATGTCTATATACACACGCGTTTTGTTTTAAAAAAACAGCAAACATTTTGGACATGTTGTTAAAAGGTTATTTATAAAGTTAATTTTAAGGATATATAACATTAGAAATTTGGAATACTAAAAACAAAAACAAACTACAGACGGTAGAAGGCAGATTGTGCAGCACTATTTAAAATTTTTTTAGGTATGCTGTAGAATCTACATGCTACAGTCTGTGGTTATAAGGAGGAGTAGAAATGAAAAAAACTTTCAGTATTGACATAGCTGGAAGACAGCTAAAAATTGAAACGGGACAACTTGCTCAATTAGCTAATGGTGCGGTATTGATTAAATATGGTGATACTGTTGTTTTATCAACTGCCACTGCATCAGCAGCTCCAAGAGAAGGAATAGATTTTTTTCCTTTGAGTGTTGATTATGAAGAAAGACTTTATGCTGTTGGCAAAATTCCAGGAGGATTTATAAAAAGAGAAGGAAAACCATCAGAGAAAGCAATATTAAATTCAAGAGTTATAGACAGACCATTACGGCCTCTTTTTCCAAAGGACTTGAGAAATGATGTTGCAGTTGTAAATACCGTTATGTCAGTAGAACAGGATAATTCACCTGAAATAGTGGCTCTTTTAGGTTCTTCTATTGCTTTATCCATATCTGACATACCTTTTAATGGCCCTGTAGGAGGAGTTATATTAGGGCTTGTTGACGATGAGATTATAATCAATCCAAATGCAGCACAAAGAGAAAAAAGCAAAATGCATGTAAATTTAGTGGGTACAAGAGAAAAAATAGTTATGATAGAAGCAGCAGCAAATGAAGTTCCTGATGAAGTTATGCTTGAAGCAATAAAAAAAGGACATGAGGAAATAAAGAGAATAGTAGATTTCATAGATGATATTGTAAAGGAAATAGGTAAACCTAAATTTGAATATGAATCTTCAGAAGTTCCTGATGAAATTTTTATTCCAGTAAAGGAATTTGCACATGAAAAAATGAAAAAAGCTGTATTAGCAGTAGATAAACAAGTAAGAGATGACAATATAACTAAACTTACAGAAGAAATAATGGAAAAATTTAAAGAAGATTTTCCAGAAATGGAACAGCAAATATCTCAAGCTATTTACCAACTTGAAAAGAAAGTTGTAAGAGAATATATATTAGAAGAAGGCAAGAGAGTTGATGGGAGAGCACTTGATGAAATAAGGCCATTATCTGGTGAAGTAGGATTACTTCCAAGAGTTCATGGCTCAGGGCTTTTCCAAAGGGGGCAGACTCAGGTTCTCACTACAGTCACATTAGGAGCTATGAGTGAAGTGCAGATGCTCGATGGTATTGATCTTGAAGAGACAAAAAGATATATGCACCACTACAATTTCCCAGGATATAGTGTAGGGGAAGCAAAGTCTTCTCGTGGTCCAGGAAGAAGGGAAATAGGACATGGTGCTCTTGCAGAAAAAGCATTAGAACCTGTTATACCTGATGAGGAAGAATTTCCTTATGCAATAAGATTAGTTTCTGAGGTTCTCATGTCAAATGGTTCCACATCTCAGGGAAGTGTATGTGCTAGTACTTTAGCTTTAATGGATGCTGGAGTTCCTATAAGAAAACCGGTAGCAGGTATTTCAGCAGGACTTATTGTTGACGAAAACAATCAAGATAGATTTGTAACTTTTGTGGATATTCAAGGAATAGAAGACTTTTTTGGTGATATGGATTTTAAAGTTGCAGGAACTAAAGATGGTATTACAGCAATACAAGTAGACATAAAAGTAGATGGGTTGACTTTAGATATTATTAAAGAGGCCTTTGATATTACTAAAAAAGGACGCTATAAAATTATTGATGAAGTGATTTTAAAGGCTATAGAAGCGCCAAGAACTGAACTTTCAGAATATGCTCCTAAAATTCTGTCTACAAAAATAAATCCGGATAAGATAAGGGATGTTATAGGACCTGGTGGAAAGATGATAAACAGAATAATTGAAGAGACAGGAGTTAAAATAGACATTGATGATGATGGAAAAGTATATATATTTAGTACTGAAGCTGAGGCAAATAAAAAAGCCTTAGCAATAATTGAAGGAATTTCAAAAGATGTAGAACCAGGACAAATATTTTTAGGAAAAGTAATGAGAATAACTTCCTTTGGTGCCTTTGTTGAATTTTTACCTGGAAAAGAAGGGCTTGTTCATATATCTAAGCTTGACAAAAATAGAGTTGTTAAAGTTGAAGATGTGGTAAGTGTAGGAGAAGAAATACTTGTAAAAGTCTTAGATATTGATAAGCAAGGTAGAGTTAATCTTTCTAGAAAAGATGCAATGGATGAAAGTGAGGCAAATAATAAGGAGTAAATATTAATAAAGAAAATAAAAACATTTTAAAACAGGGAGATTTTATGTGTAAATGTATAAGGCTGAAAAACGGTGTAAGGATAGTGTACGAAGAAATACCATATGTTAGATCAGTTTCAACAGGACTTTGGGTTGGAACTGGATCTAGAGGTGAAAATATCACTAATAACGGGATATCTCACTTTATAGAACACATGCTATTTAAAGGTACCCAAAAAAGAACTGCAAAGGAAATTGCAGAGACTATAGATAATATAGGTGGACAACTCAATGCCTTTACAGGTAAAGAATGTACTTGTTATTACACTAAAACCTTGGACACTCACCTTGATACATCTCTAGATCTCTTAGCAGATATGTTTTTTAACTCTAAATTTAATGAAAAAGATATTGAGATTGAGAAAAATGTTATTTTAGAAGAGATAGGTATGTATGAGGATACCCCTGAAGAATTAGTTCATGATATTTTATCTGAAGCAGTATGGCAGAATAATCCCTTAGGCATGCCTATTTTAGGAACAAGCAGAAGTCTTAACAATATAAAAAGGGATGAAATTAAAAAATATATGCTAGAAAATTATTTTCCTGAAAATACTGTTATAGCTATTGCTGGCAACTTTGAAAAAGATAGGGCAATTGAAAGTGTGGAAGAAAGGTTCGGGAAATGGGAGCATAGTAATAACTACAAAGATAAAGAAATGCAAGTTGCAAAATTTAAAAATAATAAAATTTTTAGAGAAAAAGAAACTGAACAGGTTCATGTGTGCCTTGGTTTTGAAGGTGTAAAACATGGCAGTGATGAACTATATTCTCTTTTAGCAGTAAACAATATTTTGGGAGGAGGTATGAGTTCTAGACTTTTTCAAAAAATAAGAGAAGAAAAAGGTCTTGTTTATTCAATTTACTCATATCCTTCATCTTATAAAAATGCTGGATTATTTACCATATATGCAGGAATGAATCCTGAGCACTTAGGTGAAGTATTAAAGCTTATAACAAATGAAATTAATATTTTAGTAGAAAAAGGCATCCCGGAAAGTGATATAGCAAAATCAAAAGAACAGTTAAAAGGCAATTACATTTTAGGTTTGGAAAGTACTAGCAGTAGAATGAACGGCATAGGTAAGTCTGAGGTTCTTTTGGGAAAAATATTAAGTGCCCAGGAAGTTTTAGATAAAATTGATAAAATTGATTCTGAGAATGTTAATGCAGTAATTAATAAAGTTTTTGATTTAAATAATATTGGACTTTCGGTGGTAGGTAACATAAAAGGAGATATTGATTTAAAAAATATATAGATTTAAAAAATATAATTTTTTAAAAGCATTAGGATTTATAAGTCTTAATGCTTTTTTGTATTTTTTAAACATAGCTTTTATTTTGTTAATGTATACAAGCACTTTAGATTGAAAATATACATAAGATATTTATAACAAGGCGATAAATTTCTCTACAAACAAAAAATTGAATTAAAGTGCTATAAAGGGAGGTAGTTATATGAATAAAAAAAGATACGGAGTCTTAGGTGGGGATTTGAGGAGTATAAAACTTGCCGAGCTTATTAAAGACCAAGGAAACATAGTTAACATATATGGCTTTGGAAAAGCTGAACATGACATAAATTTTAAAGAAATTGCAAGTAAAGAAATTGCAAGTATAGATGAGTTAATTGAGAATGCAGACATAATAATTGGACCACTTCCCTGTTCTTATGACAATGAAACCTTTAATGCTCCGTATCATTTTGAAAAAATTTATATAAAGGAGGTTTTAAAAAAAATCAATAAAGAACAGTTATTTATAGCAGGAAAACTAAGTGAAGAAATAGTGAGTATTGCTAGTTCAAATAATGTAAAACTTTTTGACTTATTAGAAAGAGAAGAAATGACTGTTTTAAATGCAATCCCAACAGCTGAGGGAGCTATTCAAATAGCAATGGAAGAAATGCCTGTAACTATTCATGGAAGTAAGGTTTTAGTTTTAGGTTTTGGAAGGGTAGGTAAGACTCTGGCAAAAATGCTAAATGGAATTGGGGCAAAAACTTATGTAACGGCTAGAAAGCATTCTGACATTGCATGGATTAAAAGCTATGGATATAATGGGATACCATTAAAAGAATTGGGTGAACATATTAAAAATGCAGATGTTATATTTAATACTATTCCTCATCTTATATTAGATAGTGATATGTTAAAGAAAGTTAGAAAAGATTGTCTTATAATTGATTTGGCATCTAAACCAGGAGGAGTAGATTTTGAAAAGGCAGAAGAATATGGTATAAAAACCAAATGGGCTCTTTCGCTACCAGGTAAGGTAGCACCTTTAACAGCAGCTGGTATTTTAAAAAACACAATAAATAACATAGTGATTGAACAGGAGGGATAGAAATGTTGCTAGATGGATTAAAAATTGGATTTGCACTAACGGGTTCTTTTTGTACAATAGATAAAGT
>CAZJCV010000032.1:0-15393 GCA_964544535.1 uncultured Lachnospiraceae bacterium | reverse complement strand
ATGGATTAAAAATTGGATTTGCACTAACGGGTTCTTTTTGTACAATAGATAAAGTTATACCTGAAATAAAGAAAATAATAGATGCTGGAGGAAAAGTTGTACCAATAATATCACATTCAGTTGATAAATTTGACACAAGGTTTGGAAAGGCAGAAAATTTAAAAAAGCAACTTAGGGATATTACAGGTGAGGAAATAATAAATACAGTTATAGATGCAGAACCTATAGGACCTAAATCGCTTCTTGACATAATAATTGTTGCACCTTGTACAGGTAATACTTTAAGTAAAATAGTAAATGGAATAACAGATACTCCTGTGACCATGGCATGCAAAGCACAGTTGAGAAATCAAAAGCCTATTTTAATAGCTATCTCAACAAATGATGCACTAGGAACAAATGCAAAAAACATAGGACTTCTTCTGAATACAAAAAATGTATTTTTGGTTCCTTTTGGTCAAGATGGACCAAAAAACAAATCAAATTCTATGGTAGCAGATTTTTCTTCAATAATGCCTGCATTAACTGAGGCTGTAAGAGGTAAACAAATTCAACCAGTTTTTATTCAATATTAAAACAAAAAAATTGAAAATGACACTTGAAAAATATAAATAAAAGTGTTAAAATGATTTTAGTGATATAATAATTATAAAAGATAAACTATTGATTTTATATATTTTATTTTTTATAATTATTTATGTATAATAAATTTACTGTTTGAATATTATTATACTAAGGCACTATAAAAAGAGTTTTTCATTATATTTTTATCATAAAGTTGTTTCAAGGAAAGCTGTATAATTACATATGATATTTGGGGGTACAAAATGGTTGGAGTGGATACGAGGGGTATTGATGAAATACTTTTAGAGACAGGAGTATTAAAAATAACCGATCTTAAGAAAGCATGGGACATCCAAAGGGAAAGAGACTGCGGCATAGAAGATGTATTATTAGAGCTTGAACTTGCAACGCCAACAGATATTATGCATGCAAATGCTATTAAGATGGGGATTTCTTTTGTAGATCTTGCAAATTACGAGATTAAAGATGATAGTGTTCCCACATTGATAACCAGAAATATTGCAAACAGATACAAAGTAATACCTATTGACAAAGAAAATGGGGTGCTTACTGTTGCAATGCAAGATCCTACCGATATTTTTTGCATAGATGACATTCGTCTTGCAACAGCTCTTGAAATAAAACCAGTGTTTTCTGATCCAAAGGAAATTGAAAAATTAATTATAAAATATTTTGGTGAAGATGAAAAACCTCAAAAAGAAGTAATTCCAGAATCAGATGAAATGTCTAAAGCTGACATATTAAAAGAGCAAGAGTCATTGCTTCTTGAAAGAGATGCATATGACAACATAAAGGCTGATCTTGAGCCAGCAGAATTAGAGTTTGACTCTAACGATGAAAAATTTTCTAGTGCGAGTTTAAATATCCAAGACGATATGCCTGAAAGTGGCATTTTTAAAGATAAAATTGGAAATCTTTTAGTTAAATCAGGTGTAATAACCCAAGAACAGCTAGATACTGCTTTGTCCATACAGGTGAAAAAAGGTGGACTTATAGGAAAGATAATGGTTAAGGAAGGTTATCTAGATACTAAATCTCTTTATGAATTTTTACAAAAACAAATGGGAGTAGAATTTATTGATCTAGAAGATATTGAAATAGAAGAAAGTATTATAAATTTAGTAACGCGAAACATTGCTAAAATGCACAAATTAATTCCAGTTAAGTTTTCAAATGGTTCTTTAAAAGTTGCCATGAGCGACCCTATGAATATATTTTCAATAGATGACTTAAGACTTACAACAGGTCATAATATAATTCCGTGTCTTGCAGATGAAGAACAAATTATGGTTATGCTTGATAAATATTATGGCAAGGCCTCTAAAGAAAGAGAAGAAAGAGATAAAAGAGATAAAGAAGCTATTGACCTTGAAGAAGAAATTAAAAAGGTAAATGAAAAAATAGCCGTTGAAATAACTGAAGCAGAAGAAGAAGAAGAAATTGTAGATATAGATGTATTGGAAAATGCCCCCATTGTTAAAATGGTTAATATCATTTTCCAAAAAGCTGTTGCTAGCAGGGCTAGTGACATACATATGGAACCTCAAGAAGATTGTGTTCTTATAAGATTTAGAATAGACGGACAATTAGTTGAAATAATGAAACATGATAGAAAAATTATTTCAGCACTTGTTGCAAGAGTTAAGATTATAAGTGGTCTTAATATAGCAGAAAAGAGAATTCCACAGGATGGTAGAATAGGTATAAAGATAGATGGAAAAGATTATGACATGCGTGTTTCTGTACTGCCCACAATGTTTGGAGAAAAGGTTGTTATAAGAATAGCCGACAAAGAAGGTTTTCAGGTAGATAAAAAAGATTTAGGTTTCTTTGAAGATGATATGGAGAAATTTGATGAAATCATTGCACATCCTCATGGCATAGTACTGGTAACAGGACCTACAGGAAGTGGTAAATCTACAACTTTATATACAGCATTAAGAGAATTGTGCAAACCAAATGTAAATCTTTTAACCGTTGAAGATCCTGTTGAGAGTACTATAAGAGGTATCAACCAGGTGCAGGTTAACGTTAAAGCAGGGCTTACATTTGCCGCAGCTTTACGTTCCTTTCTAAGACAGGACCCTGACATAATAATGGTAGGGGAGATAAGGGACTCTGAAACTGCAGAAATAGCAACAAGAGCTGCTATTACAGGTCACTTAGTTTTCAGTACTCTTCACACTAATGACGCTGCAAGTTCTATTACAAGAATGATAGATATGGGAATTGAGCCATTTATGATGTCATCATCAGTTGTTGGTGTTATTGCTCAAAGACTTGTAAGAAGGCTTTGTAAAAAGTGTAGAGAAAAAATTGAACCTGATGAGTTTGAAAGAAACTCACTGGATTTAAAAGAAGGTGAAGAAGTAGAAATATATAAAGCTGTAGGTTGTGAAGAATGTAATAATACAGGATATAGAGGCAGGATAGCTGTATATGAGATAATGACAGTTAACAGAGAAATAAGAGAGTTAATAGCAAAGAATGAAAATGCAGATGTAATTAAAGAGGCAGCGTTAAGAAATGGCATGAAGACATTGAGAATGAATTGTGCTAGAGTTGTTAAAAATGGAGTAACAACAATAGATGAAATGCTTCGTATAGCATATTCTGAAGATTAATTAGAAGGGGTGTAGGGTATGGAATTAAATGACTTACTTATAAAGACAGTGGAAGCAGGAGCATCTGACTTACATATTTGTGCAGGTGTGCCTCCTGTAATAAGAGTTAATGGAGATCTTATTTATTTAAATGAGCCCATATTGACTCCCCATGATTGTGTACATTTGGCCAAGCAGTGTCTTAATAACAGACTTTATGAGACATTTTTAGAAAAAGGAGAAGTTGATGCATCTTATACAGTGCCAGGAGTTGCAAGGTTTAGAATGAATGTTTTTAAACAAAGGGCAACATGTGCAATAGCACTAAGACCAATTCCTACAGATATTCCTTTGATTGAGGACCTTGGTCTTCCAGGTTTAGTTTATGATTTATCCTTAAAGCAAAGAGGTTTGATTTTAATAACCGGACCTACAGGTCATGGTAAATCAACCACATTAGCTGCAATGATTAATTATATAAATAGTAAAAGAAAATGTCATATAGTGACAATTGAAGACCCTATAGAGTTTTTACATAGGCACAATAAAAGTGTTATTAATCAAAGAGAAATAGGTGCAGATACATTATCTTATTCAAATGCTTTAAGAGCGGTATTAAGGGAAGACCCAGATGTAATATTAATAGGTGAGATGAGAGACCTAGAAACCATTTCAACTGCTCTTACAGCTGCAGAAACAGGTCACTTAGTGCTTTCAACATTACATACAATTGGATCTGCAAAAACAATAGACAGAATTATTGACGTTTTCCCTCCACACCAGCAGGGGCAGGTAAGAACACAGTTGTCAACAGTTCTTGAGGGTATCATTTCCCAGCAGCTTTTACCAAAGGCTGATGGAAAAGGTCGTGTACTAGCAACCGAAACTATGGTTTGGACTCCTGCTATTGCAAACCTTATTCGTGAAAGTCGTACCCATCAAGTTGATACTTGTATTCAAACAGGTTCACAATTTGGCATGTATTCTATGGACAGCTGTATTTCGGATTTATATAAACAAGAACTTATAGATTATGATACTGCTTGTCAGTATGCAGTTGACTTAGATAATTTGAGAAAAATAATTTCTATGTAAATTTAAAAAAGGACTAGTATTTTTTGATAAAATGTATTATAATATATATATATGAAGTATTAATAGGTGTATAAATGGTCTGTGTTCGGATTGTATTGAATAAATATTATGTGGGAGATGATATATATTTTCTCTATTTCTATTCATCCTAAATCTAGTATTCCATTGTATGCATTAATACGTCGTTCCATTTCAAAGCAATTTAATTGTTTTCAATACTAATTAGCTGTTCTAAGTATGTGTTTTATAAGATTATTATTGGTTTTATATATATAATAGTGTGTAGTGAATAATATTTTGGGGGTTTGAAGATGCCAACTTATAACTACAAGGTTAAAACCGAGTCGGGTAAGGTATTAGCTGGAGAAGTAAAATTAGATAATGAACAAGAACTTAGGAGAATATTAGAAGAAAAAGGGTATAAAGTTGTAGAAATTGTAGAAAAAACAGCAATTAATGATATTAGTGAAATTAAAATATTTAAAAAAAGAGTAAAGCTTAAAGATTTAGCTGTTTTTTGCAGACAATTTGCTATAATATTAGAAGCAGGTGTACCTATATCTCAATCCCTAGAAGTTTTAAAAATACAGACAACAAATCCAACTTTAAAATCTTGCGTAAGTGATGTGTATGACAATATACAGAAAGGTATGGCGTTGTCAAATGCATTTAGGCAGCATGAAGATATATTTCCAGATATACTTATAAATATGGTTGAAGCAGGGGAGCTAAGTGGACAATTAGATTTAGTTTTTATTAGAATGGCTGACTACTTTGAGGCCCAATTTAAATTAAGCCAAAAAATTAAAGGTGCTATGACATATCCTATAATAGTAGCTGTGATAGCTGTATTAGTTATATTTGTATTAATGGTGAAAGTGGTACCTCAGTTTGCAGAAGTTCTTACTAGCTTTAATGTAGAACTCCCTATTTACACGAAAGCATTAATAGCTGTAAGTACTTTTTTTAAAAAATTCTGGTATATCATTACAGGTGGAATTATAGCTATAGTAATTGCAATAGGTTATTTCATACGAACACCGGATGGAAAATTATTAGTAGGGAAGTTAGCAATTAATTTACCAGTATTTAAAAATGTAACAAAAAATATTATTACCTCAAGGTTTACAAGTACGTTAGGAACTTTAATGGCAAGTGGGGTTTTATTGATACAAGCTATGGAAGTTGTTGCAAAAGTTATAGGTAATGCAGTAATTCAGCAAAAAATTTCTTACGTTATAGAAGAAGTAAAAAAGGGTAGAGGATTAACAGTACCACTAGCTGGAGTGAAGTACTTTCCACATATGGTTATTTCAATGATAAGAATAGGTGAAGAATCTGGTAATCTTGATTTTGCACTTGAAAAATCGGCAAATTTTTATGAGCAGGAAGTTGAGAGATCACTACAGCAGCTTACAAGCTTTATAGAACCAATGATAATGATTTTTCTTGCGGTAGTGGTTGGATTTATAGTATTAAGTGTATTGTCACCAATGTTTGCGCTATACCAAGAATTAGCATAGTAATTTTTGCTTATGTTACATTATCATCTAATTCCAAAAAAAGTTTTGGGGGGGATATGAGCTTACATATTTCTAGGAATATGATAAGTGGCATGGGCATGGGAGTAAATATAAAAAACATAAAAAATAATAGGAGGGCTAAGTATGAAAAAAATGTTAAAAAATCAAAAAGGTTTTTCATTGGTTGAGTTACTTATAGTTATCGCAATAATGGGTATTTTGGCAGCGTTGGCATTTGGCATGTTTGCAGGGGTATTTACTAGTTCACAGAGAAGAGCAGACGAAAAAACTGCTGGCCAAATTGCAAAAGCAATATCAGGTTACATGTTAGAAACATCAGATATGACCTTGGAAAAGATAAGTGTTGAAGGTAGTGAGTCAGAAGATTTAATTGTAGAACTTCAAAAGAGAATAGAGATTGACGGTAAATCTTATGGACCTTATCTTGTTCCACCAGAAGGAGTAGAAGCTAGTTATGATAATTATAAACCACAATGGGATGGTCACATAGGTTATGAGATTACAGTTTATTCAGCTCTTGGAAAAGCAGATGTTAAACCGATTGAAGAAGGAGGAGAAGGTGAAGCTAAAGTTAGTGTAGTGAATGATGATGTTGAAAAGGCTGGAGACGGTAACTAAGGATAAAACATTAAGCCTGGCTGGTTTAATCCAGCCAGGCAATAATTACAAAAGTTATTTGTCGTCTTTGCTGTAAAACAAATTTATTTTAAAGATATAAAATAGTATTTTAAATAAAAACTAGATAGGATATATTATGGGATATATTAGCGATGTTTATGTAGTGCTACATTAACAGCTCTAAGGAGCAGAAATTGTTTTCCTTCTAGAGGAGTGAATTTATATGGATACTAGGTGGGTGCTTGTGCTTAAAAAATTTAATACTAAAGGTGTTTCTTTAATTGAATTATTAATAACCCTTGCTATAATTGGGATTATGAGTCCAATTCTTTTTTCAATCTTTATAGGTGGATTAAATACTTATGTTGGAGGAACAAATTATATAGATCAGCAATATAAAGTTAATGATGCTATTGCTCAGATAAGACGTGATGTGGGAAGAGCAAAAAAAGTGATTGTTTTTGGTGAAGAAGACTTAGGTAGGTATGATGTTGAGAGGGTAGTGTTTGTTTTTTCTTCTTCAAATCCTGTTATAAATATAGAAGATATAAACGCTGATAATTATGGTGACCATGATTATCACGAATGGAAATTTGCTGATGAAGGGCTTGTTTTAGAAAATGGGGGTGCTGGTGAATATAATATTGTGAAAGATTTAGATGTTGATGAAAGTAGTTTTGAGTATTTTAATTTTGACAAAACTTTAAAGCTAAATGTTAAACCACTTGAAAATGATAAAATCGTAAATAAAGGAAGTAATATTAAGAAAGTGATAACAACAGAGTTTTCTGTTAAATATAAATTTGTGAATATTGAAGATACTGAATTATAAAAGGGGGACTAAAAACAGTGAAGGATATAAATCTGCTTCCAGAAGAAATTAAAGAAACTGAATACGCCCATCCAGCTAGGGGAGAAGGTTCACCAATTAGATTGGTGTTAGGATTAGTAGTTGCACTTGTGTTAATAGCTATTAGCATTGTGACTCCGATGCTTGGTATTAAACAAAAAGAGCAAGAACTAGAAAGCCTTGTAAAGGAAATAGAAAGTGAGAAGTATGACATAGTAAGGCAGGTAAACAGCCAACTATCTGATATCAACGCAGTTCTAGATTCTAAAGCAGATGTAATTAATACTATCGATAGTATGAGCAATCCAGTTAGTGAAGTAATAACGGCAATATACAATGCAGCTCCTTCAACTGTAGCAATAACAAATATTAAATTTAATGATAATAAAGCTGATGTAACAGGTATTGCATATGATAATGTAGCTTTTGCAGAATTTCTTGCAGCTGTTAATAGAGTGAGTTTGCTTACTCAAAGTGGTAGAATATCTTTTGATGAGAGTGGTATTTTTCAAGTGACAATAAAAGTAGGCAAAGGGGGAGCATGAGGGATATGAAAAGTAACAGAGGAAAAGTACTTATTTTAATTTTTGTTTTTGGTATTTTATATGCAATTGTATACTATAGGTTTTTATGGGTTAATAAGTTTAGTCCGGAATTTGAGCGTTTATCACTTGAAATCAACTCTAAAAAAGCGATAAAGAATGAACTTGACCAAGACCTTGCAAATATTGAAACATTAAAAAGAGAAGTTCAAATTAAAACAGTTAGAGATGAAAGATTAAATGAGTTTCTCATGGCTGAGGCAAATATATCAGATAGTATTGAGTATGTTGATAAACTAGATAAGATGTTTGGTAATAGTTTAAAAGATGTAAATATAAATCCTCCTGTTAAGAGAGAATCTTCAGAAAGTAAAACTGCTTTTTACGAGTTTAAAATTGATTTTTCAGCAGATTTGACTTTTGGAGAAATTTTAAATCTAATTGATTTTTTAGAAGGTGGTTCAAGAAAAATTAGAGTTCCTAGTTTTGATATTAAACCTATGAGAGAAATACTGACAGTAGCAGCTGAAGATGATGAGGATGATGTAGAAAAGAAAAATCCTTTAGCAGAAATGTATACTATAACTTTATCTGTTAATCTTCATGCTTTAGATGAAGGAAATATTAATACAATATATGAGTTTAGTAAAAAGAGATTTAACAGATTTGATGAAGGTGGTGGTTTTGCATTTACACTTGAACCTAAGTTTCCAGCAGGGCCAACACTAGCATTAGGAGATGAAAGGGATAGAAGAACAGGCGGGGGTAGCGAAAATGCTACACCTGCTTTTCATAAAGATATAACTATTACCTTAAAAAGTTTTTATGCAGGTGGTCCTAACGTAACCATAAGAGACCGTGAAACAGGTAAAATGCTTGGTGAAAAAATGCAAGGACTAATGGAATTGGATTTAGTTTTCGATGCAATTGCATATAATGCCACTAGCACTACTGCGTTTAGGCAGACTAGTTATCAGGGGAATGTTTACAATGATGTTATAAATATTGAAATTAATGCCGATTTTCCAACTGATGTTCCAGAAAACGAAAATTTACGTGCTAACGTAAAAATTACCAACAATTCTGGAAAGCAGATAAGAGTTAAAAATAATGATAAAGTAAGAAGAGTTCATTTAATTGATAGAAACGGCAATCATATATATAGAAATAGTGAAGCAGAGAATTTAATTGTAATATAATGGTGGTGATATAATGTATAAATTATTAAAAAATAAAAAAGGAATGACGCTTATAGAAGTTATAATAGCACTTTCTATTTTAGCGTTAACAGCGGTACCACTGTCAGTTGGATTTATGAATTCTCTTATACTCAGACAGATAACTGATGAACAGATAGATGCTAATACAGTTACTTGGACTATAAAAGAGCAGATAAGTAATAATATTCAAGGTAAAGATCATTCAATAAAAGACAGTAGTGATACACCTTATTATATATATGATTATTTAATAGATGATCCAGATTTAGAAGAGAGTCCAAAATTAACTGTTCATAATTCTGAATTTAATATTGGAGACTTTTATTTCATTGTTAAATATGATCATAGTGAAGGTTCTAAATATCCAAATAGCTTCTATGTTGATGTTGAAATTTATAAAGAAAGTGAAGAAGGTGTTCAGAGCTCTTTTTCCATAGCAGTTTATAGAAGGGAAGATTAAACAGGGAGGAGGAGAAGCAAATGTATAAATTATTTAAGAGTGAAAAAGGTGCTGCTCTTGTTAATGTGGTAATTATAACAACTGTTTTAATGTTGCTTAGTATGCTTTTAGTTGATTACGCTTTTCAAAGCCTTGTAAATGCAAAGAGACAAAATAATGTAGATATTACTTATTATTCAGGTCATTCAGCCATTGAAATATTATTTGGAATTATTGATAAATTCTCAAACAAGGAAGATATAGCAAATGGTTTTGAAGGTGTAGTTACAAATGCCAATATTAATGCATATGCAGATTATATAATTGAAGAAATTAAGAAAGAACTTGACGAAGAATATGGATTTATTGATGGTTCAGATATTATTGTGGAGTTTAATGTTATAGATGGAAACCAACCTGCTGAGGTGCATGTTGATCATTTAGGATATATAGATGATGCATCACTTTTATCCATAAGAGATGACAGACTTTATATGACTATCGAAATAATTGTAAAAGCTTTTTTTGGTAAGGATGATACCTTCTACAGAGCTGGAAATCAAGAAGTATATTCTAAAGAAGAATTTAGTTTTCCACTGCCACCTGATGATGGTTTTAAATTAGAACATGCCATAATAACATTAGGAGACCTTTGGGCAGAAGGTAACGGAGCAAGTTTAAGTGAATTTACGGCTAATATAATAGGAGATGTAAACGTTTTTGGTTCTTTCCCAGCTACAACTGAGAGTCAAAAACAATACTTCTATGGGGGAATATATGCATTAAATAATATGAGACTTAATTTAATGGGGAATGCATATGTAAGAAGTTTTATAAGGACTGGAAAATATCTGGAAGAGGATGGTAGTAAAATACATGTACATAGAGATGCTATAGCACAAACTATACAAACCTTTGGGCATGACAGTGATATTTTAGTACACAGAAATGCATATACATTTGGTGACCTAGAAATTAACGCTGAAAACTCAGTTATTCTAATTAATGGAAGCTTCATAGGCTTAAGTCATAATACAGAATACAAAACTCATGAGGCTTCAAGTGCAATAGTAAATAGTGCACCCATTCACAATTTTTTATCAGAAAAGTCAAAACGCTCAACCGTTGTCATAAATGGTGATGTAATTGTTCCTGGGTCAACAATGAGAATAGATCCAGAGACAGGAGAAGCAATAACTGGAATAGAGGATGCTGCTGCCTTATGGGAAAGAAGCCATCGTGCAGATGCACCATTTTATAGGCTTTATGATTGGCCTGAGCGTAACTCAATTGAAGAACAGATTTTTGATGGAACGCAGTATCATGTTGACTTGAGAAAAACTTTTGAATTTTATAAAGATAATCCCAGTGTATATTTTGCCGGGTTTTCTAATTTAATCCAACTTTACCCAGTTGCTAATGTCAAAAATGGTGGTAATTTAAATTTTGAAAATTCAATAGCGAATATGAATTCTCTGTTAAATACTATTAAAGGAAGAGATATTAGTAGTATAATTAACTTAAATGAAAGAGATAGGGTTAAGAAAATTACAGGATTATGGGGATTTGAGTTGGCTGCAAATGGAAGTGCATATTTTATTAAGAGTAACGATGGTGATGACTTTTTAAAAATAAATGATGGATTTTCGGCAAATTTGCCACATATAAAGGGGAATAATTTTACTTACGCAAACAACTCAACTGCTTATCAAATTGATAATATATACGATAATGATGGAAATATATTATATACTAGTCTAGATTGGGCAGCGGGAGTAGATGAAGGTGGAAATGAAGAAGATTTTATAGATAATACGTTAGCTCTAATAGATGAGTTAGAAGAAAAGCTTATGAATCATACCCAGGTTTTTTTGAAAAGAGAGTATCCAGATAGTGCAGGTCAAGACTGGAATATTGGTACTATAATGAGCAGTAAGAATCCAAGTAAAACTTTGTTTAATGATTTATTGGATTCTCTTAGTGGTTTAGTTACTGCTAGTGAATATCTGGGGAATGAAAATGTTATTGATATTTCTAGTGGTCCATCTGGTCAACGAGATTTAAAAGAAATTTATGAAGAAATTTATGGCGAAGATATTTATTCCATGTGTGAAGGATTTAGAGATGTAAGCGATGCTAAAGCAGATTTTTTAAAGGAAAATGATTATTTCTTAATTTTTAATTCTAATCCTAACCTTGATATAAAAGTTAGTGGTGCTTTTAATGGCATAATATTTACAACTGGAAAAGTAATTTTAGAAGCAGGTGCGGATATTAGAGGTTCTATAATTAGTGCAGGCGGAGGTGAAAGTAGTGGTGGGGGATTTAACCCACGTCCTCTATATGGATTAGATGTGAATTCAGATAACTTGAGTAATGTGAATTCGCATTTATCTAAATTAAATGCTGGAGACTATGCTGGAGTTAAGATTATAGATCCTTTTAATTCAGGCGATATTGTAAAAGTAGATTTTTATCTAGGTCTTGAAACTGAAACTGATGTAATAGAAGAGGCTGCTAAAAATAGAGTAAGAACATATAATGATGGTAATTATTTAAATAGAGCTGCTAGACATAATTTACTAACTAAAATGTCAAGAAGTGGCATAGATTTATGGAATATATTCTAAAATAATTATGGGGTGGAGCGAATGAATAAAAAACTTAGATTATTAACTTTAACGATGATTTTAACTTTGTCAATTTCAAGTATTACCGGTTGTAACTTTTTTGGTAAGAAGGAGGAAGAACCAAAACCACCGCCACCTAAAGAGTATCCAAATACTAGTATGGCGGAAGATAAAGTTGCACAAGATTTTATAAAAACGTATTTTAAAAATCTTTTTAGTAACTCAACTGAGAATTATACTGAAAATCTTATAAAAGGTATTATACCAGAAAGTGTTATTAATCAGATTTCTGAAAGAACAATAAAGGAAGGAAATAACAATCCGGAGATAGGAATACATATGCCGAGGATGGTTGAATTCGGTAACCTTGTTATTTTGGATTATGAACTTTTAAGCAATAATAATGAAACTCCAATGATTGATGCTTCTTATATAGCAACAAGTGGTGATTCATTTGTTTATTATGTAAAAGTTGATGCAGTGGCTAAGGGATTACCTTTAGATGTTTTTTACGATAATTATGAACTTGTTCCATTAGAAGATAACGAAGGAATGCAAATATATAAAAAAATAGATGGTTTTGACGAAGGGGCAATAGAAAAAGAATTTGACAGGATTAAAGTTCGACTTAAATATGATGTAGAGGTTGTTAGTGAAGGTGCGTCATATAAAATTTTGACTCAGACTGAGGCTAATTATAGGACGAAGTTAAAAGATAGAATCCACATATTGAATAATGATTTTATAGATAGGCTTCCTTATCTTAATTTAAGTGTTTCTAATGAAAAAAGTATATACGAAAGAGAAGGAGCATTAATAAAAGCATTTTTTAATAATTTGCTAACTATAAATAGAGAGAGAATGGCACTACTCAGAAATAGTTGGGAACTCAACTACTTGGATTTTATGGATTTTATATCTTCAATAGGTATTAATAAAGCCGAAGGAAAAGAATTATTGGTTGTTGATGATGACTACAGGGATAAATTCAATATATTAGCTTTTCCTTTACAAGCAGGTATGAAAAGATTAATAGATTTTAAAGCATTTAGTATAAATGTACATCCAGCGTATTCACAAAAAAATAAAGTTTATATTGTAAGATTTGTAGCAGGTGCAGAAAAGACAAGTAATTTAGGATTTGATGATGAAAGTTTATACTACTACGATTACGTTGTTACGCTAGATGGTGAAGAAGGAGATTTAAAGGTTAGCAGCATAAAACTTAATGAAGTTTATAAAACATCTGAAGTAAATATAAAAGAAGAGGTTGTTATTGAAGACATTAGTGAAGAAAAATCAGAAAACGAAAATAATAATGAATAAGTAAAATATAAAAAACACTCTACCTAAATAAGGAGAGTGTTTTTTGTGGTATTTTTTTTAAATAAAAAACAATACTATTAATAGCTTAAATTTATACATATTGGAGATGTGGTAAATTGGAAAAGAATAATGTTTTTAATAAATCATCAGTTACAGATACTAGTCAGGAGAAAAATAATATAGACATTAATGAAATAAAAGAGTTGGGGAAATCTAGAATTTCAAGCTCTAAAGGTAATATACACTGTCTTACTGTTATTGGTCAGATTGAGGGACATGTTGTTTTGCCTCCACAGAACAAGACTACAAAATATGAACATGTAATTCCTCAACTAGTTGCAATTGAGGAAAGTGATGAAATAGATGCTCTTATGCTTATTTTAAACACTGTTGGTGGAGATGTAGAAGCAGGTCTTGCAATAGCTGAAATGATTGCTAGCATGTCAAAGCCAAGTGTCTCATTGGTATTAGGAGGAGGTCATAGCATAGGAGTACCAATGGCAGTTGCAACAAAGTATTCATTTATAGCACCTTCAGCAACAATGACAATACATCCTATACGATTAAATGGAATGGTTATAGGTGTTCCACAGACTTATGAGTATTTTGACAAAATGCAGGAAAGAGTTGTAAAATTTGTTTCCAAAAACTCGAATATATCCCAGGAGGGTTTTAGAGAGCTGATGCTTAAGACAGGAGAACTTGCCAATGATGTAGGGACTATTCTTTTTGGAGATGAAGCTGTTAAAAAGGGAATAATTAATGAGACAGGTGGTCTATTTAATGCATTAGAAAAATTATATGAATTAATTGAGCTTAACAAAAGCGGAAAACTACACAGGCGCAAGGAGGAGCTACAATGATTTTATACTCTATAGTGCCAGTTGAAATTGTATTTGGGAATTTTAGTAATCAAATTAAAGAGAATGAGTACGTTGAGCTAGAATATTTAGGTGAAAAAATCATAGCAATTCCTTTGTCAAATAACAGGTATAAAATAGATAGAATAATAAGTACTTCACCAAAGGTATATTTAAATCCAAATCTGGCTCCTGGAACTATTATTGAACAATAGAATAAATTTAAACTTAGATTTAATAAAGTGCCACACAGATTTTGCTGATGTGGCACTTTTGTATTTTATATTATACATATATAGTGCCATGAAAAATATTTTATAAACAGTAACACATTCAGTTTACATAACATAATATAGTAATAGATAGTAATTTGTATTTGTGGAGGTGGATATTTTATGGACAAAAATAAGTCAGACAAATCAGGTGACAATCGTTATTTTTGGAGTGAAATGTCAGTAAATGATTGTGGTAAATGCGACAAGTGCGAACCAAAGTGCAAAAAAGGCAAGAAATGTGACAAACCATACAAATATGATAATTGTGATATTATTAAGTATATTTGTCGTCTACTTGAGGAACAAAAGGAAAGTTTAAAAAATACAGAGAAAATACTAAAACTATTAACCAATTCTAAATATGGATTAAAAGAAATAAAAGAAGAGGTTTCAGACATAGAAGAAGCGGTATTAAGTCCAACTTTTGGTTTAGAGGAAATCAAGACAGAAATAGCGGTAATAGAAGAAGCAATACTAAGTCCAACTTATGGTTTGGCAGAGATAAAGTCAGAAGTGGCTGCAATAGAGGAGGTATTGCTGGGTGCGACTTTTAATGTAGGTGCCATAGCAGCAGCAGTGTTAAGTCCAACTTATGGTTTGGCAGAGATAAAGACAGAAGTATCCGCGATAGAGAATGCAGTATTAAGTCCAACTTATGGTTTGGCAGAGATAAAGACAGAAGTATCCGCGATAGAGAATGCAGTATTAAGTTCAACTTATGGCTTGGCAGAGATAAAGACAGAAGTATCCGCGATAGAGGATGCGATCTTAAGTCCAACCTTTGGTTTGGAAGAAATAAAATCAGA
>CAZJCV010000031.1:2085-20877 GCA_964544535.1 uncultured Lachnospiraceae bacterium | reverse complement strand
CTATGTTTTACCAAGTAAAAATCTAGGTGTTAAACATAGTATACGAGGAGAAATATAAATGAATATTTTACATAGAGATTTTTACAATCGTGATTCTCTTGTAGTTGCTAATGAATTATTAGGAAAATATCTTGTTCATAACATAGAGGGTGTGAAATTAGTTGGGAAAATTGTAGAAACTGAAGCCTATAGGGGTCCAGAGGATAAAGCTGCACACTCCTATGGTGGAAGGCGGACTCCAAGAGTTGAAGTAATGTATGGACCTGCGGGTTATGCATATGTATATTTGATTTATGGAATGTATAATTGCTTCAATGTCGTAACAAACAAAGAGGGAACTCCCCATGCTGTATTGGTTAGGGGAATCGAACCAATGGGATCTCTTGATGAATTTGCCCAGAATCGATATCAAAAGTCATACAAAGAATTAAACAAAAGCCAAATTAAAGCTTTATCCAATGGCCCTGGTAAGCTATGTCAAGCGCTACTCATTGATAGAGCTTATAACGGAGAAGATTTATGTAGAAATAGACTTTATATAACTACTGGAAATGATGATGATTTTGAAATTATTTCAGCTAAACGAGTAGGTATCGATTATGCAGAGGAAGCCAAAGACTTTCTTTGGAGGTTTTATATAAAAGATAATTCTTATGTGTCAGTTGTATAAATATTAGTTATTATAACATCTTAACTTTCATAAAATTTAATCTATGGGAAATATACTGTTAATTATTTATATATATAGCCTTTTATGTTTTTCTATTTGTGTAACTATTTACTATTAATATGAAATAATAGGAGGTTATAATGTACAGAAATTTAAAAACTTTTATGAAACCTTTATTTATTGTGGTATTTTCCATAGTATTTTTTTCTGCTTTTTGCTTAAATGCTATTTTATCAAGTGGCGCAAACACTGACGCTAGTGTAGAACTAAATACTACAAATTCCTGGCAAAGTGGAGGAGACACATTTTTAAAGGTCGATGCAACAATCACTAATAACAGTAATACTTTGCTGGATAGCTAGAAAGCCACAGTTCCTTTGACTAATTCAGGAAGCGTAAATAGTAGTTGGAATATGAATTATGAATTAGAAGATGGACTTTCTTACCATCACAGGTGTAGATTATAACAAGTCTATTCCTGCCGGTATTTCTATAATATTTGGTATGATTTTAAAGAACCCAGGAGATTTTGATACTTCAAATCCAACCACCAAACCTGTTCCAGCTCCAACTACAGATGACTGGTTATTTACAGACGGTAATAAGATTGTAGATAAGAATGGTAAAGAGGCGTGGCTAACAGGTGTAAACTGGCTTGCTTACAATAATGGTACAAACTTGTTTAATGGTGTGTGGGCTTGTAATCTTAATACTACCATACAAGATATTGCAGATCGTGGCTTTAATTTGCTTAGAATTCCCACCCTTTTAAATTTAATAATTGCATGTTTAACCATTAATACTATTACTCCCTGCTACCTCCGATATACTATTTTTGTAAGAGCCTTTTTTCTTAGCTGTTTTGTTCTCATTCAAATTACTTATACTCCTTACTTTTATACATCATTTCTCTATATAATAGTTTCACATATAATAGTTTACCACATATTGGTGGTATCCTATAAAAACAAATCCAAATACTTTATCAGCTACCATATATTAAGTGTAGTAATTATTTGTAAAAATGATACAATAGATGTAGTTGACATTTTACAAGCAAAAAAATTGGAGGTTAAGAATGAATAAGAAATATCTGTCTTTTATGCTAGCATTCGTCTTAATCATAATCTTTTTAGTGGGGAAAAACACATTAAACAAAAAGGAGAATATGACATATCCTACTTTTCTTCAAGCTGTTGAAAACAAACAAGTTGATGAGGTAAGGATTGATGATGATAGCAATACTTTTATTGTAAGTTTGAAGGGGGATGAAACTAAGCCTTTATATACAGTTCCCAACCCAAAAACCGAAGATTTCATAGAAAAGTTATTGATAAATGGAGTAGATGTAAGCTATGGACAAGTTGATCTTATAGCTACTTTTATTAAAATAGCCCTCGTAGGGTTAATAGTTTGGGGTATTATTTATTATACCCGTAATGGTAATAAGAACAATATAGAAGATTCAAATAGAAAAGGTGTAAATGAATCGGCAATATCCTTAAATCAGGTTGCTGGTAATTCTGAAGCCAAATATATGGTGAATGATATAATAGGATTTATAAAAAGTCCTGATAAGTATACTGCTGTAGGTGCGAGAATGCCCAAGGGCCTATTATTTTATGGACCACCAGGTACTGGTAAAACACTTATGGCTAAAGCCATTGCTGGAGAAGCAGGGGTTCCCTTCTATGCCATGAGCGGGTCAGATTTCGTGCAGATGTATGTTGGAGTTGGTGCAAGCCGCATTCGTAACTTGTTTAGCAAGGCAAAAAAGAATGAAAAAGCTGTAATATTTATTGATGAAATTGACGCTATAGGAAAAAGAAGATCTAAAAATACTTCCGCAAGTAATGACGAAAGAGATCAAACACTCAATGCTCTCCTAACCGAGATGTCTGGCTTTCATGACAATCAAGGGATTGTTGTAATTGGAGCTACCAACCGATTAGACACCCTAGATGAAGCCCTTCTTCGACCGGGACGTTTTGATAGACAGATAGAAATTGGACTACCAGATGTAAATTCAAGACATAAGATACTATCTTTACATGCAAAGTCCAAACCCTTATCAGATGATGTGGACCTCTATGAATTGGCTAAGTCTACTGTCCTATTTAGTGGTGCTATGTTAGAAAACTTGCTGAATGAGGCCGCCATCATAGCCGCCAATGCAAATCAAACAGCTATACAGAGGGAACATATAGACAAAGCATTTTATACAGTAATCGCTGGTGCACCTAAGATAGACAGAAGTTATATTTCTAAGCGAGATAGAAAAATTACAGCCTATCACGAAGCAGGCCATGCCCTAGTTACCAAATTGTTATTGCCAGATCATTATATATCAAAAGTAACCATAATACCCAGTGTTAAAGGAGCAGGTGGCTTCAATCTAAGCATCCCTAAAGACACCCTATTTCAAAGCCAAAGACAACTAAAAGCAAATATACAAGTCTTGCTAGCAGGTAGAGTTGCTGAAGAATTAATCTTTGGAGAAAATGAGATTACAACAGGTGCAAGCAATGATATTCAAAAAGCTTCATCTCTAATCCTTGACTATATTAATAAATTTGGAATGGATTCTGATCTTGGATTATTTAACATAGAAGCCCTTGGAGAGAGGCAAGACAGTCAATTAGTAAACAGATGTAGAACAATGATGAACGAACTTTATGAAGAAACCAAAAATATAGTATCCCTAAATTTAGAACAACTAAGAAAAATAACAGATGAACTACTTATTAAAGAATCCTTAAATGATAATGATATCAAACAGTGCCTATCAAAGTGTGCCTAAAATTATTTATGCTCATCAATCGATTTCTCAAATTCTTCTGTTCTTACAACCGTCCTCTTTATGCACCACTAAGGTTAAATACCTTTGAATGGAATTGCTTTTACTAATATGTTATAATATCTTAAATGATAAAATTTGCAAAAATATATTTTACCATTGGGATGAACTTAAGTAACTAATAATTAAGGAATATAACTTACTGATTAGCATAGTACACAAGGGGAACAAGATGAAGAAAACAATTATACAACTATTAATTCTAAGCTTATTTATAATTTCATTAACAGCTTGCAAAAAAAACGAAATAAAAGAAGAACACATCATGCCAACACCAACACCGGCGACACATGTGGAACCAGCAAGTACAGATGAAATAATTGAAGATATATCAGATGAAGAATCACTGGATAGTGATGATTTTTTAATGGTAGTAGAAGATATCTATTATATTAAAAACAGGGGTCTAATTGTAACTGGTAAAATTAGCTCTGGTTCAATATCTGTTGATGACGAAGTAGAGATAATCGATCCTTCTAGTAATATACAACTTTCTAAAGTTAATTCTATTGAAAAATATAAAGAACATCTTGACTCTGCTACTGCTGGCGACTATGTTGGCATACTACTTCATAATCTAGAAAGACATGACATAGAGGTAGGAAGCCACATTAGGCTAAAAGAAAGCTCCTCTACCACAGACCTTGACGAGGACTTTGGTATAAAAGTAAAGTTAATTGATAGTGGGGGAGCCAAAGTAAATGTAATAAAAGAAATACGAGAAATTACTGGATGTGGATTAAAAGAAGCCAAGGAACTAGTTGATAATGTTCCTTCTGAAATCATCAAAAAGATTTCTGCGGAAAGAGCAGAAGAAATAAAAACAAGACTTGAAGAGATAGGTGCAACCGTTGAAATTATTGAACAGGAGTAACACACATGGGACAAGGGATAGACCCTTGTCCCATGTGTGTTACAATAATTCCTTTTTGATAAGATATATTGCCTATTATCTATTACTAGTAAAATAATCTTATCTATTAATAAATCAACTTTATTTATATCATAACATTAGAAAGAGTATGTTTCACCCATCAATTTAAAAAACTTTTAAAATAATGATTGACTTTTTTAAATTAGCATGTTATAGTTAATGAGTTGTTTAAGATGTAAGTTTTGATTCACATATTTTCGTAAATCATTAACGCGCTTAATGCTTTACAAAAATATGTGATTTTTATTTTTACACAAAAACTTCAAAAATATTATAATAGGAGGTATCTTTAATGAATAAAGGTACAGTAAAATGGTTTAATGCTCAAAAAGGTTTTGGTTTTATTACTAATGAAAAAACAGGAGATGATGTATTTGTACATTTCTCAGGTATTGCTTCAGACGGTTTCAAATCATTAGAAGAAAATCAAGAAGTTATGTTTGATATTACTGAAGGCGAACGTGGCTTACAAGCTGTTAATGTTGTAGACGCTTAATATCTAACTAATTATTAATAGCCAAGTAAGGATATTTGTTCTTACTTGGCTATTATTTTATTTATAAGGTTCTATTATGTCCAGTAAACTTCTTTTGTATATTTGAATATGCTTTAAATCTGGCACGTAATAAGATTTTTCTTCCCTTAGGATTCCTTAGATAATGGGCACGGAAGGTTCGTTTTTCTACATTAAGTTCCTTAAGAAGCAACTCAACATCCTCCCTTTTAGAAGCAAAACGGTATGGTACAGGATAATATTCTATTCTTTTCAAAAACATTCTCTCCATCAGAATATATCTTGGATTATCAATCAGTCCAAAAAACTCTGTTAAAGCCTTGGCATATTCTGTGTTTTCCCTAAGTGTTGCATTTAAAAGAGTCGAATCTAATCTTTCACCATTTTCCTCTGTCATAACACTTACGTCTGATGAAATTATTTTTTTCTTGATTAAAGCGTTAAGTATTGCAACTGAAATTGAATTAAACCTTGACTGTGGTTGCCAATATCAAAGAATTAATCCAGGGTGCATCCCATCCTTCCCCTAGATATGCAACAGTGCCTACAATTATTTTTATTTTTCCAGATGCAATATCATCACGTACTTGAGATAATTCATTTGGTCTGTTTTGCTTTGATTCATTTCCTTCACTTGCTTCATAAACTATATCCTCTGACATTTCCATATGATTTCCTGTTAGCAAGCATATGTTTTGAAATCCCTTTTTCTTTAAATATTTGTATATTGGTACCGCACCTATTTCCTTCTCTGCATCTTTTTTTATATAATCTGTAAGTATTAAAAGTCTTAATTCATCAGCAAGTTTCTCTGATTCACTACGGACAATATCGGCAATTGCTTCAAACTTACCCTGACTTTTAATAAGAATTTTATTTATTTTCTTGGATTTATCCAAGTATAACTTGTTTTTTATTATAAGCGAATCTCGCTTCAATCGAGTTATAATAGAGTTTTTGCAATCATCATCCACAACATTGGGATCCAAAAAAAGATAGCCTTGTAAAAATTTTTCCATCCAATAAACATTTATCTTAGGTAATACTTCAAATGTACCCATAAGTCTTCTTAAGTTTTTTTTAATTTGAATATTTGCTTCTTTACAATAAACTAAAAATCCAGTTAAATAATCTGGATAATCCAAAAAAACTTCCCATTCATCAAGTTTTTCTGTGTCCCTTCCGTCAAACAACAGCTTTCTTGCTTTTTTATAAAAAATAGGATGACTTTCTACTGACTTTTTTAAATCATCGTTGGCCATAAGCCAAGCCATAAATTCTTTACTTGTCCCCTTTATCTTTCTGATTTTACTACATTCTGTTTGCACGGGTAAACTAAGGTAGACATAGTCTTGATGTGGACAAAGGCTCTTTTCTTTAACAAGTTCTGGAATTGATATTTCACAATCAATGTCACCACAGAGATTGATATAATTATTCCATTCGGTCGAACTACAATCATAAGGAGGGGTTGCCGTTAAACATATTCTTATATTCTCAGGAAATTCATTGGCTAGAGTATCTAGTACCTTCCACCACTGCCTTTTAAGATGGTGCGCCTCATCAAAACAAAAGCTCTTAATACCTGCCTTCTTCACCTTTTTTATAAATCCTTGGGGATCATCGTTCATAGCTGCAAACAGTCCCTGATAGGTCATGGAAGTAATCATAGCATTATCGTCGATATTCTCACTGCACCAATTCTCGTCTAGCTGTTCCTTGTTTAAAAAGGCTTCAGCAAATCTATCCATCCACTGCTGCCTTATCGCTATCGATGGTGACAATACCAGAGTCTTAAAACCTTCACGCCGAATAAGTTCCAGACCTAATATGGTTTTTCCTGAACCAGGTGCTGCAACAATATGTATTTTGCCATCCTTTAAATATGTCTCCGCCTCGTCCAAAACTCGCTGTTGGTAGTTTCTAAAGGTCCATTTAAAATGTGTATTTTCAAAACAGTTAGGCATAGAATATTCTCCATTAGGACAAAAATATTTTCCTTGTCATAGTAAGCTCCATTTATTAACTTTCTTCTACATTCTACTACTTAAAGTTATTATTTTCAATCGCTAAACAAAAATATAGTCCTCTATCTCTCTAATAGTATTGTATTAGAAAGATAGAGGACTATTCTTTTGGTAAGTTAGGGGGATCCATTGGATGCCCCTAACTAGCTAAAATTATTATTATGGTTCAATTCCAAATACTAAATCGTTGCCATAATACACACAAACTCTATTATTGTTTCCATAGGAATAATCATTAGACTGATCATAGCTTGACCAATCATTTTTATGTGTTCGAGTATTAATTGTTATTGTATCGCCTTCAGTAAATATATCTGTAGTATCAAATGTAATTTCAATGTAGGAATTCGCATTAGTCTTTGGACTAGACATACTTACTAACTTACCATCCACCATACTAGTAAATGGAACAAACCATGGAGCTCTACTTAACTGCATAGCAGCATGATCACATTGAAAACTTTCAGGTGCTGTTCCTTCTTTTGTGTAATAATAACGTACACTAAGTTTTGATAAATCAATATCTTCTCCACCACTATGTCTTATTGTCATATTGTTAGTAATTGTGTTTGTCTGTGCTTCACCATTATATGAATTATTTATAACTAGTGAAAAGTCACCTACAGGTTCTTCGGGCTCTTCAGGCTCTTCGGGTTCTTCTGGATCTTCTGGCTCCTCTGTACCAGCTGTAGTATCAACTATTGTTAGCACTAAAGTACTATCCTTACCTGCACTAAAATCAAAAGTTAAATTAACTGTGCCTGTTTCTAATGTATTTAGATAAGTCTTTAAAATAGTTACTCTATTACCGGATACTGTATAATCTGTTCCAAGTTTAAGTGTTACATTTCCATTCTTAATAGCACTTAATGTGTTTCCATTTAAGGTCATGCTGGTCACAATATTCTCTTGTTTCTCTAAGTTCTTATCAAATGTTGCGCTGGTCACAGAAATAGTTGAATCTTTATCTACAACTTCATCACTTCCAGATGGCTCTTTGCCATAAACTAACTCTCCATCATCATATACGGGGATATACTTAGTTTGTACTGTGTTTCCTGATGAGATTCCTTTAATATCTTTATATGAAAAATCATTATTATTATCCCATATATTTGTATTCATAGGAGCTGCAATTCTAAATTGTACCTCTTTCTTATATGCAGATTGACCACCTGGGTATATATTGGTTCCAGTGAAATCAACATCCACATAATATATATTATTATCTGCATCCCAAGGATGAAGACCTGTAACTTTTGCTCCTGCATTATAATTTGTATTTATAGTAATATCATTCACACTATATCCTGCATTTATTACTTCAGATATATCAACAAAATAACGGAATGAAAGCTTGTCTCCATTCTTTGCAGGCCAACCAGACTGATTATGTAATAGGGCTTTAACTTCAAGGAAGTTAGAACCAGATGCATTGATACCAGCCATTACAAAAAATTCATCATTGCTAACTTCTTCAATTGCAGTTAAATTAGCTATGGGATCTCCACCATATTTTTCATACATTTTAGCAAGCGCACCAACAAATCCTGCATTATAATCAGTTGCTACTTCATTATTAATATAATTGCTTACATCATCTTCATAACTATCATCATTACCTGGTCCTCCAACAAGGGCACCGATTAAACTGTGCCTATGGTAATTTGGAGTTGACATACTATCACCCCAAGAACCATGAGCAGTTCTATGATGTGGCCTTTCAGGAGCATTCTCTCCAAAACCAACTACAAAACTCCTGCCACTACTTCCTAGTGCATAATCTATCTGTTGCTTGGCAAAATCATTGTAAATATCTGTTTTTTCACTACTGCAACCTTCCCAATCAGCATATACAGCCGCTAAAAATGCTGTGGTAGACGAATAGCGTAATGCACCCCAGGTATCTAACCATGCTAATCCCTTAGGAGTATAGTTAATACGTTGACCATCGTGTCCTACTGACCAATAGTCTAGATGCATTTCAATTGCTTCTGTATATATAGGCTTGCCAGTAATCTTAGCAAGAAGTAAACAAGCACCATTATGAACATCATCCCAACAATGTGCCCATTTGTAAGCAATATCTGTAGACTGATCTTCAGTTCCCCATTCACTTACATATTGTTCTGCTTTATCAAGATAAGATATATCATCAGTAGCTAGATAAATCCAAACTGCAGCCCATGATAGTTCATCATAAAAACCACTGTAGGAATCATAGAAACCACTAGCTGCAGTGTAACCACTATCACTTTTAGTCTCTTCAGCAAATGCATATAATTCTTTTGCATGTTGTAAACAAGTAGCTGCATAAGCAGGGTCCTTATCTTGAAATGCTACTGCTGCTGATGCCAAAGCTGCTGCTGAGCCAGCTACAACAGAAGAACCAGGATTATTCATATCCACCTTATAAGATGGTCTATCCATCTGCATAACTTCTGCTGGTCCCCACCAACCATGATCTGCATTACCATTACCTACTTGGTAATAAAACTCATTAGGTGAAGGATGGCATTTAATCAAATAATCACTAACCCATTTAATTTCTTCTAATAAATAATTTAACTGACCACTTTGTGCTAATGCATCTTCTGATTCATAAACAGACCAGGCAAGCATTGTTTGAGAATAAGCCATTGGAAGGTTAAACTTAACATGATCTCCTGCATCATACCAACCACCTGTAAGATCAAGGCCTACATCAGCTCCATCATTCATACCTGAATCTCCACGCCAGTTATCTCTTTTATCATCGGGTAATTCACCTGAACGTTGGAATTCATAAAACATAATTGCCTTTTGCATTGCTTCTCCATAATTATAATCCGAACTCGCTTTTGCTGAAGTTGGATTAGAAAGTAACATTGAAGAACAAAGCAAACTAACTGCAACTAATAAACAACATAATCTTTTTTTACGCATAATTACCTCCGTTTTATGACTCCCGCCACACCATTGTGTGGAGGGAGTAAATTAATTCTTGGTTTAAAAACTTGTAAAATCTTTGTCTTATGGCTCATTTCCAAACATTAGTTTATCGCCATAATAAACGCAAATTCTATTATTGTTTCCATAGGAATAATCATTAGACTGATCATAGCTTGACCAATCATTTTTATGTGTTCGAGTATTAATTGTTATTGTATCGCCTTCAGTAAATATATCTGTAGTATCAAATGTAATTTCAATGTAGGAATTCGCATTAGTCTTTGGACTAGACATACTTACTAACTTACCATCCACCATACTAGTAAATGGAACAAACCATGGAGCTCTACTTAACTGCATAGCAGCATGATCACATTGAAAACTTTCAGGTGCTGTTCCTTCTTTTGTGTAATAATAACGTACACTAAGTTTTGATAAATCAATATCTTCTCCACCACTATGTCTTATTGTCATATTGTTAGTAATTGTGTTTGTCTGTGCTTCACCATTATATGAATTGTTTAGAACTAGTGAAAAATCACCTACAGGATCATCAGGATCATCCGGTTCCTCTGAACCTCCTGTAGTATCAATTATTGTTACAACTAAAGTACTATCCCTACCAGCACTGAACTCAAACACAAGATATAATATTCCTTCATCTTGTCCTGATAAGAATGTCTTGTTTATTGTTACAACATTACCATTAACTGTGTAATCCCTGCCTTCAACCAAGTTAGTATTTCCAGCTCTGATACCTTCTAATGTGTTACCATTCAAAGTTAAGCTTACACTTATATCTTCTTGATTTTCAGCCTTTTTATCAAAATCTGCCTTTGTAGGTGTTATTGAAGAATTATTAATTGGATCTCCTTCATCTTCAAACAATATAGAGTAAACACCATTAGCAATTGCAACATCACATTGTGCCCAGAATCTATGATAAGTAAATTCGGGGTCTTCATTAGCTTTATATGCCGCTTCTAGTTTCGCATAATCAGGATCATCTAAATACTTAGAACGAATATCTAGGAAGGTTACACCAGGCTCAAGAACATCACCATTTGGCATGGTTCCTGACCATCCATCTGGTACATATACTTCTTGATCAAAGAATCTAGAATAATCTCCCCTTTGCTCAGGAGCACCAACACCTTTATCGTCTCGGTATAAATTCCACATACGGTCTAATAGTTCTTTAGCAAGCTCAAGGGCTTCGTCATCACCACATGCTTTTGCATAATATAACAATGCATTGGCAAGAGAACCAGTTACACCTAAATCAGTTCCGTAACTTTCTACTATAACATGGAGATTTGGATTACCTGTGTAAGTACCAGTCCATGTGTCGGGTTGGCCTGTCCAATCTATATCACTAGGTATTTCAAATGTTCCATCCTCACCTAGGATAACCACAGACTTAACCCAATCTACCCAATTATCTAATAAAGTCTCAACTTTTGGATCATTTGTTGTATAATAATATTCTGCAACTCTTTGCATAGACCATGCTTGAAATCCAAACCAAGTGTTGCTACCAGGATCTGAATATACCGGGTTTGCTTCATAGCCCATTCCGTAGAATGTAGAAGTGCCTGCTGGAAGGTCTTCATAGCGACCATTATGCGAATTACTTGCACCACCTGCAATTGCACCTTCTGCTGATTGTAACCATTGATAAAACTCAATCTGTCTATCCAAACTATCAGACCAGTCATCTGCTGCATTTGGTGATTTTGGCATAAAATCTGGATCATTAGATAGAACCCAAGCTGCCATAGGGTTTTGATAACCAGCATGATTATGACTAGAACCGATAACCCATGCCCAGTCAGAAGTTATTCCTCCACCCCATGCATAGTACCATGACAATAGATAATGAGCCGCATCATAACCAGTGCCTGCTTGTTTTGAGTCACCAATTTTTCTAAAATACTTATCAAATAGAGAATAACGAAGATAATCTCCCATCTTACTAGCTCTATCAACATTATCACTAATATCAACTCCATGCTCTTTTGCCCACTCATTAGCCCAATATGTTACTTGAACTGCTCTGGCATCAGCATCTGGAGCATTAGTGTACTTAAATTGTTCTGAATATGCGTCATCACCAGTAAATAGGTCAAGATATCCATTTGGCCCACCCATTGTCAAATCATCCCAACAAGGTTGAGGAATAGTCTCCCAAGTAGACTCTTCAGTACCTCTTTGGAAGGTATTAATATAGGATGGTGCAGTTGTTCCATCAGCACGACTTCCATATCCATACCAATTATCTGAGTCCAAAAGCCAATGCATACCATAAATTGTATTAGTTCCGTATGAATTAACTAATTCATTATAAATAGGATCAGTACCAACAGGCGCATTAAAATCCAGTTCTGCTGGATACATGCTCGGCTCTTCCCATTCAGGAGCATAAGTAGCTGGGCTACTAGGATCATATTTTGCCATACTTGAATTAGGTTGATCTTTCTCAGTTGGTATCATGTACTTTTCAACTGTTTCCCAGGCTGTTTCAAAATACGAGAAGTCTCCTGTGAACTTACCATACATAGCTTCTAGCCAGAGATAATAACTCATACCCTCACTAGTGGTAACATGTCCGTAATCTGGAGCCTCCACAATCATAGTTTCAATGGAATGATATGGTATGCCTTCAGGACTAAAATATCCATTAGCTGGATCATGAAGATCCTCCCACAGTTCCAAAAATCTTTCTTTATATGGGTCCGTTGTAGCAGCAGATACTTTTGCTGCGTTTAATTTAACATTTGCAAATACTGCATTGGCCATGATTCCACAAATTAATGCTAGGGCCATAAAATAAGAGAGTTTTTTAGTAAATTTTCTTTTCATAATTTGTATCCTTTCTTTTTATTTGTCTAACTTA
Organism: uncultured Lachnospiraceae bacterium; assembly: GCA_964544535.1. Classification (GTDB taxonomy): domain Bacteria; phylum Bacillota; class Clostridia; order Lachnospirales; family Lachnospiraceae; genus JAAYRG01. Next base: position 8,048 of record CAZJCV010000031.1, on the reverse strand, counting down.
TTTATTGTCGTTGCCATCTGTTGCTATTTATTCATCACCCTTCTTCAGATAATTTTGACTACATTACAACAAATAAGGAAGATCTAACTCGGACCCTGTCCTACAATTAGATCGAATATTTCTATTTTGAGCAATACAAAAAGCTTCTATCTACAATAGAATAGATACAAGCTAGTAATGTTAATAATATGTAATTATAATAATGATTTATAAAAATTCCCCAAATGATTTTTATTCTATTTTATATATGTGAATCCACAAAATACAAAACTTCATTAAATCATAAAAAACAATATAACAAGCATGCATATATAATGCATGGTATTAATAGCTTTTAAGTTAAAATATATCTCTTTAGTTGTCAATGTCCATAATTGTCCCCCCAATTTTAACAAAGCAATATAATATATTTTCCTGTCATATTTTATTTTTTATTGGCTATTTTAACCTATAACCAATTTTAGTATAAACCATTTTTTAGGACTTGTCAACCATAATTTGTAATAATATTTTAGCAAATGGTATATTCTTGTACAAAGTTTGAATCTTTGTCACATTTCTCCACTCTTAAAATACTATATAACATAGAATATATGAAGGAGTTATAAGTTTGAACAATTATCTTGTTTATGCACGTAAATCTTTAGAAATACATCTGTTTTTTGCACGAATTATGAAAGAACATTCCTTTTTCCTACAATTAGGGTTTGCTCCTAAAGATGCAAAATATGCAGAAAAAGCTGATGAGTTTAGAAAAGCCTTTGATAAACTTTTGTGTGATGTTGTATCACTTTCAGATGGAGTTGTAAGTAAAAGTGTACTAAAGTCAGGAGAAATAATATCACCATTCACTCTTGAAGCTGAAGAAGCTTCTGAATTTTATACTGGAGTAGATATAGCAACTGATATTACTAAAAGTGAAAGTAAACTATCAGGTGCGCGTACTAGCACGGTTAGCAGAAGTCTTTTAGATAAGGTTTCAAGAATTAACAAAAGAGCTATTTCCTTGGTTTGTGAATTAATAGAGTTTAAGGCCAAGATATTGGAAAATGTACGATGCTGTAAAATGTTTACACTTAACTATCCACTCTTGATTGATCACATTATGAGGGAAGCAAAGCTTTATTTAGATATGATTAAAAAACTTCAAAGTGGTAGATTTGTAGATATTAATAGATACGCCTTGGAACAAGAGGCTTTTTGGAATAGGATTATGGGTGAACATGCTATGTTTATTCGTGGACTATTAGACCCTACTGAGGAAGAATTATTTAATGTAGCTGATGCTTTTGGTAATGAATTTAAACAATTAACGAAAGAAGCCTTATCGGCTATGGATAAAACTACACCATTTTGTAAAATTACACTTGATAGCCTAAGAGCAACCGAAAGCATAAGAGATTTCAAATCCCAAGCAACAGAAGGATTACTAGATTGCAAAATCAAATCTATTATACTTCCCTTACTAGGTGACCATACACTGCGTGAAGCAAATCATTACTTACGATTATTACAGGGTTTTGAGGAACAATAAAAAACAGGGGCATGAAGGAATAAATCCCCTAGCATGTCCCTACTTACTTTTAACTTAGAAATTATACATAGAATAAAATATCTTCTATACCTTTGGATCTGTCATCTTGCCTTTTCCAAAGTCACCAAAAACCTCTTTCAACCATTCTATACTATCATTAAGCCAACCTGGGGCTCTATTACTGATTTCTGTATTCGGTTCCATCAACGAAGAATCACCAGTTGAAAAACCATGAGGCCCATAACTATATATGTGACTTTCAAAAGATATGTCGTGTTCTATAAGTGCGCTTATAAAATTAATAGAGTTTTTTATTGGTACAACATTATCATCTCTTGTTGCAAAGATAAAGCAAGGACAAGTATTCTTATTAATTGCGCTAATAGTATCAGGAGCTGTTTGTTCATATTGCTTGATTGTTTCCCCCATAGTTGCTGCATATCCAAGTATAGCGGCATTGGGACGGTTTATAGACATAGTTGCTGCACTAGCTGCTAGATGTCCTCCTGCAGAAAAACCTATTAGGGCAATCTTATCCTCATATACATTCCATTCCTCGGACTTACTACGAATTAGTTCCATCGCTTCTTCATAATCTTCTAATGGATTAGGCCACTTAGCATCCTCTTTTATAGAATAACGCAAGATGAATACTTGATATCCAGCTTTTAAATATTGAAAAGCTACAGGATCAGATTCCCTGTCCGAGCAAAACTGATAACCTCCCCCTGGCATTATAATTATTGCAGGTCTTTTTAAAATGTTTTTAAATTCATTAGCAACTGGTTGAAGATATGCAGTTAATGTTACATTTCTTTCTTTGTTTAAAATAATATATTCACTTTTCATTAAACTCCTCCATTACATTCTTTTAATATACGTATAAATCTGAATAAAAAGGTTTTACTATATTTATAAAACTGCTAGCCATAATCTAATTAATATCCCGAAGGGATGGTAAGACCACAGCGACCATAGCAATAACCACTGTCAATATTCCAGATATAAAAAACCATCTATTAACACCTATAAACTCCGCAAATGTTCCTGTTAATATAAGACCAAGTGGCATTGCAAGCTTTGTTAAACTTGATGTCAGAGAGAATACTCTTCCTAAGTATTCTTCGCTTATCTTTATCTGATATATTGAGCTGAGTACACCATGATAAAAAGGAATAGTAAGTCCCATTAGAAATGCTAAAGCTAAGAAAAGCTTAATTCCACTTGGTGGCAAGAGTCCTGTTGCTACAAGGCCAATGCCCATACCAGCAATTGAAGTTTTTATTGCTCCTATCTTGTTAATTCTATTACCCCATCTACCTAGGGCTATAGCTCCAATCAAGGCGCCAAGCGAAGAGGAAATTTCAATTATACTTGAATGTCTAACAGTCCCACCAAAGTATGTCATACTTATTAATGGATATAAGGTTCCTATTGGAAAATAAATCATTGCATATAGCATACTAATAAATAACAAAGCCATCATACCAGGTTCTCTTCTTAAAACATCAAAGCCTTCTTTCGCTTCTCTAATTACATATGAAGTTTTAATAATTTTTTGTCTTTTGGGAGAAGGAATTTTTATAAAACCAATAGTTAAAACTGCAGATATTGCTCCTGCTATATCTAATAAAAATATAATATTTATATCTAATATTCCATAAAGTAAAGCGGCTACTGCTGGGCTAAATAGCATTGAAACCGACTGAAATGTCTGTGAATACCCTGCACATTTTGTTATATAGTCTTTGGGAACAATAAGTGGTGTAACTGCTTGTAATGATGGGCTATGAAAGGTTGATCCTATAGCCCGTGCAAATAAAACTATCATAATAAGCCAAATGGGAAGTTCTCCAAAAAAGCCTGCAATAACTAATACCATAAGGGATCCAGCTATAAACAAATCCGAAACTATCATAATCTTCTTTCTATTATAGCGGTCTATTAGAACTCCAATAAAAGGACCTAATACAGCTTGTGGTAAAAATCCCAGCAAAGTTGCTAAGGTTAGAATAGCTGCAGATCCCGTAACATCTGTCAAGTACCAGACAATGGCCATTTGTATAACTGAACTTGTAAATATTGATATGGCTTGCCCTGTCCACATAATTAAAAAATTCTTCTGCCAATGATAAAAATTTTGATTCATGTCATAACCTCTCTTGTCTGTCATTTTTCACTGTTTATAAACTTATGTATAAGCTTGCGTCTATTAGAAAGATTATACACTCATAGAAATTATACACTTCTTTATAGTTTATATCTATAGTTTTTTATTTTTTCTATTGCTTGTTTGCAAAACCTGGAATACTATAGATACTATAATAATTGTTTCAGACAAATTAACTTGAGGAGGTTAACATTAGATGAATACTATAGAACACACACCCTTTCATGGTTGCAAATTATTATTAGTTGAAGATGATAAAACCATAGTAGAAGGTTTAGAATATTACTTAAACCAAGAAGGGTTTCTACTGACTTGCTGTTATGATGTGACCTCATCCCTAAAAGCTCTTCAAAAGATGAAGTTTGACTTAGCTATCTTAGACATTTCACTTCCTGATGGTAATGGATATGATTTATGCAAAAAAATTAAGGAAACAACTGACACACCTGTCATTTTCTTGACTGCTAGGGATGATGAAGGCAGTACAGTTATGGGTCTTGATATAGGCGCCGATGATTACATAACAAAACCCTTTAGAATTAGAGAACTACATTCTAGAATAAAAAGTGTTTTAAGAAGGTCTAATAAAAATAATTCTAACGATAATTTTGACATAATAGAAGTAAGTAACATTACTGTTAACCTTAAAGAAGCAAAAGTAAGAAAAGGCGGTGAAGACTTATATCTGACAGCGTTAGAGTACCGCTTATTTCTCACTCTTTTACAAAATGAAGGTCAAGTGCTAACTAGAAGTCAACTTTTAGAAAATATCTGGGATGCATCAGGTGATTTTGTAAATGATAACACCTTAACTGTTTATATAAAAAGGCTAAGAGAAAAAACTGAAGATGATCCTAAAAACCCTACTATTATAAAAACTGTAAGGGGTTTGGGTTATCGGATATAGATTACTAAAGGAGTCGATTGTAATGTCACTTAGAAACAAAGAATTAAAGAGGATTATCATAGTATCAGTTTTAACTATAATTATATTTTTATTTGTTGGCTTTATTATTTATGAAAAATTCCCTTGGTTACTATTACTTCAAGGCTTATTATTAACTATTTTTTTCTTATTCTTCACACTATATCGTTATCGACAAATTAAAAAATTATCTACATACCTAAGGAAAATCCAAGAAGGTAAACATTCTTTAGATATTAGAGATAATGAAGAAGGTGAACTTAGTATACTGAAGAATGAAATATATAAGGTCACCAATATGTTATCTGAGTATAATGAAAGGTTGAAAACTGACAAAGAATTTTTGGCTGATAATATTGCTGATATCTCCCATCAACTTAAGACTCCTCTCACATCTATGATGGTTATGATAGATCTGCTAAAAGATGAAAGTTTACCTAAAGATAAGAAAAAACAATTTATCGCTAAGATATCTTCCCAATTAAAACGTATAGAATGGCTTGTTTCATCACTTCTAACTATTTCAAGACTTGATGCAGGTGTAATAAAAATGAAAGTAGAAAATGTTCTTGCTGATGATTTAATTAAGTCTTGTCTTGAACCTCTTTTGATCTCATTAGAGATAAGAGAGATTTCCTATCATATAAATGGAGGAGATAATATTATACTTTGCGATAAATATTGGACTAGAGAGGCAATTCTCAATATTCTTAAAAACTGTATGGAACATACAAATGCCAAAGGAAAACTGGAAATCTCAGTAAGTGATAACCCTCTATATTCTGAAATTAAAATAAGTGATACAGGTGTTGGAATATATAAAGAAGACTTACCTTACATATTTACCAGGTTTTATCGTAGTCAGAACTCATCAAAAGATAGTGTGGGCATTGGCCTTTCCATGTCCAGAAGTATTATTAATAGCCAAAGTGGAGAAATTACCGTAGAAAGTGAAGTTGGTAAAGGAAGTACCTTTAAGATAAAGTTATATAAATCTGTAGTTTGAAATGGGACACAGGAACAGCTTAATTATCCCTATGTGACTAGATTGTAATAATACAGTCATCTAATAGTCATTTGTAAATGATACAATCCATTTAACATAATAATTATTTTATATTGGAGGATAATAATGGAAATTTTAAGAGTTGAAAACCTCACTAAAACATATGGCAAAGGAAATACTGCTGTTACTGCTCTCGATAATGTATCATTTTCTGTAAATAAGGGCGAATTTGTAGCAATTATTGGACCTTCTGGTTCGGGTAAGTCTACTTTGCTTCATATTATTGGTGGTGTAGATACGCCCACATCAGGTAAAGTATTTGTTGACG
>CAZJCV010000031.1:0-1985 GCA_964544535.1 uncultured Lachnospiraceae bacterium | reverse complement strand
CTTCATATTATTGGTGGTGTAGATACGCCCACATCAGGTAAAGTATTTGTTGACGAAACTGATATTTATAGTCTTAACGAGTCACAACTAGCCATATTTAGACGTAGGCAAATTGGTCTTATTTATCAGTTTTACAACTTAATACCTGTATTAAATGTCAAAGAAAATATTACCTTGCCACTACTTTTAGATGGAAGGACTACAGACAATAAACATCTGAATGAAATAATAGGCACATTAGGATTAGAAGGAAGACTTAATCATTTACCTAATCAATTATCTGGTGGTCAACAACAAAGAGTATCTATAGGCCGAGCACTAATTAATAATCCATCTCTAGTTCTCGCTGATGAACCTACTGGAAACCTTGATAGTAAAAACAGTGAAGAAATAGTTAATCTACTAAAACTATATAATAATATGTACAAGCAAACACTAATCCTAATTACTCATGATGAAAGAATTGCTCTTCAAGCAAACCGTATCATAAGTATTGAAGATGGCAAAATTGCAAAGGATGAGGTGATTAGAACGTGAATATAATGCACAAAATCACCTTAAAAAGTTTACAAAAAAACAAAACAAGAACAACCGTTACTATCATTGGTGTAGTTTTATCTTTAGCTATGATTACTGCTGTTACAACACTTGCCTCAAGTGTGCAAAACTATTTGAAAAACTCTGCCATTTTATTTACTGGGGATTGGCACGCTAGAATTGAGACCAGTAGTTTGGATGATTTTGAAAACATAATAAATGATGAACGCTTTAAAGAACTTGCTATAGTAAAGGGTGGAGGTTATGCTCCTTTAAAGGATGGAATTAATGAGTATAAGCCTTATCTTTATATTATGGAATTAGATAAAAATGCATATGAAACATTACCTATTCATTTAACCGAAGGAAGATTAGCTGAAACTCCTAATGAGCTAGTTCTCTCTAACCACATTTCATCAAATGGTGGTGTTAAATATGAGCTTGGTGATATAATTAAGCTTGAGCTAGGAAAAAGAACATTAGATGGCAATGCATTAAATCAAAGTAACCCTTTTCATCACGAAGATAACGAAGAAGCTGAAGAATTCCACTCTACTAGTAGTAGAACCTTCACTGTTGTAGGTTTTTGTGAGAGGTTTCCATATGAAATTGAAGGCTTTTCTGCAGCAGGATATAGTATATTAACTACATTTGACGAAAGTCAACCTATCACTGAATCAGATTCTGATATTTCAATTTATGTCAAACTTAAAAACCCTAGAAAAGTTTTTGATCTGGAACAAGAGTATCTTAATCAATATAAAATTAACAATTTTGAGTATAACTCTACTTATCTTCATTATGAAGGCGCAAGTGATATTTCGGGATTCAACATTGTCCTTTATGGTCTTGCCACGATAATAATTGTATTAATAATGATAGGATCCATTGCCTTAATATATAATTCCTTTTCTATATCAATTAGCGAAAGAAGAAGGCAATTTGGTCTTCTTTCAAGTGTTGGAGCTACTAGAAAACAATTGGTAAACTCTGTCTTCTTCGAAGCCTTTTTTATTTCCCTATTTGGAATTCCTATAGGCATTGGCTCTGGTATCATAGGAATTGGTATAACACTACATTTCTTAAAAGATACGTTTGCAAGTATGCTTGGAAATACGACTATAGAACTAACTCTTAATGTGTCTATTCCTTCCATAATTGCTGCTATTATTTTGGGTTTAATTACTGTACTAATCTCTGCCTATATTCCTGCAAGACATTCAAAGAAGATTTCTGCTTTAGATGCTATAAGACAAACAGCAGACATAAAAACAAATCCAAAAAACGTTAAAACTTCTAGGTTAACTCGTAAGATATTTGCTATTGAAGGAGACTTTGCACTTAAAAACTTGAAGCGTAATAAAAAGAAATACCGTAGTACTGTCTTATCACTATTTATATCAGTTCTACTATTTATTAGTGCTTCCTCTGTCTCTATGTATTTAACC
>CAZJCV010000030.1:0-22104 GCA_964544535.1 uncultured Lachnospiraceae bacterium | reverse complement strand
GTGCTTCCATTGCTATACATTGTCCCATTAATAGTTTCTCTACCCCTGCTATCAACATTTACCGTGGTCATACAAGAGTCAACTGTAATGGTTGCACCACTTTTGAGGAATTCTCTCCAAACACTTGTATTTGTATTATAAAGTCTACTTTCTATTGTGTCATACTCAATTCTAAAAAGCTGATAGAGATAACTCCCCGATTCCACACGGCTAATTCTAGTAATGTCAGGATCTTCTAAATTAAAATACATATAAGAATTTCCTTTTGCGTTACTTATTTTCCACCTAAAACCTAGAGCTCGCCAAAGTGTTGTATTTGTTGTGCCACCAGTACTTCCTCTCACAGCGTAATAAAAGTAACCCCTACCACCGGATGTGTTATATACAACATCTTTATCGTTCTTATTATAAAAATCCCTTGCATTATCAAATTCCCCTGCATACACCATCGTTGGCGAAACCAACATCAATATCATAACTGCTAAAAAAAAGAATGCTAATACTCCTGTGTTTCTTTTTCTTAATCTTATCATTTTGTTACCTCCTTTCGTAATTTTTTGTGAGATCATTTCCCACATGAACAGTATGTTAGAATAGCAGAAGAATCATTAAATAAACTTAATTAGGAATAAATATGTATGGGAATTTTGAAATAAAAAAAAGAACCAACAAAGGCTCTTATTTTAAATAATCTTTTTACACATACTATATATGAAAAACAAGATCATACCCACAGCGACACTCACCATTAAAATTAATCGATCATGTAAAACAGCATAGCTGTTTTGTGGGGGTTTAGGAGGGAGGAGATGAACGCTGTGGAAGTATTCTCTAAAAAACACAAAACAACCCCTCTCAAATCTAATCAAGAGGAGTTGCTTCAACATCTTTATTTTATTCTTTTAAAAGTTTATGAATGCTTACACCCCACTCGTAAAAAACTGTAAAATCTCCATCCGATTTATCATCACGTTCGCCACTACTATATATACCCAAATATCTGTATTCTGCACCATTTATTCCACCCAATTTTTTCTTGGGCTTATTTTCATCTATAAAAAAATTGTTTCCGGAAACTCCAACCTTTATAAAATCAATTTCTTCATCTGGCGCCTTTGTTTCCCACATATACTCATATAATTTTGTCTCTAACTCTTTATAAGTCATTCCACCACTAGTCCAAGTTTTTACCCAAGAATCAATTTTAGCTTTTTGTGTTGATGTCATTTTAGGCCCCGAAATAGACTCTGAATATACCCAGCCCTTTGGAATAGGTGTATAGCTAGACTTATTTTCTTTTGGTTTATTATCTGATGGTGCTTTTGTCTCAGTAGACTTAGTATCAGGGTTTTTAGTGTCAGTTTTTTTATTATCCGCCTTAGGCTTACTTACAGCCTTAGTCTCTTCCGCTGGCTTAGCATCTACTAAATAATTCCCAGACACATACCCTTCTTTACCACTAAAATCTATAACACCCCAGCCATTATCACAAACACCAATTCTTGTTACCTTTTGACCAGCCTTAAGCGATCCTATCTTTTTATGAGACGTTCCCGGACCACTTCTTACATTAACATTACTTTTTGCATATTTAACATCATCAACTCTCTTGTAAGCTGATTTTGCTGCTTCAGTTTCCTTTGGAGCTGGTTTGGATTGATGATCTTTGCTTTTTTCAGTTTCTTTTTCTGTAGCTTTTTCTGTTTCTTTAGTTTCTTTTTCGGCCTCAGTCTCTGTAGTTTCCTCAGACTCTTTTGTTTCTTCTTCTGTTTCTTTAGTTTCTTCTGTTTCTTCTGTTTCTTCCGTCTCAAGAATGCCACTTAGCTCCTCAAGACCTGATTCTAGCTCGTCTGTGTCGACTTTGCTGTTTTTGCAGGCGGTGAGGCACAGTAATAGTATGAAGCACATTGCTAATACTAATAGATTTTTGATTGCTTTGTTTTGTTTTTTTGTTTTCTTCAGTGTTTCTTTCATATTTTTTGTCTCCCTTTTTTTATTTAGCCATATTTTTATTAATAATTTTTTTATACTGATCGTATGTTGGAAATAGAGAACACTTATATGTAAAAGAATGAACTTAATTTGTAATTTCTTATCACTATTTTATATCTACCTTACAACTACTTCCTGTTTGTGATAATTTTTCTATCTTCAGTATATAACACTTTTCTGCTTTTTTCTACATACTATACAAAACTAATGCACTATGTCTAGTGTAAAAGTAACCCACAACGTAATCCAACACCTTGTTATTGGTTTGTGAATTGTTAGATATAATTGATGGGGGTAGCTTTTGGCTACCTGCAAGCTCTAATAATTAAATAGTTACACCCCCCACATTATTAAACAATTTAAGTTAGGCACGGCTTCGCATAGCCACGTCTATGCGTTGTATAACTTCGCATAAGTCCATCTATGTTTGTAAATATCAGAAAAAGTGGATGAAAGAATAAGTGAGTAGATTAGACTTGTTGGAAGATAGAATGCATTTGTGCATTCATTGATGGGGTGATGGGGTGTTTTAGTGGACGAAGACTGGGCGATTGTTTGTTGATGTCTTTTAGATGCTCATATATTTCAGCTATATTAATGTATTTTAGGTGCCCGTATGTATCAGCTACAGTGATGTGTTTTTAGGTGCCCGTATGTATCAGCTACAGTGATGTGTTTTAGGTGCCCGTATGTATCAGCTACAGTGATGTGTTTTAGGTGCCCGTATGTATCAGCTACAGTGATGTATTTTAGATGCCAGTATGTATCAGCTACAGTGATGTGTTTTAGATGCCAGTATGTATCAGCTACAGTGATGTGTTTTAGATGCCAGTATGTATCAGCTACAGTGATGTGTTTTAAGTACTCGTATGTATCAGCTACTGTGATGTGTTTTAGATTCCTATATGTATCAACTACAGTGATGTACAATCCAATCCACAGCAACACTATCCTACTCAACAACACCTATAGGACGCCACAAATGGCTTTCTTTTTATATTTAAAAAGTCTAGTGGTGATATGGTGTTGTCTAATGTTTGCTATATAGTTCTAGATGGTTGTATTTTGGTTCTAAATGACGAATATAATAGATATAGTAAGGCTTTTACTAGTTCGCATTATAAACCTTTTAAAGAGCGGATATAACATTTAGTTGGGATAAAACGCCCCCCACAGGCATTAATTTGTTATGCGTATATAACCCATTAAATCAACACCTAATGGCGTTGTGTGACAACTATATTATTACCTAAGAATAGCTATAAACACTATTATTGTTTTTAAAGCCTGACATATATTCTCCGATTTCTCCAGAATAACTTACTCTAACAGCTTTAATTTAATATAAGAAAAAATTAACGAAAGATTGGGGATATATAAATAGAATTAAGGAAAGAAATAAATAAGAAAAAAGATTGGCATGCAGGCTGGTTCCAGCGTACGCTGGAATGCGTGGGTTATATTGAGGATGAAGGGTGTCGCTGTGGGGGTTGTTTTATAAGGAACGAGATTATGTATTTTCTTTCATTTTTTCTTTTTTAATAACTAACAGGCTAGAGCATACTGGCTGTAGGACGAAAGAAACAAACAAGAAACAAATTAGAAAAAAAAAGTTGTTTGTAGACGCGCTCCAGCGTACGCTGGAATTTGTGTGCTTGAGGGGGAATGGCAAGAAATCGATGTGGGATTGCTAACTTATTAAATTGTATTTGTTCTTTCATTGTTTCGATTTTGCGAAACAACTGGCGGGTGTGTGAGATAAGGTAGGCAAGTGGCGTGGGATTGTGGGGAGGGACGAAAGATTGACGCTGGGCGTGTTTTCTTTCATTCTTTCTTTTTTTATTTAATGAGTGGGATTTATATAATATGTGGAGTCAGCAACCGGAAAACTAATTGTGGTAAAAAATTAACCCAAAGTCGTATGCTGTTTAATTCTTATTAATCCAATAATATTAACTTAATCTAAGTAGCAAATCAAAGGTATATATACATCGTAGTATACACATTAGTCTTTGAAGTATATACTTTTATGTTTGTAAAAAAGCAAAACATCTTCTGCTATGAAAAAAAAGAATTACAACAGATTAAACTAATTAAGATAATATGACTTGAGATTCCTAAAATACATAATGCTTATTAGAAATTGACTCAGTTCCTAATTAAATTAAAAAGTGCTTAAAATGCACTCATACTTTGTAGTATCTTTAAAACTTCTTCATCTTATATAATTAACAATATAAACTTACAACATTATATTGTTTTATTCCATTCAAAACAGCCTATACTCTTACAAATTTATCGCGTCAAAACAAACAAAATCATTTCTCTAAAGCAAGTAATATTAACATCCACCCTGTCTCATCAAGCAACTCGATATTTGTTCTGTAAATTCCACCTTACCAATATCATCTTCAACTTTTCTCTAAAAATACACCCTCGACACGTTCTCATTAACGCATATCAAGGGTGTAAGTGAGATTTGAAATCACATTATGAAATTTAATATTTTCAATGCTTTTCAGACTTTACTTTCTAGATATTAGACAACCCGTCTCCACATATTACCATTTAGCTTTTTCTTACAATGGTGGCAATTTTATCAAAGCAAGCGTCTTGTATGACTTTATTTCCCGACCGTCTGTCATTAATATACTTAGAAATAACTTCATCTGCAAGTTTATTTAAGGAGTTATCATCAACTGCATTGATAACTTCTGCCATCCAAAAGAGTAGTTCCCCACATTGAATTCTCTTATCGAATGGGGCATTATCTGCCATTCGACTGCACCATGACGTCAATAGATGCCAATATTGGCTAGGGTTGGTTATTCCCAATTCCTTAGCATAACTTATATAGCCACATGATTTTTGACGATATCCTCTTGAAATTAGCCTATCTGTATTTGGACAAGGTGTCTGTTTCTTAGTTGAAAAAACTTTCTTTACTTGATCATTATACATTTTCTACCTCCTTTTTCATCTAATCTCATATTAAATTAAAAAGATTTAAAATAAAGATACAAAGATGTAAATTTACAAAATATTGTTTGAAAATAATCCTACTATTTCTTATTCACCATCTTTTAGTTCAGTATATTTAATTGCAATTGTTAAGTCCAAAGAAAATTCTTTGATCTGTCTATTTTCGTTATAGCGCTCTTTATATAGTTTTTCTTCTTTCCCTGATTTATCAGTTCTGACCTTACAGTTCTCGAGAATCTCTTGTATTTTTTTTTGTTTATATTTTTTATTTTTTTTGTTTTTGTGAATTCATCTACTGAAAACCATGAAGTTTCATAATTACAAATCACATAATAAATAACAAGTTTTTCATTTGGGTACAAATCCAAGTTGACTCTCAGATTTAACTTTTCAACTAGTTTTGCAACATTTAAAATCAAAAGAGTATCTACTTTATCCCGTATACTTTTATAGTCATCATCTGAAATTGTACGCGTTCCATTTCTTTTTGCTTTAACTGACTCCTCTGAAAAATATGTCTTTTCGGAAATTTCGGATATACCTTTTCCAACCTTACTATTTGTAGACTTAAAATACTCTTCATTAAAAATATATTCATTCATTTTGATGTTCCCCCTATTTCTTCGTAGCATAAAATCTCACTTTCACTCAATGGGTTTCACACCCATGTGTCTAAAACCCATTATATATAAAACTTATATATAACCTCGCTTTTCACCCTTGTTATCAATATCACACCCTCAATATGTTTTGAGATGAGGGGATAGCTGTCAAACTACCTATTTTTAGGGGTTCGCTCGTAACGGGGAACATATCCAAGAAAATTTTGTCATTTTCTCCGTAGCTGGAAACATATCTATTTCCTTTCCCCCCGTTCTCGGGAACATATCATTTGATATTATTCGTAGTAGGAAACATGTCAAAGCCTATTTAGACATTTGCTCGTTATAGGAACTATTGCTATTACTCAAAAATAGATTTATTGTTCGCAAAAAATACCACTAGATTAGAAAAATAATTGTTTTATAAAATCCAGTATATACTTTTATGATGTTATGAATTACACCAATTTATTATTTATTGTAGATGCGAAAAATTACAAAACGTTGGGCATCCCAATTGTGATTCTAAGAAATTGCTTAAATTGATATTGTTTGTATTCATGGAGTATGGCATAAGCTCGCTTAGAGCTATTGAAAAACTATGCCGATATGATATTAGAGATATGCATCTACTTAATGACATGAAAGCTCCGTCTTTTTCCACATTCAGCAACATTATCCGTAATGAACTAACTAAATCAATTGAACAGATTTTTAATAACATTAAAAATATATATTTAAAAAGGGACATGTAGATTTGGAATATCCATATATTAATGGTACCAGAATTGAAGCCAATACAAATCAATATATGAGAAATAAGCACTAATAGAACCTGACATTTATGGCATATAAAAGAAGATAATAAATTCTCCCTGTGAGTATTGAGTTTTTTACACTCAATACTCACAAGGAGGTGTTTATACTTAACACTAATCTATCAAATCAATTTTTTCTAAAAGATAAGTCAATACATTTTCCTCATCTATGACTATTTTTGCTTGGCATGCCATTCCATTCATCAAAGTTGCGTCTTCACCATCTTTTCCTTTAAGAGTCATGTTTTCACACTTTACTCTCACCACATAGTATGCATTTCCCGTACTTTGGTCAACAGAAATATCCTTAGCTATATTTTCTATAATTCCTTCAAAATACCCATATTCACTGGATGGATAGGCTCCAATTTCGAACTTAACTTCCTGTCCCTCTTTTATTTTGGCTATATCTGTATTTTCCACATAGACTTCTGCATAATACTTTGATTCAGCTTCTGGATAAATGGTTCCAATAGCGGTTCCCTCCTGCACAAAGCTTCCGGTTTTCAATTCCTGTGAAATGTAAAAATATCCTGACACATTTGCCTTTATGATACAATTATTATTCTGAATATCATAACTCTTTAAATAAGTTTCACATTCCTTTACCTTATCTTCATATGTTAAAATTTCTGCTGCTATGTTTCCTTTTTCTGTAAGAATTGCAACCGTTTCCTTTGCTTCGTTATCTACACCATTTACCGTTTCTAACTGTAATTTTGCAGATGTCCGATTTGTTTCCAATGATAGAATTGTATCATTATATCCTGAAATCTGTTGCTCAATAGTTGTAATCTGTTGTAATTCCAGATTCATTAACGCCTGTGCTTTTTCTTTTTGTACAGAGTCACGTGCAGTAATCAAAGCATCTCTTTGTTTTTCAAGTGCTTCCACATCAACAGTAACACCCGCGGACTGTGTAACATTCGCCTCATTTTCATCTGCTATATCATTACCGCTTACTGTTTCGTCTCCGGTTGCAGGTTTATCTTCTTTTGAAGTTTTAGCATTTTTTATCTGCTCATCATACTCATCTATTTGCCTTTGGTAGTCATTTATCTGATTATCATATTGTAAGGCTGTGTAACTATAGGACGCAAGGTAGCTGCTTATCATACTGTAATAAACACCTTCGCTAGAATCAAAAGTATTATTTCGAGCTGTAATACACTGTTTTACAGCGTTAAGTTTCTCAATCTTTTTATTATATTTTGCAATGGTTTCAGATATGGAATCCACATTTCCCTGATACAACGTAACCTGTCCCTCTGTATCACTTTCACTTAAGTTCACATTGGCATATAATAAATCTCTTCTGTTTATAAATTCCTTATAGTATGGATTATCCACCGAATCTTCTAAGCTAGTTTTATCTCCATTGAGAGTTTTATCTCCATTGAGACTTTTCTCATATATCGCTAATATCTCAAGTCGAGCTTTTGCAGACTCCAATTCATTTTGATAACGTAGAATCGTATCAGAAAGCTCGTCGATTGAAAGAACGTAAAGAACATCACCTTCTTTTACGTACTGTCCATTTTCTATATAGGTTTCTTTTACACTTCCTGTAACACCACTGCTAATTTCATAAACAGCATTGCTACCTTTAAATATACCGTTGCTTTTTACTACAATATCAATCTTTGATAAAGACATCCACATAATCGCAACGACCAATATCATCAAAATAAGATATATGGTATATACCAAAAAGCGGTTTGGTTTTGATTCATAAACCTCAGTGCTATCGCTCATATCTTTCATATCTACAATGATTGGCTTCATACATCATCACCGCCTTCCATAACGGTATTTTCATCCAAAGATTGTTGTTTTACAAGATATGCATATCTACCACCTAATTCTATCAGTTCCCGATGCGTTCCCTGTTCCACAATCCTTCCTTTATCCATCACATAAATCCTGTCACAGTTCTTTATAGTGCTTAAACGATGTGCAATAAATATAGTCGTCATATCCTTTGCAAACTCATGGATGGTTCTATCCAGTGCTCTCTCTGTGATAGAATCTAGATTGCTGGTTGCTTCATCTAATATCAAGATATCCGGTTTCTTAAGCATGGCCCTCGCAATGGCAAGTCGCTGTCTTTGACCACCCGAGAGATTTGTTCCGTTTTCTTCTAATCTTGTTTCATAACGAAGCGGAAGTTCATTTATATAATCATGTGCCTGCGCCATTTTAGATGCTCCTATGATATCATCCATGGTTGCATCATCCAGTCCCAAAGTTAAGTTTTCAAAGACAGAACCACTGAACAGGAATGTTTCCTGAGGAATATATGCAATTCGCTCTCTCAATGTTTCTAACTGTATATCTTCAATATTGTTTCCATTAATTAAAATGTCCCCTGTTTCCGGTGCATAGAGGTGGAGCAGTAGTTTAGATAAGGTTGTCTTGCCAGAACCACTTTCTCCTACAAAGGCTATCTTCTGACCTTTTTCTATCTTTAGATTAATACCTTTAAGGACAAGTTTTCTTGTACCATATCTGAAATCTAAGTTCTTAATCTCAATATCGCCTGCCAAACTTGCCGGCGCAAGCTTGCGGTATTCTGTCTCTGTTTTTTCTGTCTCTAGATCCAAGATTTCTCCTAGCCTGTCAGATGCAACCACCGCGGTCTGTAATTGTGGCTGTAAATTAATCAAGTTCTTTACTGGATCTAAAAAGTAAGCAAGTAATGAGTTAAAGGTTATTAATGCACCAATGGTCATTTCTCCATTAATAACGCAAACACCACCAACCCAAAGAATTAAAATTCCACCTACTAGCTCCACAAAAATCTTTAAGGAAGACTGTAGATTACTTACCCATGTCAAATCAAAGATACTTCGTAATAATTTGACGAACTTAATCTCTGTCTCTCTATTGACTTTTCTCTCTGCACTATATGCTTTTACTGTCTGAATACCATTTAGAGATTCCACCATATAAGAGGTAAGCTGGGCATTATCTTCCATTTGCTTGCGATTTAGTTTTTCATACCACTTATGGAAGCACGCAACTATAATCGCATATAACACAACTATTATTACAGTTATTCCAAATAGCTTTGCATTCTGCATATACAGAATTATTGCACCCGCTAAAGCCATTAGTGAATCAATCATGATGGTAAGTGTTGCTCCCGATATGGCATCTCTCACTTTCCCCGCATCATTAAATCTTGAAATAATTTCTCCGACCTTTCTGGTTCCAAAAAAGTTCATCGGCAACTCAATGACATGTCGGTAGTAACCAAGAAGCAATGCAATATCTAGTTTTTGGCTCAAATATAATAAGAGATGTGACCTAAAAGCATTCAGAATGACCTTAAATACATTCAATAGAATAACTCCAATAGAAAGAGTCATTAATGTTTTTCTAAGCCCATCCGGTAAAACGCTATCAATCAGTTCCTTAAAATAAAATGCTCCTACAATTCCGAGAATTGTATATACCAAAGATGCAACAAAAATGTGCAACAATAATTTCTTTTGTGGCAATAGCAAATGAAAAAAGCGCCCAAACAATCCTTTTGTTTCGCCGCCCTTCTTAAATGTTTCATTTCTTACAAGTAGAATTAACACGCCACTCCATTGATACTTTGGTGGCTTTCCTTCCTCATGGATTTCTCCAAAAAATTCCTCCGGCGTAAGCTTAACGATCCCTTCTCCCGGGTCGGCAATAATCACCTGTTTTTTTGTAATTTTATGTATGACCACATAGTGTAATAAGTTTCCATCTACAATAACGTGCGCAATACAAGGTAATGGAAACTCAGAAAAAAACGCTTCTTTATTTCCTTTTACACCTTTCGCACTAAAACCAAGTTGTTCTGCTGCTTTTATCACACCATATGCATTTGTTCCTTGTTTATCTGTTCCTGCGACCTCACGAATCTGGGTAATGCCTATTTTGTAGCCATTTTGTTTACAAATGGTTGCTAGACAAGCTGCACCACAGTCTGTGATGTCATGTTGCTTAATACAATAGTATTTCATACTTTCTCACTCGCTCTTTTATTAAAAAATCCAAAAAAAACGCTAATTCCTGTTAATAAACATGTTAAAATAAATGTTTCTTTTGAGATATTTTTATATTCCATCATCATATATAATTGATCAACTATGCAAATAATTAAAATAATAGAAAGAATTACAAATAAGTCTTTTTGTATAAATTTCGATAAATTCATATCAATCTCCTTTTTATATATAATCAATATCAAAAATTCTTACTTATGTAGTGTAGTCATTCTGCATTGCTCAAAATGACTACACTATCAACAATAATTGTATGGTAGATATTATTTATATCCTAAATAAAATCCTCCTGCAGCTACGCCTCCAACAACAACCACTCCGCCAGCAATAGCAGCCACTGCCTTAGCGCCTACCAAAGTAACTCCAAAAATAGTTAATGTAATTACTCCACCATCTATTTCCATAAGTTCATCATAATTTAATTTTTCCATTTCTTTCTCCTCCTATCTACCCTGTGCAGCCTTAATATGACTTCCTAATGTATAGCCCGCCATATATGCTCCTCCAATTAATGCAGCTCCTTTTGCCAAGGCAGCTCCAGTTATTGTTAAAGCACCTATTGTAATAACCAAACCACCATCAACTAACATTGCTTCATCCTGTGACATTTCACAAAATCCATTGTTTAAATTCATTTCCATTGTTTAAATCTCCTTTTCTTAATTAATTTTCTTTACACTTAATAAGAAAAGTTATATACTTAACTCGAGTACTTTTCTTATAAGTGCTTGTGTTTTGGGCTCTGATGGTTTTCGCGAATTTTATCAGAGTCCTCTTTTATATAAAGTAGCCCTTTATGGAAAGAACCACGATATACCATTATAAAACACTTCATACTAGATTTTTCATGTTCTTCATATCATTTATTATATATTTAAGTTTGTAATTATAAAATATTTGTACTTATACCTATATATATCTCAGTACAAGGTATTCCTTTTTCTTTACTTTGAACTATGTATGCTGAAGTTACAGGTTGTAACTTATGTCCCATTATGTATCCATTTATCTCATTTATTGCTTCTTGCAACAATTTTATATCTGCCAATTTCATATATAATGCATTAACTATTTTTATTCTTTTTTTAAAAGTATACGGTTCTTTAACTTTAACAGAGTCATTCATCGGCAACAAAATTTCAACATCCATAATCCTACCTTCATCCTCTACAGCTCTTGTTGTTGTAATAATATACTCGCCATTATGAATCGCGTTATTCTTAAAAGTATTTAATAATTCAATTTCAATTGTCTGAAGTTCATTTGTTGTAAACTTTCCTGATCTTGATACCAAATTCTCAATCACATAGCTTTGTCCTTTAAGAATTTCCATATTGGTTTTCTCCTTCATTATTCTCATTATTTATCTTTGGTTTATTTCTTTATTATATTATAGTTGGTAACCTTTACATCTATATCTGCTTACTCCACAAATCAAAATACTTACCTTGCACATCTAATAATTCCTCATGACTACCATTTTCAATAATTTCCCCTTTATCCATAACATAAATCTGGTCATATTTCTTAATAGTACTTAACCTATGTGCAATTACAATCGTTGTAATCCCTTTTGAATATTCAGCTATGGTGTCTGATATTGCTCTTTCGGTTATGGTATCTAGATTACTAGTTGCTTCGTCTAGTATTAGAATGTCTGGTTTCTTTAAGACCGCCCTTGCTATTGCCAATCTTTGTCTTTGACCTCCAGATAAATTTGAGCCATTTTCCTCTAATCTTGTTTCATATCTTAGTGGTAATTCATTTATAAACTCATGCGCACTAGCTTTCTTAGCTGCGTCCATTACTTCTTCTGCAGAAATATCATTTAGTCCTAAAGTAAGGTTTTCCATTATACTACCGCTAAATAAAAATGTTTCTTGAGGTATGTAGGCTATTTTATTCCTTATGATTTCAATATTTATATCCTTAATATTGTTATCATTTATTAATATTTCTCCTTCTTCAGGACTATACAGATTAAGCAAGAGTCTTACTAAGGTTGTCTTACCTGAACCACTTTCTCCTACAAGTGCTACTTTTTCACCTTCTTTAATATTAATTGTGGTATTTACTAAGACTGGTCTTCTAGTCCCATATCTAAAAGTCACATTTTTAATTAATATGTCCCCTTTTATAGAAGTAAGGTTTTCATTAAGCTTGCCGGTAGTATATCGTCTAGCAAAGCTTTATAATAAAAGGTACCGAGTATTCCAAACAAAGTAATCAAACGTGATGCTAGGAAGATGTTAATAATTAGGCGTTTCTGTGGTTTTAGAAGATGGAAAAACCTTTGAAATAGACCTTGAGTTTCGTCACCCTTTTCGAAAGTGCTATCTGGCACCATAAAGATAAGCACACCACTCCACTTATACTTGGGAGGCTCTCCATCTTTCAATACTTCTCCAAAGAATTCTTCTGGAGACAGTTTTACTATGCCCTTTCCCGGATCAGCTATAATAATTTGTTTTTTTGTTATTTTATGAATAACTACGTAATGTAACAAAGAACCGTCAACTATTACATGAGCAATGCAAGGAAGAGGAACTTCAGTAAATAATGCTTTCTTATCTCCTTTTACACCTTTTGCTGTAAATCCTAATTTTTTTGCTGCTTTTATAATTCCAAATGCATTAGTTCCTTGTTTATCTGTTCCTGCTACTTCTCTAATTTTTGATATGGAAGTTTTAAAGCCGTACTGTTTTGATATGGTAGCAAGACAGGCTGCGCCACAATCGGTCATATCGTGTTGTTTTACGCAATAATATTTTTAAAACATTGATTTTCTCCAGTTGGTAATTTTAAGTGAAACTTTTTTGCGTTTTGCAATTAGTTTTCTTATTAAATTTTTATATCAAATATTTATTTATAATAAATCGTTTACATGCGTTTACTTTTTGTTAGATTAACTTTCTTTATAATAACATATTTTTATGCCTTATACACATTAACTTCGTGAAAAGTTCCAATTATTTCGCAAAATGCATTTATTCCCCTGTTAATCCTATAAAAATACAAGGTAGAATTTGTTTTGTAGCGTAAACTACCATATTTCTCTTGCGTGAAATGCATCTTAATCACTTTTCTTTTCAAGTTGTTTATCTCATGTATAAAAAAGTCCGGATTAATAGTTTCCAAATTTCTCCTGATAGCATCTATTTACTTAGACACACCCTTATAATTATAGTATTTTTTTCTTAACTGTTGCTTCTTCCCTCTAGAATAGGTTAATGTTACTCCATCTGTCATCTTTATACTCTTACCAAAAGATACTACATAATCAAAATTAATAATATAAGACCTCTGAATCCTTACAAAATTTTCATAGTATAACTTTTTTTCTAAATCATACATTCTACTTGTTACAAGATACTTTTTGTCTTTTGTGAATATCTCACAGTATTTATCTGCTGCTTTTATATATAAAATTTTTGAGCTTCTTTCCCAGTTGTATTTGTCAAGTTGTACCCATTCGTCTTCTGTATAAATCTCATCATGGTATTTATTAAAACTTTCAAGACATTTGTTGAAAGTTTCTTCTTCAAAATTCTTGGGTAAAATTCCGCAAATGTTTCCCCAAAAAAAGCTTGGATATGTTTTCTTTTCTTCTTCTGTTAAAAATATAATAGAGCATTCTTTTTCTTGTTTATTCAAGATATTGGTTAAAAGTGCACATCTTTCTCTAATGCCTTTACCTTCTGATTCAATCCCAATGAACACAAGATTCAATTTCTTATTGTGTTCAACTAGTTCCTTTACAGATGAAAATTCTAGTATTTCAATCTCATCATCCTTTTTGGAGAAAAACTCCTTGCATAATATAAATTGCTTTTCCCTAAATATTTCATCAGTATCACATATTGCAATTTTCAATTTCCTAAATCTCCTATATATATTATACTATGTCTTTTATGTAAGTTAACCCTATGATGTTTTGAACACTTTTCCATTATAGTATTATTTTCGCAACATGTCAAATGTCTCTTTTTCTTAGGTAGTTCTATTTATCTTTGAAGATAAATGGTGAAGGTTTACACGAGTAATTTAATTAAGTGTGTATTTGATTATGTATATTTGATAAAAATAAATCTATTATGATAAGAATTAGATATACAAATATTCTTATCATAGATAAGTTTTTATAGCAATACCAAAAGAACAGATTATGCAGATTATTAAAGAGAATAATCTCAGAGAAGTGGACATAGTACCGAAACCATTAAGAGCGAGTATGGTGATATTCATATTCTAAGAGACCGTAACTGTGAGTTTGAACCCCAAATAGTACAAAAGATCAAAGGAATATTAGCAAGCATTAGGGAATGGCAAACAAGATCATTAGACTCAGTTTATCCTTTTATCTTCATGTATGCCATTCACTACAAGGTCCGTAAAAGGATGGATTTTCTGGATTTAAAGAAGCAATTCAAACTGTATACCCAAATGCTTTAGTCCAAAAATGTGTCATACACATGCTAAGAAATTCTTTTAAGTATGTATCGTATAAGGATCTCAAAAAATTCTCTACTGATTTTAAGGCTGTATATAAGGCTCCAACAGAAGAAGCTGGATGGAACGAATTGTAGCAATTAAAAGATAAATGGGGTCAGAAATACCCCTTTGCAATTAGTAATTGGGAAGCTAACTGGGACGTTATCAGCCCCTTCTTCCACTTTACTGATGATATTCGAAGGATAATGTATACAACAAACATTATTGAGGGGCTGAATCGTCAATACAGAAAAGTTACTAAGACCAAAAGCGTGTTCCCGACTGACGAATCCCTTGAAAAAATGTTATATCTAGCTTCCGTGAATGTTAAAAAGAAATGGACTCAAAGATATGGAAACTGGGACTTAGTATTGAATCAGTTAATTATTCTATTTGAAGACAGAGTGACCCAGTATCTGTAAAACAGAATAACAATCCGGCGTATAAGATATATTAAATATCCTACGCCGGAAAGATTTATCCCGTCAGCATCTATATTATAACCAATAATGGATTCATTTATTCCTGAGCCCACGAAGGTTTTTCAAACTGGAAATTTAGATGCTTAAATTTTTATGTCAAAATTTAATTTTCAGGAATAAAGTTACAGTCACTGGTTATAATGAAAATATTAAACAATTTCAGCGATAACTTTACATATTTAATTCTTATACAGAATAGTTATTTTGTTATGGCCACATTCAACTCAACTCCATAACCCCTTCTTTGTTTGCTAAAGACTAATTAAACCACACTATAAATGTCGTAGGGATGTAAGGGAACTTTTATCTGAATTTATTTATTTACACATATATATCTTATCTATATATTTATTTATATAACTCAAAAAAACATCCCTAACTTCCCTAAATCACTATAACCCACTAATATCAGCCCTTTGAGTAGGGAACTTATTATAAGAACATTCCCTTTTGCTTCCCTAAAGTGATTTGAACTTCCCCTGTCATACATCAGAATACAGCCGCATAACAATAAAGAGAGCCTCAAACCGCAATCAAACAACTCAAAGCTCCCTCAAAACTCACTCAAAAACTCCCCACATAATTTATTGTGCTTTTTTAGGAAAAACACTAACGTTATTATACTCTTTTAAAACTACTCCACTCTTCATTTTAAATCCCACAAAATACCAATCCCCATTAGTTTTAACCTCTTGGTAACCCTTTGTTCGTAAATTTGTGTAAAAATTATTCCGACTTAATGGTTTTCTCTCTTCTTGGACACAATAACTCTTATAATAATTAAGAAGTAATGCTCGCTCTATCTTTGCACTTGGATTAATGTCTGTTGTATCATCCAAAAACGCTTTAACAGTGTCCGAATTCTTATACAGTTCTAATACTTCTTCTTTACTCTGTTTACTCTCTATCATTTTGCCACCGCTTTTGTACATCCTTTGCAAGGCCATTAGACATTCATGTATCATATAGTCTATTTCCTGCTTTAGTTTTTCCTCTAGGTTATGGATATACTTAGCTTTTCTATTTAGCTTTAGCACTAACAAACGCCGATAGAATGATCCGCTTTTCTCATCGAGCGAAACAGGAATTTGGTTTGCACTGAAAAGGTGTTTAACATAGGGGGTAAAGTAGACATGCTGCCCATGCTTAATCTCTGCCTTTATCCTGTCCTCACCAATTAACTGCTTTATGAGAGATATATCATCCAGCCCTTTGGAGCTTATGTCTCCACAAGCGTTTACTAACATACCTGCCAGCTCCACAGTTGTGAACTTGTCTTTCAATTTTTCCAAACTATTATTTGTCATGTTGTTTTCCCCAACTATCTCCGTCATCCGTCTAAGGATAACACTTTTACCAACACCCTCCATGCCCTTTAAAACTAGCATTTTTTGCTGACGAGTATCTCTTGTTAAGCAATATCCTATATACTGCTTTAACATTTCCCTATCATCTTCTTTTGGAATAAAATCTGTAAAAAACTCTTCTGTTACCGTATTGTCACTATACATTATTTCCCCTGTAAAATTATGCGGAATTTGATTTATAGCATAATACTTGGGGCTTGATGGATATGCCTTCCAGTTTTCAACATCCCACATACAATTTTTGAAGCAAACCCAGCTTTCGGGATATTGATTGATTTGCTCAAACTCCTTTTGCAGACTAGGTGTGTCTACTATATAATTATAAATGCGTTTAATAGTGGTTTGATTTTTTACTGTAACGTCTAGGTATTCCCTTATTATTCCTCGCAATATGGAACCATTTATATCCGTCACATAAGCATTGTCCTTATAAATATATGGTGTGTTAGCACAAATAAAAAGATCGTTATTCTTTAAAATGTCTTCTGCAATTAGACTGTCATTTACTCTAACTATCAGGTTTTGTTTGTTTTTAACAAAATACTTGCTTAAAGGTTTTGCTTTTACCTTTTTAAGCTCTATGCCCTTAATATTTTTAATATCTTCTTTCGTCTCACAGTCTTTTATTATATTATAGACCTCTAATTCTTTTTTTAGTATTTCTGCAGGTTCAGTTGTTTTATTTGTAAAATCAATCCCTAAACAATAACACAAATCATATAAACTTGTTGGGAGCTTTAATTTTTCAGCCTTGGCTTTTATAGAGTACCATTCGTTTTCATTTTTTGCCTTTTCTCCTCCGAACCATGGCTCTAAAGCTGATTTAACATGCTTAGCATTATAACTTATTTTTAACACTTCTGTGTTTTTCAATAATCCCACAAAAGTCATAAGACTAGTCACGTCCACGCTTGAAATATCTAACGTTTTAATTTCTTCATTTCCTAATTTGTAACACACAATATCTATTCTGGAATTTGGATCTACTGCATTAACAACACCTTCGTTTTCTTTTATATTTAGTATCATTTTTTCTTTCATACTCATGTTTTTACCTTTCCTTTCCTTTTCTTTTGTATAAGCCAACAAGTAAGTAATTACTCCTTCTATGTGTTTTTCATATTACTTTTGCATATTTCATACAGTTCTTTGTGTCTTTCTCTCAAATTCTTATATATCTTCATTTCTATCTTAATCTTTTGCTCCAAACGCCACCTTATATTTTTCGATATTTGATGTTGTTCAATATCCAGTCTATAAGCTAGGCTCTGTACTGTTTCCGTGCTTAATTTTAACATTCCAAGTTTTATTGCATAATTTCGTAAATCAAAAAACTGTTCTTGCAGTGCTTCTACACCAAAAAAACATTCTAAGTATAACATTAGGAAACTCTTGCCCAGTGTTAGTTTTACTAACTCCGGATTTCTCAAATCATCTATCAAATTTGACAAATCGCGGCGATCTCTAAAATCTTTAATATTTATTACTCTAATTCCATACATATTTTCCTTTTTGTACCCAATCATATATTCTTTTTTTGCTACATCCACCTCGATGTTTACATACATTATTCGCTCTTTTTGTTTGTTTACTTTCTCCATTAACTTACTACCCCCTCTTTTTTTTAAAACCAGATTTCTTCTAACGGCCAGCCATATACTTGCGCCAGCCTTTCTTTTTCCCACTGTGTAGGATTGGCTTCCCCTTTTTCCATTCTGCTTATATAGTTTCTTGATCTTTGTATAACTGCTCCAGCCTCGGTTTGCTTCATCTCAGCATTTACTCTAGCTGCTCTTATAGATATTTTTCTTTTATACATCTTGCACACTTCCTTTCTTTTTCTTTTGATTGCTTTATTGTCTTGTTTTTAGTTCACAATCAATATGTCAGAAATGGATGCGTCATAACTTGCAAAAAATTCTTTTAGGATTCCTCTTTGTCGATTGCTAAAAATGTTCTTGTTTTTAGTTCACAAGCAATATGCGAGAAATGGATGTGTCATAACTAGCGAAAAACTCTTTTCTGCTTCCTTTTTGCCACATATTAAAATATTCTACTTTTTGCACAGATAAATATCGGTTTTAGGCATCTCTTTTGTGATTTTTTTACTGATTATTGTTGAGTACAGCTGTGAGAAAAATTCTTCTATCCTCACTAATCAAAAAACTATATAGCCACCTTTTTTTGCGCACAAAAAAAAGAAGCCTACATAATCTCTCATCTAGACTTCTCTTCCTTTTAATATCCTTTTTATTATTAATTGTTAGATTGCTTTTTTCTTAGTTTAGGTTTACCAGTTGGCTTTTCTATAAAAGGCCCTAATATTACATTAAATTTCTTATAACCTAATAGTTCTTCTAACTTGCAGATTCCTTTTATATTATTGTCCATTATTTCTTCATCAATAAATCCCGCTTTTTTTAATGCATTCATCGCTCCCTCTTGATCGAATATTCTGCGATTACTCTTATCTGCTATAAGCTCATAACCTTCCGGGATATGCCCACTTAATAAAGCTTGTTGTGTTACATATTCTTGCAACTCTTTAACCCATTTAGACATCCCTTTAAATTTCTCTATAGCTTCTAATTTTTCTTCTTGTGTTAACAATTTCATATCTCTAATTTGGCTTAACTCTTGTAGATTATTGTATCTTTTCCTACACTCTGTACTCGCTGGACAATAATTACAATGTGCACCTATTTTACAATCGTATGTGCCATTTTTAATCTTTTTAAGCTGTGGTGACAAAATTTCCTCTTTCCATTCTAACAACTCTTCATATTTCAATTCTAAAGTTTTATTATTATCAGTTCTAGGTTGACATACCGTTAGCTTTATTATATCTGGAGTTTGCCCACTTTGTTCAATTAATCCTAATGCATATGCCTTAAGTTGTGGATTGTCTGCTCCTACTTCTATCCCTGCTCCGTATTTTAGATCTATTACCTGTATAATCTTTGGAGTTATTATAGCAACATCTACTTTTCCATTAATACAAACATTCGTGCATGTAAAGTTCATTTTTTTCTCTGTAAGTATATTAATCTTATTTGTAATCTTGCACATTTCTCTAATGTAGCTTAATACCCACCATGAATACTTCTTTATATTTTCATTCATATTTTCATTAAAATATTTATTATTCTTAATTATTTTGAGAAGTTCTTTAAATTCTTCTTGTGGTATTTTTTTGAGATTATAATTTATATAAAGATTAGCTAAGGCATGTGCTAAAGTACCCTCATCTTTATACTTCTTTTTGTTTTCCAAAACTAATGATCCGGGACAAAAAATAAACCTATTTAAGTCACTGGCTCTTACCTTGCTATCCATAAGCTTCCTCCTGTTCTAAAGTAATTCATTTTTGTATTGTTTTATTTTATACATATGTTTTTAATTTTTTCATCTGTATCCTATAGGGCATTTTATTATTTAGTCGTCTAAAACTTCTAGTACCTTAAATTTACTAACTTTTAAAATCTCAAACTTATTTTCTCTACAACTTTTCAGAAATTGATTTAAGGCCTTTTTTTTATTTTTAGCCACAGCAAAAAAATTGTATTCTCCTGAAATCTTTTCACCCTTACTTCTAATTTTACCTTCAATGTCATAAATCTTTAACTTTTCTTTTCCTCGTTTTTTCTTGCTCATGATTTTTTCTCCTTTTATTTTTTTTGTTATTACTACATCTCTTTATTAGTTTCTTATGCTTTTTTTCTTTGTTATCTACTCATATCATTTTTTGCTCCCTTCGTCTTTAAACTTCATTTGCAGTATGTAAGAAACAGTTTTGCAATAACTTGAATACTTTTTATCTCCTTTTGTGTTTTTTTGGGATTTAAATTAGTTACCCCCACGAAAACAAAACAGACCAAATCTTACATATTGTATATGGAACAAAAAACATAAAGAAAAAGGGGTATATAAAATGAAAAACAAAATTGATAAAAATGAGATATTGAAAATGATGGTTAACAGTGGTAGTATTGATTATGATGACGTGCCAAAAACTATGAAAGACTTAGATTTATTAGATCTGCATAATTATGAGATTTGGTATTCAGAGAACGCAAATTACTGGATTACTCATGTGAAAGACGAAACGAGGAAAGGAAATAAAAGGAGGGTTAAAAGAAGAAAAAAAGAAGATCTGATAAAATACCTTGTAGCTTTTTATAAAGGTAAGACAAAAGATGAATTGAGGTTTCGAGATTTTTATTTGGAATGGTTAGAATATAGGAAAATTAAAGTCTCTGACCGTACACGCAATAAAGATATAGATAATTATAACAGATACTATGCTAATAACTGGATTGCTAATAAAATAATAAGCGAAATAAAGCTCTTAGATGTGGAAAAATTCTTATGCACTACGGTTAAAGATAATGGTTTGGACAAAAAACAAATTTATAACATGCGGTCTGTGTTGAATGATGTTTTGGAATATGCATTGATGAGAGAGATAATAACAAACAACCCTGCCGCAAATTATAAGATTCCAAAAAACATAATAACAAAAAGGCCTAAGCCTGATAGTGTTGATGAAGTGTTTACACCAGAAGAACAAGCGAAGATTTTGCATGCTATTGAAAACAGAAGAAACGAATGGAATTTGGCTTATATGGCTGTCGCATTAACTTTTAATCTTGGACTAAGAGTTGGAGAACTTGCGACACTAAAATGGTCTGATGTTAAAGATAGTTATATAGCTATACAACGCCAAGAAGTCAGTTATCAGCGTGTCTTGAAAGACGGAACTAAAGGAGAGTTAATAACAAGAGTTGAAGAACAGCCTAAGAGCAATGCCGGATTTAGAGTTTTATATTTAACAAAAGAAGCTCGAAAAGTTTTGGCTAAAACAAAAGAAATAGCCTTTAAATTCGGATGGTATAATAAAGATGGTTATATCTTCGTTGGCAAGAACGGTCGTTTAACTGTAAGACAACTTGAAAAGCCAATGGAAACCATATGTATAAAGTTAAAAATTAAAAGGCGTAATATCCACAAAATCAGAAAGACATTTATCTCATCATTAATTGATAAAGATATTAATTTGGAAGAAGTTAGACGACTTTCTGGGCATGAAAAAATTAACACACTACTGGATTCGTACTGTTACAACAGAGAAGACAAAAAAGAAACAGAAGAAAAGATTGAAAGAGCAACTGCAAGATAAAAGGGAACCGCGGGGAACCGCAAAAAGGCGGAATTAAATAATTAAAAAAACGGGAAAACCCACTGTTACAAGGGCTCCCGTCTATAAAAAACAAATGCAGTCTACGGGACTTGAACCCGTACCCAGTTTATACCGGATTAGATCCTTA
>CAZJCV010000029.1:0-22303 GCA_964544535.1 uncultured Lachnospiraceae bacterium | reverse complement strand
AACTATATTATTCTAAAGACATATCATTGAAATGTCAAGTAGTACACAGGGACAGGTTTATTGTTCCCCTTGTTCATAATTCTCAATTATGCTAAAATGGTTTTAAAGCAAAAAACTAAATATATCATAAGAATGATTGATTTTAATGGTAATACGAAAGGAGTAGCTCATGCAGAATTTTACATTTTATAGCCCAACATATTTTGTTTTTGGGAAAGAACAGGAAAACCAAGTAGGTTACTATGTTAAAAAGTTTGGTGGATCTAAGGTGTTAATCCACTACGGTGGAGGTTCAGCAAAGAAGTCTGGTTTAATATGTAGAGTAGAGGCATCCCTAGATAAAGAGGGAATTAAATATGTTGAATTAGGTGGAGTACAACCTAATCCTAGAAGTGGTTTAGTATATGAGGGTATTGAGTTATGTAAGAAGGAGGGTGTTGATTTTATCCTTGCAGTAGGTGGAGGAAGTACTATTGATTCATCAAAAGCAATTGCGGCAGGAGTAAAGTATGATGGAGACTTTTGGGACTTTTATGAAAAAGGAATTCCTGTAGAAGATGCATTAAGAGTTGGAACAATTTTAACTATAGCTGCAGCAGGAAGTGAAGGTTCTGCTGATACTGTAATTACAAAAGAAGAAGGAATGCTAAAAAGAGGCGCATCAGGAGAAGCTCTTCGTCCAGCTTTTTCAATATTAAATCCAGAACTTTCTCAGACATTACCTGCATATCAAACAGCCTGTGGAATAACAGATATTATGGCCCATGTATTTGAAAGATATTTTACTAACACCACGGATGTAGAAGTAACAGATCGTTTATGTGAGGCTATTTTACTTACAATGATCAAGGAAGCACCTAAGGTAATTGCTAACCCTAATGATTATGAAGCAAGAGCTAACATTATGTGGGCAGGAATGGTGGCCCATAATAATATAGTTGGTGTTGGAAGAGAACAGGATTGGTCAAGTCATGGAATAGAACATGAATTATCTGCCTTATATGATGTTCCTCACGGGGCAGGCTTGGCTGTAATATTTCCAGCATGGATGAAGTATGTTATGAAACATGACATTGCAAGGTTTGCACAAGTAGCAGTAAGAGTATGGAATGTAGAAATGGACTTTGCTAATCCAGAGATTACGGCAGCAGAGGGAATAAAGCGTTTTGAGGAGTTTTTAACTTCTATTGGCATGCCAATCAACTTTGAACAATTAGGAGCCAAAAAAGAAGATATCCCTTATATGGTAGAAACCATAGGCCTTGGCGACCAAGGGACCATGGGTAGCTTTGTTAAATTGAGCAATGAAGATGTAGAAAAGATATATCATTTAGCAATATAAATATAAAGGAATAAATGAGGAGATTTGCAGACAATGAAAAGTAAATTAAAAGTTCTTCTAATTATAATAATATGTCTTAGTCAAATCTCCTTATTTGCCTGTAGTTGGGAAGAAAAAGATGATGAAAAATCTTTAGATAATGTTCTTTCCAGGGAGGATGAAGACAAAGACGGAGATAGTACTGATATATCAGCTACTGACAACTCGTATTTAGAAGGTATTGAGAGATTAGAAAGCCTAAATCTAGACGATATAGAATCTGTAGGCAAGGAATTTGCACTAGATCTTTTAACAGAAAATCATGAAAGACTTGAAAGTATGTATCCTTATACTGATGAAATGAAAGATATAATCTTATCAGATATAACTAAGAAGAATATAATATTTCACAATCTCGATCTCGGTGAAGTTGAAAAAATAGATGAAACCTATGCTTATAAATATGGAGTCAATAGATATGTCATGGTTCCTGTTGAAGCATCACTTAGAAACACTAATTTTCTAATTAGCTTTAATAATGAAAATGAAATTGTTGGTTTTTCATATGAAGAATACAAAAAAGATAGTTCTATAGAATCAAGGGAAATTCCTGATTATGTAGTAGAAGAAGAATTTTCATTTTATAGTGATGGTCTTGTAATTCCAGGTACGCTTACAAGGCCGACAGCTAAGACTAATTATCCACTAGTAATATTGGTTCATGGATTTGGTCCTAGTGACAGAGACTTAAGTATTTTTGCTAATAAGCCATTTCAAGACATTGCTTGGGGGCTAGCCCAAGCTGGAATAGCATCCTATCGTTATGACAAGAGAACCTATATTCGTGAAAATGAATCGGAAATTTCTTCGTTTACAGTCTACGAAGAAACAATTAATGATGCAGTCTCCGCAACAAATATGGCCAAGGAACTTGTAGAGATTAACCCTAGTGCAATATATGTTTTAGGTTTTGGTCAGGGCGGATATTTGATACCGAGAATAGCAGAACTTTTGCCTAATACAGCGGGTTATATATTAGTATCAAGCCCTGGGGAACATATGAAAAACTATTTAAAAGAACAATATGAATATTTAACAATGGAAGATGGGCGAATTAGCCCATCAGAGCATAATTTAATAAAACAAATATCGGACGATATAGATGCCTTAAATAAACCAAGTCAAATACCTGATGATACTAAAGTACAGGAGTTTTATAAAAATTACTGGATTGATCTTAACGCTTACAATCCACTGCAAGTTGCTGGTAAAATAACGACTCCGGTTTTACTAATACATGGAGAAAGAGATTATCAAGTCACAAAAAAACAATTCAACCTTTGGCAGGACATTTTCTTAGAATCTGAAAACTGGACATTTAAATCCTATCCTGAATTAAATCATTTCATGATGAAGGGTGAAGGAAAATCCTATTCAAGCGAATATGAAGAGAAAAATTACGTAGATGAACAAGTTATTGAGGACATAGCAAATTTTATTTTTGCAAATTAAATATAGAATTTGATTTTGACTTCCTACTTAGAAAGGAAAGATAATAAATATGAGATCGGGAATAGGATACGATGTTCACCGTTTGGTGGATGGACGAGATTTAATAATTGGAGGCGTGAAAATACCTTATGAAAAAGGCCTATTAGGACATTCAGATGCAGATGTGTTAACCCATGCAATAATGGATAGCCTACTTGGTGCAGCAGCTTTAGGTGATATAGGAAGACATTTTCCGGATACAGATGAAAAATATAAGGGAGTTAGTAGCCTTGATTTATTAAAGGAAGTAAGAAAGTTGATAGAAGATAAGCAATATGTTATAGAAAATATTGATGCAATCATAGTGGCACAGGCGCCTAAGATGGCAATATATATTCCAACTATGATAAAAAATATTGCATCTGTGCTTGCAATTGAGGAAGATCAAATAAATATAAAAGCAACAACGGAGGAAGGATTAGGTGTAACAGGAGATGGAAGGGGAATAGCATCTCATGTTACTTGTATGTTGAATTCTGTAGAAAATTATCGCTACTATACTTTTAATCCTCTTGAAGAAGAAAGAAAATGTGATGGATGTGGTGGATGTCCAAAAAATTGAAGAATAAGACTACTTAGAAAGGCATGGTGTCAATATGGATTATAATTTGTACAAGGGCATAGATGAAGTTGATATTAAAAGTAAGGACGAGGTAAAAAAAGATATATATGAACTTTGGCAAGAAAGTTTTTGGGACACCGATATCTATACAGACTTTTATTTTGAATGGAAGATAACAGACAACCAAGTCTTGCTTTTGTATAAAGATATGCAGCTTGTGGCCATGTTACACTTAAATCCTTATAGATTAATGGTAAAGGAAAAAGAACTTTCTGCAAATTATATTGTAGGAGTGGCAACTAAAGAAAGTGAACGTAGAAAAGGCCTTATGAAAAGGCTTATAGAAGCTTCTATGGAAGAAATGTATAATAAGAAAATGCCTTTTACCTATCTAATGCCTGTTAAAGAAAGCATTTATCTGCCCTTTGATTTTCGTGTTGTATATGAACAGCCATTATGGAACCAGCAATTAATTGATATAAGTAATGAAAAAAAATATAGTAGTGAAAAGAATGATTATAAAATTCTAGTCCTAGAAACAGAAGACACAAATAGAATAAAGGATTTGGTTTCATTTACAAACAAGTTACTTTCTCATAAACATGAGGTTTATGTAAAAAGAGATGACCATTACTATATAAGATTAATTAATGAAATGAGAAGTTCAGAGGGAGAAGTATTGATTGTCTATAAACATAATACTCCTATTGCCTATTTGTCATATATGGCAGAAGAAGCCATATATATAACAGAACTTATTTCCCATAAAGAAGATGAAAAGAGAACACTTGCAATGTTTCTTGACTATATATCTTCGAATGCACATTTAAAGCATAAAAAGATTTTTGAAAAGAAAAAAGGAAGTCAAAAGACAGCCATAATGGTAAGAATCATTCATCTGCATGAATTTATAAAAATGCTAAGCACAAAGGATTATGTAAGTTTTGTTGCAGATATAACTGACCCAATTATAGAAAATAATCAGGGACGTTTTTTGATTGAAATTGATAAAGACGGTGGTAATATGGAAGCTAGCAATAAAGAAGCTGATATATTTGTTAGCATAGCAGAGCTTGTTCAATTATTATTTGCAGAGACATTTATAAATGATGTAGTCTAGGAAAAGAAATTAAAAATTTTAATATAAAGCAATTGACAAATATCTTAACTTTGCATAAAATAGTGTATAGCGATTAAATTAGATAATAAAATAAAGGCATTGAACAGAAAAGTAGTTTATAGAAAGGCAACAGAGATTGAATGTCATCGGTTGAAAGCATTCATTGCTAGAATATGAACGAAGTGCATCTGGGAGCTGATTAGGTGAGGGGATAGCCTTAGCTTAGTCCGGTACAAACCGTTATAATGTTAGAGTAGAATTTGACTTGCTTTAAGAATTCATAATAAATAGAGTGGAACCACGGATAACTTCGTCTCTTCTGGAGATGGAGTTTTTTAATTTAATGGAAAAGTTATAGAAATTGGAGGTTGTATTAGTGGGTTTAATAAGATATATTAAGAAAGAAATGCAGACTATCAAAGAAAGAGATCCAGCTATAAAAAGTCCCCTAGAAGTGATTGTATATCCAAGTTTTAAGGCTATACTAAGATATAGAATTGCACACAAATTATATAAAAGAAGATTTTATTTCTTGGCCAGATGGTATTCACAAAGAACGGTAAAAAAGACAGGAATAGAGATTCACCCAGGTGCCAAAATAGGAAAAGGCTTATTTATTGATCATGGAACAGGAGTAGTAATTGGCGAAACTGCAGTTATAGGTGATAATGTTACTATCTATCAAGGTGTAACCCTAGGTGGAACTGGTAAGGAACAAGGCAAGCGCCATCCAACAATAGAAGATAATGTAATGATAAGTGTAGGGGCAAAGATATTAGGTTCATTTACCGTAGGTGAGAACTCCAAAATTGGAGCAGGTTCAGTAGTATTATCTGAAGTGCCACCTAATTCCACAGTAGTAGGTGTTCCTGGCCGTGTAGTAAAAAGGGATAATGTAAAAATACCAAGGGAAGATATGGATCAAATTCATTTACCAGATCCAGTGCTAAACGATTTAACACGCCTACAAATGGAAAATCATAAATTAGTAAAGGAATTAAAACGTGTATGTAGTCGAGTTGATAAAATGAAACTTGATATTTCCACAGAACCTTTAGAAACGATAGGGAAGGTAAGTAAGATAAATAAAAACAACAAAGAAGCTAATAATTAGAAAGGCATGGTTATAAAGATGAAGATTTACAATACATTAACAAGAAAAAAAGAAGATTTTGTTCCGATAGAAGAAGGAAAGGTTAGGATGTACGTCTGTGGGCCAACAGTGTACAATTATATTCATATTGGAAATGCCAGACCAGTTATATTTTTTGATACAGTAAGAAGATATTTTGAGCATAGAGGTTATGAAGTAAATTACGTATCAAACTATACTGACGTGGATGATAAGATTATAAAAAAGGCTCAGGAAGAAGGAGTTACAGCTTCCGAAATATCTGAGCGCTACATCAAAGAATACCAAACAGACTTAAAGGGTCTTAATGTAAAAAGTCCAACCCATACTCCAAAGGCAACCCAGGAAATTGACGGAATGATTAAAATGATTTCAGGTCTAATTGAAAAGGGTTATGCCTATGAAAAGAATGGAACAGTATATTATAAAACAAGAAGTTTTGGTGAATATGGCAAACTATCCAAGAAAAATTTAGATGATCTAGAAGTAGGAGTTCGAATTGCTGTAGACGAGGAAAAAGAAGATAGCATGGATTTTGTCTTATGGAAACCTAAAAAGTCAGGAGAACCTTCATGGTCATCACCTTGGGGAGATGGAAGACCAGGTTGGCATATAGAATGTTCAGTAATGAGTACTACTTACTTAGGTGACGAAATAGATATTCACGGTGGTGGTGAAGATCTAATTTTTCCACATCATGAAAATGAAATTGCTCAAACAGAAGCATTTACAGGAAAAACAATGGCAAGATACTGGATGCATAATGGTTTTTTAAACATTGACAATAAAAAGATGTCAAAATCAGAAGGGAACTTCTTTACTGTTCGTGAGATTGGTGAGCAATATCCTTTGTCAGTAATACGTTTCTTCATGTTAAGTGCACATTACCGTACACCAATTAATTTTAGCAAGGACTTAGTAGAATCATCAAAACATGGTTTAGAAAGAATTCAAAATGCTGTATTTAATTTAGAACATTTATCCAAAACAGCAAAAAAGGAAAGTCTTTATGAAGGCGAACAAGAAATTCTAGATGAAATAACTACTTTTAAGAATAAGTTTAATGAAGCTATGGATGATGACTTTAACACAGCAGATGCTATTTCCATTATATTTGAGATGGTAAAGCTTGCAAACAGTGAAGTTACAGAAGCTAGTTCTATAGAATTGATAGAAAAAGTTTTAGATAGTATTCTTGCTTTATGTGATGTTCTTGGGATAGAAGGAAAGAAAGAAGAAGAACTTTTAGACTCAGACATTGAAGAGAAAATAGAAGAAAGAAATCAAGCAAGAGCAAACAAAGACTTTGCAAGGTCTGATGCAATTAGAGATGAATTATTAGAAAAAGGAATTGTTCTAGAAGATACAAGAGAAGGGGTAAGATGGAAGAGAGTATAAAGAAAGAAAAGCTGAGTGTAGAAGTAAGTAAGATGCAAACTCAACCTGGCTTAATTGACTTTATAAATATGCAAATGGATATATCAGCTATAAATGTCAACACTTTATCTCCTTTGGCACTAGCATTTATTGGTGATGGAGTATACGACTTAGTGATTCGTACTATGGTTGTAGAACAAGGTAATACACCTGTTAACAATATGCATAAAAAAACCAGTAATTTAGTAAAAGCTTCAGCTCAAGCAAGGCTATATAAAGATATAAAAGATGAGTTAACAGCAAATGAAACAACAATATTTAAGAGAGGGCGCAATGCTAAGTCAAAGACTTACGCAAAAAATGCCAGTAAATCTAATTATCGAATTGCCACAGGCTTTGAAGCGCTTATAGGATATTTATATTTAACAAATGATTTTTCGAGGATACTTAAGTTAATAAAGATTGGTTTAGAAAAGAGGCAACAAGACATATGAATTACGAAGAATTTACAATAGAGGGTAAGAATGCAGTCTTAGAGGCATTTCGTTCTGGAAAGACTAT
The DNA here is from genome assembly GCA_964544535.1 of uncultured Lachnospiraceae bacterium. Taxonomy (GTDB): domain Bacteria; phylum Bacillota; class Clostridia; order Lachnospirales; family Lachnospiraceae; genus JAAYRG01. The sequence goes on along the minus strand of CAZJCV010000029.1, from coordinate 14,679 downwards.
AGACAGAGTCTTCATATTAGATGGAAGCCACGATGGGCCGACTAGATCTGTAATTAAAGAGGCCAAAAAAAATAATGCAATTGTTGACTTTGTAAAAAAAGATAGATTGGATCAGATGTCAGAGACAGCTAATCATCAAGGAGTAATAGCCAAAGCAGCAGCTTACGAATATGCAACAGTAGAAGAAATTCTTGCAATAGCAAAAGAAAAAGGAGAGTCACCTTTTATCATACTACTAGACAGCATACAAGATCCTCACAACTTAGGAGCTATTATTAGAACTGCAAATATTGCAGGAGCTCATGGTATTATAATTCCTAAAAGACGTGCAGTCGGCTTAACTGCAACAGTGGCAAAAGCATCAGCTGGGGCAATTAATTACACACCTGTTGCAAAAGTAACAAACCTTGTATCAACCATAGAGCAATTAAAAGAAGAAGGCTTATGGTTTGTTTGTGCTGATATGGATGGAGATGTCATGTATCAGATTGACATGAAGGGCTCTATTGGACTAGTTATAGGAAATGAAGGTGAAGGCGTGGGTAGATTAATCAAGGAGAAATGTGATTTTATAGCGAAGATTCCCATGTATGGAAATATTGACTCACTAAATGCTTCTGTAGCTACAGGAATTTTAGCATATGAAGCTGTTAGACAGAGAATAAAGTAGAAAGATATTTATTTTAAAATGTGTGGCTATAGACCAAAGGGTCCATAGCCACACATTAACTTTTGTCACACATGTACTAAACTATTAAATCATCGACTGTTTCAAGAAGATTAGAAATTAGTACATTGTGATTGATGAGCTTATGTAGGATGTTTACTACATAATCTTTTGAGTAGGATAAAGGCTCGGTATACTCCGATAAAATCTGCGTAGAATCATATTGTTGATTGACCTTGATTCCATACATAGGCCTTGTTTTATTTTCTTCTACTAGAAAATAACTTATTATGACACATGCATTATTATCTAAAACCACCGTCCTTTTACCTATTAAGTTAATAGATTGCATAATGTTAGATTCCCCCTCTTTCATTATGAACTTAAAGGTTTATATGTACATTTTAATTATATTTGGGAATACAAAAAAATTCCATGTTAAAACTTAACAAAATTGAAATGCTAAACTATACAAGATGTCTTAAAATATTAAGAAAAATAAAATATTATCTTATATATTATTGATTTTGAAAATTATAGATGATACAATTTCCTCATAAACCTAAAGGAGACCAGCTATGAATTTAGAAAAACAGAAAAACTTTTTGATCAAATTTTCATATATTGCAGTCATATTAGGCTTAGGATATGTTGCAATTAAGTATTTAGTAGCAGCACTTTTACCTTTCGTTATAGGCATGATAATAGCAGTTATTTTTAAGGGTCCAATTGGAAAAATATCAAAACGCTTTAAAATCAATCGTTCTCTTGTATCTGTTTTTGTACTAATGATATTTTATGCAGCTTTTGCTGTAGTATTGTTATTACTAGGATCACAGTTGTTATCCTTAGGTGAAGATGGAATAGCAAAAGTCCCTGGTTTTTATACAAATACAATAGAACCATTTTTAAAAAGGGTTATAAATGACATAGCAGATAAAATTCCACAAGCTGATACCCAGGTGATTGACATGTCGGATATAATAAATAATGCTATAGGAACAGTATCATCCTTTGTTACTAGTGCATCGAGCACTATATTATCGGCTATAGCTAGTATTGCAACTAAGTTGCCAGCACTATTGATTAATTCAATATTTACCATAGTATCATCATTTTTCTTTACAATAGATTATCATGATATTACAGAATTTGTATTTAAACAATTGCCAGAAAAAAAGGCAATCCAAGCAAGAAATATCAAGGGTGATGTAATAGGAACAGTATGGAAGTATATAAAATCATATGCTTTTTTAATGTTTGTTACCTTTATAGAGTTAACCATAGGAATGCTTGTACTTGGAATTCCTAATCCACTTGCTGTAGCTGCAATCATATCAGTTATTGACATACTACCAGTCTTAGGTACTGGCTCGGTATTAATTCCGTGGGCGATTATTGGATTTGTATTTAACAATTATAAGATTGGTATTGGAATGATTCTTCTGTATTTGGTTATTACAGTAGTAAGACAAACGCTAGAGCCTAAAGTGATTGGAAAGCAGATAGGACTTCATCCAGTTGTTACTTTAATATGTATCTTTGTAGGTGCTAAGTTATTTGGACTAATCGGAATGTTTTTACTTCCAATTGCTGCGACCATATTAAAGCAAATGAATGATGAAGGAGCAATAAATTGGTTTAAATAAAATTAAAGCTGCCTAGCGGATTTGAACCGCCGACCTCCGCCTTACCAAGGCGACGCTCTACCTACTGAGCCAAGGCAGCTTACAAGTTAACATTTTATCATATGGGCTTTTCTATTGTCAAGCCTCTTAACGCGAATAAATACATCCGCAGTAGTCTTGTCGATAGAGATTGTGTTCTTTGGATAGTTCTATGGAGCGCTTATAGCCGTTTTTCTTCTTGAAGTCTGAATATAGATATGGAATCTTATAATCATTTGATAGTTCTTCCCCGATATTATTTAACTTTGTTGCATTTTTAAGAGGACTGATTGAAAGGGTTGTGCTGAAGTAATCGTAGTTATTATTACGGGCAAGTTTAGCGGCTTCTTCTAATCTAAGTTTATAGCATCGAAAGCAACGCTTGCCTCCTTCAGGATAATTTTCAAAACCTTTAGCAATTTGGTAAAAACGCTCAGGGTCATAGTCACCTTCAATAAAATTGATGGGATACTTGACAGATAAGGCATTAATTAGTCGCTTTTGTTCTTCTACACGTCGATGATATTCTTCTTTAGAAGAAATATTAGGATTGTAAAAGAAAATAGTTATTTTGAAGAAGTTAGACAAATATTCTAAAACATAACTGCTACAGGGCGCACAACAGCTATGGAGTAGAAGGGTAGGAATCCTCTTCTGTTCCTTAATTTGTTCTATGGTTTTGTCTAGTATTTTTTGATAATTGATTTTATTCATAATATGTGAGTTTTAACCCATTCTACGAGGTTATTTCTAGGATAAACTCAATTGCTCACCTTCTATTTGGTTTTTGGACTTGATTATTTTACATAAGTATTATAATATATTAATGTTATCAAAACAACTTAATAATATTTACTATATCGAGGTGTGGCTTAGTTTGGTAGAGCGCCACGTTAGGGACGTGGAGGCCGTGGGTTCAAATCCCGCCACCTCGATTTTCAAAAGGCAATAAACTTAGTCCATTGACTATGGTTTAGATTGCCTTTTTTTGTTAGCAAATATTAGTGAAAAAAGATTGACATTTAAAAAAAAAAGAATTATAATAGTTTAATGAGAATCGTTCTCAATAAACTTATAATGATTTTAAATATATAATGCTTGGAAAGGAACTAAAATGACTCTTTATGACATAAAAAAAGGAAAAGTATATGTGGTAGAAGAATCTATGCTTAAACAACCCATTAAAAGAAGGATGGAAGCTATGGGGTTAATAGAGGGAACCAGAATCCGCAAAATAAATCAAGGATTAGATGGTTCTGTTATTTTCATAGCTAGAGGAATAAGGATGGCTATAGGAAAAGAGATAGCCAAGGAGATTCTTGTACGAGAGGCAAGGGAAAGCGATTATAGGCCTTGCGCAAAAAGAATGCGTAAAGGAAAAAGACATAGAGGTAAGAACAAAAACCAAACACAAGGTGGGAAAAGAGGTAATATAAGTGGTCTCAGAAAACTTAACTAATGTAAGTATTAATAATCAAGAGGCAGAAGAATTACAAATAGGCTTTATTGGTAATCCAAACAGTGGCAAGACTACTTTATTTAATACTTATACAGGTGCTCAACTTAAAGTTGCTAACTGGCCAGGAGTAACAGTGGAAAAAAAAGAAGGAGCTTTTAAATACCACAATCACGTATATAAGCTTGTAGATTTACCAGGTATTTATAGTTTGACTTCTTATTCTATAGAAGAAAAAGTAACTAGACAATATATTCTAAGTGATGAAGTTGATGTAATTGTGGATGTAACAGATGCCTCTAATCTTGAACGTAATTTATATTTAACCCTACAATTAATAGAAACAGGTAAACCAATCGTCCTAGCTCTAAATATGATGGATGTTGTAGAAGAAAGAGGAATGGAGATAGACCTTCACCGTCTACCTGAAATGCTTGGTATCCCAGTAATTCCTGTTTCAGCCAGAAAAAAGACAGGATTAGATATTTTGATGCATGCAGCATCTCACCATAAAGGGGTTGCACCAAAGCATAATCCAGTAATGAGTTATAGTGACTTAATTGAGGATAAGATAATAAAAATATCAGAAAGACTTGTGCTACAGAATCCAGACATTGAAAATCCACGTTTTTATGCTATTAAATTATTAGAAAACGATCCAGAAATAATAGAGAGTATTTCTGTTGATGTCTCTGATATTGTTGATAGAAGCTATGAAACTGATATTATTAATCAAAAATATGATTTTATAGAAAAAATCATAGAAGAGGTTCTAGTTAATAAAGAAGAAAGAGCAAAACTTACAGATAAAGTTGATAGTGTGCTTACTCATAGAATCCTGGGACTTCCTATCTTTTTAGGCATAATGGGACTTGTATTTTTGCTAACATTTACTTTGGGTGATGGAATAAAAGAAATATTTGAAGGCTGGTTAGAAAGCTTTAGTTTATGGGCACAAAATACGCTTACAGTATTAAATGTGGGAAGTATTTTAAAATCTCTAATTATAGACGGTATTATAGCAGGTGTAGGTACCATATTAACCTTTTTACCAAACATCGCTATTTTGTTTTTGTCTCTAGCATTTTTAGAAGACAGTGGATATATGGCCAGAGTAGCATATGTTATGAATGGAATCATGAATAAAATAGGCCTATCTGGAAGAGCTTTTATCCCAATGCTTCTTGGATTTGGTTGTACAGTACCCGCAGTAATGGCCACTAGAACCCTTGAAAATGAAAGAGATAGACGAAAAACTATACTTATAACACCTTTTATGTCATGTAGTGCAAAAATACCTATCTATGTTTTGCTTTCTAGTATGTTCTTCGGCAAATACGCAAGTTTAGCAGCACTATCTATGTATATAATAGGTTTAGGAACAGGAATTTTCACTGCCTACATAGCAACTCTAATGGAAAAAAGAGCAGATAAAATAAAAACTGTAAAAACCAAGTTAGAAAATGACGGTGAATCAGTAGGAGTAAATCACTTATTAATAGAGCTTCCTGAATATAAAACTCCAAATGTATATAGCATTTTAATCTATGTTTGGGAAAATGTTAAAGAATATTTATCAAAAGCAGGAACAACTATTTTCCTAGCATCTGTGATACTTTGGTTTGTTTTAAACTTTGGAATTACAGGTTTTGTGGAAGACATGTCCGACAGTTTTGGAGCAGCAATAGGGAAATTTTTAGTACCTATCTTAAAGCCAGCAGGATTAGGATTCTGGCAAATAGGAGTTGCCCTAATAGCAGGCTTAGCAGCAAAAGAAGTTGTAGCATCAAGTCTTGGCATATTATTTGGGATAAGCAACATTGATTCAGCAGCAGGCTTAGGTGCTATGACACAATCCTTAGGAGCTATAGGCTTTGGCCCGCTAAAGGCATACGCAATGATGATATTTGTACTATTTTACACACCTTGTGTTGCTGCAGTCGCAGTAATCGCACAAGAATTAAAATCAGCCAAATGGACAACATTCATAGTAGTATTTCAACTAGTATCAGCATGGCTAGCCTCAACATTAGTCTACCAAATAGGTAGTTTGTTTATTTAGCTAGCTGTTTTAGGTGTATGGCAACATTTTACACCATTCTGCAACAATTAAGATGAAAGACAGTAAAAGAAAGGGGTAATTAATATGCCAACAATTATAATCGGATTAGCAGTAGCAGGATATACTGGATATTTAGTGTATAGACAAGTGAAAAATGCTAGGGAAGGGAACTTTTGTGGCAATTGTTCGGGATGTCCATCAGCCAAAAGCTGTGAAAAACTAAAATTATAAAGCATATAAAAACGGGCTGTCCAGCAGCCCGTTTAAGATGTTAACAGCCTCTCATAATGCTTCGCACTACTTCAAGTTTACCATTTTTATTTGCTTGGATTCTCCAGTCAACCATTATAATCTTACCGTTTACAATTTCTATTCCGTTAAACCCTTTAGTGTGTATGCAACAGCCAGTATTAAAGTATGGAAGTTCTTGTGGTTTAGGGAATTTTGGTCTGTGGGTATGTCCACAAATTAACATTATTTTGTGTCTTTTAATCCATTTCTTATAATTTTTTTCGACCTTATGCCTTTTGAAATGATTTTTTGCAGGACTAGAAGGGTTCTGAAAGCCTATCAAATTCATAAATCGCCAAAAATAACGCACTAAAATCATATTTATCAACCATAGTTGATCGTTCATCAAATCACCTTGATGTCCGTGGACAACTAGAATTTTTTGTTTGCTGTATTTTTGTTTTAAGACTAAAGACTCATAGGGAGTGATTCCTTTGAAAAGGTCATGGATGTCTTGAGTATATTCGTCATAATAGTAGTAAAGGTTCTTTTTTACATATCTTTTATTCCTTAGGAAAATATTGTGGTTTCCGTATAACATAATAAGGCGATCGTCCGTGTGAAATTTTTTCATAGCCTCAAAGATATCGCTGTGAGCTAAGCGAATATGCCGAAATTCACGGTGTTTCCATAATTCATCACCATCACCTACTTCTACATAAGTGTAGCCTCTATCATAATAATAATTTAGGGCATAGAGTAAAACTAATTGATTTCTTGCAAATTCGTCGGAGACACTGTCGTCTCCCCTGTGAATATCGCTAAAAAATATATATTTTGAATTTTTATCAAAATATTCGACCTTTGCATGTTTATATGCACTAGTTAATCTGAAATCAGTAAACATATATGAACCTTTCTACAAAAAAATATCAGTATTTGATATGGATTTTTTAAGAAAAACAGTATAGTATATAAAATATAAGGTGGTGTGCACATGAAAAATAATAAGAAAAAATCAACTAAAATAATTCATATTTTAATTATTGTCATTTTAGTTTTAATAATACTTGTTTTTATAAAAAAGATGATGGATGATGCTATACTAATTCCTGATTCACGAGCTCCTTTGAATGAAACTGAGGACGAGTCAGAAGATCCAGAAGAACTAGAAGAAAACTCTGAAGAAGCAGAAGAAACTAAAACTCCAGTAAGCTACATAAATCCTGAAGGAATGACAGCCCAAACTCGTATAAATACCCCAGAATCTTATAGTAGAATAGAAGCAGCAAGTGGAAGTTTTTTAGAATTTACAAGGAATTTAGAATTAAAAGAAGATGGAAGTCCAGTTTTATTATATGATGGTAATGAAAAAAGAAACCAAACAGCTCAAGTTGCAGTTTATGCTTTTGACATAGGAAGTAGTGACTTGCAACAATGTGCAGATAGTATTATGAGAGTCTATAGTGAATACTACTGGGAAAAGCAAGCCTATGAAAACATAGAGTTTCACTTGACAAATGGATTTCTAATGGATTATATAAATTGGCGAGATGGAAAGCGAATTCAAGTTGAGGGCAATAATGTTTCATGGGTGAATTCTGCTAGCTACGACGATAGTTATGAAAATTTCCGCAAATATTTAACACATGTTATGATCTATGCAGGTACTCTTTCTTTAGATAATGAGAGTAGCAGTATTGAAATAGAAGACTTAAAGGCAGGAGATATGATAATAAAAGGCGGTAGCCCAGGCCACTGTGTATTGATTGTAGATGAGGCGGAAAATGAAGATGGAGATTCTTGCTACTTGCTGGCTCAAGGATATATGCCAGCACAGGAGTTTCATATATTAAGGAACCCCAAAAGAGGAGATTGTCCATGGTATTTTGAAGAAGATCTAAGAGGAACTATACAAACGCCGGAATATCCTTTTGATGAAAATGAAATAAAAAGATGGAACAATGGATTTGACTAATATAATTGCAATAAACTCTAGACTAAAATCTGAATAATTATTATAATGACATTATCCATTGAAGTGGAAAGGAGTGCTTTAAATTGAGTGGGTGTTTAAGAAAAAGAATTGAAGAAGCAGAACATGAATATTTAAGTCCATATGCGGCCTTTAGCGACCAGTCTGTGGGAAGAGATAGGCAGGAAAAAGCTTGTGATATTAGGCCAGTATACCAAAGAGACAGAGATAGAATCTTACACTCCAAAGCATTTAGAAGATTAAAACATAAAACACAAGTATTTTTAGCACCAGAAGGAGATCACTATCGTACAAGATTAACCCATACACTTGAAGTTGCACAAATAGCTAGGACAATTGCAAGAGCTCTAAGGTTAAACGAAGATCTAACAGAAGCAATTGCACTTGCCCATGATTTAGGACATACACCATTTGGACATGCAGGAGAGAGAGCACTTTGCAAGATAAACCCTACAGGTTTTGATCATGCAAGTCAAAGCCTTAGAATTGTGGAAGTTTTAGAAAATCACGGAAAAGGACTCAACCTTACAAAAGAAGTGCGAGATGGGATTATTAACCATCAGACAAGAGGATTGCCAAACACACTAGAAGGGAAAATAGTAAGACTTTCAGATAAAATTGCATACATAAATCATGATATAGACGATGCTATTAGAGCACATATTATGAAAGAAGAGGATATACCCAGGGAATTCACTCAAATTCTAGGGGATACTGTGAAAGAAAGACTAGATAATATAATTCATGACATAGTTTCTCAAAGTGAGGGACAGGCTGATATAATAATGTCTACGGAAATAGAAGAATCCATATATGGTATGCGAGAATATATGTTTAAGAATGTTTACACTAATCCAAAAGCAAAAGGTGAAGAATTAAAAGTAGAGGGATTACTAGGACACCTATATGAGTATTATATGAGCAACACTATGCTTTTGCCAGAAGAATATCAAGGTATGATAGCAGACAAAAAGGCTACAAAGGATAGGGCGGTTTGTGATTATATAGCAGGCATGACAGACAGATTTGCAACATCTAAGTTCTCCGAGCTAACCATACCAAAGTCTTGGGGAATATTCTAGGGTGTCAGATGACGACGACAAAGTTTTGTCAGACGTTGAATTAGAAAGGATATGATATATTGTATTATCCAGATGAAATTGTAGAAGAAGTTAGAGTAAGAAATGACATAATAGATGTAATAGGTTCATATGTTCATTTACAAAAGAAAGGTAGCAATTATATGGGGCTTTGCCCATTTCACAATGAAAGAACTCCTTCATTTAGTGTGAGTTCAGATAAGCAGTTGTATCACTGTTTTGGTTGTGGAGTTGGTGGCAATGTATTTACTTTTATTATGGAATATGAGAACTACTCATTTATAGAGGCCCTAAAACAACTTTCAGAACGTGTTGGAGTTAATTTGCCTGAGGAAGAACAAACACCTGAGCAGAAGAGAAGAAGGTCAGAGAGGGCAAGAATACTTGATATAAATAAAGAAGCAGCCACCTATTACTACTATCTTTTGCACTCAGAACAGGGAAAGCATGCCCTTGAGTACTTTGAAGATCGTGGATTTAGCCAAGAAACGATTAAGAAGTTTGGACTTGGTTATTCTGATAGAGGGGGAGCTGGCTTATATAGGTATTTAAAGAAAAAGGACTATGATGACTATATATTAAAGGAATCAGGGCTTTTTATATTTAAAGAAAAAGATGTATACGATAGGTTTTGGAATCGAGCAATCTTCCCGATTATGGATATTAATAACAAAGTAATAGCTTTTGGTGGTAGAGTTATGGGAGAAGGCCAGCCTAAGTATCTAAACTCCCCAGAAACCAAAGTGTTTGATAAAAGCAAGAATCTTTATGGTTTACAGCTTGCAAGAATTTCAAGGAAGTCAAGTATTATTATATGTGAAGGCTATATGGATGTAATGTCACTACACCAAGCAGGCATAAACAACGCAGTAGCATCACTTGGAACAGCTTTCACTAGTAGACAAGCTAGCTTATTGAAGAGGTATACACAAGAGGTTCTACTTTGTTATGACAGTGACCAAGCTGGAACGAGGGCAGCACTTAGGGCAATAGAAATACTTAGAGAAACAGGAATTACAGCAAAAGTTATAGACCTAAGTCCCCATAAGGATCCAGATGATTTTATTATAGAAGAAGGACAAGAAGAATTTGAAAAAAGAATTGAAGGTGCAAAAAATGCATTTCTATTTGAAATAGAAGTGTTAGAAAAAGATTTTGACTTAAGTGATCCAGCAAGTAAAACAAAGTTCTTCAATGAAGTAGCAAAGAAACTATTGGTTTTCTCTGAATCTATAGAAAGAAATAGCTATACAGAAACCATTGCAAGAAAATATAACATTGCTTTTGACGATCTAAGAAAGCTAGTAAATCGTTACGGTGCTACTATGCCAGCAGGTCAAGAAAGCAAAAGACCGGTAAGAACAGGCTCAGAAGAGAATAAGAAAAAGACTGCAGATGATGGTCTAGTCATGTCCCAAAAGGTACTTTTAACATGGCTTATAGACAATCCCAAACTTTTTGCTTCAATTGAAGGGATTCTTGAACCACAAGACTTTTCAAATGAACTTTATATAAAAGTTACAAAATTACTATTCGAACAGTACAAGAATGAAAGGCAGTTGACACCTGCAAAGATAATCAATAATTTTGAGACAAAAGAGCAACAATCAGAAGTGGCATCTTTATTTACAAGCGACATTCAAGGAGATATGACACAACAAGAAAGGCAGAAGGCATTTAAAGATATGGTTATACGAATCAAAACACATAGTTTAGAAAAGCAAATTGATCAAGCGGCAACAAGAAATGAAGTCGCAAGATTACAAAAGTTAATTGGAGAACTATCAACCTTACAAAATTTGCATATTTATTTCTATGATGGTTAAAATACTAAGGGATTGATGACATAACAAAAACAAAAAATTGTTTTATAAATAAAAATTGAGCATTTATACATTTCCCAGGAGGGGTAGGTTATGACTGATAACAAACTTAAATTTAACCAAAGATTAAAAGAGCTCTTAGAGCTAGCCAAAAAGAATAAAAATGTACTAGAATATCAAGAAATAAATGACTTTTTCAAAGACTTTCAATTAGATGAAAAGTTAATAAATAATATTTATGATGTTCTTGATAAAAATGATGTAGATTACTTAAGAGATACTAAAACTGAAGACGAAGACTTAGAAGAAATTGATTTAGGTGATGAAATTGATATGGAAGGCGAGATTCAGGCAGATGGTGAAATTGAGGATATTGATTATTCCATCCCTGAAGGAGTTAGCTTAGAAGATCCAGTTAGAATTTATTTAAAAGAGATAGGCAAGGTTCCTTTGTTAACAGCAGAAGAAGAAGTAATATTAGCTAAAAGAATAGAAGAAGGGGATGAGTATGCAAGAAAGCGCTTATCAGAAGCAAACCTTCGCCTTGTTGTAAGCATAGCTAAAAGATATGTTGGAAGAGGGCTTAGTTTCCTAGACCTAATTCAAGAAGGAAACCTAGGACTAATCAAAGCAGTTGAAAAGTTTGATTATAAAAAGGGTTTTAAGTTTAGCACATATGCCACTTGGTGGATTCGCCAAGCAATTACAAGATCAATCGCTGATCAAGCAAGAACCATAAGGATTCCTGTCCATATGGTAGAGACTATAAATAAACTAATTCGAACACAAAGGCTACTACTACAAAAGCTAGGAAGAGAACCTTTGCCAGAAGAAATAGCAGAGGAAATGGGCATATCTGAAGAAAGGGTTAAGGAAATCCAAAAGATTTCACAAGAGCCAGTTTCTTTAGAAACTCCAATAGGAGAAGAGGATGATAGCCACTTAGGGGATTTTGTCCAAGATGAAAATGTGCAAGAACCCGAAGATGCAGCATCATTTGTCTTACTAAGGGAACAACTATTAGAGGCAATGGACACCCTAACAGAAAGAGAACAAAGAGTAGTAAGTTTGCGATTTGGCTTAGATGATGGAAAAACAAGAACTCTAGAAGAAGTGGGTAAAGAGTTTAAAGTAACAAGAGAGCGCATCAGGCAAATTGAAGCAAAAGCTCTTAGGAAGTTAAGACATCCAAGTCGTAGTCGTAAGTTAAAAGATTATTTGGACCAATAAAGAATTTTAACCCCTTCACTGGAGAATATAAGCATGGAATTATCAAGAAGATTACAGGCAGTTGCCGACATGGTAACAAAAGGGCATAGTGTGGCTGATGTTGGATGTGACCATGCCTATATTTCTATATATTTAATTAAAAACAAGATATCAGAAAAAGTTATAGCCATGGATGTTAACAAAGGCCCCCTAGAGATAGCAAGGAAGAACATCGAGACAAAAGAATTTGGCCAAATAATTGAATCTAGACTATCAGATGGTTTAGAGAGACTATCAGCCAATGAAGTTGAAACAATAATAATTGCAGGTATGGGCGGGACCCTAACCTGCAAAATTTTAAGAGAGGGTATAGAAAAGCTAAGAACTATAAAGGAATTAGTCTTGCAACCCCAGTCAGAAGTAGATTTTCTAAGAAAGTTTCTTGAACAAATAAAATTTCAAATTATTAAAGAAAAGATGATAATAGATAATGAAAAATACTATCTAGTAATTAAGGCGAAAAATAATAATATAGAAGCAAGCCCTAAGCCTTTTCCTGAACAGTCATCTAAACTAGACAAAGAAGTTTACTATCTTTATGGCAAATACTTACTAGAGAGTAAGGATCCCATCTTACGGCAATTCCTCTTAAGTCAAAAAAAGGCTAATAAGCAGATTAAAGACAAGCTAAAAGAGACCAACACAGAGAACTCAAGGAAGAGGATAGTTGAAATAAATAAGCAACTAGTTTATATTGAAGAAGGATTGGGATATTATAAAACTTAAAACTATGAGGGAGGAAAGATAAGATGATTAAGGTTAAGTATAAGGGAGAGATAAAAGAATACCCAAAGGATACTATGCTCCTTGATATAAGTAAGGAGTACGAGGCTGAATATGATAATGATATTATATTAGGTCTTGTAAACAATAAACTAAGGGAATTAAATAAATGTTTAGATAGGGATTGTGAATTAGAATTTATAACCACAAAAGATAGTGATGGTCGAAAAACTTATAATAGGGGGCTTATAATTCTAATGCTAAGGGCTATTTACAATGTATTAGGCAAAGAAGCATCCCGTGGTGTTTCCATAGATTATTCTGTTTCAAATGGTCTATATTGTTCTTTGTACAAGCAAAGTAAGCTGACAAAAGAAGATGTGGCTAATATTAAAGTAGAGATGCAAGATATTGTTGAAAGAGATGTTATTATTGAGAAAAAAAGAATAGCAACAGCAGATGCTATAGAATTATTTCATGAGTATGGAATGTATGACAAGAAAAAATTGTTTAGATATCGTCGCAGTTCCAGAACAAATATTTATAGTTTGGAAAAATATGAAGATTATTTTTATGGATATATGCCTTATAGTACTGGTATGCTAAAATATTTTGATCTTATATATTATGAAGGTGGAATAATACTAGTTCTTCCATCCAAGCAAGAACCAAAGAGGGTTGATGAATATAAGCCACAACCCAAGCTTTTTAATACATTAAAAGAATCAAACAAATGGACGCAGTCCATGGGAATTGACACGGTTGGAGCCCTAAACGATATAATTGTAAAGGGAAGTATTAATGAGCTTATACTAATCCAAGAAGCCTTACAAGAGGCAAGGATAAGTGAAATAGCAAAACAAATTAAAGAATCTACAGGCAAGAAGTTTGTTATGATTGCAGGCCCATCATCTTCAGGAAAAACAACATTTTCACATAGGTTATCTGTACAACTTGGAACCCATGGACTAATTCCGCACCCAATTGGTGTAGATAATTATTATAAAGAAAGAACCCCAGATGCCAATATCCCAATAGATGAATTTGGTAATCCTGATTTTGAATCCCTTGATGCTATAGATGTTGAATTATTTAATGAGCATATGACTGACTTGGTTAATGGAAAGACAGTTGATCTGCCAGTTTACAACTTTGTAACTGGTCGAAGGGAATATAAGGGCAACTACACTAAGTTAGGACCAGAAGATATTCTTGTTATTGAAGGAATTCATGGGCTTAACGATGAACTATCTCACAGTTTATCTAGAGATATGAAGTTTAAAATATACATTAGTGCCCTTACTACATTAAATGTAGATGAACATAATAGAATATCAACAACTGATGGTAGATTAATTAGGAGAATTGTAAGAGATGCAAGAACTAGAGGAGCATCAGCAAAAGACACTATAGATATGTGGCCATCCGTAAGAAGAGGCGAAGAAAGATACATTTTCCCTTATCAAGAAGAAGCAGATGTAATGTTTAACTCGGCACTAATCTATGAGCTTGCTATACTAAAGCCTTATGCAGAACCCTTGCTCTTCGACATAAGCAATGATTCAAAAGCATCCCTAGAAGCAAAAAGACTACTAAAGTTCCTAGACTATTTCCTAAGTGTAAACAGCGATCAAGTACCAAGCAACTCCATCCTAAAAGAATTCGTAGGCGGAAGCATATTCTAA
>CAZJCV010000028.1:0-24109 GCA_964544535.1 uncultured Lachnospiraceae bacterium | reverse complement strand
AATTCATGACTATCGCTTACAAAGAATAAAGCACATCCCTTTTGGAATTAATTATCCTAAGCCTTCTAAACTACCCGAAGTACTTTGTACAGACGAGTTTAGAGGAAACAATCTCATTTATACGAACATTTCCTTAGCATACCTAGAAAAGATCGATTGAAAACCAAGTTCTTTATTATGGATATGTGGGAACCCTATAGAGACATTGCAAAAACATTCTTTCCAAATATATGTAGACATCAAAATGTCCCTACATCTAGTAATGGAGAACGATTCGATAGAATCGCACCCCAACACTTGACATAGAGCCATAAAAAGAAGGCAGAATCTTATCTGCCTTCTTTTTGTTAATATATTTTTATTATTAATTACATCATTCCTGCACCAGGGTTTGCTGGCATAGCTGGCATCTCTTCTGGAATATCTCCAACAGCTGCTTCCGTTGTAAGTAATACTGAAGCAATACTATTAGCATTTTGAAGAGCAGTTCTTGTAACCTTAACTGGATCTAGAATTCCTGCTTCTACCATATCTACATATTCTTCTTTTAATGCGTCAAAGCCTATGCCTACTTCTCTTTCCTTAACATTATTAACTATAACTGAAGCTTCTAAGCCTGCATTTGCTACGATTGAATATAGCGGAGATTCTAAAGCCTTTAGCACTATGTTAGCACCAGTCTTTTCATCATCTTCAAGAGTTTCTGCTAGTTTTGCAACTTCCTTAGATGCATGGATATAAGCTGAGCCACCACCAGCAATAATTCCTTCTTCAACTGCTGCTCTAGTAGCTGCAAGACCATCTTCCATACGAAGCTTTCTTTCTTTCATTTCAGTTTCTGTAGCTGCACCAACTCGAATAACAGCTACTCCACCTGCTAACTTTGCAAGTCTCTCTTGTAATTTTTCTTTATCAAATTCAGAAGTAGTTTCTTCTATTTGAGCTTGAATTTGTGTGATTCTTGCTTCTATATCTGCTTTATCACCTAATCCATCTACTATAGTAGTGTTTTCCTTTTCTACTTTAACTGACTTTGCACGTCCTAATTGCTCTACAGTAACATCTTTAAGGTCAAATCCTAATTCTTCTGATATTACTTGACCACCAGTTAAGATGGCAATATCTTGTAAAATTTCTTTTCTTCTATCGCCATATCCAGGTGCTTTTATTCCTACTACATTTAAAGTTCCTCTTAACTTATTAATTACTAAAGTAGTTAAGGCCTCTCCTTCAATATCTTCTGCAATAATTAATAATCTTGAACCACCTTGAACTAATTGCTCTAATATTGGAAGTATTTCTTGAGTATTTGAAATCTTTTTATCTGTAATTAGAATATATGGATCTTCTAATTCTGAAACCATCTTATCAGTATCAGTTGCCATATATGCAGATAGATATCCTCTGTCAAATTGCATACCTTCTACAAGGTCTAATTCAGTCTGCATAGTTCTTGATTCTTCAATAGTGATAACTCCATTATTAGAAACCTTTTCCATCGCTTCTGCAATCATTTCACCAACTTCATCATCACCTGCAGATATTGCAGCAACTCTTGCTATTTGGTCTCTACCTGTAACATTTGAACTCATGTTTTTAATTGTATCAACAGCAATATTTGTTGCCTTTTGCATACCCCTCTTTAAAATAACTGGATTTGCGCCTGCTGCAAGATTCTTCATTCCTTCTTTAACCATTGCTTGTGCAAGAACTGTTGCTGTTGTTGTTCCATCACCTGCTACATCATTTGTCTTAGTCGCAACTTCTTTTACAAGTTGAGCACCCATGTTTTCAAACTTATCTTCTAAATCTATTTCTTTTGCTATAGTAACACCATCGTTAGTAATTAGTGGTGTACCATATGTTTTATCTAATACAACGTTTCTTCCTTTTGGACCTAATGTTACCTTAACTGTATCTGCTAGTTTGTTTACCCCTGCTTCTAAAGCAACTCTAGCATCTGCACTAAATTTTATATCTTTTGCCATATTTGTTTGCCTCCTTATTATAAATCATCTGCTTCTTAATTACTCTACTATAGCTAAAATATCGTTCTGTTTTACAATTATATATTCATCATCTTCAAGCTTAACTTCTGTTCCTGAATATTTTGAAAATATAACTTGGTCTCCAACTTTAACGTTCATTTCAACTTCATTTCCATCTACCATTCCACCTGGACCAACTGCTATAACTTCGGCTTGTTGTGGTTTTTCTTTAGCTTGACCTGGTAAAACAATTCCTGATTTTGTCACTTCTTCAGCAACAACTTGCTTTAGAATTACTCTGTCTCCTAATGGTGTTAACTTCATAAAATAACCTCCTTGTAATTAACTCATCTATTTTGAGATGCCATTATCTGCTATTTGCATCCCTTCTTGTTAGCACTCTCTTCAGTCGAGTGCTACCCATAGATAATATATTAATAAACTTCTTGTTTTAATGCAACTTTATTTATGTTTCTATTTCTTGTAATATCTTGTTTTCCCTTGTTATTCAGGCGTTAACTTGTTCTTTCCTCATGTTTTCTCGTTTTATCACCCTCTTTGTATTTGCCAAAATAAAACTTTATAAATATAGTAGTATATTTCACTTCTTTTCTATCTGTTGAATAAATACAAGGTTAATGCTATAATTTTAAAAAAGAAAGGTAGGAACCTACTTGAAAGAAAAATTATATACAATACCTGTTAATGAAGCTTATGATGCTGATTGTGAATGCCCCCTATGTTATATAAAGCAAACTCTTGAAGAAAAAGCCATTGATTTTACCATGGGTCCAAGTTATATGGAGGATGATGTCAGGGGGATAACTGATGAAATTGGATTTTGTAGCTATCATGTTTCCAAACTCTATAACAACCAAAATCGCCTAGGCTTAGCTCTCATGTTAAAGTCACACATGGATAAAACCATAAAACATATTGAGGGTTTGAACTCAAAAAGTACAAACTCTTCTTCTATCTTTCGCAAAAAGAAGGAGCAGGCTCCAGTAGTATCTTATATAAAAACCCTAGAAAACTCCTGTTTTATTTGTGATAAAATCAATAATACCTTTGAGCGCTATATTGCAACTATATTCACTCTTTATAATTCTGATTCCAACTTTCGTGAAAAGTTTAGCCATATCAAGGGATATTGCACCAATCATTATGGCTTGCTCTATGATAAATCTAAGAACTACTTACGTGGACAAGTTACGGAATCCTTTATAAAGGATTTAAACACTGTATATCTAGAAAATTTTATGCGAGTAAGGGATGATTTAGACTGGTTTATTGATAAGTTTGATTATCGTTTTAAAGATGCACCTTGGAAGAATTCTAAGGATGCACTTATCAGAACCCTTATAAAAACAAATGGAACATTTGTAGATAATGTCTAGTTTTGATTATAACCAGCACATATAATACTTACATGCCTATAAGCAATATTTATATTATAAGTATGTAAATATTATATGTGCTGGCTTTTATCTAATCATTTCTACTCTTTATCTTTTGATATCAAATCTCTTACATTTCTTGCCCTATCTTTTAGTCGTCTACTTGCAGATCTTGATACAATAACCTCTGAAATCCATCTAGATGCTTCATCACTCTTACCTATTCTTCTTGCTAGATCCCCTAATAGATAAGAAAGAGTGTTCATATCCATTCCACTTATAGGGAAGTTTTCTGTAGAATATGCTTTTGAAAAACCTTCATATGCATTAATAATAAACTTATTTTCCTCTTCCTTAAGTTCAGCAATCATAGCCTTAGACGAGTCTTTATCCGCCTCTTCTTGCATAGCCTTTTCTATTTCTTCAGCCTTTCCCCGAAGCACCCATGCTGTCTTTAAACAAGTATACGCTCTTTCACTATTCTTACCTTTTTTCACTACTGTATTCAATAAAGCAAGCTTGTGCCTAAGTATTGCCTCATCATAAGAGAGTTTCAGTGACTCTTTGTTTTCTTCTATTGGTTTATAGGATGATGAAATTTGGTTACGCACTAATTTACACTGGGTGGATGTAACATTCTTAAACAACTGATTAAGGGCAGCGTAACCACAGTTATTACATAAGGTGACTCCATATTTCACACCATCTAGCTGATTATATTTTGGTCTTAAATCTGTGTCTACAGAGCTAAGCCTAATGGAACCAGTTTTTACTGTACTCTCTTTAAACTTATTATCACATACAGGGCAAGTGTGGGTTTTTAAAAACAGAAAATCTGTATCTTTTATTTCTTCTTTTTTTAATGTACCTTTATCATTTTCGTCCTTTTCTTCTTCCATTTTATATACATCTACTTTAGAGGCTTTTTTTAGCCCTAAATCTTCTAATCCTGAAAACAAATTAGACATATTGCCTCCTTAAAAGGTTATTTAGCTGGTCTATAAGAACTTTTTAGAGAAACTATTCTGTTAAATACCAAATGATTCTCCGTGGTGTCCTTGTAATCTACACAAAAATATCCCTGTCTCATAAATTGGAATCTGTCATTAGCTTTTGCATCATTCACTGAAGCTTCAATATAGGATTTTTCGTGTATAGTAACAGAGTTAGGATTAACATTAACATTCCCATCTTCATCATACATTCCTTTTTCTTCATCTACCAAATTCTCATATAATCTTACTTCTGCTTCTACAGCAGTAGATGCCTCCACCCAATGAATAGTTCCTTTTACCTTACGTTTGTTAAAGCCTGATCCACTCTTTGTTTCCGGGTCATAAGTTACATGAACTTCTACAACATTACCATCTTCATCAGTAATATAATCTGTACACTTTACAAAGTAAGCATTCATAAGGCGAACCTCATTGCCTGGATATAATCGAAAATACTTTCTTGCTGGTTCTATCATAAAATCTTCCCGCTCTATATACATTTCTCTGCCAAAAGGAATCTTTCTTGTTCCCAGATCTTTATTTTCCGGGTTATTAGTTGCTTCCAAGTATTCTATCTTATCTTCAGGATAATTAGTAATTACAAGCTTTATAGGATCAACAACGGCCATAATTCTAGGTTCTTTCATTTTTAGATCTTCTCTTATACAATATTCTAACATAGCATAATCTACAGAACTATTAACCTTTGATACTCCTACTAAATCCATAAACATTTTTAAGGCAGAAGGAGTAATGCCCCTTCTTCTTAAGGCACTAATGGTAACTAATCTAGGATCATCCCAGCCATCTACTACTCCGTCTTCTACTAACTTTCTAATATAACGTTTACCCATAATAATATTTGTTAAGTTAAGTTTTGCAAATTCAATTTGCTGGGGTGGGTTTTCGTATTCAACTTCTTCTACAACCCAGTCATATAAGGGTCTATGATCTTCAAATTCTAAAGTACAAATCGAATGAGTAATTCCTTCTATAGCATCTTCAATAGGATGAGCAAAATCATACATAGGATATATGTACCATTTGTCACCTGTATTATGATGTGTCACTCTTGCTATACGATAGATAACTGGATCCCTCATATTCATATTTGGGGATGCCATATCAATCTTAGCTCTTAGAACCTTAGTTCCATCTTCAAATTCACCATTTCTCATTTTTTTAAAGAGTTCTAGGTTTTCATCTATATCCCTATCTCTATAAGGACTGTTCTTTCCTGGCTCTGTTAAGGTTCCCCTGTATTCCCTGATTTCTTCTGCAGTTAAACTACATACATAAGCCTTACCTTTTTTTATCAACTTTACTGCTGCTTCATACATTTCCTCAAAATAATCTGATGCATAAAATAACCTATCTTCAAACTCAGCACCTAACCACTTTACATCTTCAATAATAGAGTCCACATATTCCACCTTCTCTTTGGTGGGGTTAGTATCATCAAATCTTAAATTGAATTTTCCATTATATTTCACGGCAAGTCCATAATTAAGAAGTATTGACTTTGCATGTCCAATATGAAGATATCCATTTGGTTCTGGCGGGAATCTGGTTAAAACTTTTTTTGTCTTACCAGATGCAAGGTCACCTTCAATAATATGTTCTATAAAATTCTTTGATTCCACAGTTTCTTCCTTACTATCTGCAGCCTCATTTTCTTTAGATTTATTATCAATATTATCCATAGTTGCCTCCTATTCTTCATGTTGTGTTTATGTTTTATAATACCACACTTATAATTTTAATAAAAGTAAAAAACTTTTGATCTTTAGCCAACTATATCTTTTAAAGCTTCTATCAATATATTCATCTGATCATCTGTACCTATTGTAATTCTTATATAATTATTAATTCTCGGCTTATTAAAATGTCTTACATATATCTTTCTTTTACGTAATTCATCATATATTTTAAGACCAGCCACTTCTTTATGCCTTGCGAAAATAAAGTTAGTCTTTGATTCAAAAAAAACAAAGCCTAGCCTTTCTAGTTCTATCATAGTTTTTTGTCTTGTTCTTATAATCTTTTTAAGCATTTCTTTGAAATAATCATCGTTATTTATTGACTCCACTCCACATATTATAGAGGGTAGATTTAAAGTATATGAGTTGAAAGAGTATTTCACGTCATTTAATGCTTTTATAAGCATTTCGCTTCCCATGGCATAACCAATTCTCAAACCAGCCATAGATCTTGACTTGGAAAAGGTTTGAACTACTAATAAATTTTCATATTCATTAATCAACTTTTTCGCGCTTTCGCCTCCAAAATCAATATAAGCTTCATCTATTATAACTATTGATTTTTGATTATGATCCAAGATGTATCTTATGGTATCCAACTCCTCATATATAGATGTTGGAGCATTAGGGTTAGCAATTATTATTCCACCATTTTCTCTTGAATAGTCTTCTTTTACTATTCTAAAGTTGTCGTCCAATTCCAACTGCTCGAATGGAATTCGATACAAGTTTGCCCATACATCATAAAAAGAATAAGTTATATCAGGAAAGAATATTGGCTTGTTAGAATTAAAAAATGTTAAATATGCTATTGCCAACACATCATCAGAACCAACTCCAACAAATATCTGATTTTCCTTTAAATCCTGATATTTTGCAAGTGCTTTTACCAAGCTACTTATGGTCGGATCTGGATACAATCTCAACTTTTCTACCATACCCTTGTTTAATAAATCTTCAACTCCCGGGACAGGAGGATAAGGATTCTCATTAGTATTTATCTTTATAATATTAGCTTCTTGGGGCTGTTCGCCTGGAACATAAGGTTCCACTCTCCTAATATTTTTCTCCCATAATTTCATGCTTAATAACCTTGCCTTTCTTTGTAAAGCTTTTTAAATCCTGGCAAAGAATTCTTTATAGTATCATAAGAAACACAGTAAGCAATCCTACAATAACCTGGACATCCAAAAGATGAACCTGGAACTATTAGAATATTATGTTTCTTAGCCGCTGCTGCAAATGCTACATCATCTTCTTCTAAAGACTTAACAAATAAGTAAAATGCACCTTCTGGCTTAATACATTCGTAGCCAAATTCCACCAAACTATTGTATAACAATTCTCTATTTTTATTATATATATCAATATCAACTTCAGCATCTATGCATCTTGCAACTACAAGTTGCATTAAGGATGGGGCATTCACATATCCTAATATACGATTAGCTACATTAGCTGCAACTACTACATTTTCATAATCATCAACCTCATTTGGAATTAACAAGTATCCAATTCTTTCTCCTGGTATAGATAATGATTTACTAAAGGAGTATCCAACCACTGTATTTTTGTAATACTTTGTTAAATACGGAACCGTAACATTATCATATGCTAATTCACGATATGGCTCATCAGAAATAAGATATATGGATGTTGCGAATTCCTTTTGTTTCTTTTCCAAAATATTACTAATTGCAATTATTGTTTCCTCTGAATATACTACACCTGTAGGATTGTTTGGTGTATTTACTATAACTGCTTTTGTATCTTTAGTAATTTTCTCTTCAAATTCTACAAGATTAGGTTGAAACGTCTCAGTATTGGGAGAGATTACAACTAATTCTCCATCATAATTTTTAACATAGTTTCTATACTCACCAAAAAATGGCGCAAAAACAATAACCTCATCTTGCTCATCTAATAAAGTCTTAAGGATAACATTTAAGCCACCTGCTGCACCAACTGTCATTATAATGTTTTCTTTATTAAATCTTGTATCAAACTTTTTATTAATTGATCTAGCTATTGTATCTCTGACATCTTCATATCCCGAATTATTCATATATCCATGAACAAAATTAGTTTCTTCATTTTGTATAATATCAATTATTGCTTGATTTATTTCCTTTGGAGGTTCTACATTTGGATTACCTAAACTAAAGTCATACACATTATCCTTACCATATATAGATGCAAGTCTGTTTCCTTCTTCAAACATGGCCCTTATTACGGAGCTAGTCTTAACATAGTCTACCATTTTTTTTGAAATCATATATATCCT
The DNA here is from genome assembly GCA_964544535.1 of uncultured Lachnospiraceae bacterium. Taxonomy (GTDB): domain Bacteria; phylum Bacillota; class Clostridia; order Lachnospirales; family Lachnospiraceae; genus JAAYRG01. Next base: position 15,685 of record CAZJCV010000028.1, on the reverse strand, counting down.
CCTTCTGTTTCGCATACACATTATAAAACAATCTCTTATTATTAGCTAAATCTAACTGCTAAATAACTCTTAACAATTTCAATGCATTTATCATAGCCTAACTGCTGAGAATTCAGACACAAATCATAGTTTTGTGCAATATTCCAATCTCTACCTGTAAAGTACTTGTAATAGTCTGCTCTTCTTTTATCTATTCCTTTTATTTTCTTTTCTAATTCACTTTTAGAAAGAGAAAACATATCTTCTAGTCTAATAACACAATCTTCTAATGACGCGTGAACAAATATTTTCACAACATTATCCTTATCTCTTAGAATATAGTCTGCACATCTGCCAACAATTACACAAGATTCTTGATCTGCCAAACCTTTTATTACTTTTGCCTGAAAGTTAAATAAATTATCATTAGATACAAAATCATCGCTATCTGGTGGAATTTGCTCTCCTTTATATTCTTTTCTAGCAATCCTATATAAAATACTCTTTCTTAACTTTTCATCTGCCTTTTCAAACATGGCTTCATTTATTCCACTCTTATCAGATGCTAAGCGAAGTAATTCACGATCATAGTAATGAATTCCAAGTTCTTCACTTAAGAGCTTACCCATAGTTCTACCACCACTACCATAACCTCTTGCTATGGTAATTACATATTGATCCTTCACCTTATCAACTCCTTATTCTCCTAAGTAAGCCTTTTTCACTGAATCATCGTCAAGTAATTCTTTTGCACTTCCTTCTAAGACAATATTCCCTGTCTCAAGTACATAGGCTCTATCAGCTATACTTAAGGCCTTTCTTGCATTCTGCTCAACTAATAAAATAGTGGTACCTGCTTTGTTTATATCTTCAATTATTTCAAACACTTCATTTACTAAAATAGGGGATAGTCCCATAGAAGGCTCGTCCATCAAGATAATCCTTGGATTAGACATTAAGGCTCTTCCTATTGCTAACATTTGTTGTTCCCCTCCACTTAAGGTTCCTGCTAATTGCTTGTATCTTTCCTTTAATCTGGGGAAACTTTTATAAACCTTTTCTAAGATTTCTTCAATGTTGATTTTTTTATTACAAGCATATGCTCCTAATTTTAGGTTTTCATACACTGTTTGATTTGCAAATATTCTTCGCCCTTCTGGAACATGAGCCATCCCATATGTTACAATATTATGAGCTGGCTCTCTAATTAGTTGCTTATCCTCAAATTTTATGCTTCCCTTTTGAGGAGTTAACAATCCGGATATAGATTCTAGTATTGTGGTTTTTCCAGCACCGTTAGCACCAATTAAAGCAATAATTTCGCCTTCATTTACTTCAAATGATATACCCTTTATTGCTTTAATAACCCCGTAAAAAACTTCTAAATCCTTAACTTCTAACATTGTCATTATTCTTCCTCCGTTCATATCCTTTTGTAGCTGATTTCCAGCTAGTAATCTTACTCACCTAAATAAGCAGTGATTACTTCTGGATTATTAAGCACTTCTTCAGGAACTCCATTTGCAAGCTTTATACCAAAATTTAAGACTAATATCTGCTCACAAATACCCGTAACAAGCTTCATGTCATGTTCTATCAAAAGAATTGTTATTTTAAAACGGTCTCTTATTAATTGTATTGTATCCATTAACTCAGCAGTTTCATGAGGATTCATGCCAGCTGCTGGTTCATCCAATAACAATAACTTAGGTTTTGTTGCTAAAGCTCTTGCAATCTCAAGCTTTCTTTGTGCACCATAAGGCAAGTTGGCTGCCAACTCATCCGCACAAACATCTAGTTCAAAGACCTTTAAAATTTCCAAAGCTTTTTCGTCCATTAGTTTTTCACTTTTAATAAATGAAGGAAGATACAAAAAACTAGATAACAAAGAATACCGTACTTCATTGTGAAAGGATGCCTTTACATTTTCAAGCACTGTCATATTTTTGAATAATCTTATATTCTGAAATGTTCTGGCAATCCCAGTTTTACAGATTTGTGATGGAGATTTACCTACTACATTTTCATTATTAAGTTTAATTGTGCCTGATGTAGGTTTATACACTCCTGTTAACAAGTTAAAGAAAGTAGTTTTTCCTGCACCATTTGGACCAATTAGCCCATATAATTGTCCTTCTTCAATTGTAAGATCCACTCTATCAACAGCACGTAGACCTCCAAAATTAATTCCCAAATTTTTAACTTCTAATAAAGCCATACCTAGCCACCTCTTTAATTCTTGCCAAAATTTTTAATAAATTTTGGTAATTTCTCATTTTCTTCAATTTTTGTTCGTAACTCTGGCGAGCGAAGTAGCATCATTACAATCAGAACAATTGAATACATTAACATCCTATATTCATTAACAGATCTTAGAGCCTCAGGTAATATTGTTAAAATAATAGCTGCTATAACAGAGCCTTTGATACTTCCCATACCACCTAGTACAACAATAACAAGTATTTCAATTGATTTATTATAGTCAAAGTCAGATGGCTTTATAATACTATAATTATGAGCATATAAGGCCCCAGCAACACCTGCAAAGAAAGCTGCAATTACAAATGCCATGGTTTTATATCTACTAACTTTAATTCCTATGGTTTCTGCTGCAATATAATTTTCTTTGATTGACTTAATAGCTCTACCATATCTGGATCTTACAAAGTTATAAATCAATATAATTGTTATAACTAACATTATATAAACCCAAGTATAATTTGAAAGCCTTGGTATCTTTGATAATCCAAGAGCACCACCAGTAAATCCAAAACTATTGATTAAAGAACGGATAATCTCATTAAAGGCTAATGTAACAATAGCTAAATAATCTCCCCTAAGTCTAAGTGCTGGTACACCAACTAAATAACCAAAAACACCTGCTACTATACCTGCTATAACTGTAGAAACAAGAAATCTAGTTGGTTCATGAAAGTCCATATTTGAAGTAAACAAAGCCGAAGTATAAGCTCCAATTGCCATGAAACCAGCATGTCCAAGAGATAATTCTCCAAGGAAGCCAACTGTCAAATTAAGAGATACAGCTAATATAATATTAATTCCTACAGGCACAATTAGGGACTTGAATTGACGAGAAAGAATATTTCCATTCGCTAAAAACGAAATCAAAATATAAATCAAAACAATTCCAACTATTGCTGAAATATACTTCATATTTTTATTATTTTTATTATCTATTTTATTTCCCATGGATACCTACACTTTCTCTATACTGTTCTTGCCTAAAAGTCCAGAGGGTTTTATAAGTAATACTAAAACTAAAATACCAAAAACAATAGCGTCAGAAAGTTGAGTAGAAATATATGCTTTTGAAAGGCTTTCTACAACTCCTAACAATATACCACCTATCATTGCTCCTGGAATATTGCCAATACCTCCTATAACAGCAGCGACAAAGGCCTTAATTCCTGGTTGGGCTCCTAAAGTTGGCATTAGTGATTGATACTGACTTATATATAAGATTCCCGCTACTCCTGCAAGTGCAGAACCAATAGCAAACACCATAGAAATTGTTTTGTTCACATTAATACCCATGAGTTCTGCTGCAGCCTTATCTTCAGATGCTGCCCTCATTGCACTTCCTGCTTTAGTCTTATTTATAAAATAAGTCAAGCAAACCATGCATATTACAGTTACAACAAAAGTAATAACAGTAATTCCCGCTATAGTAAGACTTCCGATTTTGATGGGTTTTACTTTGATAATCGAAGGGAATGTAATTGGGTTTGCACCAAAGATTAAAAGTGCCAATGCTTGAAGAAAGAAACTCATTCCAATCGCAGTAATTAACACCGCTAGAGATGGTGCCTTTCTAAGAGGCTTATAAGCAACTCTCTCTATTGTAAATCCTAATAATGAGCAAAAAACAATAGTTATTAGTACCGACAAAATCCCCGGTAAAGCCAAAACACTATAGCAAATATATAATACATATGCACCTATCATAATAATATCACCATGGGCGAAGTTTATCATTCTAGCAATACCATATACCATGGTATATCCTAAAGCTATTAATGCATAAACGCTTCCAACGCTTAAGCCATTAATTAATTGTTCGAAAAAACGAACCATTATGTCACCTCTTCCTGACTTGTATACTTGCATACTTTCCTAAAAAGGAGGCAGTAGATGCCTCCTTTTTATTGTATATCATATTATAAAAAAAATCCATAATTATTCTAATGTGAAAAGTTCATATTCGCCATTTACAATTCTTATTAGTTTAACATCTTTATTAGGCTCACCGTCTGCATCAAAAGCAATGTTACCTGTTATTCCTTCTACCTCAATTTCTTGCATAGCTGCAATTAAGTCTTCACTTTTAGTAGATCCTGCTTTTTCTAAAGCAGCCTTTACTGCGTATACAGCGTCATATGCATTTGCACCAAATTGATCTGGTTTTTCTCCTGTTTCTTCTTCGTATTTTTCTACGAAGTCCTTAACTGCTGGATTAGGATCATTATAGGCAAAGGGTGTTTGGAAAACTACTCCCTCCAAAACAGAAGCATCTACAGTTACTTCTAAGATACCATCCCATCCATCTGTTCCTATAAATGGTATATCCATTCCTAGCTCATCTGCCTGTTGAGTAATATAAGCTGCTGGTTGATAGTATACAGGAGCAAAAATCAAATCTGCTTCACTGTTTTTAATCGTAGTTAACTGTGTTTTCATATCAGTAGCACCTTGCTCAAATGCTTCATTTGCAACTATTTTACTAGAAGACTTGCCAATTTTCTCAACAAATACTTCCATAATACCCGTGCTATATTCATCTGAGTTATTATAAATAACAGCTATTTTCTCAGCTCCAAGGCTAAGAGCATAATCTGCCATTATTTCACCTTGCATGGAATCTGTAAAGCAAGTACGGAATGCATTAGAATATTCAACTCCATTATCTACAGTAACAGAAGGTGATACCATAAGAATGTTATCTTCATTAGCTATATCTACAACACCCATGTGTGATCCTGAAGTTACTCCTCCTACAATCGCTTGAGCACCATCATCCATTAACTTGTTATATGCAGCTTGAGCAACATCTGGTTTGGCCTCGTCATCTTCAAATATATGTACTAATTCAAGAGTCTGTTCTCCTACTTTTACTCCACCTGCTGCATTAATTTCGTCTATTGCTATCTTGCTTGACTTCATAACTGATGTTCCATATGATGCTGCTTCTCCTGTAATTGGTCCAAATCCACCTATTACAAACTTATCCTCTTTGTCTTTAGACTCTCCATTACATCCTGTAAACAAAGATAAAATTAGCAGCAAAGCCAATACTAAACTTAATCCCTTTTTAATCCCTTTCATAAAATCCTCCTAAAAATTTTAATATAAGATAAATATTTACTTTGCTATTATCACAAATTAATGTGTTAAAGAGCATGTGCTGAAAAAACAAGACGTCCTTGCTAGAACGCCTTTATATTTCTTTATATATTACCCTTGTAAGCCCCTTTTGTCAACCTCTTATTTTGAAATTTTAAAATTTTTTTTAAAAGATTTATAGGCTTTAATTTAGTTTTGTTCAATAAGCGCAACATTACCATGCACTGTCCTATTTGTAATTATTGGTATCCCTTTTCCTTCCACATAATCTCTAGTAATTGTTACCTTACCAATATTGTCATCTTTGGGTATTTCATACATAATATCCATCATAAAATCTTCAATAATTGCACGCAAGGCCCTAGCACCTGTTTTCTTCTCTATTGACTTTTCTGCAATTGCCTCTAGGGAACCATCACTAAACTCTAATAAGACTTCATCTAATTCCAACAACCTCTGATACTGTCTAATTATGGCATTTTTAGGCTCTGTAAGAATTTTAACTAACATCTCTTTACTCAAACCTTGTAAGGTACAAATAATTGGCAAGCGTCCTATAAACTCTGGTATCATACCAAATTCTCTTAAGTCTTCAATCGTAACATTCTCTACTATATTAAGGTCCTCATCATATTTGTCCTTCAAGTCAGCATTAAATCCAATTGTCGTTTGCTTATTAAGTCTCTCTTTTATAATCTTGTCTAAATTAGAAAATGCGCCTCCACAAATAAATAAAATATTCTTGGTATTTATAGTTGTAAGTGGTACCATAGCATTCTTACTACTTGCACCTACAGGTACTTCAACTTTACTTCCTTCTAAAAGTTTCAGCAATGCCTGTTGAACCGATTCTCCACTAACATCCCTACTATTAGTATTACGTTTTTTTGCTATCTTGTCTATTTCATCTATGAAAACAATCCCGTGCTCTGCTTTTTCCACATCATTATCTGCTGCCGCTAACAACTTAGAAATTACACTTTCTACATCATCTCCAATATAGCCAGCCTCCGTAAGTGATGTTGCATCAGTTATAGCCAAAGGTACATCAAGCAACTGGGCAAGGGTTTTTACTAAATAGGTCTTTCCACATCCTGTAGGCCCAATCATCAGTACATTTGACTTCTCAATATCAACATCCTTTTTACTACTTGCTAACTTGGTTCTCTTATAATGATTATATACAGTAACTGAAATAGTCTTCTTAGCCTTTTCTTGACCAACTATATAGTCATCTAATTTTTCCTTTATTATATGAGGAGCAGGAATTTTCTTTATGTCAAACTCCTTATTAACTTTCTGTTCCTTCTTATTTGTCTTTTTTTCTTTGCTAGGTTTTTTTATTACATCTTGATTGTTGCCTAAATTTAAATTAAATTGATTTTGAAAACCTGTTAAATCTATGTTCGGTATTCCATTTTTATTAATCATATCAAAGGTTCTTTGCATGCAATCACTACATATGCTAAAACCACCTGGAATGTCTATCATATTCCCAGTAACACTCTCTGGCCTATGACAAAGATAACATATATGATCAACCTTCTTTTTATCATCTTTATCATTATTTAATTCTTTATTAATATCATCATTATTATCACTCATGTTTTCACCTAATTTCATCTTATTTGTATATGGATTTTTACTTTCTTCCCAAAATAACTTCTATATTCATTTCCTTATATTCATCGCCTTGTTTTCGCATTAGCTTTATTGTGACCTCTGTACCAGCACGATATGATGTTACTTTTTCTATCAATTGAGTCGCAGAAGTAATGTCTATGTCATTTATACCAGTAATTATATCCCCATTTAATATTCCTGCATCCCTAGCAGCCCCACCTTCAATTGCCTCTGATACATAAACACCCACAGGCCAGTTATACATCTCTGCTATATCTTCAGTTACATCTTGAATGGCGATTCCTAAATAACCTTGATCTTCTTCTGCTATAATTTCTCTACTCTTTAACTCATTTAAAATAGGCATGGCTCTTGTAATTGGAATAGCATATCCCATTCCTTCTACTTTATTAGATGCAAACTTAACTGTATTAATACCAATCACTTCACCATCCATGTTAATGAGAGCTCCTCCACTATTGCCAGGATTAATTGCTGCATCTGTCTGTACAAGTGTCATCTTGTTTTTATCTATATTAACTTCTCTATCAATAGCACTTACATAGCCTACTGTAACAGATTGTCCTATTCCTAGTGCATTACCAATTGCAACCACCTTTTCTCCAACTCTAACTTCTTCATCAGTAAGAACACTAGAAACTTTTATTGCATCTTTAGTTGATTCGCTAAGCGTAGTTATATCTACTGCAATTACAGCTAAATCAGCAATTGAATCTGTACCTTTAATAATTGCCTCTGTACTTTCTCCATCTATAAAAGTCACTTCTATTGGCTTAGCTCCCTCTACTACGTGGTTATTGGTAGCTATTAGCAACTCAGTATCGTTTTTATCTATTATAATTCCCGAACCTGCTCCCGGTCTCTCTTCATCAATTTGTTGTCCAAAAAAATTATAAGTCTCTGTAAACGTGCCTTTAATAGATACAATTGATGGCATAGTATCTTCAACAACTGTAGTAACATCTGTTTGCTCTACACTTTTATGTAAAACCTCAGTTTGTTTTATCTGAAATTCATCATTTTCATTACCATCTGTTAAAAATTCCTTGTTATTATTAATATTAGGATAGATGGTGCTAACAGTTTTATTAACACCTATAAATGTTAGGCCCGCTATTAAGCCAAATGCGACTGCTTTAAACATAAAGCCAAAGACTTTTTTTACCTTGTTAGGTTCCTTAGCAGGCTTGTCATTACAATCATAGGGAGTTTCCTTTTCTTGATTTTGACTATAATAATACTTGTTATTCTGTGGCACCGAACTATATCTATATTCACCAGTTTCTCCTTCTATATTCATATCTTCAAGATTGTCTCCATTGTTACTGTTAAAATCATTATACTTATCAGACATAAGCCAAACCTCCTAATCCTTTCTCACATAAAACATCATGTAATCTAGAGTATTTACTTGTATCAATTTCTCTTCAATATTCTAGCAGTCTTTTGTGTTTTGTATGTGAAAAAAATATGTAGCAATTTTGAATCTTTTTATATAGTAAAGGTTCGTGGCCACTTACACTAATGTGCATATGGCTACGAACCCTGCTATAATCAGCATCTTAATTTATTAGATCTTTTTATGATATATACGATTTATTGCACTAAATATAGCCCTAATTGATGCTCTAGTTATATTAGAACTGGTGCCAACTCCAAATACAGTCTTACCGTTGTCTGGATTAACTAATTGTATATAAGCTGCTGCATGTGCGTGAGATCCTTCTGTAAGTGCATGTTCATAATAATCTTGAACTTTCAAATTAATTCCTAACTCTTTTTGAAGTCCACCTAATACAGCATTAATAGGTCCATTACCTACAGATTCAAACACCTTATGTTCTCCAAAGGCAGTATATTCTATATGAGCCAAAGAACAATACTTGTTTTCATTATCTGTATCAGGAACATCCTCAAACTTAGACTTTCTAAAGTGATATGGTTCTTTCATTTCTATATATTCAACTTTAAATTCATCCATAATTTGATCAGGAGTAACTTCTCCTTGACTCTCTGAAATACCTTGTATCACATCAGCAAACTCCTTATGCATAGCCTTTGGTAATTTGTAACCAAAGTAATAATCCATAACAAATGCGATGCCACCTTTTCCGGACTGGCTATTAATACGTACAACTGGTTCATAATCTCTACCAAGATCTGCTGGATCAATTGGCAAGTAAGGAACATCCCAGTATCCGTCAGCTCTTTTCTTCATTGCATCTATGCCTTTATTAATTGCATCTTGGTGCGAACCTGAAAAAGCAGTAAACACAAGCTTTCCTGCATATGGAAGTCTATTAGGAACTGGCATTTTGCAACATCTTTCAAAAACTTCAATCATCTTATTGACATTACTTATATCTAATTCCGGATCTACTCCTGATGCATACATATTCCCAGCAAGGTTAAGAATATCCACATTACCCGTTCTTTCTCCATTACCAAAAAGAGTACCTTCTACTCTATCAGCGCCAGCTAATAAGGCTAATTCTGTACTAGCAACTCCTGTACCACGATCATTATGTGTATGAACACTAAGTATAATTGATTCTCTGTTATCTAAACGAGTAGACATCCATTCAATTTGATCTGCATATACATTAGGTGTGTTTATCTCTACCGTTGATGGAAGGTTAATTATCATCTTGTTTGTCTTGGTCGGGCCCCATTCACTTTGAACTGCATTACAAATCTCTAAGGCAAAATCAAGTTCAGTAGCTGAAAAACTTTCTGGTGAATACTCTAAAGTAACGCTACCATCGAAATCCTTGACATATTCCTTAACCATCCTTGTTCCATCTATTGCGATTTGTTTAATTTCATCTTTGTTTTTATTAAATACTACTTCTCTTTGTATGGGTGATGTAGAATTATAAATATGAACAATAGACTTTTTAATACCTTCAAGAGACTCAAAGGTACGTTCAAGCAAATGTTCTCTACACTGTACTAAAACTTGAATTGTAACATCGTCAGGAATTAAGTTTCTATTAACTAATTCTCTTAAAAAGTCAAATTCAATTTGTGATGCTGCTGGAAAACCTACTTCTATCTCCTTAAAACCTATGTCTACAAGCATTTGGAAAAACTCTACCTTTTCTTCAACTGTCATTGGTTCAATTAAGGCCTGGTTTCCATCTCTTAAATCTACACTACACCAGATAGGTGCCTTCTCTATTTCTTTGTTTGGCCACTGTCTTTCTGGAAAATCAATAATTATTGGTTTTTTATATTTTTTGTGGTTTAACATGACTTATCCTCCTCTAATAATCTCAACAAATATCAAAACTTATCAATCTATAGTCTTTTAATACTAAAAACCATGGAGTCGATAAATCACACTATACTTTTTAAGAATATACAAAGTGGCTTTGTCTACTAAAATCTTAGTCCCATCTTAATCATTCCTTTTTTATGTTATTTAGTTAAATATTATAGCATTTAATTTACTAGTATACAATTACTTTATTTACAAATAAAACTAATAATTCTTATAATTTTTGGTCAATATTTTCTCCCATGCCATCTTTTATTAATTGAATAATAGCTTTAAGGGCTTCTAACTCATCTGCGCCGTCACATATAATCTCTACTTCATCACCTTGACCGACTCCTGCACCAAGAACGCCTAAAAGCGACTTAGCATTTACTGTGGTGTTAGCTATTTTTAGTTCAATTGCCGAATCAAACTCAAGGGCTTTGCTACTAAGTAATGTTGCAGGACGTAAATGTATTCCAAGTTTGTTTTTTATAATGATTTTTTCACTAATCATATGCATTCCTCCATCCTAAGAATGCTCTAAAAACATGATCTTAGCATAAAGTTCTGGGAAATATTATTTTTTTCTTTTTAAAGAAATTGCGAGCTTCACATCACTAAAATATATACCTTCCACATCTGAGTCAAATAAAACCAAAGCTTCTCCTGAATTGCCCTCAAAATCTTCTAAATCAATATATGGAATCAAGCTACTTCTAGTTACTTTAAGCAGTTCCTCTTCTAAGCCAGAGACTGTAACTATAAAAGAACCTGGATTGTCATATTCTAAGGTCATATTTTCTGGTAAATTTCTCACCTCAACGCCAACAGTATTAAAGGTGAAATCCTTATTTTCAAGAGGCTCAATATCAATATTGATTACCGCATTTTGATTATCATCAATCAAAATTACATCATTCTTTATAAAATCAGCAATATTAACTTCATCTTCTATATCTGCCCTTGCATAATCTATATTATAAGAACCTATAATGCTAGGGACCTTAGCTAGTTCTTCTTCAGTGCCAGCTATCTCTACTTCCTTTGGCTCATATTCAAAAGCTACATAGGTAAATCCACGTGCTGGCTCTCCTTCTAAATCTAAAAACAGTTTAACTGTTTTTGTTTTAAGCACATTTACGGTTATATCAAACTTCTCATGACTTAACTCCATCTTTTCTGGATCCATTAGGGTTCCATTATGATCATATATTTGTGGAGTTGAGGTTATGTTAAATGATTCATCTGCATTAGTAATATCAACAAATACAGTAACTTCTTTTATCTTGTTTATAATTGATTCAGCCCCTCTTACTTGTATTATATTAGGGCTAGCAATCTTTTCATTAATATAATAACCCTCTGCTAATACTCCTCTTTCAATAATATCAACACGGAATTGTTCCGTTACAACATCCTCTAAGCTTACTTTCATGGTTGAAACGTTCTGATGGGTGATTTCCACTTGATCCGAATATCCTAATACAGAAACATTTATTTCAACTGCATTAACAATAGATAATTGTGAAAGATCTGCTGTTGCCTCAAAATTTGATCTGCTTAACTTTTCTATAACAGACCTTTTGCCTTTTACTTCTATGTCTACAACATCCCCTTCAATAACATCATAAACTTTTTCTTCTGATTCAAGAGCATCTTCATTAATAACTTTTACTGGAATTCCTTCGAATGTTCCAATAATTACTGGATCTTCGATATTTATTATTATTAGCCACATCAAAAAAGCAATTACTAAGGATAAAATTTTAAGACCAAGATTATTAGTCAGTTTCTTTTTCATCTCTTGTCCTTCCCTTCCATAACTTGAACTTAGACTTGCTCTTTTCTTCCATCTTATTCTGCAATATAACTAACCTATTCCTCAAATAGTCAGAATCTACATTTCGTATCAAAGTACCTTTTACAGCTACAGATACCTTGCCTGTTTCTTCCGAAACAACTATAGTTAAACTATCTGTTGCCTCACTTATTCCAACTGCTGCACGATGTCTAGTTCCTAAGTCCTTACTCAAACTACTATCATCAGATAAGGGTAAATAACTAGTAGCTGCAATTATTCGGTTCCCTCTAAGTAAAACTGCTCCATCATGTAGTGGAGTATTCATCTCAAATATATTAATTATTAATTGGCTACTAACTAATGCATCTAATGGGATACCTGTTTTTGAATATTCATTAAGGGGAATATCTCTTTCTATAACAATAAGAGCACCAGTCTTAGCCTTTGCTAAGTTGAATGTTGCTCTAACCAATTCATCAATTGTTTCATCTGAAAAACGTTCTAATTTGTCCTTAGAATAAAATATTGGACTAACTATACTGTTTTGTCCTAACTGTTCAAGAGCTCTTCGAAATTCTGGCTGGAATATAATTACTAAAGCAATAATACCAACGTCAATAGTATTACTGAATATCCACAAAATAACTTCAAGTTCTAGTATTGAGGCTATCATCCATAATACAATTAAAACTGCAATACCCTTAATTAATGTCCACGCCCTTGTTCTCCTAAACCAATTTACCAAGTGATAAATTACAAAAGCAATAATAAGCATTTCTATAATATCTGTAACACCTATTTGGGGTATTGACCACCATGCTATATAATTTTTAAATAAATTTTTTATAGCCTCCACTCAATCACTCTCTTTTCATATACTTTATAGATATCTATATATAGAAAAATATATATTAAAATTCATTATTCATCATCTTCAAAATAAAATTCGTCTTCTGAATCATCATAATAATACTCATCTTCTAAATCATCATAAAATTCTTCTTTATATTCTCTTTTACCCCTAGTCCTTTGAGGGTTAATTCTCTTAATATTAATGTTTTGTTCGGAAACAACAATCTTAGGTACTGCTTTTACATAGTAAAAATAATCATCATCTTCAAATTGTAGATACTCTGATCTAGAGTAATCTAATGCTTTATAGAAGAACTGTATAATCAATGCCAAAATACCTGAAATTAAAGTTCCTAAAAACATAGGAGCTATTTGTTCAGTCACACCAAGTTGCAAGTCAACAGTTAAAAAACCCAAAAGACAAGTAAGTGTACCTGCAGCAACTGCTATTTCTCTAGAATAATCAAATCTCAAACGTCTAACAACATAAGTGATAATTGTAACAAAAGAGAATATTGCTATAGTTAAAATCATTTCCTTGTTTTTTACCAAATTGTCTATAACATATGTATATATTTCTAAAGCATCTTCTATTGTGTTCCCAAATTGCATATTTATAACTTGAACAACTATTTGAATCAAATATATTATAATAACACCACAAGCTGATGCTATAATCACTATTGGCGAAGCAAGCAGTCCGAGCATAATTGGAATTATATAGTGCAAATTCAAAGCATATAAAATTGGAATTGCCACTAGCACATATCCAAGCTTTGGAATAAAGTGAAAGTACAAAAAATACATAATCATAAAAATAGCCAATATAATAAGCGCTAGTATTGGGGATACGTGAAAAATATGAAGTGCTGAAATTAATATTGATAACAAAACTAATACTGCTGAAGGTGTAAATGCACATAGTAACGATAATGCTAAAACTATCGGAGCAGATTTTAATCTATCATCATATCCTATGTTGCTATTAATTAATATAAATATAACCATAGAAACCACAAACTTTATTATAGGTTCTATATAAATAGAATATTTTTGATATAAATTTTGTATTCTTGTCTTAAATTCCAAAAGTGACATCATTGTTATTGCCTCCTAAGTTGCTCTTTTGCTGTATTATTCACAGCATACATACTTTTTAATTTTCTTAATAAATAATTGTATCTTCTTAGACTTTTTTTTGCCTTATTATACTTTAGAATAGCACTTGTAGTCGTAATAATAAAATAAAAAATACTAACCATTATATAAATAAGCAAAACTGCCTTACCTATTTCAGCAAAGTTTAACTTTGTTGCATTTAAAATCAAGTATTCTGATTGATATAGGGCAATTATGACTGCTATTAACAGACTCCCTAATGTGGAAGCAACAAATGATTTGATTACTTGAAGACGAATATAATCATTTTTATAATATTTGTTGATTTTTAATTCTTCTTTTCCTTTGCCTTGTTCGTAGATAGCTAGCCTTGTCATAATTCTAACTTTATCTTGATTTAACATTTCTATACCTCCATTGCTAGTCTAAATAAAAAAAAAGCTTTTGGCAACTCTTTTTACATTTTTAACAATATTATAAATAATTATAACATAATATATTTTCATTTACGACCTTTTTTATATATTTATTCTGTCGCTAACCTCTTTCATTTCACAAATCTCGTGTTCGGAAGTAATATATAATCCGTAGTATGCGTGAGTAGGCATCCACAGTGGAACGGTTTTTTATTTAACAGGAGTACTTTCTTAATTAAATAAATCAGACACCTCTCTCTGTATTTATACAGTTACGAGGTGTCTGTATCCAATCACTTTGTCGTTTTATATTTATCCTTTACAAGTTCAATTGCTCCAAGAAAAAGACATCCTACTCCATAACACGCTATATCTTTAATATCAAATACTGTGCCAACCAGCACTCGCAAAAATCTGTTGTTTTCCAATCCTAGTATTTGTATTAGATTGAAATACTGTAGAACTTCTACCCATGTTGCAAATATAAAAATATATAAGGGTAACAAGCTGAATTTGTCAGGTGCAAATATTCTTATGAAGCAATATATCACAATCACAACAAGCATATCTCCTAGATAAGGACGAATAAATGAGTCGCGAATATATAATGCAATCAGCACTTCAACAAACAGTAATAAAAGAAAGGCAATCATATATTTAATTCTTTGTTTTTTTCTTTTTGTCATCTGTAAGAGCATAATTCTCCCATCATCGTACTGGATGAAACATATGTCTTATTCCAACCATTCACGAAAGACATTGCATGCCGTTTGTATCTCATCAATATTAGGATGGTTTTTTGCTATTCCACCTATAAACTTCCAAGGTCCAAAAGTATCATAACCTAAACATTGATAATCTTCATCTACATTTATATCATACTTTTCTAATTCTTTCTTAAATTCATGCATATATTTTTTTTTATTTGTACCACTTGTAAGAAGTAATAGTACCTTTTTGTTATAAATTCTTTTTGCGTTTTTCTCAATAAAACTCATAAGATTGGGTCCAGGTTTTCCATGATAAATACCTGATGCAAACAAAAACACTTCGTATTGCTCCAAATCTTTTATCTTATCGGCATCGCTAACCCTTTCCATTCTTGCCTTATACTTTTGTGCTATATTCTCTACTACTTTCTGGGTATTGTCATGGTGACTTGATTCATATACAATCAAACTACTTTTCATACTGTCTTTCTCCTCGTATACTATGTTTAACACCTAGATTTTTACTTGGTAAAACATAGTT
>CAZJCV010000027.1:15110-24261 GCA_964544535.1 uncultured Lachnospiraceae bacterium | reverse complement strand
GTCCATAGCTCTTGTGACTTCCCTATCATATACTGGCCCTTCTTCCTTATATCCATAAGGTCCCTTTTCTTTAAGCTTGTGTGATAAGTCCCCACTGGCGATTACAACTACTTTTTTATCGCTCTTATCTGCTGCCTTAGCAATACATTTGCCGAATTGATAATGTTTTAAGAAAGATAAGCCTGAAATACCAACTCTTACAGTTTTGTAGTCCTTATAATACTTGTCAACAAAATACAAGGGAATCATAAAAGCATGATCAAGCTTTTTGTTTCTCTCTCCCATAGTTCCCGCAGCTATACCCTTATTATTAACTTCATCCTCTATTAATCCTACTAATTCTTGGTCATATCTTGTTTCAATAGATACACTTTTATGACCAAAATCTCTAAAGTCACCACTTGCTTTTTTACCTGGAGAAATATGAATATAATCATCATACATTATAGAATGTGAAGTAAGTACAATAATTGTATCTGGTTTAATCTCACTAATTTTTCTTGCAATCTTATTAAATGATTCAATAGTATCTGCAATTCCACGTTCTTGCCCTCTACCTATATCTGGAATAATAAGTGGTGGATGTGGAACAATATAAGTTGAAACAATACCCATGTCTTTTTCTCCCTTCAAAACTATCTTGTATTAAACTTTTTCCATATCAAGTATTTCTTCCATCTTGCTTTTCCTTAATAGCACTAAGAGAACAATTATATAAGGAATTATACCAATTATATTAATAAATGAATACGTATCAATCGTTGAATCTATAGTGCCCTGTCCTAAAACTCCTGATCCAAACAAAGCTGCAAAATTATTATAAGCATGAAGAAAAACTAAAAACCAAATATTTCTAGTGCGAAAGTAAATAGCTGTAAATACCATGCCTAATACTCCAGCTAATGTTGCCTGAATCGCTGCACTAAAAAGTGATATCCCTGGAGATAAGGCATTCGTTAGATGGAGTGAGCCAAAAATCACCCCTGTAATAATTGTTGAAAACCAAACACCTTTTGAAGTTTTTCCATATTTGTCGAATATAAGGTTTGCTATTAAGCCTCGAAATGTAAATTCTTCTGCTGTTCCTACTAATATCATGGTGACAATAAATATTAGAATTTGACCAGCAGAATGAACTGAATAGGAAGTAGAAACCCCAAGTTCTTCTAAAAGCTCTGGAAAAACACTAGACATAATATACAAATAAATATTAGATAAAACAACTAATCCACCAGCTATTATTGGATATAAGCCTGTTAGGATCTCCTTACCTATACTATATTTTCTTTCTTTAAATATCTTCTTATAAGCAAACAATAGAATTAATCCTATACCCAAAATTGTTGCAACTAAATCTGTGAATAATTGATGGGTATATCCATTTCCAGTCTCAACAATAAAAGGAATCTTAGCAAAAACCCTTCCGAAAATCAACAAAATCATAATCCACAAAACAGCAATAACAACAGATAGTAGTATTGGATACTTTTCTTTAAATATGTACAACTTTTCTTTCATATAACTAGTCCTCCCTTTTAATTAAACTTATGTCGTGACACGACATATTTCTCTTATATCGTACCACGACATATTTTTTTTGTCAGTAATTTATTTTAAAAAGAGGCTACTGAAAAGTATACTTTATATGCTAGCATCATTTCCAGTAGCCTCGAACTTCGAATCTAGATTATTTATCTGAATATCCTTTAGGTATATTTTTCAGATAAGGACATACCTCCTGATACAATGTAAGGTCCATCTTTTATACCTTCATTTAAAGTCGGATTTTATATTAATTCTTTTCTAATATCTTCAGCTGATTTACTAGATAAATATACAGGGGCTATATCTACTACAGTCTTTGCCCCAAAGTTACCTTCTTTGTTTAGGCGATATGCTGCCCTTGCATATGCAATCAAAACACTAGCAGTAAAGTCTGGATTTGATTCTAGCTTTATATTGTATTCAATAATATGATTGTTTTCATTGTTTAGGCCAGTTTGTCCATGATGAATAACTAATCCTCCATGAGGAATACCAGCATGATCTCTTTTTAATTCTTCATCTGTTATAAAATATACTTGAGTATCATAATCAGCAAAATAATTTGGCATAGTTTTTATATCTTTTTCAATACGTTCTTTATCTGCGCCATCTTCTGCAAGCACATAACATTCTCTCTTATGCTTTTCACTAGCCAAAAGATGGGGACTTTCTCCCTTTTTAATTGAATCAATAGCTCTATCTATGGGGATGGTATATTGAACTGCATCCTTCACTCCATCCACACCTCTTACTGCATCTGAATGTCCTTGACTTACACCCTTACCCCAAAAAGTATGGGTCTGACCTACAGGCAAAATAGCCTGAGCATATAATCTATTTAAAGAGAACATTCCAGGATCCCACCCACTTGAAATAATAGAAGTCTTACCTGACTCTTTAGTAATTCTATCTATAACATCAAAATATTCTGGTATTTTTGCATGAGTATCATATCCATCCACTGTATTAAACATACTAGCAAATAAAGGAGCTTGGTTTGGAATATCGTTTTTACTACCACCACAAAGTATTATAACATCTATATCATTCACAAGGTCTTTCGCTTGATCAATATGGTAGACCTTAGATTCCTTTATTTGAGTTTTTATAGTTGATGGCTCTCGTCTTGTAAAAATTCCAATCAGTTCCATGTCATCATTTTGCCTTATACCTGTTTCAACACTTTTGCCAAGATTGCCATATCCAACAATTCCTATTCTAATTTTACTCATGTTTTCCTCCTGATGTAAATTGTGCTACTCTATACCTTTAGTTTGTTTATAAAATACTTGATTATATCCCTACGTTTAACAATACCTATAAAGTATTGCCTATCATCAATTACGGGTATAAAGTTTTTGTCCATTGCCTTTGCTAATACTTCATCCATCTTAGCTGTTATTGGTACAGGTGGGTTTTTATCTATAGTAACCACATCTGCAATCTTAATTTCTTCTAATTTTTGAATAGATGATTTGTCATCTTCAATGTTACTTAGCTCTTCATAGTAATCGTCCATGATAAACCAAAGAAAAGTTCCTTCACTTATTGTTCCTATGTATTTGTTGTCCCTTGATAAAACTGGAATTGCAGCATATTTATGATAATGCATCTTCTCTAATCCTTGTCTTAAGGTGAAATCATCGAACACATATGCCACTTCACTTTTTGTAGTTAAAAAATTTGCTATATTCATTTTATCCTCATTCTTAAATAATTTTTTCAAACTAACTAAGTATATAATAAAACAAAAACTATATGTTTTCAATTAGATAGTTTGAAGATTAATTGTCAACTTTGTATATATTGTATTGGGAGTTGATTATTAGCCATAGTTGGTCAAAAAAGTCCATTATATTCCATATGCCAGTCCCAGATAAATTAAATTTATTTATAAGCTCTAAATAGGAAACTACAGTTCTAGCATCTCTAAAACGAACAAGGCGCTCAATGTTATTATCTTGATATATAAAATAAGCAGATTGTGTTCCCTCATCAAAACTTATTCTTAGTCCATAATCTCTTGCTAAATTGTATGCAGTTTCAGCTGAAATAACATGGCCTTCTGAAACACCTGATACATTAGGTAAATCCAAAATATAACCCACTGTGCTTATTCCAAAACATAATTCTTCTTTTGAAATTAATCTTAGAAGATAACTTATCAATTCTTGCATTAGCAAATAACTAGAAGATCCTATTGGTAGCCCTATTACCATTCCAATACTGTTTGGAAAGAATATAGAAGTATCTGCTAGTCTATCTATTGTTTTTGCATATTCTTGGTTTATAAAAATATCTGATATTAATTCAAAGGAGTTTGGTATTAGTGTGTTAAATAAAATAAGACCCATTTCACTTATACGCTCTGCTATTTCTTTCAGTAAATCAATATAAAGTTGCCTATCAGATGGGAATACATAGAGGGGATATATTCCTATTCCTGCATATCCTTTTTCTAACACATTATTAATAATACTTTCTATTATATTTTTTTTAAGGCTTTCATTATTTAATATTGTATGTGCTATATCACTTTGCCTAATATCTCCTTGATTCGCAAATGAAATCTGTAAAATTGGTGCAACTCCATAGATCTTTGCATACTCAATAACCATTGTATCATCATTCATTATAATTTCATTTGAATCAATTACAAAATTATTTATAAGTAAAAAACTTAAATATGGTAGGGTTCTTCTTAGAACATCTTCATTTATAAAAGGATAAGAATAGCCAACAACAGATATCTCTGATGTTTTCTCATCTGTATATTCAATTACGAGTATATCTCCAACTATTAAACATTCTTGTTCTGATAAAAAAGAATTATATCTAAGCAAATCCATAATTGTCACATTATACATCTTAGCTATTGATCCTAAAGTGTCCCCTTCTTCTACTTGATGGGTTATTTTTGGATATAAAATAACTAATGCAGATCCTATTACTAAATTAAAGGGATCGTCAATATTGTTTTCTCTTATTATCCAGTTTTGGGGAACTCCATAATAATTTGCAATAGAAAATATTGTATCTCCTGCTTCAATAACATGAATAATCATTTTAACCTCTTTTTTACTTTCTTCAATAAATTATATGTTGAAGAAAGACAGATATGAAGTATAAAAAGATTCTTTACTTTTCTTGATCTTTTGCTAGTTTACATGCCTTTATAGTGTCTTCTATAGTTCCTGCACTTATTAAAAAGCCACTATTATGACAAAAACTCAATGTTTCAACAGCAGAAATTGCTTTTAATTCATCTGCGCTTTTACCTCTCCATTCTTTTGGGAAAGGAATCTTTAAATTTGTACTGGCTATAGATTCAGGAACTCCTTGAGCATTATAGCCACCTCTATCTGATGGATAAACTACAAATTCTATATCAGTTCCATCAACAAAATGCTTCCATGGAGCGCGTTTTGGCAGTACTGCAATGTTATCTTCTGCTTTGCTTATTACTTCTTTAACAAAGTCTTCTGCTCTATTTAAACTTTTAATATAGTTAAACCTTTTTGTTAGAATGGCTAAGGCTATTTCTTTTGCATCATTAAAACACACATTGTAATCTGCTCGTTCATCCCAATTAGGATTAAATAAGGATATAAGTTCTGCAAGTTCATTATAAGCTCCAGTATTATCAGAATAATCTAAAGGTTGAACAAATGCTTTATCAAAATTCTCAGCATCCTTTTTAGCTAGTATTAGTTGTCCAAATTCTTTCCACAAAAGGCCAAAGGCCGCATATGGAATACCATTATCTCTAATTAAGGCACCTTCTTGGTGATGATCAAATTCTCCCCCTCCTATATCAAAAACAATACCAGTAAAATCTTCTGGAATAACATAGCCTCTTTTAATTTTGATATCAGGATTAAGATAAGTAAGTAATGCAGCAGAAAAAACATCATCAGAATGAAACTTGCCAGCATGAGTAAATGCTTCTTGTGGAATCTTTATTTTATTGCTTTCTATCATATTGTCAGTACGCCTTTCTTAAAAAAATCATGTAGTTAGTACTATATTAATAGAATAACCACATGATTTATTATTATTTATTATATTCTTTCGAATCTATCCACATCCGTTACAAAGATAGTTGCCCCGCCTATACTAACCATAAGCTGAGTTGAATTAAAGTTTGGTGGAGTTCCTGGACTAGCAAGTATTTCTTGTCTTGGCCCAACTTCTTTCTTAACAATATCAATTACCTCTTCCACCTTATCTTCATCTGTACCTATCATTAACGTTGTATTGCCTTCTCTTAAAAACCCTCCAGTTGATGATAGTTTTGTAACATAAAAACCTTTTTTATTAAGTTCTTCTAATACATGACCACTATCAACATTACGAACTATAACATATATTAATTTCATATAATCACACCCTTCTCATTAATTAGTATTACTATATATCTTATAATTTGAATACTTTTGATCACTTATTATTTTTTCTAGTTCTAATAATTCTACTTGCTTTAATTTTTTGACAGATAAATATTCAACAAAAAAGTCTGACAAAGAACTATTAAAAAGTTTGTCTAAGAGTACTTGGGTTTCTATATCTTGCACTTTATCTTTAGTTATTAAAGGAATACATATATAGCCAGGATCTTGCCTTTTTACAACACCCTTATCTATTAACCTTTTTATCACTGTATATGTTGTGTTCTTCTCCCATCCTATGTATTCTTTAATAATACTTGCTATGTCTTTAGCGGCTAATGATTTGTTAGACCAAAGTAGTTCCATAACATTTAATTCACCAGCATGAAGACGTAGAGTTGACTGTTCCATATATTATCTCCTCTCCAATTTTAAAACTTGTCCAATGTTCTACACCCGTAGACAAATAAAAAGTTACCCAAATATGTCTCTTCTACCTTTGTAGTTGATAGTATTTTATATTTTAACCACTAAGGAATTATATGTCAACATAAAAATTGCTACTTACTTAATTTATTAATAAGTTTTATAAAATAATCTGGAAGTGGTGCTTCAAATTCCATATATTTTTTGTAAGAAGGATGTTCAAAACCAATAATTCTTGCATGTAAGGCTTGACCTTCTAGTTTAAATCGACTCTTAGAAGGTCCATATTTATCATCCCCAAGAATAGGATGAGAAATACTTGACATATGAACTCGTATTTGATGTGTCCTTCCTGTTTCTAGTTTACATTCTACATGGGTGAAGTTATGTTTTAAGTTCTCTATGACTTTATAATGTGTAATTGCATTTTTACCATTATCATAATTAATAGCCATTTTCATTCTATTTACAGGATGCCTTGCAATTGGAGCCTCTATTACACCCTTTTCTTGTGAAAATGCATTATATACTATAGCATTGTACTTCCTTGTAACCGTCTTCTCTTTCAACTGTCTAGCAATAGATTTATGGCTCTTATCATTTTTGCAAACTATTAAAGCACCTGTTGTATTCTTGTCTAGCCTATGAACTATCCCTGGTCGCTTATCTCCATTTATTTCTGATAATTGGTTCTTATAATGATATAATAATCCATTTACTAAAGTTCCACTATTATGGGTAGAAGCAGGATGAACTACTACACCCTTTGCTTTATTTATAATTATAAGATCATCATCTTCATATATTACATCAATAGGTATATCTTCAGCTTTAATAGTAACTACTTCAGGCAGTTGTATATTAATTACTATATAATCATTTGCTTTTACTTTATAGTTTGCTTTTACATTGTTATTATTCACATAAACAAAACCATCTTTTATCGCTTTTTGAATCTGACTTCTTGTATACTTATCTAGATGATTAGATATATATTTGTCAATTCGTGTTCCTATATCATTATCATTTACAAATAATTCGTATTTACTGTTCATCAGTATTCTCATCCTCTTGGGCTTTGTCTAAAAACGCGAAGTCTTCATCTTTATAATAAAAAATCGCTAAAAATAAAAAAGCAAATGCTGCAACTACTACATATGAGTCGGCGATGTTAAAGGTTGGAAAATTAATTAATGCAAAATATATAAAGTCCACCACATAATCTAAGCTAATTCTATCAATTAGATTACCAACTGCACCTGCTAGTATGAATACTAGAATAATTCTTAAAAAATTATATCTCTTTGTAGGTGGTATTTTAAAATAAAAATAAACAAGTGCAATCATAACAATTAATGTAATTACAGTTAATATTGATACACTTCCACTAAAAGCACCAAAAACAGCACCATCATTTTCAATATAGTGTAGGTGAAGTACATCTGGAATTAATTTAATTGCGTTTTTGTTCTTTAAATTTATTGTAACCCAATGTTTTGAAAGTTGAT
Source organism: uncultured Lachnospiraceae bacterium (assembly GCA_964544535.1). Lineage (GTDB taxonomy): Bacteria > Bacillota > Clostridia > Lachnospirales > Lachnospiraceae > JAAYRG01. Next base: position 16,394 of record CAZJCV010000027.1, on the reverse strand, counting down.
CAATTATAATTAATATTATTATATAAATCAAATGTCTTATACTTCTAATTATAGTAGCTTTACTTTTTTTGTTCATAGATCCTCCAGTAATTTATTAAGCAAATTATTTTAAAATATAGTTTATAGCAGATGTTATTTCACATGTAGTCACACTAGTTTCTATATAAGCATGACCAATCTCTTTTAATAAAATGAACTTAAGCTTTCCAGATTCTTGTTTTTTGTCATGTTTAATAATCTCTAAAAGTGAATCAACATTCAACAAGCTAGAGGACAAATTAACTTTTAAATTAAAGTCTTTAAGTATTCTAATTATATAGTCAAAATCTTTCTTAGTTATATACGCTCTATTCAAGGAAATATAAGCAGCTGAAACCATACCAAGAGCTACACATTCTCCATGCAATAATTCAAAATCCATAGCCTTTTCTATAGCATGTCCAATAGTATGTCCAAAGTTTAACAAAGCTCTTTCTCCTTGTTCTTTTGGATCATTTTCTACTACTTCCTTTTTTATTATACAGCTTTTGTATATCATCTCATTAATTATATCTAGGTTGAAGGAATTAATAGAATCTTTATTGCACTCAAGCCATTTAAAGTAGTCTAAATCCTTAATCAAGCCATGCTTAATGATTTCCGCCATCCCATTGTTGAAATGCTCTTTAGGTAGGGATTTGAGCGTATTAGTATTGATATGTACAGCAACTGGTTGATGAAAAGCACCAACCATATTTTTATAACCTAAAAAATCAACCCCTGTTTTGCCACCAATACTACTATCAACCATAGCTAATAAGGATGTTGGGATTTGTATAAAAGAAATTCCTCGTAAATATGTAGCTGCAGCAAAACCTGTTAAGTCACCAACTACACCTCCACCAAGTGCAATTAAAATATCCTTTCTATCAAACTTTAATTCTATTAGTTTTTCATACAAGCAATAAACCGTATCTAAATTCTTTTGTTTTTCTCCAGATAAGAAACTAAATGTATGCACTTCTTTTACACTTTTGCTAATTGCATTACATATATCATCTGTATATAGCTTACCAACATTAGAATCTAAGACTATACATACTTTTTTCTTGTCAGCATTTAGATTGTTTAGTAAATTATATAATTCTTCAAAATTATTTGTAAGGCTAATGGGGTAAATTACCTTTCCTTCTTCTTTTACTTGTATAAAATATTCCATAATTACCTCTATTCGTCATCTCCTAAATTAAAAAACATAAAATTATCATCTATATCTTTGTCATCTTTATCTTCATCTTTATCTTC
>CAZJCV010000027.1:0-15010 GCA_964544535.1 uncultured Lachnospiraceae bacterium | reverse complement strand
TCATCTTTATCTTCATCTTTATCTTCTTCTTCATCTTTATCTTTGTTATCTTCACTTGAAGTCTCGTCAACTATTTCATGCATATCTAAATATGATTTTGATAATGATTCATCTTCATGATCAATTTTTTCTAAGTCTGTATTATTCTCTTCTTCAATTACATCTTCTGATTCAGTAATTTTGTTTTCTTCTGTTTCTTCTATTTCTTCTATTTCTTCTGTTTCTTCTTCTATAATTTCTTCTGTATTTATATCTTCATCTTCTTCTATAACTTCTTCTGTATTAACAGGTATATCTTCTTCTATTTCTTCTTTCTTATCTTCTTTAAAAACAAGATTAGATAAATTGGCTACTTGAATCTTAAAGGTATCACTGTTGATTAGTTCATATTGAGTCATAGCTAATTGTTTGAATTGAGCCTTGTACAATTCATATTGTTGAATTAAATCAATTGATTGTCTGTGAATGCTTGCTACTTCATTCTTAGCATCCCTAACTATGGAGTTTGCATTTAACCTTGCTTCTTTAATAGTAATTTCTGCTTCTTCCTTAGCAGATTGCTTAGTAGTTTCAGCAGTCTTTTCAGCAAGAATTAAAGCTTTTTGCAGAGTTCTTTCAATAGATCTATAGTATTTTAATTTTTCTTTTAACTCAAACAGGGATTCAGTTAACTCTAAATTGTTTTTATATAACTTTTCATAATCAACTAATATTTCTTCTAGATAATTATCTACATCTTTCTTATCATAGCCAAAACCAGATTTGAAAACTTTGCTTTGTAGTTCAACAGGTGTAATCATAAATTCCCTCCTAATTGTATTTTAATAACAGAATGTGTAGTCTTCCTTTTCTGCTTTGTCCTTTCTCGCCTTTGTATATAAACTTACCATAACCTCTAATTGAGAAAACATCTTCTTCTTTTAAAGTGTAGCTGTTAGAAAGAACTTCCTTACCATTTATAAATATCTTACCACTTGATATGAGATTTAACACTTTGTTCCTGGAAGTTTTTAGGGCTACAGAGATTATAGAGTCCAACCTATTAGAGCTGATAGTTCCTCTAATCTCAATAAAATTAGGAGTGAAATAATTAGTCTTATTATCAACTATACTACAGGATACAGGTGTGTGTTTCACCTTATTTAAGTTATCTATAATGAACTTACTAATATTGGTGAAGCAAAAGCAGTAAGCCTCATTATCTCTAACTAATATATCACCTATCTTAGCTCTTTCAAGCCCCAACCCTAATATGGAACCTAGAAAATCTCGGTGGTTTAACTTATCACTAAATTTTTTATTCAAAGGTTCAATTAGTACACAAGATATATATTCATCATAATTAAGTTCCATATCATTTCTATTCAAAAAAAAACTTGTCTTTCTGCTCCTTCGTATCCGCCATAACCTTCATAGAGTAGCTTGCCCAAATCTTTTTTGATAGAATGAAATATACTGATTTCATTTAAGTTAAGGAAATCAGTATATGTTGAAATGCCTTTATAATATGCTGTTGCTCCTAGTTCCTTGAATCTTTTTATTAATAATTGTTCTTCTTTGTCTCCTCGCATACTTGTTAAAACTCCTTGTTCAAAGTTGGTACTTCAAACCCATTACTTTCTAGCAATTCTAGATAGTCTCCTGAAATATCAACATTCTCAGGTGTAACGATAAAAATATAATTAGAAATTTGATGTAGCTTACCATTAATTGCATATACACATCCTGATACAAAATCCATAATTCTTTGTGCAATATCAATATCAAATCCTTCTAAGTTAATAACCGTTACACGTCCAGATATTAACAAGTCGCAAATTTCTTGCGAATCTTCAAAAATAGTTGGTTTCATAATAGATACTTCAAAACCTTTTACTGAAGATCTGATTGGTACAACTTTGCTTGAACTGCTTCTTGTTCTTTTGTTGCTACTAGCAGTGGATGGCCTAGGAGATATTCCTGGCATACTATCATCCTTTCTTTCTTGCTTTAAAGCCCTACGCTCTTCCCTTGCAGCACGTCTACGTTCTTTCTCTTCTTTTAGTTCAAGTTCATCAAAATCATCAAAGTAATCATCCTCATCGTCTAGTCTAAAAAAATCTAAAAAACCTTTAAATACATTAGCCATAACCTTATCTCCTATGATATATTATTCTATGTTTACTTTATGTCTATTTGTTAGCCTAGTAATTTCTGTCGCCGAATATACCTGTTCCTATGCGTACTATAGTAGCACCTTCTTCAATAGCAACTTCATAATCACCACTCATACCCATAGAAAGTATATCCATACTTACATTATCAATGTTTTTTGAGTCTATGTCAACAGATAACTGTTTAATTCTTCTAAAATATCCTCGATTATCTTCTGAGTCGTCAACATATGGTGCAATTGTCATTAATCCTTTTATATTAACATGTTCTAGATTAGATATTTCTTCAATAGCAGTATATAACTCTTCTTCTTTAAATCCAAACTTATTAGGATCATTTGCTATGTTAACTTCAATTAATATATCCGACTCAACATTCCTCTTTTTCGCTTCTTTTTCAATTTGCTTTGCAAGTCTTAAAGAATCAACCGAATGTATCAACTCTACCTTATCGACAATATATTTGACTTTATTTCTTTGTAAATGACCTATCATATGCCAATTAATATGCTCATTAGAGTTATTGTTCATTTCTTCATATTTGGAAATAAGTTCTTGTACTTTATTCTCTCCAAAATCTTTAATTCCTGCTTCTAATGCTTCTTCCATCATCTCTACAGGCTTTGTTTTGCTCACAGCAATCAATGTGATGTCTTCTCTATTCCTAGCTGCTCTCTTACAAGCATTAGAAATATTTTCTTCAACATTTTTCAAGTTATCAAAAATCATATAATATACTCTCCTTAATAAATAATCTGTTGTTCAATAGCTGTATCACCAATAAGGGCAATTTGATCGTAAGCTGAAATACCAAAAGATGTCTCATCTTTTACTATGGTATACTCTTGTCCTTCTTCAATTATTTCAATACGTCTAAATACAGCAAATCCTTTATTTACATTATAAACGCCCTTTAAAGTATCTTTCTCACTTAACCTTAGGTCCTTGTCTGTTTCAGATAGAATCCTACTATTCGGCTCAAATATCAAGCTGTTAATATAACCATAGTTTTCATCTTCATAGAAAATTTCAGTTGGAACAAATGTCATTGTTAACTCATCATTTTCATCTACACCTTCTAGAATAACACCAAGACTGTCTGTATCTCCACCCTGTGAAAAAAATTCATGGGGAACTTTATAAAATTCTTTATCAACAATAGCAGAATTGGGGATTTTAAGACCTGTATTTTTATCCATCTGTAGTTCTATTTCTACAAAACGTTGGCCTGCAAACTTTTCCATATAATTGTCTAATCTTATCTTCCCAAAATACTCTTCATCATTTATAAAGCAAGACAATTTGCCAGTACTTTCAATTCCTTCATTCCTAAATTTTATGGTAACTTCATAATCTGATTTATTACTCTTATTAGTAATATATTTATATTGCTCTTCATTAATAGGTATTATAATATCCCATGTATTATCTGTCACAATCTTATATACAGGTGCATTAGCTTCATAAATTTCATTTTTACGAAGTGATATTTTGTTATAGTTTTCTAATTCGAAATGTTCATACTTAATATCCCCTGCTGACAAGCCTTCAAGTTCATCTGTATAATATGTAATTATTCCACTTGATACTGAGTTCACTATTTCAAAGTAAGTATTATCACTAGAACTTTCTTGTTCTCTTAAAAAGCTTTGTCTTTGCTCATTCATTATATCAAGAGAAGCATTGTTTAAGTTATACTTCAAATCATATGACGCTAAGTAATTAGAATTATCATAGTTTTGTTGAAAGCTAGATATTTCCTTCTTAATCTTATATATTTCCTCTTTGTCCAAAGTAGGGCTATCTAATTCACTATCAACTAAAGTAGTATTGTTTTGATTTTCATCTATAGAATAAATAAGTGAGTTTTTAGAAACTCTGTCTCCTTCTTTATAATAATAATAAACATATCCGGCCATACTTGTATTATGAACTTCTTCCTCACGAAGAATTAAACCATTAAAAATTGTATCTTTAGCAATTGAACCTTTTCTAACTTCATAAATAGTCAAGTGTTCTTTTGTAAAATACAAATAGACGCTAATAAAAATATACAAAAATATAATTAGAAAAACGATATGCCCAACATTTATGCTCTTTCGTTTTCTAAATTTTCTTATGTTAGATTTCTTCTTCAAATATGTGACTCCTTCCTATCATGTCCACATTTCCGTACAACTTATATTATACTTATAATTTCATTATAAATAAAGACCTAATTCTGATATTTTCTTTACATATAAATGAATATAAACTTTAATATTGGAAATAATATTAAAAATATATTAAAAGGAGACCTTATAATGAAAACATTAGATTATACTTGTTTAGTTTTAGTTGTAATTGGAGCTGTCAATTGGGGACTAATTGGATTGTTTCAAATAGACCTTGTGCGTATAATTTTTGGAGATATGTCAATCTTGTCCAGAATTATTTATACCTTAGTAGGTTTAGCAGGCTTATACTGCCTGTCCTTTTTTGGAAGAATTGAAAGCGATACTTAATTGGAATAAAAACATCCATATCTCTTATGCAACAATAAAAAATTTAAAAAGGCTATGCAGGAAACAAATTAGTGTGCTTCTTGCATAGCCTTTATATTTAATTAAAATAATTTCGTATATTATAAAGATACATCAACATATTTAGTCAACGCATCTGGCAAATCATCTTCATTACAAGACATACTTATCACAAAGTCTACCTCGTATCTGTCCGTTAAAATATTAAGTTTTTCAAATATTGGAATGAGTTGTTCTAATTCTTTACTTTCTAGATGTGAAATATGCAGAAAGCTATCTACATAAATTTTTTCAAGATCGTGATCCTGTGAAATTACACCACTTATAAAACCTAAGAATTCATCTGTGTTTTCTATTAGATATGATTTTACATCAATTAAACGAACTTTGTTACTTAATTCATACATATGTTTATTGCTCTTATCTAGATAAACAATCGTACCTTTTACTTCTTTTACAGCGGAGTTTACTTTGTCAAGTAAAATCTTGGTTTTGCCTTTTCCCTTTGTGCCAGTGATTAACTGTATCATTGATATCTCCTCCTTAAGATAGTTAGTATTAGTTGATATGTATAAAAACCTGTTTATTCATATGCTAATTATAGTACAATGAGACATAAAAAACAACAGGATTTTCTAATACATTAGGTTATTCTATCATGTTTAATAAATAAGTCATTTGATTATATAAATGATTACTACTTTCGGCTTGTAGAATCACAGATATATATTCATTTTCATTACTATCAAAGCTATATAAAATCAAACAACTTCCAGCCTTTTGAGTAGTTCCTGTTTTGCCACCTATAACAGAGACATTTTCAGGCTTATCAGTTTTGCCGAGTAAATAGCGATTTGTATTCATATATTGATGAGTCTTTGTTTCTTTGTTTGCTAGTAGATAACTTTCAGTAACACTAGACTTATTAATAATAGAAACAAACTCATCATATTTTAACAGTTCATTAAATATTAAATACAAATCATAAGAAGTTGTGTAATGATTATCATCGTGTAAGCCATGAGAGTTTACAAAGTTTGAATGTACAGCACCTAATCTTTTTGAAGTTTTATTCATTTCTTTGGCAAATTCTTCTTCTGAACCTGATATATGTTCAGCAAGTGCTATTCCAGCATCATTAGCCGAATAAACCAAAAAGATATTAAGCAATGATCTTAATTCAATCTGATCACCTTCTGTAAAACCACAAAGTTTTGCACCTTCTTCATCTATGCTACAAGCATTTTTGCTAAAAACAACTGTATCATCTAAATTACCTTGTTCTAATACAACTAAGGCAGTAATAATCTTAGTTATGCTTGCAGGATACAACTTTTGATAAATATTATCTGCAAAAACAAACTCATTATCTGTTACATTAACAAGCAAAGAAGAAGACGCAGTAATATTCTCATCATAACCATCCTCTTCTATTGGTATAACAGCTAAATCGACACTATAAAAATCCGAAACACTTATATCTGAATTAATAAATTGAGTTTGCTGCTTCTCTTTAGTATTTATATCCTTGTAATTTGGTACATTATTACTATTCTTTGTACATGATGCTAATGAAGATATCATTATTATTAATAATACTATAGCTATAAATTTTTTTATTGTGTTTTGTATGCATCTCGCCAAGACAAGTCTCCCCGGTCTAATGATTTTATTAATAATTCTGCAGTTGCTAAATTAGTTGCCAGTGGTATATTATGAGTATCACATAGATGTACTACATTATTAATATCTGGCTCATGTGATTTGGGAGTAAGAGGATCTCTTAAAAAAACAACCAAATCAATTTGATTATGTTCAATTTGCGAACCTAGCTGCTGTTCTCCTCCTAAATGCCCTGCTAAATATTTATGCACATTTAAGTTCGTCACTTCTTCAATAAGTCTGCCAGTAGTACCTGTGGCAAACAAAGAATGTTTATTTAGTATACCCCTATATGCTATGCAAAAATTCTGCATCAATATTTTTTTAGCATCATGTGCTATCAACCCAATATTCATAATGCTACCTCCTTCTCTTATTTTTTTGCAAACTAATATTAAGAACTAATCCTATCGCTATAAAACTACTAAGCAATGAACTTAAACCATAACTTAAAAACGGTAATGGTAAACCTGTATTAGGTAAAATTGCTGTTACAACCCCTACATTAACAAATACTTGAAACATAAACATACAGCCAACACCTGAAGCAATTAACATTCCCATATAGTCTGAAGAGCTGTGCGCTACCATTAAGCATTTTATAATAATTATTACATATAGTAAAAGTACTAAAAAAGCTCCGATAAATCCAAAAGCCTCTCCTACTACTGAAAATATAAAGTCACTTTCTGAAACTGGAACATAAGTATCACTAAGTATCGCTTCTGTTCCTTCTTCTTGAAGAAGTTTGCCTGTTAGCTTTCCTGAACCAATAACAGTTATAGAATTCTCTTGCTGATACATAGTTCCTTCATATTCTTCCGGATTAATAATAGACAAGACTCTTAGTTGTTGACTAGGTGATAGTATCACTTGATAATCCTGTTGTACATACCAAAACAATCCAAAAAACAAAGGAATTCCAATAAGTAAAACCGGAACAATAATCTTATATTTTAAGCCTGCAACATATATCATCATAGCAAATACAAAAATAAAAACTAAGCTTGATGATAAGTCTGGCTGCGATAAAACCAAATAAATTGGTATTGCAAATGTAACTATTGATAACATAATAACTGGGAAAGTGTTAAGTTTTTCTTTGAATATAGTAAATAACTTTGCAAAAAATATAATCATTATTACTTTGCTAAGTTCAGAAGGTTGAAATGTAAAGTACTTCAGTTCTAACCATCTTGTTGCACCATACACGTTATTACCATATAACTTAACAGCAATTAATAATCCCAAATTAATAATATAGAATACAATAAAAAACTTACCTATAAAACGATAATCAATAAAGGATACGACCAATGCTATCATTAATCCTGCAACTAATCCTAATATTTGTTTTTCAAATAAACGTTCAGTGTCTTTTTGCACGATAGATATAAGAAATATTCCTATCAATGAAAGCACTGTAACAATAACGATTAACGATATGTTATAATTCTTTAAATCGTATTTTTTAAAATTGATCATGATACCATCCCTATTAATTCTTTTTCATATCTTTTATTGGAATATTAGCATAAAGAACTGGAACTACACCGTTATGAGAGTCCGACTCGGTTTGTGAAACATTAATTTCTAAGCCTTCTTGATCAATTTCAATATACTTAGTAATTACTTTAATGATATCATTCTTCATCTGCTCCATCACTTCTGGTGAAACGCCAGCCCTATCGGAAACTAATACAAGTTTTAATCTGTCTTTTGCAATATCGCTCGATGTCTTTTTTTTAAAAAAATCAAAAAATCGCATAGCTATATACTCCCCTTCTTTAGTTTTTAAACATATTTGCTATTTTGCTAAAAAAACCTTTTTTCGCAAACAAATCAATAAATGGTACTTCTTCCCCTAATATTCTTCGGCAGACATTCAAATAAGTTTGTCCTGCTAAAGTATCAGTACCTACTAGAGGTTCACCTTGGTTAGTTGAAATTACAATGTTTTCATCATCAGGTATTACTCCAATAAGATCTATTGCAAGTATTTCCACTACATCTTCACTTGACATCATATCACCGTGTTTTACCATATCAGGTCTAATTCTATTTACAATTAAATTGATTTTCCCAACTTCATTTGCTTCTAAAAGGCCAATGATTCTATCAGCATCTCTAACAGCTGATATCTCTGGTGTGGTAACAACTAATGCACTATCTGCTCCTGCAATGGCATTCTTGAAGCCTTGTTCAATTCCGGCTGGACAGTCCATTAATATGTAATCAAATTGTTCTTTTAAGTCATCTGTTAGTTTTTTCATCTGCTCTGTTGTTACAGCTGTTTTGTCTCTAGTTTGTGCAGATGGAAGTAAAAAAAGATTTGGATAACGTTTGTCCCTAATTAATGCTTGTTTTAATCTACAGTTTCCTTCAATAACATCAACTATGTTATAAACTATACGGTTTTCAAGCCCCATTACAACGTCTAAGTTTCTAAGGCCAATGTCAGTGTCAACTAATACAACTTTTTTATCTAGCATTGCTAAACCTGTACCTACATTAGCAGTAGATGTAGTTTTACCTACTCCACCCTTACCAGAAGTTACAACTATTACTTCACCCATTATTAAAATTCCTCCAAGTATAATTTTATATTATATATAATGTTATAATGTTCATATCTTTTATAAACTTATATCATTTATTGCATCCTTGCTTAATGGCTCAATGTAAATATTACCATCTTCCAAGAAAGCAACCATAGCTTCTTTTGATTCTTTCTTTTCTAAATTATCAGGTGACCTAGCAATTGCATCTGAAATACGTATTTGCCCTGGCATCATATCTAAGGCAACTATAAATGAATTGGAATTACCAGTTGCTCCTGCAAAAACAGTTCCTCTAAGTGCTCCTAAGACTACAATATTACCTTTGGATACTATCCTTGCTCCTGGATTAACATCACCAATTACTATAATACTTGTCTCAGATTCCAAGACTTGTCCTGATCTTAAATTCCCCTTATAAAATTGCCCTGTTGTATTTGATAATTCTAATAACTTCTCGTCTAATGATTTTTTAAATTTTTCCTCAGTTTTCTTATCATTATCTATGATACAAACTACATGAAGTTCAGTTTCTTCAGAAATTATATCTAAGATTTGTCTTTCTTCTTCACTAGTTAAATCTCGACCTTCAAAACTAATTGCCATCTTTGCATCATCAAAAAACTTAGAAGAATCTTTGAATTTGTTTCTTATTTTAACTTTTAGTTCTGGGAAACTCAATTCACCATCTAATACAACTTTTATACCATATTTGTTACCTTTAATTATTACCGAATTATCCATTGAAACCTCCAATATTACAAAATCTCAAGAAATTTTTGTTTGAAATCAAATCATTATGTTATGTTCTATTAATCAGAAATATCAGGTGTGTCTGCAGAGGATTCCTCGGCTGTACCGCTAAGAAGTTCATCTTCATCTGCTATATTAAAATAATATTCATAAATATCTTTTGCTAGCTTTGCGGCATTACCTGAATTATGTCCATTTGGTATTACTACTGTGATAGATATTTCAGGATTATCATATGGACCATATGATACAAACAGGGCATTATTGGCATGATTCTTACTTATCTGACTAGTACCCGTCTTACCAGCTATTTCTATACCTGCCTCAACTAAATTTTCAAACAAATAATCTATAGAACTTCTTTCTCCATTAGCAACTAAATACATTCCTCTTTGTATATAATCAATTGAACTATCAGAAATTTCATCTAGTTGTTTGTATTCTGCTTCATTCTCTATATATTTACCATCTTCATAAGTCTTATCAATCAATGTTAAATCATGTCTTTTACCACCGTTTGCAAATGTTGTTATATAAGTCGATAACTCTGCTGCTGTAAATATATTGCTACCTTGTCCAATAGCAGATCGAACTAAACTATCCTTTGAAACAGCTGTATTTGCAGTTGTAGCAAGTTCACTTTCAAGATTGGTTTCTCCAGCAAGTCCCAAACCTAATAAGTTTGAATAATGACTAAGCTTCTCTAAGCCAATATTATCATTAAAGTTACCTGATGAAAACCCTAATCTATATCCTAGTTCATAAAAATAATAGTTACATGAAACCTCTAAGGCTTCAGGTAAATTAACAGATCCATGATTTCTACTATGACATCTTGCATGAGGCGTCGTTTTTGTAAAAATATATTCATCTTTAACCTTTTCATATGGAGTTATAACATTCTCTTCTAATCCAGCTACTGCACTAACCATCTTGTATGTGGAACCTGGTGCAATTGCCTCCTTAACTGCACGAGGATATAGTGGTGAAGTAAGGTTGTTGCTTAAGTAATCTACATAGTTATTACTATCATAGCTAGGATAAGAAACCATGGCAAGAACCTTACCAGTTTTAACGTCAGTTACAATAACAGATGCACTATATGGTTCAAGTCCGAGCATATCAGGAGTTATTTTTAAGTTTAGCATCTTATCAGTGATAAATGCATATGAAGATATTGTCCCATTCTTGAGTTTACTAATGTCTTCTTCATTATATTCTAACACACCTTGGTCAAATAACAAAAGGCAAATTTCAGTTCCTGATAATTTGTAGGTATCCACTAAATAATAGTAGATTATTTTGTGAAAATCTTTATCTTCAAATAATCTATCTTTTATATATTCAATTAGTTTATTGTAAAGTTCATTCGTATCATAATACTCTTCATCAACACCTAGTTTATCAAGATCTATCCAGTTGTTGGCTAGTGCATATTGCAAATACTCACTTAAACTTATCTTATCTTTTGTATATTCAATATAGACTTCATCATTTTTATCAACTTTATCTTTTAGCAAAACATTATTTGTGTTAAGTAATTCATAAATATATGAAATATATTCATTCATTTCTTCCGAAATATCTTTACTACTTTGTTGACTATCTATCGCTAATACAACATCCAGTTTTCCTAATATATTTTCTAAATTATTAAGAAATGTTTGGTACACTTCCTGCTCTAGTTGTGTTGCATCATCAGCTTTAAAATGATTAGTATCTATGATTTCGTTATTAATAAAGGCATAATAAACATCGTATATTGGAATTCTAATATCAGATGTTGATTCACCCCTGCTACCATAGTCTTTACTGTTGTTAATTCTAGATAGAAGTATAGTTGATAAGTTTTGTTCTACTAGTTGATATACAGCCCTTTGCAAGTCAGGATTAATCGTTAAATAAACATCCCCACCAGCTATAGGTTCAACACTATTAATTACTTCCGTGGGTTTGTTGTTTCCATCAAGAGCAATAGTCATTTCACCTTTTTGGCCAGATAGAATTTCTTCAAAGCTTGCTTCAATACCAGTTTTTCCTACCAGATCAAAGGAGTTATATTTTTCAGGATTTTTACTATTGTAATTCTCTAATTCTCCTTCTGTTATCAAACCTGTATATCCCAAAATGTGAGCAAATGGTTCATTATCCTCAGTATAAAAACGATGTGACTGCTTGTTAATATTTACCCCTTTTAACTTGTGAGCTCTTTCCTTAATAGCTACCACTGTTTCCTCATCAACATCACTGCAAATCAGAAGAGGATTATGCGCTGGCCACACAACATACATAGCATATCTAAGTGATAATATTTCTAGGGTCTCTTCTATTGAATACTTCTCATCTACTTCGAATCGCTCTTCACGCATATAATCAAAGACTTCTTTTGCTGTTGCTTTTTCTTCTTCTTCGGTTAATTTACCCTTTGCAAATGCATTGGTCTTAAAAGTTTTTAATACACTTCCACTTTCTGAGAAATGAAACTTACCAGCTTCATAGTAAAGCGGAAAAGATATTTCGATTTCGTTATTATATTCTTCTAAGGTCTCTATTAAATAGGCTATCATAGAATTTTTTTCTTCATTCGTAGATAAAACGTCATATAATTCTACAGTGTAAATCAATTCATTACCTGCTAATATCTCACCATTTGAAGCCCTTATCATTCCCCTTGTTGCCCCTGTACTTATCTTTCTTGTGTCTTGTAAAGAGGATGTTACTTCTTTGTTTTTTTGTCCTTCAATAATTTGGATTTCAAATAACTTATTTACTAAAATTGTAAATAAAATTATTAAAATTATAAAAATCGGTATTAATCTGGACGCGAATATTTGTTTTATCTTTTCAAGTATATCATCAAACAAATTTTATGCCTCCTTCTTATATAAAGCATCAATTTTATTATCAATATTATAAAATATTCTATAAACAATGATGGAGATTATTGTAGTATATACGATTTCTGGCAAAGCAATAGTGGTAAAATAAAAGAAGATATTTAGTTTGCCACGTAACAAAAAGTTAGTAACATAATATAAAACAAAATAAGCAAGCTGGCTAAAACCAATTAGTACAATTGGAACTACTCTATCTGATCTATTGAATATTTTCCCAAAGGATCCATTTGCATAGCCAATTAACATAAACATAATAGCATAAACACCTATTATGTTTGCATACATAGAATCAACTAACAAACCACAAATTATTCCAACTGCTATACCAACCTTCCTACCCCTTAAAAAACCATATGTTACAGTTATAATTAGTAAAAAATTAGGGACAGTCCCTGCTAAAGCAAAGTACTGAAATACTGTAGTTTGTAGCAAAAAACATATAAGAATTTCTATAGCTATTACAATCATTCTTAGTATCACTTAATTTATTCCCCTTCTTCAGGCTTTTCTATAATTTTCTTTTTTTCTGTAATAATAAGAACTTCTTCTAACTTTTCAAAATTAACAGCTGGAACTAAATAGGCTGATTTAGTCATTTTATTAGAGTCTGTACTTATATCTTTTACATAACCAATTAATATTCCTTGTAAGTATTTATTGCTTATATGAGAAGTTACAACTTCATAACCTTCTTCAACTTCTGCATCTATATTAATGTTCTCTACTCTAATTACACCTTTTTGCATAACTTCCAAGTCCCCTTCAACAATACATGTATCAGAGGTCTTAATAAACATACCGCTAACATTGCTTTGATCGTCTATTATCGTTCTTACTTTTGACCAATTTGTCCCTACTTCTTCAACTATACCAACAAGCCCATTACCTGCCATTACATTCATATCAACACTAATACCGTCTGCCTTACCTTTATTAATAGTAAATGTGGTAAACCAGTTGTTGGGATCTGCTCCAATTACTCTTGCTGCAACCTTTGGATACTCTGCATACTTTTTATCTAGCTCATATAAGTCTCTAAGGCGGTCTAATTCATATTTGTCTTGAAGCAATAACTTGTTCTCATATGAAATTGTATTTATTTCTTCTTTTAACATTTCATTTTCATTCATTAAATCATTCATGTTTTGTAGTTTATTCCATTGATTAGAGATGTTTCTCCCCACGGTATTAATACCTTTTTGCATAGGAGAAACCACATTGCCAACTGATACCTTAATACCTCTAAACTTTTCCGGAAACATAAAAGTTGCTAGCATCAAGCCAAGAAAAAAAATTAAGGCAATAATTAAAATATGCTTTGATTTAATTTTTATCTTTGTCCGCCTATTCATAAATCCCTCTCTACCTTCTTAATTAATTCCAAATTTTCTAGATGATATAGCTAAGTTTGCTAGCTTCTTATCCTCAATAATCCTACCTAATCCATTGATTACTGTATTAGCAGAATCTTCACAAACATTGACTTTTAGACCTGTTTCATCAGAGATTAGTTTGTCTAGTCCAAGCAAGGTTGCCGAGCCTCCTGTAATATAAATACCTGATTCCATAATATCAGATGATATCTCTGGTGGTGTTCTCTCTAAAGTGTATTTGATTGAATCAATTATTGAATAAAGTTGCTCCACAATAGAGTTGAAAACCATAGAAGAATCCACGTTAATCTTAACTGGTAATCCTTTAACTAAATTACGACCATAAACAGTTATGCTTTGATCCTCAGTAGGGAAAGCTGATGCTAACTGCTTCTTAATACCTTCTGCAGTTTTTTCACCAATTAAGAGGTTGTCATTTTTACGAACATAAGACATTATTGATTCATCAAATTGATTGCCACCAACTGGTATTAAATTACTTATAACTATTCCACCTAAAGATATAACTGAAATTTCAGTTGTATCTGCTCCAATATTCACTACCATGTTTCCATTAGCAGAGGCAACATCAAGGCCAACTCCAACAGCATCAGCTATAGGCTTTCTAACAACCTTTATGTCCCTTGCCCTTGCATCAGACATATATATCAAATCTATAAATGCTCTCTTTTCAACATCAGTAATATCACAAGGAATTGCAACATAAAATTCAGAAGCAGACATCTTCTTGCCCTTATTCATTTTCCTTAGTAAATAATTAAGCAAGGCTTGCATATCTGCTAAGTCTGCAATTACACCATTTCTAACTGGATATGTTACAACTATATTAGACGGGGCTTTGCCATGCATTTCATAGGCTTTGTTGCCACCTTCAATTATTTTTTTAACATTGTTTGTTTTTTCTATTGCAAGAATATTTTTTTCATCTAATACTATTCCACTATTTTTTTGATAAATCTTGATGGTGCTTGTTCCAAAATCAATTCCGTATGTTTTATAAGTCATTTATATATCTCCTTTTATCTTTTTTAAAACTATAAGTATCCTTCTTCTCCAAGACTTATATATTTA
>CAZJCV010000026.1:3723-24553 GCA_964544535.1 uncultured Lachnospiraceae bacterium | reverse complement strand
AGCTTCTTTCTCTTATAAAGCCGAAGATATCTCTGATTTCTTGTGGTAAGAATAATAGTTATGGACATCCTCATGTGGAGTTGTTGGAAAGGTTAGATGATATAGGAAGTGAAGTGTTTATAACCTATGAAAGCGGAGCAGTTACGATTAAAACGGATGGAAACAGGATGATTGTGGAGGAGTTTTTTACAAAAGGGAAATAAAAGCCTTGGCAATACAAGGTATCTATGCTTTGCAAAATGATGTTGATTCCCTTTCGATGAATTTTGCTCTTAACAAAAGCTTACTAGTTGAGATCTCATGCATTAATCCATCAAGTAGTAAAAATGCGCTTTTACCTAGTTCTATTCTATCTTGTCTTATAGTTGTTAAAGATGGTGTAAGCTGGGATGCGATAGGTAAGTCATCAAAGCCTATAACACTAATATCTTCAGGAACACTTAGCCCTTCTTTTTTTACTGCAGAAACAACTCCACTAGCCATAATATCACTAGCACATATAATTGATGTTGCTCCATTTTTTAAGAAGTCAGGAACATGATCTTTTGCACAATCAGGAACATAATAGCCAAATCGTATTAAACTTTCGTCTAATTCTAAACCATGCATTTTAATACTATTTATAAATGCATCATTACGCTGGTTGGATACCATCGAGTTCTTAGCACCATTTAAAAAAGCTATTTTTTTATGTCCCAATTTCACCAAATGGTCAACTGCCAGATCTATACCTTCGAAATTATCGGTTCCAACATAACCCACATGATGGTTTTTTTCAATATAATTGTCCAGTAGGACTGTTGGTACTGTGGTTTTATTTAATTGTTTGATCCAATCATCATGTAATTCGAAGCCTAGTAGAAATGCGCCACTGTAACCATTCTTTAGCATATAGGAGTCATACTTTTCTACGGTTTGCATATGCAAATTTGTTGGAACAACATCTATTTGCCAATTTCTCCTAGCAGCAGACAGTTTAAATCCTACAATGATTTCATATCCAAACTGATCGATGTTTTCATAGTCCATATTTTCAATGAAAATACATATTTTCCTATCGTCCGCCTCCTTAGACCTTTTTGGGGTATACCCCATCTCTATTGCCGTATCTAATACTTTTTGTCTTGTATCATCACTAATATCACTAGCATTATTTAATCCTTTTGATACTGTACTAATAGATACTCCAAGGCGTTTAGCGATATCCTTTATAGTTACCATACTTATCCTTCTTTCTGTAAAACTTTCTGTAAAACATGGTTAGTATTATATATTATAAAATCCCCCATGTAAATAATAGCTATTATTTTTTTTCATGTATTAAAATTACTATTAAATATTAATATACCACTAAATGAAACTTTAAACAATTACTATAATGGAATATTTATTTTCGAAGAAAAAACTAAAAAAGATATTTAGTAGCCAATAATACGAAAACCCTGGTGTTTACTCATTTTATAATGATTAAAATAAAGAATAATAGTATAAAAGCAAATAAAATATGTATAAAGTTACTATTAAAATTGATAAAATATGTTGACAAATAGTAAAAATGATGGTATTAATTAATTGTATCGAAAATTTACGAAAACATCTTCGCTTTTATTAAAATAATAATAAGCGAAAACAAGCAAATAAAAATACATTTCCAGGAGGATATCTAAAATGGAAAAAAACTTTAAGGGTAATGTAGAAACAATTTTAGAGCTAGGATATGGTAAGTCAGTTAAAGAGGCTAATCTTAATGAACTATATCAAGCAGTATCTAAATCAGCCATGAACACACTTGATAAGAGCTGGGGTTTAGAAAGCGATGGAAAAAAAGTTTGTTATTTTTCTGCAGAATTTCTTGTAGGACGCTTAGTTTATAACAATCTTTATAATATGGGATTAATGAATCAATTTACTCAATTGATGAGTGAGAATAATATTGATATTAATGTGTTTGAAGATGTTGAGGATGCGGCTTTAGGAAATGGTGGCTTAGGAAGACTTGCAGCTTGCTTTTTAGATTCAGGGGCAACTTTAGGAATTAACTTAAACGGATATGGAGTTCGTTATAAGTTTGGATTGTTTAAACAATACTTTGAAGATGGATTTCAAAAAGAAATGCCAGATGATTGGCAACAATATGGAGATCCTTGGTCCATAAGAAAAGAAGAAGATAAGATACAAATCAATTTTAAAGATCAAACAATATATGCAATACCATATGACTACCCTGTAATAGGATATGAGGCTAAAACTATCAATACACTTCGTCTATGGCAAGCAGAAGCAATAGATGGGTTTGACTTTGACTTGTTTAATGAGTGCGAGTATTGTGATGCTGTTAAAGAAAAAAATGAAGCAGAAGCAATCTCTTGTTTGTTATATCCTAATGATAATGACAATGAAGGAAAAAAACTTCGTCTAAAACAACAATATTTCTTTGTATCTGCTTCACTTCAAGATATGTTAAGAAGATATGAGGCAAAACACGGAAACGATTATAGTCATTTTCCAGAGGAATATGCAGTACAGTTAAATGATACCCATCCAGTTGTTGCTATTCCAGAGTTACTAAGACTATTTATGGTAGCTGGACTTAGCTTTGAAGAAGCATTTAAAATAATACAAGAAACATTTGCATACACAAACCACACAATAATGGCAGAGGCTTCTGAAAAATGGGATGTTGAACTATTTAAATCAGTTATTCCACAAGTTTATGGATATGTTGAAATGATAGATAAAGCATTGCTTGAAGAATTAGCTAGTTTAGGCAAGGGTACGCAGGAAGAACAAGAGCCTTACCTTATAATTCATGACAATGTTATTGATATGGCAAGAATGGCTATATTTACATGTAAGTCTACTAATGGAGTTGCATGGATACATACTGAGATATTGAAACATGATGAATTAAATCAATGGTATGAAATTTATCCTGAAAGATTTAATAACAAGACGAATGGTATAACTCAGAGAAGATGGTTAGCACTAGCTAATATGGAATTATCATCATTTGTTTCTGACAAGATAGGAAATTCATGGATAACAGATTTAGCCCAAATAAAAAACCTTGAAAAATATGTGGACGATACATCAGCACTAAAAGAGTTTAGTGATATTAAGAGAATAAAAAAGAAACAATTATCAGATTACATACTAAAACATGAGGGAATAAAGGTTAATCCAGACTTTATATTTGATATTCAAATTAAAAGACTTCATGAATATAAGAGACAACTGCTTAATGCATTTTCAATAATGGATATATATTTTGGACTGAAAGATGGTCGCATAAAGGACTTTAATCCAACAACATTTTTCTTTGGAGGAAAAGCTGCACCAGGATATTATAATGCAAAAGGTATTATTAAATATATTAATGAAATTGCCAAGTTAATCAATAATGACCCGGAAGTTAATGATAAATTACAAGTTGTTTTTGTAACAAATTACAATGTTTCTTATGCAGAAAATTTAATTCCAGCAGCTGATGTTTCAGAACAAATTTCCACTGCAGGTACAGAAGCTTCAGGAACAGGAAATATGAAGTTCATGCTAAATGGTGCAGTTACACTTGGTACATATGACGGCGCTAATGTTGAGATTGTTGAACAAGCAGGGGAAGAAAACAACTATATTTTCGGAGCGAGAGTTGAAGATATTGAGAAGATTGAAGATTCCTACAATCCTAAAGAAATCTATAATGATAATACAAGAATTAAAAAAGTTGTTGATACGTTAATAGATGGTACGTTTAGTGATGGAGATACTGG
The DNA here is from genome assembly GCA_964544535.1 of uncultured Lachnospiraceae bacterium. Classification (GTDB taxonomy): domain Bacteria; phylum Bacillota; class Clostridia; order Lachnospirales; family Lachnospiraceae; genus JAAYRG01. Next base: position 20,783 of record CAZJCV010000026.1, on the reverse strand, counting down.
AATGTTTAAAACTTTATATGATTCAATATTAGAAGGATCAAGTTGGCAGAGTCCAGACCAATACTATTTATTACTAGATTTTATTCCTTACTGCGAGGCAAAATTACAAGTAAACAAAGATTTTAGTGATCAAGAAAAATTCCTTAGAAAAACTTTTATAAATACAGCAAATGCAGGAAAGTTTTCAAGTGATAGAACTATCAAAGATTATGCTACGGACATTTGGAATTGTTAAAATGATTAAGTTAACCATCAATGATCACAAGCAATTAACATTTATAGGCAAGTGACTCATAAAGGTTCTTAATAAATACTAATTTTAAAAAAGAAAGGTAGAAGGAATTATGAAGAAAATGAAGTATTTTGTATTACTAATGGTAAGTGTTTTAATTATCAGTAGCTTTGTTGCATGTGCTGACAAAACTAAGGATGATGAAGTGGAAACTAAAGAAACAGAAGAAGTTGTAGAAGATACTAAAGAGGAACCTGAAGATGAGACTGAGGATGAAGCTCCTGTTGAAGTTAAAGATATTGAATTAAAAGTTTGGGCACCTCAAGAAGAACAAGATTTATTAAAACAAATGACTGAAAGTTTCGCATCAGCTCATTCAGAATACAATATTACATGGGATTATGGTGTTGTAGCTGAAGGTGATGCTATGACAGAGCTAACAAAAGACGCGGCAGAAGCAGCTGATGTATTTATGTTTGCATCTGATCAAACAGCAGGATTAGTAAATGCAGGCATTTTATATCCAATTACTTACAATGTGGAAGAAGTAAATGCAGTTAATTCAGAAGCATCTGTACAAGCAGCAATTGTTGATGGCCAACAATACGCATATCCATTTACACCAAACAGCTGGTTTATGTACTATGATAGTAGCAAATATACAGAAGAAGAAGTGCTTTCACTTGATACTATGATGGCAAAAGATTTGGGAGATGATGTTTATAATTTCTCATGTGATATAAATAATGGTTGGTACTTATCAGCATTCTTCTTTGCAAATGATGGTTTATTATTTGGTGCTGATGGAACTGATCCTAATACAGTGACATTTAATGATGCAAATGGTGTTGCAACTGGAGAATATTTAATTGATTTAGTAGCTAATCCTAAATATTTAGATGAAGATCAAGGAAATGCTAAAGCATTAATGGCAGAAGGTAAACTTGCAGCTTTATGTTCAGGTACTTGGGATGCTGATACAGTTAAAGAAGCTTTAGGTGATAATTATGCAGCAACAAAACTTCCTACAATTAATATTGGAGGAGAAGATAAACAATTAAGTAACTTTGCAGACTTTAAATTAGTTGGTGTAAATTCACAAGTTGATCCAGAAGCAGCGATGGCAGCTCAACAATTAGCTGAGTGGTTAACTAATGAAGAAAATCAAAAAATTCGTTTTGAAGAAAGAAGTATAGCTCCTACAAACGTTAATTTAGCTGAGGATGCTGACGTACTCGCTAATCCAGCAGTTGCGGCTCTTTCATTACAAACATCTCATTCAACATTACAGTCAACTATACCAGAAATGGGTAATTACTGGAGTCCAGCAGAAGCATTTGGTACAGAAATTATTAATGAAACTATAACTAAAGATAATTTACAAGAAAAGCTAGATGCATTTGTTGATAGTATTATGTCATCAATTGGATAAGCTTTGAATATTAATAAAGCATAGAAATATAATAAGCCCACCGCTACATATTTAATCCCATATAAGCTGCTTTTGTGGGATGGCGGTGGCTTAGTATTATTAAAAGGTTTAAGTCCTAAGGGAAGAGGACTGGCCATATAAGTAATTTATTTGGATGGAGGCATTGGTGTGAAAAAAGAAAAAAACAATAAAACTAAGACTAAATCATCAGATGATATATTTACGCAGGTAATGGATTGGTTTGTGTTTTTCCCAAGGACTTTTATCAAAGGTGACGCATTAACAAAGTTATCTTTTGTAATTATGGGAAGTTCTAATATAATTAGGGGACAAATTGTTAAGGGTTTAATTTTTTTGTTTATTCAAATTTCTTATGTGTTTTACTTGATTACAACAGGTATTAATTCATTTAAAGGTCTAATAACTCTTGGTACTAAAGAACAAGGTATGGTAATGGATGAAGAACTAGGAATCTTTACAGTACAACAAGGTGACAATTCAATGCTTATGCTCTTAGCAGGTGTTGTTGCCATATCCACGACTATAATATTTATATTTATATGGAGAGCAAGCATAAAATCTGCCTATAATGTTCAGTTAATAAAAGAAACATCTACTAAAGTTCCAACTTTAAAAGAAGATATTGCTAGATTTTTTGATAGTGAACTTCATAAATCTTTATTAGCACTTCCTTTAGTGGGAATATTTTTATTTAATTTGTTGCCATTATTTTTTATGATTTTAATTGCTTTTACAAACTTCGACAACAGTCATCAACCACCAGGAAATTTATTTACTTGGGTATCTTTTGAAAATTTTTATAAAATTCTTTTATCAGGCGAGATAATTGCAAAAACCTTCTGGCCTGTCTTAGGTTGGACAATAATTTGGGCAGTTTTTGCAACTTTTCTTAATTATATTTTTGGAATTCTTCTAGCTTTATTGATTAATAGAGAAGGAGTAAGATTTAAAGAATTTTGGAGAACGTTATTTGTCTTATCAATAGCTATACCACAATTTGTTTCTTTACTGATTTTCAAGTTGATGCTAAATAATAGTGGGCCGATTAATGAACTTGTAAGACAATTAGGCTTTCAAGGTGAAGGAGAGTTTCTACCATTCTTAACGAATCCTACTTGGGCAAGAGTGACTGTTATAGTTGTAAACTTGTGGATTGGTATACCCCATACAATGCTTATAGTTACAGGTGTATTATCTAATATACCAGGAGAGATATATGATGCAGCTAAGGTTGATGGAGCAGGACCAGTTTCTATTTTCTTTAAGATATTAATGCCGTATATTGTTTTTGTTACACAGCCACAATTAATAACACAATTTATAGGCAATATCAATAACTTTAATGTTATTTATTTCTTAACAGGTGGAGGTCCAAACACTCTAGATTATTATCAAGCAGGGAAGACAGATCTATTAGTTACATGGTTATATAAACTGACGACAGGCTCGATGAAAGACTATAACTATGCCTCAACAATAGGTATATTAGTTTTCATTATTTCGGCCACATTCTCTCTGTTTGCTTTTCACAGAACATCATCTTATAAGAGTGAGGAGGAATTTCAATGATTAAGAATAAAAAAAGAATTAAGAATTCAATTGCACATATATTTCTAGCTATATTAGCTTTCATATGGTTAGTACCTATTATTTGGATTGTATTAACATCTTTTAGTACTCAGACGGGAATATATAGTCCTAATATTATACCTAAAGAATTTACAATAAATAATTATGTAAAACTATTTACAGAGACAAATCAGTTTTATTTTGCCAAATGGTTTGCTAACACACTTATTGTTGCTATATTTTCATGTTTGATTTCCACTTTTTATGTTTTGTCAATTGCTTTTGTTACGTCAAGACTACGCTTTAAAATGAGAAAACCATTAATGAACTTTGCTTTAATAATTGGAATGTTTCCAGGTTTTATGTCAATGATTGCTGTTTATTATATTATTAAAGGGCTTGGTCTATCACAGTCATTAATAGCGCTTGTTCTTGCTTACTCTGCTAGTGCTGGTTTAGGATTTTTTGTAGCTAAAGGTTATTTTGATACCATACCAAAATCTATTGATGAATCAGCCTGGTTAGATGGAGCAACAAAGTTTCAAGTGTTTACAAAAATAACAATACCTTTATCAAAACCTATTCTTATTTATACGATACTAACATCTTTTATTGCTCCATGGGGTGATTACATATTTGTAAGTGTTCTTATGGGAGATAATTATGATAAGTACACAGTTGCACTAGGCTTATATAAAATGTTGGAACTTGAATTTATTGATACTTGGTATACAAGGTTTGCTGCTGGTGCGGTTTTAGTATCAATTCCAATTGCAATATTGTATATATCATTACAAAGATATTATAGAAATAGTTTAGAAGGAGCTGTAAAAGGTTAATTGTTTTTGCGTGCTGACAGGAGGATTGATATTATCAATTGCAAAGCTTATAAATGCAAGTTAATCAACAAAAAAATATTACTACTATGTATTTGTTTTATATCTATGATACTTTTATTAGCTTGTGTTTCTGACAGTAAAGATGAAAAAAACACAAGAGAATATAATGAAGGCAAAGAAATTGATGAGACTGATAATATAGATGAATATCAATATTATCAAGAACTTAATATAATTGATGACAACTATCGTACTTATTATGAAGTGTTCTTGTATAGTTTTTTTGATAGCGATGGCGATGGTATAGGAGATATTAATGGTTTAATTGAAAAGTTAGATTATATTAATGATGGAGATCCCAACACAGATACAGATTTAGGTTTTAATGGTATTTGGTTGATGCCAATAATGCCATCAGACACTTATCATAAGTATGATGTTAAAGATTATTATGAAATTGACTCTCAATATGGTACTTTAGAAGATTTTAAAAACCTTTTAAATGAATGTGATAAGAGAGGTATAAAGCTTATTATTGACCTTGTAGTCAACCATTCTTCAGATAATCATCCATGGTTTCAATCTGCTAAAAAAAGTCTTGCAATAGAACCATGTGAGCAAGAAGAATGTACTTATGAAGAACTATGTAGGTTACATAATCCATATGTAGATTATTACAACTTTATAGAAGGTGATCCTCAAACAGGTGGTTATTATAGAGTGGGAGTAGATGATTGGTATTTCCAATCATCCTTTACAAGTAATATGCCTGATTTGAATTTAAACAACTACGACCTTCGTGAAGAACTAGAAGATGTTATGGAGTTCTGGCTAGACATGGGAGTTGGTGGATTCAGACTTGATGCAGCCCTACACTTTCAAGAAGAAAATACGGAAAAAAATGTTGAGGTTTTAAAATGGATAAATGATTTTGTTAAAAGTAAAGATAAAGATAACTATATAGTGGCAGAAGTGTGGACTAATTTTTCAACATTTGCAAGGTATTATGAAAGTGGAATAGATAGTGTGTTTAACTTTGCTTTTGCAACTGAAGGTGGAAAGATTGTAAAAACCTTAAACTATATTGGACCTGCAAACTCGGCTCAATCTTTTGCTAAGGGAATGAAAGAGGTTCAAGAAGGAATTGCCAAATATTCAGATACAGGAATAGATGCTCCTTTCTTTACAAATCATGACTCTGCAAGAGCAGCTGGCTATTTTCCGGATGATATTAACAAGGTTAAAATGGCTGCTGGAATGAATTTAATGATGAGTGGAAATGTTTTCACTTATTACGGTGAAGAGTTAGGAATGAGTGGAAGTGGCAGGGATGAAAATAAACGTGCTCCAATGTATTGGTCTGTGACCAATACAAAGGGAATGACGAATGGACCTTCTGATATGGAAACTGTAATTCATAACTATGCCACCGTAGAAGAACAGATAGAAGATTCTTCATCAATATATAACTACTTTAAACACGCAGTTAGGCTTCGTAATGAGAATCCCGAAATAGCAAGAGGGAAAATTGATATTATTAATGAAGTCGTAGATGAAGATATATGTGCAATAACAAAAAGTTATAATGATAGCACAATTATCGTCTTATATAACATTTCAGAAGAAACAAAAGAAGTAACCATTTCTAAAGAAGATTATGATTATAGTGATATAAGAGGTTATTTGACCGTAGATGAAACACCAGTTAGCTTAGAAGAAGATAAAGTGATAATGCCTGCTTACTCTATAGTTGTTTTAAATTGACATTACAGACAGTATTATAAGGGGAATGTGCTTATGAAAAAGGAAAATAATAAGATAAGAAAGTTACAAGAAAAATTAAATATTAATGGTATTAGTAAAAAGCTAGTAGCCAGTTTTGGCATACTAAATATTTTGATACTATTAGTAGTGATAGTTTTATCATTAAGGATGTCTAGTAATTCACTGAAAGGTGAAGCGGAAAACACGCTTGATAATATGGCGCAGATTTCTGCAGATTTTACGGAAAGTGAAATGAATATTCAGAGAAAGACTTTGGAGATGATTGCTGAAGATCCTGATATAAGAACTATGAATTGGGGTACCCAAAGAGCAAAAATGATACACTATCTAGATTCGACTGATTTTATTGAAATAGGTATTGTAAGTAAAGATTATCGAGTAAATTATGCTACAGGTCTTAGTTATGCTCTTGAGGATGACGATCCTTCTAGGGATGTACTTGCTGGTTCGGATTATTCTGTAAACTTGGATTTTACAGTAGGTTCTGCGGATGTTGTCTTAAATTATGCAGTCCCCATTATGGGACTTGAAAGTGGAGAGATGGAAGGCGCAATAGTAGGTAGATTAAGTGCATTTTCATTAAGTGAGATAACTGATAAAACAGGTTATGGTAAAGAAGGATATGGATATATTATTGATGGTGATGGTACAGTTATTGCACATCCAAATCAGGAGTTTATATTAGAACAATTTAATCCAATCAGAGAAGCAGAAGAAGACTCTAGTTTAAAAGCTATGTCTAAGCAGTATGAATCAATTTTATCTGAAAAGTCAGGGATTGGAAGATATTCATATGATGGTGATAATTTTTATGTAGGTTTTGCACCAATAGAAGGAACTGATTGGACTTATATTATGGCTGGCTATGAAGACGAGGTATTAGAATCAATACCTGGAATGCAGCTTGGTTTAATGATTGTAGGAATAATTGTCTTAGTTATAAGCGTTATTGTAGTAACAATACTAGGAAAGGCATTTGCATCACCTATTCTTGAAGGAATTGAACATGCTAAGAAAATTGCTCATTTAGATTTACGAAGAGAAATCACAGGAGATATCTTGGAAAGAAATGATGAGATTGGTGATTTAGCAATTTCTCTTAATGGTATGACAAAAAGTTTAAGAGCAATTATTGGTAATATCATTGCATCTTCTGAAGAAGTAACTGCATCATCTGAGGAATTGACAGCAACATCAGAAGAAGTTGCTGTGTCTATAGATGAAGTTGGACTTTCAATTAACGATATAGCTAAAGGTGCTTCTAGGCAGGCCTTGGATACAGAAGCAGGCTCAAAAAAAGCAATAGAACTTGGTTCGTCTTTCCAGGAAAATGTAGAGATATTAAATAGTTTAATGGAGTCAACTAAAAAAGTTACAAGCGCTGTAAATGATGGACTTGAAGACATTAAAATACTGTATGATGCTAATCAAGTTAGTAACAAAGCTCACTCGGAAATTAAAGAAGTGGTCCTAAAAACTAATGATAGTGCCAAAAAGATCAATGAAGCTAGTGTTCTAATTAAAAACATTTCAAGTCAAATAAATCTATTATCTCTTAATGCAGCAATAGAAGCTGCAAGGGCTGGTGAGGCAGGAAAAGGTTTTGCAGTAGTAGCTAAAGAGATTAAAATGTTAGCAGACCAATCCTCTGAATCTGTTAAAAACATTGAGGCAAGAGTAAAGGAATTACAAAGTAATTCAAATGATGCAGTTGGTACGATTGAGAACTTAACAGAGGTTGAACGTCGTCAGAACTTTAGCGTAGAAAATAGCAGAAATAAATACCTAGAGATAGAATCATCTATAAATGAAACAGCTTATTTTGTTGAAGAACTTAATTCCACTGGATTAAAGATGGAAGAGATGAAGAATGATATTATGCATGTATTAGAAAATCTTAATACAATAGCAGAAGAAAACTCAGCATCTACTGAAGAAACTTCCGCTACAATGCAAGAACAAAATGCTTCAATTGAAGAAATTGAAAATGCAAGTGAAGAATTATCAAAACTTGCAACTAAATTGCAAGATACAATTGGAAGGTTTAGAATTTAAGACCTCTTAAAAGAGTGCCAAGTATATTATAATACGAGGCACTTTTTTTATTTGAAGTGTTATGAAAATTGTCAAAATAAATGGAACAACAAAATAGATTGACAAAATAATAAATAGATGGTATTAATTAATAAACGAAAAACTGCGAAAAACATAAAATAATACTATATGGTTAGATCTATTACTATTAGGAAGGGCATGGATATAAAATGGTGTATAGTTTTAAAGAAAATGTTAAAATAATTTTGAAACTTAAGTATGGTAAATCAATTAAAGAGGCTAATGTTGATGAACTTTATTATAGTGTTTCTAAAGCAGCCATGAATACACTTGATGGTAAATGGGGTTTAGATGCTGAAGAAAAAAAGGTTTCTTACTTTTCGGCGGAATTTTTAGTAGGTCGTTTGTTTTATAATAATCTTTACAATATGGGCCTGTATAATCAGTTTTCTGATTTAATGAAAGATAATGATATTGATATTAATATTTTCGAAGAAATTGAAGATGCAGCCTTAGGAAATGGTGGTTTAGGAAGACTTGCTGCTTGTTTTTTAGACTCAGGTTCAACCTTATCCATTAGATTAAATGGATACGGAATACGTTATAAATTTGGATTATTTAAACAATACTTTGAAGATGGTTTTCAAAAAGAAGCTGCAGATGATTGGCAAAAATATGGGGATCCTTGGGGAGTAAGAAAAGAAGAGGAAAAGATAATAATAGATTATAAGGACCAATCAGTTTATGCAGTACCATATGATTATCCTGTAATTGGATATGATAGTCAAATAATTAATACTCTTCGTTTATGGCAAGCAGAGGCAATTGATGGATTTGACTTTGATTTATTTAATAAGTCTGAGTATTGTGATGCGGTAAAAGAGAAAAACCAAGCAGAGGCTATTTCTTGCTTGTTATATCCTAATGATAATGACAATGAAGGGAAAAAACTTCGTCTAAAGCAACAATACTTCTTTGTATCTGCATCTCTTAAAGATATGCTAAGGCGATATAAGGCTAAGTATGGTAATGATTTTAATTATTTTTCTAGTGAATATGCAATACAGTTAAATGATACTCATCCAGTAGTTGCTATTCCAGAGTTGCTTAGGTTATTTATGGAAGAAGGGATTGACTTTGAAAGGGCTTTTGCAATTATCAAAGAAACTTTTGCATATACCAACCACACCATAATGGCAGAGGCTTCTGAAAAGTGGAATATTGAATTGTTTTATGAAGTAATTCCAGAGGTTTATAGATACGTTGAAATGATTAATCATGCTCTACTAAATGAACTTAATAATTTTGGTAAACACGGATACGAAGAGCAAAAATCTTATTGTATACTTCATGATAATATTATTGATATGGCTAGAATGGCTATATTTACATGTCACTCTACTAATGGTGTTGCTTGGATCCATACTGAAATATTAAAGCATGATGCCTTAGCTTGGTGGTATGAACTTTATCCTGATAGGTTTAACAATAAGACAAATGGTATAACTCAAAGAAGATGGTTAGCACTTGCTAATATGGAGTTATCAGACTTTATTTCCGATAAGATTGGTAAGTCATGGATAACTAACTTAGATAATTTGAAGAACTTAGAAAGATATATTGATGATTCTTCTGTATTAAAAGAATTTGCTAAAATTAAATCAACTAAAAAGAAACAACTGGCTGACTATGTTTATAAACATGAAGGAATAAAAATTGATTCAGAATTTATATTTGATATTCAGATTAAGAGGATTCATGAATACAAGAGGCAATTACTTAATGCATTCTCAATCATGGATATATATTTTGGTTTGAAAGATGGCCGAATAATAGACTTTAATCCAACAACATTTTTCTTTGGTGGAAAGGCTGCACCAGGATATTATAATGCAAAAGGAATTATTAAATATATCAATGAAATAGCTAATTTAGTTAATAATGATCCAGAAGTTAATGAAAAATTACAGGTTGTTTTTGTTGCAAACTACAATGTATCATATGCAGAAAAGTTAATACCTGCGGCTGATGTTTCGGAACAAATATCTACGGCAGGAACAGAAGCTTCAGGAACAGGTAACATGAAGTTTATGTTAAATGGTGCAGTTACGCTTGGTACCTATGATGGGGCAAATGTAGAAATAGTTGAGCAAGCAGGAGAAGAAAACAATTATATTTTTGGAGCTAGAGTGGAGGATATAGAAAAGATTAAAGATTCATATGATAGTAAAGCAATTTATTATAATAATCCAAGAATTAAGAAAGTGGTTGATACATTAGTTGATGGAACATTTAATGACGGTAATACAGGAATGTTTAAAGCTCTATATAATTCATTACTTGAAGGATCAAGTTGGCACAAGCCAGATCAATACTATCTATTATTAGACTTTATTGCTTATTGCGATGCAAAATTACAAGTAAACAAAGATTATAGTAATAAAGAAGATTTTTGTAGGAAAACTTTTATTAACACTGCAAATGCTGGTAAGTTTTCTAGCGATAGAACCATTAAAGACTATGCAAATGATATATGGCACTGTTAGGCTAGCTATGGTATCTGTGGTATAATTTGCTTATAGATATGAATATAATAAATTTCTATGTTTATACTATAGAAGGATTTTACTGATAATTTATTAGAGAGCGAAAGGAGAAATTATGAGAACATATTTTGATGTTGAAAAAGTTGTAGCCAGAGAAATATTAGATTCTAGAGCTAATCCAACAATTGAGGTTGAAGTTGTTTTGGCAGATGGAAGCATAGGAAGAGCTGCAGTGCCATCAGGAGCTTCTACAGGAGCTTTTGAGGCAGTTGAACTTAGAGATGGTGATAAGGATCGTTACCTTGGAAAAGGTGTCTTAAAGGCTGTTAATAATGTTAACACGCTTATTGCAGATGCTATTGTGGGTATGAATGCATTAAATCAAGTAGATATAGATAGAAAGATGATAGAATTAGACGGAACAGATAATAAAGGGAAACTAGGTGCTAATGCAATCTTAGGTGTTTCATTAGCTGTAGCTGCTGCAGCTGCAGAATCAGTAGAACTTCCTTTATATCAATATATTGGTGGGGTTAATGCCAAGACTTTACCAGTTCCTATGATGAATGTTATCAATGGTGGAAAGCATGCGGATTCTAGTTTAAATATTCAAGAATTTATGATTATGCCAGTTGGTGCTAAATCATTTGCTGAGGCTCTGGAATGGTGTACCACAGTTTTCCATATACTTAAGAAGTTACTTAAAGATGATGGTTATGTAACGGCAGTAGGAGATGAAGGTGGATTTGCTCCTAAGTTTAATAGTGATGACCAGGCTTTAGAATATATAGTTAAAGCTATTGAAGCAGGTGGATATAAAACAGGAGATGACTTTCAAATTGCACTAGATATTGCATCTACTGAAATGTACGAGGAATCAATAAAAACCGGAAGAGAAGGAGAATATTACTTCTGGAAAGCTGATGAATATAAAACTGTAGATGAGATGATAGACTATATGGAAGACTTGGTTAATAGATATCCTATTATATCAATTGAAGACGGGCTTGCAGAAGAGGACTTTGAAGGTTGGGTAAGACTTGTTAATCGACTTGGAGATAAAATTCAATTGGTTGGTGACGATTTGTTTGTAACAAACACAAGTAGAATTGAAAAAGGTATTGATATGAAAGCTGCAAATTCTGTGTTAATTAAGTTTAACCAAATAGGTACTTTAACAGAAACTTTAGATGCTATTGAGATGGCTAAGAATACTTCTTGGACAGCTGTAATTTCTCATAGATCAGGAGAAACAGAAGATGTTACTTTGGCTGATATTGCAGTAGCAACTAATGCTGGACAAATAAAAACAGGAGCACCATCAAGAAGTGATCGTGTTGCAAAATACAATCGCTTACTAAGAATCGAAGAACAACTTGGTGACTCGGCAGTTTATCCTGGAAAAAATGCATTTAAAATTGGCAAATAATTTATAAGGATATATTACGAAGAAATAATTTAAAGTAGTAGAAGGTAGATAAAAAAATTAACTACCTTCTATTGCTTTTGTATTTCCACTAGAAAAATTGGCATAAATGACAAAGCTAATACTAGAGACCATTGAGGAATACTAAGGGGTACGACATTAAAGATTGAAGCTAATGTTGGAATTGAAATTACAGCAATTTGTAAGCAGGCACATATTATAAAGGATAGTATTAAATTTGGATTTGAAAACAAACCTATTTTTGTTAGGGAGTGCTCACTACGCATGTTAAATGAATGAAATAATTGAGATAAGCTAAGCACTGCAAAGGCCATGGTTCTGCCTATTTTTGGTTCGACAATTGAAGTAATGGCGATTGTACTTTTGCCTGAAAAAAATGATAAGTCAAGAGAACTAGCATCATATAAGCGAATACCTATAATATAAGCACACAAGCTTAAGGCTCCAATTAACATTCCTTCTAAAATTATTTTAAGGCCTAATCCATCAGAAAATATTCCTTTACTAGGGGAAATAGGTTTCTTTTTCATAATATCTTTATCAACTGGGTCTACACCTAATGAAATAGCTGGTAATGAATCTGTCACAAGATTCACCCATAAAAGTTGAATTGATTTTAAAGGAGATGGTAGATTTAATAATATTGCTATAAATATAGTCATTATTTCACCTATATTACAGGAAAGTAAAAAATGTATAGCTTTTTTTATATTATCATAAATTCCTCGTCCTTCCTTAACAGCTGCAACAATAGTTGCAAAATTATCATCTGTTAAGACCATATCTGCTGCATTTTTAGCTACATCTGTACCTGTTATACCCATTGCACATCCAATATCAGCCGCATTTAGAGCAGGTGCATCATTAACCCCATCACCTGTCATAGCAACTACTTGACCATTGGATTGAAAGGCCTTTACTATACGTACTTTGTGTTCGGGACTTACTCTAGCAAACACCTTATATTTATGTATTTGGGAAGATAAAGTATCATCATCCATTTTATTTAACATTGTTCCAGAAATAGCGCTATTATTTGAATCATCCTTAGACATAATCCCAATTTCCTTGGCTATTGCACATGCAGTTAGGATATGGTCTCCAGTAATCATAACCGGCGATATTCCTGCCATTTTACAAGTAAGTACTGCATCTTTTACTTCTTCCCTAGGAGGATCTATCATTCCTAGAAGTCCTAAAAAAATCAAATTAGATTCATAAAATCTATTTTTTTCAACTAAAGATTTGCTCTTTATATTATTAAAATCATCAGAAGAAATTTCCTTATAGCAAATAGCTATAACTCTTAAAGCCCTTTCAGACATGTTTTTATTGATGTTATTAATTTCTTTGAGATTTGAACTTTTTGCAGGAGTAATTCTATTGTTATGATAAACATATTTACATTCTGTAATTACAACATCTAAAGCACCTTTTGTGATACTAAGGTAATTGCCATTTTTCAATTTATGTAGTGTTGTCATTTGTTTTCTAGTGCTATCAAATGGAATTTCATAGACTCTTGGATATTTTTTTTCTAAACTCACCTTATCAAGCCCGACTTTATAAGCGGCTAAAATAAGAGAATTTTCAGTTGGATCACCTATAATTTCAACTTCTTTTTTATTTTTTTCTATATAGGAATCATTGCATAGTGTGGCATAACTAATAAGTTTAGAAGCAAACTTGGAATTAAATGATTCTTCTTTGTTAAAGGAACTGATTTCAACTACTGTCATCTTATTTTGTGTTAGGGTACCGGTTTTATCAGAAGCAATAACAGTAGCACTTCCCAAAGTTTCAACAGCTGGCAATTTACGTATAACAGCATTTTTTCTTGCCATTCTTTGTACTCCGATGGATAACATAATTGTTACAATAGCAGGAAGACCTTCAGGTATTGCAGCCACAGCAAGACTAACTGAGGTCATAAACATATCAAACAGAGGTCGTTTTTGTAAAGCACCAAGTATAAAAATCAGAATGCATATAAAAAGTGCAGATATTCCAAGTATTTTACCCGTTTTTGCCAAGCGCTTTTGTAAGGGAGTCATGGGGCTATCATCTGTTAAAATTAATTTAGCTATACTACCAACTTCGGTTTGCATTCCAGTTGCAGTAATTATAGCTAATCCTCTTCCGTATGTAACCATACCTGTAGCCATTACCATATTTACACGGTCACCTAAAAGGGTATCTTTAGGCAAAATTATATCAGCTGTTTTATCTACAGGATGAGATTCCCCTGTTAGAGATGACTCATCAATCTTAAGATTTATAGCTGTAAGTAAACGACCATCTGCTGGCACAAAATTACCAGCTTCTAGACAAACAATATCTCCAACAACTAATTCTCGAGCTTCAACAAAGGTTTTTTTACCATTTCTAATAACAGTAGAGGTTGGTGCTGTCATTTTCTTAAGGGCATCAAGAGATTTTTCAGCTTTTGATTCCTGAAATACTCCTAGTAATGCATTTAGAATAATAATTAGGAGAATAATACTTGGTTCTATAAAGTCTATTTCTCCATGTATATAAGATGTTGAAAAAGATATAATAGCGGCACAGATAAGTGTAATTATCATAAAATCTTTGAACTGTTCAAGAAATTTACTGAACAAGCTTTTTCTTTTCTTATCAACTAAAGAGTTGTAACCATATCGTTTGAGTCTGTTTTTTGCTTCCTTATTTGATAGGCCCTTACTTATTGATGAGTTTAATTCCATAATTGTTTTTTCTTTTGAAATATTATACCAATTCATTTATTATTTACTCCTTTTTGTATAAGTCTAAATAATTATATGAGTGTGAAAAGAAAACAATTCATTTACTTCTTAGCTTGACAATGAGACATAAAACTATTAATAAAAAAAGGGGCAAAATGATTTCTTTATATTTAATATAATATTGGCTAACAATATACCAATTTTCTCTTAAGTAGTAGCCTAACCCAATTAACAGGGTGTTCCACAGTGTAATTCCAATTGCTGATGGTAAAATAAATGAGGGGTAAGATAAGCCAAAGGCTCCTGCAATGAATCCAATATATGTACGAATTAAAGGGATTAATCTGCCGAAGAGAACAGCGTACTTACCATAATTATTAAACTTGTCTATAGATGAATTAATTCCTTTGTTTGATTTGGGGTATTTACTAGTGATTCTACCAATAATTGCCTTACCACCTATTTTTCCAATTAAGTAGCATGTGCTTGTTCCAATTAAACCAGCAATTACACTTACAATTACTAAAGTTAAAAAACTTATATCGGAAATTGAAGCAACAGCACCCGAAAAGGGCAATACTATTTCACTGGAAATAGGGAAACAAGCATATTCAATTGTTATAATAATAAAGATTGCAAGTAAACCATATTTAAATATAAAATTCGTAAATACATTCAAGATTTTTCAATGTTTCTCCTTAATATATAGGCTCTTATATACAATATATTAACTTTATGCAAAATAATGATATGTGCTTAACAAAATTAGAAATGAATGATATAATCGTCTAATCTAAGACTTTTCTAGAGAGGTAGATTATGAAAACAAAGAATATTTTTAATAAAATAATAAGTAAAAAGTATATATTTATTCCTTTGATTAGCATTCTTTTATTCTTATTAATAGGAGGAGTATTTGCAAGTTCTCTGATGTCCAAGCCTAAAAGATCAAAGGATGTTAAAAAAGAAGCTTCTAATTATGAAGAGGTAATTGAGGAATCTTTTAGTGATGAGATCTCAGAGACAGAGTATGAAGATGAAACAGTCCAAGAATTAGAAGAAGTACCTGACTTCGAAGGTGATGAGGTCTATGAAGAAGAAACTAAAGATGAGATAGATGAAGATGATGAAGAAACTGATAAGTCTAAGAATTCTCGTCCTTATTATATAAAAATTAATAAAACTCATAATACTATTACTGTTTATGGATTAGATGAGAATGGTAAATATACTATTCCTGTAAAAGCAATAATTTGTT
Organism: uncultured Lachnospiraceae bacterium; assembly: GCA_964544535.1. Lineage (GTDB taxonomy): Bacteria > Bacillota > Clostridia > Lachnospirales > Lachnospiraceae > JAAYRG01. The sequence continues at coordinate 4,873 of CAZJCV010000026.1, read as the reverse complement.
CTACAGGTAAGGCAACACCACTAGGCAAGTTTAATACAAAAGTAAAATACAAATGGAAGTTGCTTAATGGTAATGTGTGGGGACAATATTCAACGAGGATTCACGGTTCTATCTTATTTCATTCAGTACCAATGAATGCCCAAAGAAAAGATACTGTAAGATATAGAAGTTATAATAGGTTAGGAACAACAGCATCAGCGGGATGTGTAAGAGTGACAACAGCAGATGCAAAGTGGCTTTTTGATAACTGTCCTGTTGGAACCACAGTAGAGATATATAAGGACAGTAGTAGTCCGGGTCCTTTAGGAAAGCCAGTAGCAATTAAAGTACCAACAAATGTATCAAGTGGATGGGACCCCACAGATCCGGATCCTAAAAACCCTTGGAACAGTAAAGGACCATCAATTACTGGTGCAACAAATAAGACTGTTGAAAGAGGAACTGACTTTGATATAAGAGATGGAATAAAAGCATTAGATACTGTGGGTAATGATATTAGTAATTTATTAATAGTCACAGGACTAGTAGATGCTTCTGTTATTGGAGACTATGAGGTGAAATATTCTATAACGGATGCAGTTGGAAGAACTACAAGTCAAACTGTTACTTATTATGTCCAAGATACAACTGGTCCAGAGATTGTTAGTAATTTGAAAAATGAAATTATTCCCCCAAATATAGGAAGGTCAAATTCGGACCTGGAAAAATATATACGAGAGAATATTGTTATTAAGGATAAGGGTAATCCTAATCATTTAGATGTGCTTGGGGCAAAAATCACTATTAAATATAATGAAAAAAACTGGTCTTATAAGATAGGTATAGATGCTAAGGATGATAGCAATAATTTGGCAAAGACAGTATCAATAGTTTTATATGATCCAATTAAAGTTGAGATTACTAAGGCTGAAAAAACACCAAAAGAAGGTGTTAAGAATGGTAAAGAGGCTTTAAAATATACAAATGCCAAGTTGATAAATATCAGAACAGCTGCTAAGAAAGATTTAGTTGGTATAGCTGAAGATAAAGAAGGTCAAATAGAAGTAACTGCTAGTTACAGTGATGGTGTACGAACTGCTCAAAATAAAGTGAGTTTTAATAAGTTCTCACCAACACCAACACCAACGCCAACACCAACGCCAACACCAAC
>CAZJCV010000026.1:0-3623 GCA_964544535.1 uncultured Lachnospiraceae bacterium | reverse complement strand
CCAACACCAACGCCAACACCAACGCCAACACCAACACCAACGCCAACGCCAACACCAACGCCAACACCAACACCAACAGATGAACCAACACCTACAATTACACCAACAATAGATCCCTGAGAAGAACCATAAACGGAAATATATTTTGACTTTATTAATAACCATACTTATCCTGTGTGCATAAGATATTAAAAACTAAGAAGATGATGAATATATGTATTGTGAGAGAGATAATAGCAATCATAGGGGATGTGAATATGTAATTGGTGCTTATGTTACAGGAGGACCATTGGCATCTGATATTGCTGGAACTGTTCTTTTTGAACCAATTATGGATGGAAGCCAAGTATATGCCACTTTTTATGGCCTACCAGCTTATCAGCCAGCCAGCAATGGAAATGATCCAATTGGACCCTTTGCTTTTCATATTCATGAGTATGCAGACTGTAATGTTGGGAATCCCCGGTTGCCTTTTCAAGCAGCAGGAAGTCACTGGAATCCTACAAATGAACCGCATGGTAATCATGCAGGAGATTTTCCAGTTATTTTTTCTAATGATGGGTATGGCCATATTTCTTTTTATACTAATAAGTTCAGGCCAGAAGATGTAATAGGAAAATCAATTATAATTCATCAAAATCCTGATGATTACAGAACCCAACCAAATGGAGCAGGAGGTAAAAGGCTAGCATGTGGAATAATTGGATATATTAGACAAAAACAATATTTCTAATAAGCAAAGTAATGTTTTAAACTTGACAATCTATGGTCATATGTTAAAATTAAAAAGTATAAATATCAGATAAAAGCCATGAAGAGGAGTATTAAGAGTCTATGGTTCAAGAGAGCTGCTGGTTGGTGAAAAGCAGTACCTAAAGCTCCCAACTCGCCTCGGAGTTCCTTGATTGAACATGATTAATTAAGTAGATTAAGGCGGTTCATCCCGTTATAGATATTTGAGAGCATATTAGTAAGGTGATAAAATCAAGCTAGAGATTTTATTATTATTCTAAATGAATTAGAGTGGTACCGCGAATGAAGTCAAGTCTTTTCGTCTCTAACTTTATAAAAAAGTTGGATGAAAAGACTTTTTTTATTTAATTGTAAATTTAGGAGGAAGAAAGAATGGTTAAACCGTATAATCACAAAGAAATTGAAGCAAAATGGAAGAAGATATGGTCTGAAAATCCTATCAATAAGAAAGACGAATCTAAACCTAAGTATTACTGCCTTGATATGTTTCCTTATCCGTCAGGAAGTGGACTTCATGTTGGACATTGGCGTGGATATGTAATAAGCGATGTTTGGAGTAGATATAAACTACTTCAGGGATATTATGTAGTACATCCAATGGGATGGGATGCTTTTGGATTACCAGCAGAAAACTATGCAATAAAAAATGGTGTTCATCCTAAAGTATCAACAAAGAAAAATGTTGACAATATAAAGAAACAAATAGATGATATTTCAGCTATTTATGATTGGGATATGGAAGTAAATACAACAGATCCAGATTTTTATAGATGGACACAATGGATTTTTGTTAAGATGTTTAATGCAGGTCTTGCATATGAAAAGGAAATGCCAATAAATTGGTGTCCTTCATGTAAAACAGGTCTTGCTAATGAAGAAGTAGTAGGTGGAGTTTGTGAAAGATGTCATTCTGATGTGACTAAGAAGGATTTAAAACAATGGATGCTTAAGATTACAAAATATGCTGACCGCTTATTAGAAGACTTAGATAAGTTAGATTGGCCTGACAAAGTAAAGAAAATGCAAGCAGAATGGATTGGGAAAAGTTATGGAGCAGAGATTGACTTTCCAGTAGATGGTACTGATCATAAGATAAAAGTGTTTACCACTAGGCCAGATACCTTATACGGTTCAACATTTATGGTACTTGCACCTGAGCATGAAATTGCTTTAGATATAGCAAGTAAAGAGTATAAAAAGGATGTGGAAGATTATATTTTTAAAGCATCTATGAAGTCTTCTGTAGACCGCTTACAAGATAAAGAAAAAACTGGTGTGTTTACAGGTAGCTATGCTCATAATCCTGTAAATGACGAATTAGTTCCAATATGGATTTCAGACTATGTATTAGCAGATTACGGTACAGGAGCAATAATGTGTGTTCCTGCTCATGATGATAGAGACTTTGAATTTGCTAAAAAGTTTGATCTGCCTATAGTACAAGTTATAGCAAAAGATGGACAAGAAGTTCCAAATCTTACTGAAGCCTATACAGAAGAAGGTATCATGATAAATTCAGAAGAATTTAATGGTATGGAATCAGAAAAAGCAAAAGATGAAATGCCAGAAGTTTTTGAATCTCGTGGAATAGGTAAGAAAACCACTAACTATAAGTTGAGAGATTGGGTATTTTCAAGACAGCGTTATTGGGGAGAGCCAATCCCTGTTATTCACTGTGACCATTGTGGTCCAGTAGCTGTTCCAGAAGAAGATCTACCTGTTTTACTACCTGAGGTTGATAATTATGAGCCAACAGGAACAGGAGAGTCCCCACTTGCAGGAATTGATGAATGGGTAAATACAAGTTGTCCCAAATGTGCTGCTCCTGCAAAAAGAGAAACTAACACAATGCCCCAATGGGCAGGTTCTTCATGGTACTTTTTAAGATATGTTGATAACACAAATGATAAAGAATTAATTTCAAAGGAAAAGGCTAGCAAATACTTACCTGTAGATATGTATGTAGGAGGGGTAGAACATGCTGTTCTTCACTTGCTATATGCAAGGTTTTACACTAAATTTTTAAATGATATAGGTGTGGTTGATTTTGACGAACCATTTTTAAAGTTATTTAATCAAGGTATGATTGTTAAAGATGGAGCAAAAATGAGCAAATCAAAAGGTAATGTAGTTTCACCTGATGAATTAGTTAGAGAATATGGTATAGATTCGTTAAGATTATATGAATTATTTGTTGGTCCACCAGAATTAGATTCAGAATGGGATGATAGAGGAATAGAAGGGGTTTACCGTTTTATTAAACGACTTTGGAATTTACTTGTTACAAACAAGGATTCTAATATAAAAGCTACTCCTGAAATGATTAAAACAAGGCATCAGATGATATATGAGATTACACATCGTCTAGAAACTTTCAGTTTAAATACAGTAGTAAGTGGCTTTATGGAATTCGTTAATAAACTTACTGATATAGCGAAGAAAGAAAATGGCTTAGATAAAGAAACCCTTAAAACTATTACAGTTTTAATTGCCCCATTCATACCTCATTTGTCTCAAGAATCTTGGTCACAACTAGGATTTACAACGAGTGTGTTTGATGAAAAGTGGCCAGAATATGATGAAGAAAAAATGAAAGAGGAACAAATAAGTATTCCGGTACAAATTAATGGAAAAACCAGGGCACTTATTAATGTTGATTCTAATAGCTCTAAAGAAGCAATACTTGAGGCTGCAAAAGAAGAGATAGCTAGTAGGTTAACAGGAGATATTGTAAAAGAAATTTATGTACCAGGTAAAATAGTTAATATTGTAGTAAAATAAAACTTTAATATAATTTAAAGAATCAGGCTGTGAAAGAATACTTTCACAGCCTGGCTTTAAGTTCTTTTAGCAGCAAATTGCTTTATTAG
>CAZJCV010000025.1:0-24876 GCA_964544535.1 uncultured Lachnospiraceae bacterium | reverse complement strand
GGAATTCAGTTTATCACAAAGCCAGCTGAAGAAGAAAAAGACGCCCAAGCAATAAGAAACTTCATAGAAATGTGTGAAAATTAATCATTTATAAGGTCTACAATGGGAAATGATATGCTCCCGTTTGTAGACTTATTATTTTCATGGAAGATTGGTAATTCTGGAGTTTTAATTGTAAACACAATAAATAGGATAAATATAGCTGTAACTACAGCAACAGATAAGATAGGCGCCCATTTAATAGGCTCTAAATATTCGAGAAAATGTGCTCCTATACACAGTGCTATAAAATAACATATAAATGTTAATAGTACATCTATTAACGTCGATTCAATTCCTAAAGCGCCTGTATAACCATAATATAATAACACAACAGATAAAGGTGCTACAACTAATGAAATTGCCGCGGATACAATCCATGTATTCAATGATATTTCACATGTTTTAATTTTAGCTAGATATATAACTACCCACCATATTAGAAATGGAAAAAACATAAATTTTAAATGTTCCCATACACTTTCGTTTACAGGATTAAAGAATCCTACAATTTGGTTTTTACCGCTAAGTTCATATGCAAAGTGTGAAAAGCTAGCTACAGCCCCAAGAACTATTGTATATATAATTATTTCAGTCATTGTCAAAGTACATTTATTACCCATTGACACTCTCCTCTATATTTACAAAATATCGTTTATAGATGCTTATGCCATATATTATGTAATTGTACATTATTCTATTCACACATACTATTTAAACTGTAGAAGTCAAAGAGTGACATGAAATATGCCCCTTTTTCTTCTGTAATTCAAGGTAACTCAAGTATCAATCGATATTGAATCATAGAAAAAACCTCCTTTATAATTTACCATATGCTGATAACCAAAGTAATGCATCTAAAGTCCAACGGCCTCTCCATTCCAAACTAGAGGCTGCTCCTGGTGTGTCCCAATTTATAGGCCAACCACCATCTGGAAGCTGCTTTTCTATAAGATCATTAAGATGATTGTCAATCTGACTTTTCGTAAATAATTCACTACAAAAAGATTCTGGCTTAGGTGCAAAGTGTAGTGGTGTCAAGCCATATGTTTCTACAGGTGCTTCAGGAACATAAAAACTTGCTTCAGGAAGATACTTATCTATTACATCTAAAAGGTTCATTGAGGTTTTTAAGTCAGGTATATGTTGTGCTAGTCGGCTTACACCGTAGAGAGTATGTCCATCTTGAGGCGGGTTTTTAAATATTATATTACAACAAGTCTTGGTAGCTAAAGAAAGCCAATTATGCTTAACTCCTTGAAAATGAAGTAGGCCACAAATATCTACTGTAGGATTAAGGGCCGGAGTTATTGTTGCATAATTCCAATGCTTTGCTATTGGAGACTGAAATGCACTATCCATAATTATTGGTAATAACCCATTGTCATCTGAAATCGATTCAAGATAATCGCATAATGTGGTAGCAAATTCTATGTCTCGGTATCCAACTTCTTCTAACGCCGCTAGACCCTGGCTGACAAAAAGTGACTGACTTTCTGAGCATCGAATATCCGATTCTAGGGCATGCCCTAATCCTCCATCTGGGTTTTGATATGCACGGACAACTCATCCCACATAAACAGGTGATTCATTCTCAAAATGTACCTCATAAAGCCTACGTTCCAATAGTCTTGCATTCTCAAGTATGAATCTATGAGCTTTAGATAATATTTCCGCCATTTTTATTAATCCTCTTTTATCATCCGTCAGCATGCTAGCTGTTTTAACTAGGTTAATTTGTATTGTGGGTTGCAATCTTACCCTTTGCTTCTCATCTCACATCCGCTTGTATATTGTTTTTATCTTTTATTCGGCCATATCATTTGTAATCTTGATTAATTCTAATAAAATGTAAAAATTATTATGCTAATATCATACTACAGAAATTTCAAACTTCTTCATTCTTATTCAATGTGACTTAGTTACGGAATAAATACTAGAATCGTTTTATAGTATATAAGATCATAAATAAATTGTGTGAGGACAAGAATATGAAATATATAAAAACCGAACGAAAATTTACTAATCTTAGGAAATATGGTTGGATGTTTACAGTTTTAATTGCTATTGTAGGTCAATGGGTACCTAAATTAGGCTTATTAGTTTTACTAATAATGGCAGGACTTACAGTAACTGCTTTTTTCAAGGGCAGGTATTGGTGTGGTAACATATGTCCACATGGTAGCTTATTTGACTCATTATTATCGATAAGTAAAAACAAAAAGATACCAGCTTTTTTAAAAACAAAAACTGCAATAATTGGTTTTATACTATTTTTTATGGTTAACTGGGGATTTAAACTGGCTAAAATATCTTCATATTGGGGAACATACCACTTTCTTGATAAGCTAGGTTTATTATTCTCTAACACATATCTTATGGTAATGATTATCGGTGGACTCTTAGCCGTTTTTATTACACCTAGAGCTTGGTGTCAGTTCTGTCCAATGGGAACAATGCAAAAGGCATCCTATTTTATAAGCGACAAACTAGGAATCTCAAAGAAAACAAACACTAAAATTACTATTGAAAGTAAGGAAAAATGTATATCTTGTGGTAAATGCGAAAAAGTATGCCCATTCCAATTATCACCTTATAAGAACTTTAACGAAAACAATCAGTTCGATGATATTAACTGTATACAATGTTCAACTTGTGTAATTAACTGCCCTAAAAAAATATTATCACTGGAAAAAGAAAGATAAATCACTAAAGCAAAGCAGGGAGGTTAGATGCCTCTCGCTTTGCTATTTTCTTCTTCATAAACTTCCATTAAACGTTCTAATTCTTTTTCCTTATCCCAAATATAACTTAGCCGCATTTCTGACCCATTTTTTATACGAATAAGATTTTCTTTGTGCCTCCAAATAATAATTGCACCAACAAACATAAGCATACTCATTCCTATTAAATCCTTTTCTGCAAATCCATATAAAACAGGCAATAGAATTGATGCAGATATAGGAAGCACACATATGTAACCAACCAAAAATGTCAGTGTTGCTCCAACTATTAATATCTTTATAAAGATAATAGGTGAATAAGCTAGTAAAGAACCACCCATACAGGCAAGTCCTTTTCCACCACGAAATTTCATATGAAATGGGAAAACATGTCCTAGTATGCAGGCAGATGATGTAATTACGAAAGAATGAGGTGAATTCGCAAAAACATATGTAGTAATTTTTACGATGCCGTATGACTTTAAAATATCAAGTAATATACAAAGAATTCCTACATCCTTTCCCATGGTAATGACAGCATTAGAGGCTCCTGCATTTCCAGAACCCCTTTCTCGTATGTCAAACCCCTTTTTAAGGGCAAACAAATATGACGGGTTAATTGTTCCAACCAAATAACCTAGAAACATACAAATTATATAGTTCATTTTAATCAAATCCATTTCTTTTTCTTTTGTTTTATTAAAGTCTATAAGTAATATATCAATGTACACAGATATATCTTATGACAAAAAAGGAGTAATTTCAATGTATTTCTACATTTTGATAGCGTCAATTTACTTTCAGAAATAAATGGTTAGAGTACACATAGATTATCTATATATCTAGCTAACCCCCTTTTTGAATATTGCCACCTAATCAGACCAGCAGTGTCTATTTTCAGACCACCCAGGGCCTCAAATCAGACCACCCAGTGCCTCGTACCAGACCAAAGTTTTTAGAGAGCCCCTAAAACAAGGGACTCTCTTCATAATGATTAAACATTAGGGTTATTTTTCAACTTGTTACTAATTCCATGACGTTCACGCATTGATACTTCTCCATCTATGAGTATCTGATAGGAATCATGTACAATCCGGTCCAGTATAGCATCAGCAATCTGAACATTATCTATCTTAGTATGCCAACCTTCTGGGGCAAACTGGGAGCAAAATATAGTAGAAGTGTTCTTTAATCTAGCTTCAACAATCTCAAAAATATGAATAGCTTCTATTTCGGATAATGGTGTCAACATCCACTCATCTAATATAAGAAGTTCTATCTTTTTATATTTTGATACGATTTTACGATAGCTACCGTCTGCGACATGTTTAGCAGCTTCTAACTCATCAATTAACTCTGGTAAACGTACATATTTAACCTTAAAGAATTGTCTACAAGCCTGAACACCAAAGGCATTAGAAATCCATGTTTTACCGTTCCCTGAAGCTCCCATTAATATAATGTTATGATGTTCACGTATATAGTTACATGTTGCTAATTCAAGAATAAGACCATTATCTAAATGACAATCTGGATGATATTCTATTTCATCAATAGATGCAGTTGGGTCATTAAAAGTCGCTTGTTTTATTAGTCTTTTTAATTTATTAGATTGGCGACATGAGTGTTCATAGTCAACAATCAAGCTAAATCGCTCATTAAATGTCATATCTTCATAATCCGAATTTTTAGTTTGTTCTTCATATACTTCAACCATACCACTTAAATGCATTTCAGTTAGTTTTCTTAATGTTTCTTCATTTCTCGTTCTTTATACCTCCAAAGTAATCTGCGCCTCTGACAAAACCATAGTCGTTATCAGTTTTAGTCTCATTTAAAGTTCCCTTATCCTTTGATTTCTTGCTATCTTTCATTCGTTTTAATATCGTTTTGAGTACTGATAAAGTAGGCACTCGTGAAACACTCATCAATGTCAGGCATCCCTCTTCAATAAGTTCATTTGAATATTTTAGGGTTAAATTCTTTAAAGATGCTAAAATAGATAGTGCTTTCTTTTCAGCATTGTTTTCTAATATATATTCTACAAACCTTTCTGTATTTACGCCCATTATTTTTGCCCAATCTTTAACCTGATTTGGTGTGTGTTCAAGATACTGCCTATGATTGTCTGGCATATGGTTAGGGTTAGTTGAGTATTGACCTATGTCACCTAAAAGAACTTTATGTGATGCAATTCTCATTTCTTTGAAGTATACTTCTATTAGATCCTTAGTTATTTTGACGTTAACTTGACTTTGGGTATACTCATAAGGAACGGAGTAATACATGCGGTTAACTTGAATGTGGTAGTTCTTTTGAACCTTTGCAGTTCTCCATTCCGAAAGTTGATAGCGTGGGTAACGAAGGGGGATGAGTTTGGGTTTTTCCTCTTCGTTAAACACACTTCTTCTTGAACCTTCTCTTTTTTGAAAAGGCTCATCATTTAATTTGTTTACTTCTTCAAGAATCTTTCTATTTAGATCAGTTAAGCTAAAGCATTGATAGTTTCTAAGCGAAGCAATTATTTGGCGTGAAATATAGCCAACACTTCCTTCAACACTTGGTTTATCCTTTGGAGCTTTGACACGTGCTGGTACAATAGTTGTGCCATAATAATTAGCTAGTTCGCGATAGGCATCGTTTAAAACTGGTTCTGACCTAGATGGAGTATTTATAGCTGCTTTAAGATTATCAGGAACAAGAACTTCAGCAACCCCTCCAAAATACTCAAACGTATGTATGTGAGCGACTAACCAGCTTTCTGATTTCATACTTAAAAATCCCTCAGCATAAAAGAATTGACTATGAGGTAAGGCAGATACAAATATGTAGACTTTTAATTGTTCACCTGTACTTCGTTCTTGAATAGATAAAGTATCACCTGCCCAATCTGCCTCCATTATTTCACCTGGTTTACGTCTTATAGGCATAGTTAGGTTATATTTCTTTGCATATTTCCCGTAGTGTCTACAAAAAGTCCTATAGGCATAAGGGATTTTATTACTATCTCTAGCACGTTGCTCGTATTCACGATGAAGCAATTTTAATGTCATGTTTTTTTCTGCAGTTCTTTGTGCACCTCCTTCCAGTCTACAGGGAAAAATCCTTTTGCTATTGCTTGCTTTCCAGGAAACAAAAACTCCAATAACCATTGATCATCCATTTCATCTGATAATTGAACCATACCCAATTCTTTGGCCTTTAGAATCACTTCTGAAACAGTGTACCTTGAATGACCTACACTAGAACAAATGGTTCTTTGTGTTACTTCCCGAAAATGTAACTCAAGTATCCTTCGATATTGAATCATAGAAAAAACCTCCTTATAATTTAGTCATGCATCTAGCATGTACTTTAATTATACAGAAGGTTTCAATTTTTTAAATATTAACTTGGTCTGGTCGAGGCACTGGGTGGTCTGATTCGAGGCCCTGGATGGTCTGAAAGTAGGCACAGCTGGTCTGATTCAAAGGCAATACTCAGTTCTTTAATATAATCACTCAAAAAACTAAAAAGATAAACAAATCTATTTCCAATTGCTCCACCTTTGTTTTCCTTAACTCCATTACTATTAATAAATTTATTCAAAAAACTTAATGCTTGATTTGTATCTATACTACTTAGATGTTTTGCTAATTCATTCATTGATAAATCATTTGGACCTTCTAACAAAATTGTTTCAAGTTCTTCTGTATATTCATTTGCTTTCAAAAGATGTGATAATTTATTTCTATAGGTTTCTTTATCTCTCTTACTAAGACTTGAGTTTTTTTTGTTTTTTTCTATTAATTCATTTATCTCTTCAAGCATATATTTTCTCCTTTAATTAATTTATAGTTGTTGTTTTATTGAAAAATTTTAAATGCTAAGTATTTCTACATAATCAAACAAATTGTATTTAATAAAAATAATTTTTACTACTTATTTAATCTATTATGCAGTTAACTAGTATAAAATGCTAAAAATTTAGACATATTATAACTTTTTTGTTTAATTAACCAAATTACTACTTTAATGAAACAATATATAAAAGATACACATTGCTCATATTCGTGATATTAGAACTTCAATGTCATGTTTTTCTTCTTAATAAAAAAAAGCGAAGTCCATCGTTTATATACGATTAAAAACTTCGCCTCTTTAGCTTCATAGCTATCTTCTATTCTTTCAACTCTTACAACAATAATACTGAACTTATCTTCTTCAATTTGCTCGTTGACGAACCAATGAAGTGGGTTTATTACTTTTTGATCATTTACTACTTTTATTTGATCAATTACTACTAGTTTGGTCATTATGCATGCAATGATCAATAGCTACCACTAATGCACAAAAGAATCCCGCATGTTCAGAATTAGGTATGTCTAGCTCATAGCTATCTCCCCATGAAAGCCATTTCTTATGTACACTACCAAAGTAATCACCATCTTTTTGAATAGTATAATCCATTCCCCAAAAACTACCCTCAACATAAAATCTTCCGATACTACTATCAATGTCGAGCTTACCTTTTATAAGGCTCATCTTTTGTTTTATTGTAGCATATAGTTCATTAGCTTTATATATTTCATACTTTGGTAGAAAACTTATTAATTTCTGCTTGATAGAGTATTCTAATTGCCCATTTTGATTAAACAAATTAATTTTGGGTGAAAGACTAAATAATTTTGATTTTACATAATAGATTGTGTTTTGATTTACATCATATATATCGTATTTATCTCTAAGTGAAAATACTCTCTGTTTAATATATAACTTCATTATTAATCTCCATTAATCTCCTTTTAGCCATTCACTACATAGCACTATTAAGTAGAACTATTAAATTAAGATAGCTTAATTGTATTTTTCTATTACTCCTTAGCAAGTGAAAAAGTGGACAAATTAAATCTTCTTACACTTTGGACAATACGTTCTTGATAACAAGTGGTCTGCTCTTATATCCCATGTATGTCCACATTTTATGCATTCTGCATTTACACCTTTTTTAGAACCTATATAATTTGTTGCTTTAATTTGCCCGTTACTTCTATGTTTTAATTTTGATTCATATTTTAATCGTCTTTCTTCTTTTATTTCTTCTGGATTACGTTTAGGTTTTCTTTTATTAATCTTTTTTACAACAGGGTTACATGATGGACATTGCGGTTTCTTTACTATTAAGTGGCAAGTTGACTTCCAACTATGACCACATATACTACATCTTAGCTTCACATTGGTATTTGTATTCACATACCTTTCAACAATAATATTATCATTATTAATTTTCTCTTGAAATTTTTTCATTCTAATTTCTAAAGACATGCTTCCCTTGCTAGGGCTTTCTCCAATATGAAAATCAACTTTAGAAAATATGAATACTAATTTCTCTGGCATATGCCTCCAGTCTGTTTGTAACAAATAGCAATTTCGATCATTTGCTTCATAATATAACTGTTCTTTAAATATATAAATGTTTGGATGATAGCTAGTCTTTATTTCCAGTATATTATTATCATTTGACAAATCACACAATGCCAGTATATTGTGTTCTTTATGAATAACTAATTCCTGTGATTTTACTTCCTTATTATCAAAAATTTCTTTAGAAATATAATCAACTACAGATTGTAACCTCTTTTTAAATGCATTTATTACATCGTTTAATTCATTAGTTAATTCTTTATCTTTCTCATATATTTCTTGTACACTTCCATCAGAACGAAAATCCAACATAATTTTATTATAGTTTGATGGCAATTTTCCTATTCTCTTTAATTGACTTTTGTTTTTAATTAAAAAGTCTCTTGAATTTATTTTTTCTACATTCAGCATTGAATTAATAAGATTCTCAATAATCATTCCATTAAAGTTAGTAGGAAATTTCTTAATATCCTTTCCAGATATTTCAAACTGCTTTATAGTGCTTTCTCTGAACTCTATATTTGGTATACCTTTAATATGTTTTTTTGAATTTGGATGACTACTTAAGTAGCTTACTGGAAATATATAATCATCGTTAAGCTCATAGACTATATCATTTGTAATCAATAGCTTGTTGCCGTTCATCTTCTTAAAGAGTTTCCATTGGAGAATACAATCATTTTCACTTGAATGAATAACTTTAACATTTTTAATTCCATATACTTTGCACATATTATCTTTTGTAACATTGCCTCCTGAAAAACGAGAGGATATTATATCATTTTTAAAATTATAAAAAAACAGTTTTTCAAAACCTCTTAGGTTTTTTCGTTTAAAATAATTTCTCAGTACTTTTTTATCAAAAACTGTGTATATTAAGATAGTTCTGTTTTCTAACTCAAATTCTTTAATTATATTATTTATATCTTGTTGAGTTAAAGCAACTGTATCAATCAAGTCTTCTTCAGTTATTCCATTAATATAAGTTGTACGAACTTTTGTATCTAGTTCTAATGGCAAAAACCTTGTAAACATCTTTTTGTCATCTGGCTTATATATTGATATTGAAAGCAAGTCATCTTTAGCAACATCTAGTCCATTTGTTTCAACATCTAATACAACATAATTTTCTTCTATTATTTCTGACATTACTTTAGCCTCCAATATCATAGTTTTCTGTTTGTATGTGTGTTGATTTTTTTAGTAAATTATTAAATTATCATAAAATTAGATTTAATAACAATAAATAAATTGATTTTAAACTAATTTATCTTCTTAACACCTTGATGACAAACTACTAAATTTACCCTATGTACCCACTTGAGGGGAAATACAAAGGTCTTTTTTATAGTCTCGTTTTTTTATATATAATATAAGTTCAAATCAAAGCCATGATTTAGCTTCATCTTACTAATGATTTTCCTTTTAGTTTTTTTGCATAATTATAAATAGATTTTTTGTTCTTTGGATTATAACCAATCATATAAAACCTCTTAATTAATCCGATATTATTCTTCTAGTTATTGTAAATAATAGGTACAATAAAATCCAGATACAAACCTTTATAAATATTTTAGATGATATTTGACTATAAAGCAATAAGGTTGTAATAGTTTTGTTTTCCAAGTATAAAATGTGTTGAATCAATTATAATTGAATTTTTTCTTACAATTAGTTAATGAGTTATATATACTCTATTCATAGCCTTTTCTAATATTTTATTAGATACGATAGAAATAAAATTACAAAGGTATTGTCTTGCTTTAATCTAACCGATCATACTTTTCTTTACTTCCATATGCCTTCTCAACTGGATATTTCTCATTGTTACGTTTAATCTTCTCCTGTACAATTTCATCTAAGTCAAGTCCACATGTATCGGCCATAAGTATACAGTAATTTACTACATCTGCTAACTCCTCACTTATTCTATCCATTTTATCAGTACAATTAAGATCTTCTGCACTCCATTGAAATATCTCTAATAATTCAGCTGCCTCTAAAGATATAGATATGGCCAAGTCCTTGGGATTATGAAACTGCTTCCAGTTACGCTCATCTCTAAATTGTAAAGCCTGTCTTATTGTTTCGTCTGCCATTTATCTATCTCCTTCCTGAGCTGTCAATAAAGCCTCTCTTAACTCTCTATCACATGCATATATATAAAGACCTTCAACACCTCTAGTCATAAGTATACGAACCTCATGTTTAGTTAATTCTTCACCAAATTTCTTTTTACTACCATCTGATAGTGTACGGTTTTGTGTCATTTTCGGATACCTTTTTTCCGATGGGTCAAAAATTACTTTTCCATCACGGTATTTCACTGATGGCCCTAAAATTACACCTACATAGTTCAAATCGAAACCCTGAATTGTGAAAGTTGAACCAACCTCATCAATTGTATGCGGTTGTTCAGCCCAAGACAAGGGTTTTATTGCACGCTTTTCTTTTGGTGTTAACTCTTGCTCAAGCTCTCTATTCCAAGGCTTACGCCATTTACCAATCATAACCTCCCAGTATTTTTTTAATCGTTTTCCCTGTGCTGGCTTGTTATTATATTCCCAATCGTATGTAGCCACTAGACGAGAAAGTTTATGCTCCTCCTTCGATGCTTTCTCCTTCAGAGCACTTTCTAATTGTTCAGGTTGTTCAAATATTTTAATATTATATCCACCAAGGTTTGAAGGTATCTTAGATATACGCTGATCTTTGGTAAATGAATCAATCCACCCTATTGCATCCTTGGAGCCTCTGATTCTAAGTTGATCCTTTAATTCAAAGTGGTTATTGGTTTTTTTAGCTTTATCTCTAAATGAGTTTAGTATCTGAGACTCCCAATATTGTTCCCTTGTTAATATTTGATTTTCATCAAACATAACTACAGTAACTCTTGCTCTTTCAACAATATCTTGAAGTTGATTTTTACCACGATAAGATTGCTTACCTTGAGTTAATAATAGATGTGCCTCATCAACAAATGCCACATCAATTATATTTTCTTTAGAGTGACGATTAATAAATGAGGTTGGTTTATACACGACTTCTCCAAACTTTTCTATCAATCCGAGTTTTTGGGCAATTTGCGAATATACAGTAAACTGTTCATCATGGTTTACCATCATATAACATTTAAGTGGTTCCATTCCTTCTTCTTCTGATTTTACATATAAATCATAAAAAGTGCTGCTATTTAAAACGGTTTTTCCTGTACCAGCCTCTCCATCTACAAATATAATCTGATTTTTCTTTCCTGTTTCTAGTGCTTCAAATACCCTTTGTATTATAACACTCTTTATTCTTTCCTGTTCAAATGTCAACTTATGAAGAGGTGAAGCCTTAAATAAAGCTGAATCCTTTATAGTTGTTTCACTTGGAAATAAGTTCTTATTATATCTACGCAACTTCCTCCATATCATACGGAAGATACCATCTAACTCATCGTCAGGATAATATTTGTCCTGTGGATTTTCCCTTAAGTTATGAATCATTTTTACCCTATCTACGCTCATCATGTAGTGCATTAATCGATTTTCTATATCTAAGGTTAATGATTTGTTGAAATGCTCATGACCAATAATGTATAAACTCGCATCAGGATTTTTAAGATTATGTCTCCAGCTTTCTGGATCTGACCCTTTGTCATGATGTTGCTTAGTTCTTTGTATAATGTTATTAGATTCACCAATATAAACCTCATAATCTTTTGTGTTTTTCCAATTATGTATATACACAGTTGGATATCGAAGAATAATATCTTGTTTCTTCTCTGAAGGATCTTGTATTAAGTTTTCTTGTAATTTTTTTAAGCCTTCAGCATTATTCGATATCTCATAGACGATTGGTCGCTTAATGTTTGTCCTCATAATTATATCCTTTATAATTGTTTTCTCTATTTTCTTGGTAAATAATTACGTTCATTACTTTTTTATAACTATTACTCTATTAAGAAATTGGATAGCATAATAATTTAATTATAAACCTAACATTGTGCAATATCAAATTTTTGTACTATTTAAGACAGCATCAATTTACTTTTGAAAATGAATAGTGAAAGTCCACCTGTATGACATGATTAAGATTTATATTGTTATATATTGTTTTTTCATAATATATTCTTTTTCTATCCTATAACTGACTCATTAAGTTCCTAACCTTATCTCTACGTTTCATATTATCTTCTTCCAAAAATGCTAATAGTAACAACTGATATGTATCATCATACCATTCTTCCATTTCTTCTGGTGATAGCTGTTGTGTAAATGTCTCAGCATTTTCCCCTTCAACATTATTATGACGTATATTCAACTTGTTTATCAAACAACCTATTTCATTTACTAAATTTTTATTTATAGACTTAATCTGCTTTTTCTTACCTTCAAATTTATCAGCTAAAATTTTTAAAATTTGTTTTTTGCGTGCTAAATCTCCTTTTAGCAAATAGTGATTATATTCTATAACCGCAAACGATGCCTCACCTTCTATAATTTCCGCAGTAGCCGTAGCCGCTGCACACTTTTCAACTAAAATGGCCTTTTGTTCTTCCTCATTTTTTATAATTTCATAATTTAAATTACATAACAAATTTTTAACATTCTCTTTTAACATTTTAAATTCTTTGCTCCACTCTTCATCTATTTTTGTTTTTGTATTCACATCACATACAAAAATGACATTAACTATATACTCTAACAACACAAGAACTTTTTTAGCATCCAGCCCTCCTTTTACATCTTCATCTGTTATTCCTAAAAGCTTCCTCATTTGCTCGCCTGAAGTTACATGTCTCCTGGCTTTCCAATGATATATGCACTCAAAATCAAAATACTCTTCAAGGCTATAGTTAATATAGTATCCATAAAGTTTTGATTCATCATATAAGGTCATAATTATCTCAATTTCAAAATCTAAATCTATCTCATCTTCGACAATCTCAAAAATACTTTTTCTCATTTTATTCACCTCCAAATAAATTACTTTAATAATCCAGATTATCTCTATTGAATATTTCAATTGCTTTTATTACATCTTCTCTGTTTAAGTTTTTCTAATTGATTTTTGTTATACCTATTCCCTCCTCAGTTCGTCTTTTCATAAAATCATATTATTGGCACTACCTACTCTTTATTTCATACACATTATCATTTACACAATCTACTAACAAATCATATATTTCTTCTCTACTTAATATATCTAAAAGCATACTTCCACCAAGTTCATTTAAATAGATCATTAAAGGAACCATAGTATCACCTTTAATTTCTATACCTAACCTTTTTATATATAAACCAGCATCAAAGTAAGCGAATCGTGTATTCTTATTAGCTAATATGTTACTGGAAAATGTATTAATAAGTTTATGAGAAAAAGCTGTATCAAATAATTCTAAATAATGAAAAGGTTCCTTTTGATTATCTTCGTCATAAGTTAATCTACCAAGCCACCAAAGTTTTGAAAGTGTATTAATATACATACTTCTTTTCCTGCCATTGCTTTTTGTATTGAAAAAATATTTATTATGTATTGTCTTACTATTAAATTCAGTACGAGCATTTTCCGATATATCATATTTTAAATTCTCACACATAAAATTCCAACAAATACTATGGGTCATACCTGCCCATAATCTTTCTTCTGTAGCCTCTGAGTCGCTAATGTTTTTCATGGCTAAGTATAGTATCTTTGTATTATCAATTTCCTTAGCTTTAGGATTTAAACTAAAGTCATCAACACTCTTATTAAATTCAATAAAAGGATTATATGTTAATTGTTTCTCAATCCATTCGTTAGTTTCACTTTTATAGTTTTCTAAATTATAGTCAATATTTCCTTTTAAACTATCAAGGGCATTGTTAGATAAAATATACAGCTTCATACCACTACTCTCCCCTTTCGTTTAAGAATGCTAATGCTTTTGATATAGGATTACCAATTATAGTCTGGGCTAATTTATATGAGGTCTTGACACGTATGGTTTGGGGATTCAGGTCTAAATTATTACTGCTAAAGATTCTTTCTAATGATCTAAACCATCTATATTGTCTATAGTTATCTAATTCCTGATCTTCGCATCTTTCAATAGCGTCAAATACATATATTAAGGCAGGGACGATTAGTATAGAATATATAACATCTTTGTACCTGTTTGATGCTTGTAAGAATTGTAGCTGAGTAAAGTCTTCCTCGTTTAAAAATATTATTATCCTATCGGATTCCATTTCAAATTCCATTTTATCAATATCATACTTCTTCGATATACTTAATATAGAATCCTTTTTACCCAAATCGTTTTGACTTTTATCTATAGTGAACTTTGCAAAGTCTCCTACTGCTAACATTGATCCTTTTGATACATTTAAATCAATACCATCATAATCTTCGTTTAAATTATTGTTTTTATAATCATTAATTTCCTCTAGGACTACTACAAATGTAGAAACTTCTATTTCATGGTTAATGTCTTTATCCTCAAGAATTATAGAACCTTTTCTTTCTTTAGTTAAATGAATTTTTCTAAAAGAAGTTAAGGAGTTTTCTACATGTATACAATAAGATGCTTTTCCTTCCTCAATTAACTTGAGTTGTTCTTTATCACTTAAACTTATATCGTAAGATATTATTAGCTGTTTAAATTCTTGTTTAAAGTATATATTAACTGAGAAATCAGGGTCTTTTTTATTGTTTTGATTACTATAGTCATCATTAAGAAACCATAAAACAGGATATGGAAATAGTTTACTTCTGCTTACCTTCATATATTTCTACCTCCAATGAATAATTATTATTATCCTTAAGTTCTAAATTCATAGTTAGCTTTTCATTCTCATTTACATTACCTATATATATTTCATTCTTTTTAATCATGTAAACTCCATTAGTTCTTGCATTTGAAGCACTTTTAATTTTTGGCTCTATATTGGAGTTTTCTCCTGAAATATACACTTTAAGTTTTGTGTTTTCTATAACCTTTTTAAAGTAGACGATTAATCGATGAGAGTTAGATTGTTTTACTAATCTAGGTGTAAAGATATTGTTACTAACCTTTTTAAATACTAGTTCTGAACCTTCTCCTACATTAGTGTTATTTCCTCTTCTCTGGCCACCTTTGTTCTTAGTGTCTTTATCTTTTGGGTCCCCTGCTTCTCCTGGTTCTCCACCTACATCTGGTTTCCCCCTTGTTGCTTCAATATCGTCATTATATTTTTTCTTTTTTTCTTCTTCCCTAGAAGTTGTTGTCATGGTGACATTACTAATATTAGAAGATATATTTTCACTATCTGAATTTTCTTTATTTTCAGAATCATTAACTAAATTGGCAGGCAAATATTCCTCTAAGCCCTCTACTTCAAGGCTTTCAGTTTCCATATCTGCAGCATTTTCTATTATTTCTTTTTTCATCCATTTGTTTAGCTCTGCTCTTAAATTTTCACCTAGTTTTCTTCTTTCAGGATTACTTATATTATCTGCTGACCATTTCGTATGAGCTGGGTTTTCCATTTCCCTAAAGAGCTTGTTTAACTTCTCACCTTTTAGTGAAACAATTGCTGAAAATCCAATGGTACTAGACACTCCACCATAGTCAAACAGTTTCATACCTGTATCTCTTGTTCTTAATATTTTTCTTTCAAAGTCTGGATTATACAAAACTTTAAGCTGAGCTTCTCCTAATTTTTCAGATTCGTGGATAAATTCATGAGTAAATTCTAATGTATCTTCAGAGGTTAATATTTCATAATAATTTTTAGCACTTAGAAATTCATTAGCAACTGATTTATTTCTGTTATTATTACAGAAATCTATGTACTTATCATATAATTGTCCCAGTGTATTTTTTTCAATAATTTCTCCGTTCATATCAACTTCTAAATTCTTGTTGTGGATTGGAATAATAAAGTCTGATAAAATACTTTTTATCATTCTAATTTTCCAAAAATCATCTTCTTCAAATCCTAATACATAAATATCTGTCCCATATTCATCTCTTGTATAATTAGGAAATGGTAATAAGCCTTCAATTGCAATACTTTTACCATCTTTAATGTTTCCATAATAACATTTAGATGAATATCTTTTGTTTTCTTTAAAAACCGTTGCTAACTTTGCAACTCCTTCGTAACCTTTTATTCCCTGCTTATCATATGTAGAATATATCACTGTTCTTAATACAGAGTTAGCAAATGTAGCATTCTTGCCTATACCAAAACTTCCCCCTTGTGTACCACCTTTAGATGATGAGCCTTCAGATTTTAGCAAATCATACCAAGGTGTAATATCCTTTGCCGATCTAATTTGGGTTGTTTGCGAACCCAACACTCCGTTAGTATTAAAGTCTGATATTCTCATGACTTTAATTTTATCCCCTGACAGTGCCTTTAGTGCCGAATCAAAGAAGATTTTTGCATTGTCTTGACTATCCTTTTCCCATGATTTATAACCATCCTCATATAGGCTCTTGAAGTTATTAAAATCTGGTATGTCTTTAGTGTTGATTTCAACTAAAGAAAATTCTACTTTTACAGGTTTTGTTTTATCTAGTTGCTCGTCTAAGGAATTTTGTAATATTTCTCTTGCTAGTCCCTCATACCTTGAATCCCTGAATGTATAATAACTACTGTCATTGATACCAATAATGTTATCACTTGTATCAAGAGGTTGGCACCAAGTATAGTTATTATTATCTATTCTGGTTTTGGTAGGTTTATAATACCTAGCTGTATTACTACGAAAAGTTCTTTTAAAATAATTCATATTGTGGATATCATCTCCTTCAACTATATTAATTGTCAGTCTTTAACAGCTTTCGTAATTTTTTTATTATATATTCGTGTAAGTTCACTAAATAGTATAATACAAATAGTCGCATTATGGAAGTGTTTGTCATATTTTCTATTATATTCTGAAAAATTTTATATAAAAAGCAAAAAAACAAACTATCTTAAAGCACGTTAAAAGATAGTTTGCTTTTATATTTGATTATTATAAAATATTTTTATATGTATTTGACGGATGATAAATAGCACATACCCAAGTTGTTTTGTTACCTATTTGAGCTTCAAAACCACTTTTCTATTTACTAGACTTCTTTGCTTCTTCAAACTTTTGTTTTACTACATTTATGTCCTGATCATCAATATAGTAAGCAATTGCTGCTTTTCCAATAGCTGATGTTCCGGCAAATGCTACTGCAGCACTCACTGCAGAACCAGAACCTGGCCATACAGTATTTAAAAGCTTAGATGCTTGCTGTGCTAAAAGTTTAAATCCATAACCAGCCACACCTACACCTCCAAGGCTGAATATAAATTCTTTAGCAGCTTCTAAAGATAGATTTCGTCCACTCAATGAAGCTATTAAAGCAACAAGCACACTTTGTATTATCAACAATATATATATATCCGACATTGGAATTGGTGATAGAGCTACTGTTGCAGATATTCCTGAGAAAACTTTGTTTAACTGTTTTGCAATTTTATGTACAACATCTTTTAATCTTGCACCCATCCTTAGTCCCATCTGCGCCTCAAAGTCTAGGATGGCTTCTTCCAATATATCAAGAAGGTCCTCAATTTTATATCTACCGTCAAAAGCAATCTCTAAATTCTTTATATCATGCTGTGGTAAATGTGCAATTGTACTAGCATCTACTTCCATACCATCTGGCGTTTGCCAGTCTATCAATGATGAAACCGGCATAATTTGGTCAATTGTCAAAGCATTTTTTACTATAATCCCTTTGTAGTATTGAACTACCTCATTAATTTTATTAATTTTGTTTTGAGGGTAATGTTTAGGATCCTTATAGCGTGACGGTGCCATTTCATCGCATTTATTTACTACTACTACAATAGGTAATCTCATGCTATTTATTTCTGCATAATCTTCTGCCACCTTTTTCATAAATTCCACATCAGATATAATATCATCCCTATGAGTACAATTTAACATCATAATTGCAACATCTGGAGAAAATTCATTGATCTGGTCAATCAACATTTTTTCAGCAGATATATCTGAGTTCAAGCTTTCTGACTCTGCAATTCCTCTTGTATCAATAATTTCCATTAATATACGGTCGTCATCCATGCTTTTATATATACTTGTAGTTTTAGTACCACTCACTGTATCACTAACCGGCGCAACATACATACCACATAATGCATTTACCAGACTGCTTTTCCCTACTCCTGTTCTGCCAATTAAGAAAATCCTTGGTGGTCTATGCGAGTCAATACCATCCATAAGTTTCTTTAAATCTTTGTCTCCCAAAATAGCATCCTTCAACATAGTCCTAGTTTTTTCAGGAATTGCATCTGGAAGATTATCAATTAAATCTTCTGTTTTAATATAGAAATTTTTCATATTTTCGAGTCTGCTCTCAATTTTTACATTGTCGTCTTTCATAAACTTCATCTCCTTATTGTATTCTATATAACACTTTGTAATTTTCGCGTATCTAACATATTATAATAATCCTTCAATTACTTTACACTTTCATCTACAATGATAATTAACTCTGATAAAGCTCTTGTATATGATATATATCTTTCATTTTTAGACATTCTGTTAGGAAGAACATAAACTTCATCAAATTCAATTCCTTTTATTTCATCAACATACATCAACGAAATATATCCATTACCAATTTTATCACCTATTACATCTCTTATTTCTTCTGAAATTAAATCGCTATTTATATAAATGCTCTTCTTCACTCTTCTTAAAAAAATAATTGCCACCCTAAAATCACCAATATTTATATTAGATAGTTAATTCTCTAGATTTTTTCTTTGAATTTCTCGTACTATAGAACCATCAACACCAGTTTGTAAGACATCCATGTTAAAGTTTTCATTACAATAATTGGTAATTTGATTTGTATTACGATAATTCTCATTAAGTACAAATTTATCCGTGTCAAGTTCTTTAAAAGAAGAACTTTTATAACACCTCCAGTTATCTTATTTAATGTTTATACTTTTCGTTGTGATTTTTTTATTTCTTCAACACCCCTATTACTTTCCCATTTATAATTACATCATCCCTATTCATTTGAATTGGCTCATAATTTGGGTTTTCAGATATTAGTAGCACTGAGCTTCCCATCAGCATAAACCTTTTCATGGTTGCTTCATCGTTTATAACAGCTATTACTATATCTCCGTTTACTGCATTGTTTTGCCTATGTACAACAACTAAATCCCCTCTATCTATTCCAATTCCATTCATACTGTCTCCAGTTACTTTAAGAATGAAGGTGTCTTTTGCTGAGAATATCCAGTCTTCTGGAAGACTTAGATGTTTTTCATATTCTTGGTTGACTACAGTTGGTAGCCCTGCTGCCACTTCTCCTAGTATTGGGATATTAGCAAAAGAGTTTGTATCAAGATGTAAATTGCTTTCAGCATCACTTATTTCTATGTTTGATTCGTCATCCTTTTCATATGAATATATGTATTTTCTATTATTTTTAAAGTTGATATAGGTTTTGTTTTCTTTGCTTTCAGGTAGAAAGTGTGGATTACACTTTGGTATATCTCCCAATATTTCACCTTCACGGTTTAGAATTATAATCTCTAAGCCATCTGTAGCTACACCGTATCTCACCTTATCATTTGTTTCCATATATGATTTTAGTTGTTTTGTAGCATCTTGGATTCCTGCACCAAAGCGCTTAACTTCTACAAATATATAGGGCATCTCTTCCCCATTTACAAGGATGTTTACAGCTAGATCAACATATCCCTTTTTAGAAAATTGCTGAACAGGATACTCAAGTCTTATTAATTCAAGTGGGTAACCATAGGTTGAATTAAGTTCATTAATCATCCATTGTCTTACAACTTCTTCTCTGGAGTTTATGTCAATAATCTGATCGGTTAATTTATACTCATACATCCCCATGGATTTAAATGGCCTAATGCTACAATCTCTCACCATTCTCAAGTGTCCATTATTTATTTCCTTAATAAATTTTGATGGTGTATTTACAGAAGACATATATAAGAGTTCATTTGCTCTGGTCATTCCAACATACAATAGCTTGCGCGCATCAGAATCATAGACATTTTCTTCATCTAAATCAACAAATGTATTGTTTGGAATTACTCCTTCGTTTAAGTCAATTAGAAATATAACCTTAAATTCAAGACCTTTAATTGAATGCATAGTAACTAATTTGACTTTATCGGAATCAAAATCTGGTTCTTGACGACTTAATATCTGATTTGGAATATCTTTATCTTCAAAATAAGCAGATGCATTGTCTATTAATCTTTTTTCCCTTGCGACTATGCAAATATCAGAGAGTTTATAATCATTTCTTAAAGTATTAATCTCGTCCACTAAATATTCTAATTGTTTTATACTATCTTTAAAATGTTTATATATAGGTGGATGTCCTTGCCTATCTATTAATGATGGCTTCACAAAGTCTACATTGTTTTTTATATTATCATCATGTTCAATTAATCCGTAAGCAGCTGTTGAAATTTCCGTAGTAGTTCTATAGTTTTTAGACAAGGTTCTGCTCCTACCACTCATATCGTAGCCAATTGAAGTGTATGGCCTTCCTTTTCCAAGCCAGGAATGAGAATATATACTTTGGGTATTATCAGCTACAAACATTATAGATGAATACTTTTTTTCATTATAGACACATTTAAGAAATTCCAATTGAACCTTAGTAAGATCCTGGCTTTCATCAATAATTATATGTGTGTATTTTTCAGCAGGATGCTGCCTAACTTCATCTAGGGCAATAAGATTAATAGTCTTAAAATCAACTAAGCCTTGATGCCTTAACAAGGTGTCATACTTAATCATAAGATCAAAAATTGCAGCTCTTAAAGGGGAGTTTTTAACTAGTTTCTGTGGTGTACCTCCACCTCCGTTTGCCCTACCTATCCTGTCTATATTTTGATATGTTTCTACATCTACGATCCCACAGGCTTTAATCCAGTCGATTTCATCAAGTAGAAAATAATTGTTTTTAGGAGATATAAGTTTTATAGTTGGATACTCTTCTGATATTTGGTTTATAGCCTCTATCATAGTTTTATATTCCATAGCCCTGTTAGCTAGTTTTAGTTTTGTCTTATTATTCTTTTGATGTCTGATAAAATATTTATACATAATGCTATCCATAGTAACTATATTTACATCTTTATTTGAGCTGGCAAAAAAATTCATTTGATACTGTTCTTCATTTTCCACTTTATTATATTGATGCTTAATATAGTTTAATAAAGTCTTATTGAAAGTCACTAGTAATACTTTATCATCATCCTGATGACAATAATGATTTAGCAAAAATGGCACACGTCTAATGGACACAGTTGTTTTTCCAGATCCTGCAACACCTTTTATAAGTAGATGTCCATTAGGCTCCAATTCTATGATTCTTCTTTGTTCAATATTTAATTTCATGATAATCCCCCCAAGATGTTTTGCTTTTGTTTTCATTTATGTTCAAAATGTGCCCTTATAGTGGTTGGTTTTGCAGGCATAATGAATTTTGTGTTTTCACTGTCTATTTCCTCAAAAATACCACCATGTGAAGATGTCCATTTTTTAAACACATATCCAGGGTCTGCCTTAGCAGATAGATCTAGGATATTTCCGTTTTTATAGTTAGCACTTTTTCCTTCTGTTATTGTACCACCAGGACCGGCTTCTATTGTTAATTTGCTTTCAACAGATATGTATTTTGCAACTAACTTAATATCCTTTTCAACACGGAATCTATATTCAAGTTCGTTAGAAACAAGTTTTTCACCTTCTTCGAACCATCCTAAAAAAGAATTCTCTTCATATGGATATACTGTTACTTTTGCAAAGCTTCCTAGTTGTCTAGAACCAGAGCCTAACACAAATCCTTTAGAATTACTTTCTGTAATAGCATCTACATAGTAATATGCTGAAGTTACATCTTCACCAAACAATTCTTCACTTGGCATAATTTCTTCTTTATGAGTTGATAAGGCATAAACTACTGATGAGGGGTCTGGAGTATAACTTTCTAAATCATCATCACTATATGAAGGTACCAAGCCTATTAACTTCTGTCCCTTCTTAATGGAAATATCATAGTAATTTATTAATCTATTAATCCCACGTGCTTGTGGATTATACTCATTTATGGAATAGTTTAATAATCCATCTCCTGTGGCAGTTAATTCAATAGCATAGTCATTAAGTGCAGGTAGATAAACTTCTTTTTCTCCGTCACTATTAATTGACGAGACAAGTTCACCATCCAACAAAGGCATATCTTCAATAATTGAAGCAACTAACATTCCCTCTTTATTGTAGACTTCTATATCTACTGGACTGTTGACTTTTACAATTCTATATTTACCACTGGAAAATGCAGGTTCTCCTTCAGATGTATAGTTTGAATCCTGTGATTGCATCCTTATATCTTCCTCTATAGAAACTGTAGATTCTTCTTCCAAACCGTAATCATATGATGACTCTTCAGTTGTTTCTATAGTAGTTGAATCCTCCTTTTTTCTTCCACAAGATACCAAGAAAAACATTGAAGTTATACATATTAAAGATAATATACAAAACTTTTTGTTTAGATTTGTGTATTCCCTATACTTTACTTTCATGCAAATATCCCCCTACTTTATAAATATACAAAACCTCTATATAACATTAGACATAAATTTATTTATTTTATAGAGCTTTTAATAATAATTATATCTCTTATATTTATGTATAAAACTTCATTTTAATCTATTATAATACATTTAATCCTGTTTTTCCAGAAATAACAAAAAACAGATAAGTTATATGACTTGCAATATAATTTATCTGTTATAAATTTATGTTCTATAATTTTGTTTTGTAATTATAATCTGTATTTTATAATATTAATAACCCTCCCTCTAGTCCCTTTAATCCAACATATCCTCCATTCTCACTAACTTTTTAAATTAGCAAAAAGAAGAACTCTTTATACTAAACTTAACGGAAATAAAAGAGCTTATCAGCCCGAACCTACTATCTAAGCTGATAAGTTTGAGAAATATTTGATTTTTATCAGCCTCAACTAACTATCTAAGCTGATAAGTTTGAGAAATATTTGATTTTTATCAGCCTGAACTAACTACCTAAGCTGATAAGTTTAAGAAATATTTGGTTTTTATCAGCCCTAACTCACTATCTAAGCTGATAAGTTTGAGAAATATTTGGTTCTTATCAGCCTTAATTATATTTTCCCCTAATTGATAATACACACTAATACTTACTAACGCTACAACAAAAATAAGACATATTTACTTTGACAATTCCCATAGATATATAGAAGCTACCGTACCATAAGGGGAATATCTCTTTTTATAAGTATCAAATTCTTGCTTGGTTATATCTTCTTCTAGCGAATGTAATCTCGCAAGTCCTCTGCGAATTCCCAAGTCTTTATAAGACAGCACATCCGGTCTTTCAAATGTATGTATCAGCATCATCTCCGCTGTCCATTCTCCTACACCCTTTAACTTGACTAACTCTTTAATAATTTCTTTATCGCTTAGTTTGTGTAGGCTATTAAAGTCTATACTTTTATCAATTGCTGTATTTGCAATTCTCTTTATATATTCAGCTTTTTTCGATTTCTTTACTGTCTTTTTCATAAAAATGTTGTTTAGTATGGTACATAGAGAGCACCTTCCTTTGTTGGCGTTAGATTGTTTTTCGTTAATCCAATCATACCACAAACAGGTGCTCTCTTGTTACGTCTATTTGAAGTATAAACGTTCTGTATTAATAACCGAATGTAACTTTACGCTATTGTTGAATATTATAGTAGATATTACAAATACAAGGTTTTACTCTAGTATTTTTAGGACTCTTACAACATATCAATTGACAAAAACATTTAAAAATTTTATAATGCAACTATTAGTCTTATGACTAAACTATATAGCTCTAAGAAAGGCTGGGTAAGTAAAATGATTAATGTACCTAATGTTAAAGTTGGAATTGTAGCTGTAAGCAGAGACTGCTTCCCTATGAGTTTATCAAATAGTAGAAGAGCCGCTGTAGTTACAGCATATCGCGAGAAAGGCCTTGATATTTATGAATGCCCAATCACGATTGAGAATGAAAAACATATGTTAGCTGCTCTTGCTGATGTAAATGAAGCAAATTGTAATGCACTGGTAGTATACTTAGGTAACTTCGGTCCTGAGACAAGCGAGACCTTGCTTGCAAAGAATTTTAATGGCCCTGTTATGTTTGTCGCTGCTGCAGAAGAATCTACATCTATCCTAGCAGACGAACGTGGAGACGCTTACTGCGGTATGCTAAATGCAAGCTATAACTTAGCTCTTCGTGGTATTCGTGCTTACATACCAGAGTATCCAGTGGGAACTCCTTCAGAAGTTGCTGATATGATTGAAGAATTTACACCTATTGCAAAGGCTATCATAGGTCTTGCTAATTTAAAAATAATATCCTTCGGTCCAAGACCACAAGATTTCCTTGCTTGCAATGCACCAATTAAGCCTCTTTATAGCTTCGGTGTAGAGATTGAGGAAAACTCTGAATTAGATTTGTATGCATCATTTAATGAGCATGCCAATGATCCAAGAATCCCAGATGTAATTAAAGACATGGAGGAGGAGCTTGGTGAAGGTAATAAGATGCCTGGTATCTTACCAAAGCTAGCTCAATATGAATTAACACTACTTGACTGGGCAGAAGCTCA
>CAZJCV010000024.1:0-26039 GCA_964544535.1 uncultured Lachnospiraceae bacterium | reverse complement strand
GTTTCTTCTACTGTAGTTTCTTCTGTTTCCTTATCATCGTTGTCATTATTAGAAGTTTCTGTTTTAGAGCAGGCTCCTAACATAACAATCATAGAAAAAGTTAATAAAGTAATAATAAATCTTTTCATTATAAATTCTCCCCTTTTTTTATAATTACAAAATTAAGTAGCATAATATTAAAATATAACCACTTAATAAATGTATTACTGAACTAAATATTTTTCCATCTTTTATTAGCTTTATACTAATTAAAATAAATTAATAAAATCACTTTTAATTCCCTAAAACCTTCCATATCGTTTTTTATTGTACTACATGGTTCCCATATATGTCAATAAATTCTCTCTTTTTGTTCTTTTTTTATAGACTTTCCATTAAATACTTTATGATTTTAAAAATGCAGGCACCGCCTTTTAATACTGTTTTGTGTATTAATACGGTGCCTGCTATATTTCTAGTAAATTAAATTTTAATTGAATACTCTTTTTTTCTTTGTAACAATCATTATTGTAATTAAGCTTCCCATAAGCAAGACACTATAAAATCCGACAGTTATATTTTTTCCTGTTTTTGGAATCCCTTCTGAATCATTTGTTATTACTTTTTGTGTTCCACCATCTTCACTTTTTGTACCTTCAGCATCTGTACCTTCGGGGTCTGTGCCTTCAGGGTCTGTGCCTTCAGAATTTGTATCTTCAGTTGTAGTAGGTGATTTTTCTTCATCTTGGTCAGTATCAGGGGATAAAACATTACTACTTTCAAAAGGAAATACTAAAGTATCTACATGGCCTGAAGTAACACTTGCTTCTGCTTTTACAACTTGAGCTTCTTCTCCACCGTATGTGGCTGTTCCACTTAATTTTTGATTTCCTACTAACCAAACATACACATTCCCATTCTCATCAGCAGTTGCAGTAAATTCTTTAGTGTAATCTTCAAAATCATCATAGGATATTACAAGATCTACTTGCTGATTAGGAAGAAGGCCTCTTAGGGTTGTACGGTACATACGATGACCAAACTCTCCGTCTTCAAGTAAAGTATATGCTTCCACTTCAGGATTAGCGATAGTATTAAAAAGTGTTACCTTATCGTCAATAGAAATATTTGCCTTTCCTCCCATGCTTATGCTGTTAGCAAAAACAGAACCACCTAATAGCATCAAAAAATCAGAACAAGATATATTACCACCAACATGAAGCTCAGAATCATTGGTAATAAATTCTCCTTCATTAATTGAAATTATATAATTAAATTCTGAGTCATATTCCCATTCTTCTTTCCCAAAATAAGCGCCTTCATAGTAAGCTACATTTAAGTCTCCATCAATCTGTATTTTCCCACCTCTCATTCTTAATTTAAGTAGTTGTACATCACCCTTTACTTTAACATCTAGTGTGGATTTTTGACCAGTTTCTATATATCCAGTGTAAATACCTACAGCCCTAATATCTCCTCCTACTTCAATTTTTCCTCCACAAAAATCCAAGTATACTCCAATAATATCTTTTTCTACATAGATATCACTATCATTTCCTATTACAAGTTCATAGTATCTATCACTTGGATCTTTAATTTCTTTAGTACGAAGCCTTCCACCTAATAGTCTTATTGCAAATGGTTGTGGTACTCCAGGCCAATAGTCTTTGTGAATGTATACTCCACCAGTACCCAAATCTAAATCATCAAAATATATCTCTGTACGGTCAAGTACGTAGATGTTTTTATTTATTGCTTGGCCAGTCCCTTTTATTGGATTGTCCTTATTTAAATCATACCATGTTTCACTTTGTTCCCAATCTTCATATGCACCATCCCATATGGTGTATTTACCACCTTTGATATATATATCACCATCATAAGCCTCTGGGCCTTCTGCAGATGCTACAGTAGGTATAAGTACAAATAATAAGCAAAATGTTATTATACCACCTAGCATATACTTAATCTTGTTTCTTATCATTATAAATCCTCCCTTTTTATACATTTCTTTTTTTCTTTCTCCAAACTACAAGTAGTATTATAAAAGCTATAGATAAAGTTCCGCTAGCAAATACACCATATACTAAGTTTTTATTAGTAACAAACCTAACCCAAAGATTTGTTGTTACATAGAAATTTTTAATTTCCTTAGTTGCTTCATGGCCTGCTTGATCTGTTGCAACTATTTTTATTGTATGAGCCTTTGTAGAATCTCCTGAAATCTCAAATTCAAAGTTCCCACCTTTATTGATAACCTTTTCAAGTTCTTCTCCTGACCATCTTGCATGCTCATTTCCATTAAGATATACTTCTAAAGAAGCAAGTTTTAAGTTGTCATTTGCGGATAATGAAACGAATAAGTTATCAACTGCATACGTTTCATTGTCAGATAAATTAGCAACAATAATATTCGGTGGTGTGCTGTCAACAGCAAAACTAATATGCATATCTTTTGTATCAAGAGTATTAACAGCAGTGTTTCCTGCTTGATCTTTCGATTCAATTTCTATTCTATATATTCCATCGTCTTTAAAGTTTTCTTTAAAAATTGTATAGGTGTACTTATACCAACTTCCATCACCTCCTTTAATATCTATTTTGTAATCTTTATCTTCTGTAAGTATTATTGTTTGATCGTTTTTATAAAGTGTAATTATTATGTCTTTAAGTTTGTTAGCATTTATTTCTGATATTATAAAATCTTCCGGATTCATCATATATGTACCATTAAGTCTTTTTGCCGAATCTTCTAATACGTAGTTTGAACCAAAGCGATTAATAGAAAAATCAATTGTTTCAGTAATAGAATTTCCTGCCTTGTCCGTCAAAGTAGCTGTTAAGGTATATATATCATCAATTTCTTTTCTATTATCAAAATCTTTAAAAGTAAAAATTTTACCATTGTGAATATTAGAATAATCCCCTTCAACAGCTACTTCATTTCTATTAGCACCAACAAGGGTGATTTTTAGCTGACTCTCATCAAAATTTGTATCTGAGCATGTAATAACAGGGATAACTTGTCCACTATTGGCCGAATTATTATTTACACCAGTTATTTCTAGTGATGGTTTTGTCTTATCTATATAGAATGTCTGCTTTTGAAACGTTTCTGCAGCATTACCTGCTTGGTCTGTAAATCTAATATCAAAAGAATATAGTGAATCATCAAAATAGTCTATTGTTGCTGTATGTTTATCTCCATTAGATAACCATCCACTAACTCTAGGTAAGGATGACTGACGTCCATCATCACTTGCTGTTAAGTCTATTTCTACTCGATCAGCACTAAAATTATGCTCAGTAATTGTAATTGTAGCCATACGTCCTTCTTTATAATAATTTGTATTCTGTGGTGAATTATTATCATAGGATACATCTATTAGTGGAGTCGTTTTGTCAATTGTAAATTCCTCTCCTGCAACAGTAGCTGGCGAATAGTCTATCTGCCTGCATACATTTCCAGCAAGGTCTGTATATCCTATATCAAATGTATAATCTCCATCTGCTGAATAAGTAATATTGGCAGTCCATCTAGTATTATCTAGATTCCCTGAACCGCCTGATTTTCTCCAAGCAGATACAGTTGGAGTAGCACCATTAAGATTTGTTATATTTATGTTAACATCATCTGGGTTAAAATTACGTTCTGTAACAAGAATTGTTGCAGTTCTATTATCCTTGAAAAACGTATTGTTTTCAGGATTATTATTATCATAGGAAATATTAATTCTTGGTGCAGTAGTATCAACCTTTATTGTATTGCTCTTATCAGAACTATTTAGTGAATTATCTACTGCAGTCACAACAATTTCAATGTCGTTACTATTATTTAAGCTACTATCAACTAAAATGGAGCCATTATAAGTATTGACTAAGTCAGACTGTTTAGGGTTTTTATTGTTAAATGTAAATAAGGTTCCACTTTGTGTAGGGTTTGTTGAACTAACTGCCTTATTATACACTTCATACGAAACTTCCTTAAGCCCAGAATATGTACCACCCTTCATAGGGTCTACAACTTCTATGGAAACCCTAACATCTCCTTTATAAATACCATTGATGGGTTGCTGGGGTCTTATAGTTATTTCAGGTGCAATAGACTCAGTCACAGGTCTAGTCTTATCTACGATTAAGCCATTAGTGCTAATGTAAGTATAATTACCAGCTTTATCAGTAATCTTAAGGTAAACTACAAATTGCTCGTCGCTTGATACCTCCATATCCTTAAAATTAGACCAGGTTTTAATTTTATTAAGTTCTTTTACTGTAAGTGCCTTTGTTTTATCCTTTGCATTTTTTGAAACATCTTTATAATACTCAACTTTTGCAATTGGTGATGTTATATCACTACTTGTTGCTGATATGCTAATCTTCTTATTGGACCAAAAACCATATCTCAATGAGTTAGATAACCTGTCCCATTCTTCAGTTCGACCTTCTGCCGAAACAGCCTTGATTACTCCTGTTGGGGCAGTTGTGTCTACTGTAAACTTATAAGGTGCTACAGAATTGTTAGTCTTTACTTTACTATTTACATTGCCTGCCATATCTGTATATCCTATTGATAAGTTATAGTTTGCATCTTTATTAAAATTTATTGTTGCTGTATGTGTTGATTTGTCGGTATTTGATTTATTAATAACTGTTTTCCAATCACTGATAGTATAGGAGTCATTGATATTATTCCCCTTTAAATCTTTTGCAGTAATTCTTATTCCATTTGTAGCATCATTCTTATTAAAGTGATTAGGCCTTTCTGTAATTGTCACTGTTGCTGTTCTTTTGGCATCAAAATATGAGTTTCCATTATTGTCATTGTTATTATTGTAAGTAATATCTATTGATGGAGCCGTAACATCAATATCTATTGGCTCAGATTCAACTATACTCACATTTCCTGCATTATCCTCAGTTTTTACATATAAGACAACGTTACTGCTATTATTTTTTTCTGCATTTATTGTTATATTTTCTTTAAAGCTTTCAATTAGTTGGTCTTGTGACGGTTTATCAATATCATATGTGAAAAGATTTCCTTTCTGTGTGGGATTCTCTTCATCACCATCTTTTACAACCTTATAATCAACAGTTTTAATACCCGAATAAGGTGTTTTTTCAGTTACTTCGATATTAACATTAACATCCTTATTATAAATACCGTTTTTATTAGCTTTATCAAAAGTTAATGAAATATCACTTGCAACATCATCTAATATGTATCCATCTGTACTTACATATGTGTAGTTACCTGCATAATCACTGATTTTTAAATAAATTACAAATTGCTCATTAGGTTCTACACTCATAATCTCAAATTCTTCATCTGTTCCTATTTTATCATCGAAAATTCTTATAAATTTTTGATTTAATGCAATTTCATCCAGGGCTTCCTTAGACATTGCTTTAGGATTATCTGTTTTGTAATATTCAACAATAACAGAACTTATATCATCTTGTGCTATGGCTGATACAAGAATTTTATCATTACTATAAGAAGAAAATGTTAGTTTATTAACAAGTTCATTAAATATAGCTTTGATAGCAGAATCATCTTGACTTGGATGAGATACTAATATGCTACCTGTTGGAGCATTTTTGTCTATAACAAAGTTAACTGGGGTTTGACCATAGAATTGCACCTCATCCATAGCATTTCCTGCATTATTTGTATAATCTATACCTTTTAAAGTGTAATTTGCATCGATATCAAATATTATTTCTGCAGTGTGAATGTCTTCAATTTTTTCATTACTACTATGAGTCCAATCACTTATCATGTCATTTATGTCTATATCTATTGGATTACCTGACGAGTCAACAGCATCTATATTAATTCCTGCCTTGACACTTTCCCCATCAAATGCTGATTTCCTATCTTTCACACTAATCGTAGCTACTCTACTATCATTATAATAGCCTTTATCACCAAGAATCTTATTAGGTTCATTATTGTCAAACTTTAATGATATAATTGGTTTGTCAGTATTAATTGAAACATCTATTAATTTATCACTTTTATTTCCAGCATTATCAATAGCCGTTACAGTGACTTCTACTTTGTCTGAATTGTTTAGTTCTGCGTCAACAGTAATAGTTCCCTCCCAAAAATCTATTACATCATTATAAGTTTCTCCTTTTTTTGAATAAAGAGTTCCTTCTTGTGTTGGCTTATCAATATCATCATCTACAACTATCTTATAATTAATCTCTTTAATGCCTGAACATTCTTCATTTTCATCAACTTTATCATTAACTTCAATGTTAACTTTAAAATCACCATTGTATATGTCATGCTCATTTGGACTTTCTGGTGTAAGAGTTATTTCACTTTTGGTCTTATCTATTCCTATACCTTCAGAACTTACATATGTAGTGTTTCCTGCATAGTCGGTAATTCTTGCATAAACTACAAAGTTTTCTACCTGATTTACTTTAATTTCTTCAGTGCTAAACTTACCTTCTTCGAAGTATTCCTCCAGTTGTTCTATATTTAGTAACTTTTTATCTGATTTTATTTCATGTTTGTAATATTCTATACCAAATGGTAACAGATTATCCTCACCTTCCGCACGTACTTGAACTTCATCATTTGTCCAAATTCCAAAAGTAAGGATTTCTATAATCTTATCTTTCATTTTTTCCCATATTGGTTTGTCTTCTATAAAAACATTTCCTTTTGGCGGCTCTTTATCTATTGTAAATAGATTAAGGTCTTCAGAATCATTCGCATAACCATCATTACTTAAATCAGCCTTATTTATATATTCACCAAAAGACCATTTATACTTTGCATCTTCACTAAATACTACCTGTGCCGTATAAACATCTTTTTCTTCATTCTTTGTGTAGGACCATTCACTAATCATTTTCCCTTTTTCTTCATCTAAAATTTCTTGAACCTCGGCATCAGCTTCATTACTTTTATATATTTTAATTGCATTATTAGCAGCTTCTTTATCAAAAGTATAGCATGCATCTACTATAGTAATAGTTGCTGTTCTTTGCTTGTTATAATAAGGTCCATCCTTCTTAGCATTAGGATGCTTACTTCCATTAATAGAAAGGCTCACTTTAGGAGGTATAGTATTGATTTTATATGTTTTTTTGATCTCCGTTTCTCTACCAGCACGATCTTTTGCTTTTACGTACAACACCACATTATCGGAATTGTTAGCTTCTGCAATAATATTTATAGTTTCATTAATGCTTGTTTCTATATCACCGGTTTCTGAATTGTAACTATAAAGAGTGCCTTCTTGTGTGGGATTTGTTTTATCACCATCTTTTACAACCTTATAATCAACAGATTCTAAGCCCGCTGAATAGTCAGAATCCTCCACATTAACTATTACATTAAAATTATCATTATAGACTCTTCCATTGTTTGGCGCCTCATCTCTAATATCAATTTGGGGAGCATGTGAATCATATACTATCTTATAATTAACCAGTATCTCTTTATTTTGATCTTCACCTTCAACATTTATAGGTTCATTTTTATATACTGTTATTTTGTCAATTATCAAATCATCTGATTTTTTTATAAGTTCATAGGATTTTTCTTCCATATTCAATTTAATATTATCATATTCTTCTTGTGGTTCAATTTTAATTTCTGCATTTTGTGGAAGCACAAGAACAGTATATAAATCATCAGTATATTCTCTTAAAATATCTGACTCTTCAAGAACTTGAGTTTCTCCATCAACTACCTTTGTAAAAGTCATCTTATAATAATCATTTTCAATATAATTATCTAAATCTGTTATAACCTTATTTCTTCTAAATTCAACATATACATCCTTATTTTCTGTTATTCCATCTAATATGTATTTGTACTCGTTTACATTAGCATCATTTTCAATTAATAGTCCTCTTTTATCTTCTTCTTGAACAGTAAACTTAGATATATGATATCCTTCTTCTTGAATAATAAAGATTTCAGGAGTGTCTCCATGATTTACTTTAAATTCTGTAAAATTTTCAATTATTTCGTTACCATTACGAACTTTTATACTACCTTCTCCCTCTGTGTTTATTTTAATACTATACACTTTTGGAGAAAATGTTATTGCAATTTCATAGTTATTTTTACTTTCTGCATTAACTACATTAGCTAATTCTATTTCATATGGTTTTCCTTCATCATATGTATCATCTGTATCATCTAAGAGTAGTCTTTCATTATTATTATTTAAGTTTTTTAATTTAACTTCGGATACTCTATATCCATCATTTGGTATAGCTATTATTTTGGGAGACAAATCTTTATTTACTACAATTACCTCGCCACTTTTAACCTCTTCATTATTATTAGATTTCGATTCAAATTCAACTGTGCCATCTTCATTATAAGTTACAGTTATAGTATCGACTTTCTTAAATTCAATAGTGATTCTCATGTCAGATTTAATACAAATATCTTTACCGTCTTCTGTAGTTTCACTACAATATTCAGTATCATATTCACTAAAATATTCTATTTCTATTTCTGCAATTCTATAGCCTTTATTAGGCGTTACTTGCAGGTTTACCTCACTACCTTCTTGGAAATTTTTAGTGCAGTCTTCATAATAACTTTTTTTAAACACTAAATCATCACCATCAAGTTTAATACTTCCTGCATCTTTAATACTTTCTTCAGATTCTAACCTTGCTGCAAAAGTTACTTCATATTCCTTTTTTTCTAATTTTAAAACCACATCATCACTCTGAGTATATTTTCCTATATAGACATTTTCCTTTTGAACATATCCATAACAACTTACTGTATATCTATATTCATATTCAGGATTCAAATCTTCAATTACAGCAATTCCATTGTTTGTTGTAACTATATCTCCATGTTGAGCCCAATCACTTTCTAAATCCCTATATTCTAATTTTATAGATGCATTATTTATCTGTTCTTCCTCTTTGTTTATTACATTAAAAGTAAGCGTAATCAACTCTTTAGGCTCATCTTCTGTAGGCTCTTCTATAGGCTCCTCTGTAAGCTCTTCTATAGGTTCCTCTGAAGGCTCTTCCATAACCCCGTCTTCTGTTGTTTCATCTGTTCCACTTTCAGTTCCATACTCTTGATTACTCTCTGTTACTCCCCTTATTGACTTTGCAGTAATATCAGCTGGTGCAAATCCACTTACTATTACAACAATTAATATAAAAGCAACAATACGATCCATATTTCTTCTTTTTAACTTATTCATTTCTTTCTTACCTCTCTAATATCTGTTTACACAAATAAATTTCTATTCAATCACTTCGCTACTATCAGTAAATCCTATTTCTATATCTACTGAAAAATCCTTATTACTCTCTTGTTCTCTACTTAGAATAACTGTTTCATTTGGGTCGTATTCTAAAATTGTCGTTTCATTATCATGTTGAGCATTTAAGATTGTTGTCTCTTGCGATCCTTCATTAAGTTCATCTGTTAAAAACTTATGCTGATTAGTATTTTCATCTATTCCACTTGTTCTTCTTAACAGTTGTCCAGAAGGTGATATCTTTTCAGTAATTTTCCCTCTTGTTACATTAACATGGCCTATCCAATAAGCTTTGTCCCTAGATTGTTCATTTTGTCTTCGAATTTCATCAATTTCCTTTTTCTCTTCGGAACCTGTTATTTTACCAAAAAGTTTAGGTACATCAAAAGAAAAAAATAAAATTACAGCTATTACAAAAAACAAAGCGGCTAGAATCAATGACATCATTGAAAGTCTTTGCAGTAAATCAACTGACACATTAAACTCCTCCCCCATCTTCTTCTACAATTTCTATGTTTGTACCATATGCTCTTGATATTGCTACCCTGGTTTTCTCTACCAAGTCGCTAATTGAGTCTTTCTTCTCTTTTGTTTTATCTGTTGTTGTATCAAATGAATCTAATATCTTATCTACATCATTTAGCATAGTTTCAAGCTCTAGTTCACTAACACCATCACTCTTAAATTTAGTGGCATATTGGTCTATGGCACTTCTAGAAAGTTCTAAAAGTTCTAAGCGAACAATTTCACTTTCGTTTTCATCTTTTGCGATGTTATTAATAAGCTCTGATAGATTATCATATAATGGTCTATATTTGCCTTTGTCACTAGCTTCTGTAACATCAGTTACAATATCTCGGTAGAAAACACCTATATTGGCATACACTTGTGCCATTCCAAGATTTTTATAATCAGAAGGAGCATTTTCTATAACATCTTGGAACCATTCTATTGAACTTTTGGCTCTTGTAATTTGATTGTCATTACCATCGCCATATTTATAGTAATACCAAAATAACTTACCTGTCTCAAAGCAAACTTGTGTATAATTGTTAGAATCTTTTTGAAGCTCTTCTTTATTGTTTGTTATTAGCCGCTCTAACTGACTAGCTTCATCTACAGTAAAGACTGAATCGTTCTCTTTATATGTTTGTATCAATCCCAAATATGCCTCTACATGTCCAGCTTGGTTGGGAATATCTATACATTCTTCATATATTTTAAGTTTTGCATCATAGTCAGCAGTTTTCGATGCTTCATATAATTTATTTTGGTATGTATCTGATGCTTTTTTATTTGCAGATATATTAAAGGTAATTCCGCTTATTAGAAAAACAAGTGAAATTATACAAACTGTTATAAAAGAACCTAGTTTTCTTTTCTGTTTCTTTCTATATTTGTCATCAATCTCATCATAATGCTCCAAGGCATACATTAATTCTGCTGCTGATTGATATCTATCATCTGGATTTCTTTGAGTGCATTTTATAAGAATTTTCTCAAAGCCGCTAGATAGATTGGAATTAATATCTGTAATTGGCCTTATTTCATAAGGTGGCTCACTAGGATTACATCCTGTTATTAAATGATGTAAGGTTGCTCCTAGCCCATATATATCGGTTCGTGCATCTGTTTGTCCTTGTCCTCCGAACTGCTCAGGTGCTGCATATCCTATAGTTCCAAGACAAGTGGTGTCTTCAATATTACTTTCTTTAAATTCACGAGCAGTACCAAAGTCTATTAATGACAAATTCCCGTCAGGCTTTAACATAATATTAGATGGTTTTAAATCACGATATATAATAGGTGGTATTCTTGAGTGTAAGTAACCTAAAACATCACAAAGCTGTTTTGCCCACTCAATTACATATTCTTGAGGCTGTGCACCATATTCTTCTAAACTCTTATTAAGAGAATTTCCCTCAATATAATCCATAACTATTATAAATGTTTCATCATCTTCAATAACATCTATAATACTTGGTAGATTAGGATGATCTAGTTTTTTTAACATCTCTGTTTCAGCGGTTAAACCTTGTTTTACTGCTTCAAAATTTAAGACACCATCTTTTCGAATTTCTTTTACAGCCCATGTCTTATTGGCCTTTTCGTTAATGGCCATATAGACTACACTCATTCCGCCTTTTCCAATAACACTAAGTATTTTATATTTTCCATCAACTAAGG
Source organism: uncultured Lachnospiraceae bacterium (assembly GCA_964544535.1). GTDB lineage: Bacteria > Bacillota > Clostridia > Lachnospirales > Lachnospiraceae > JAAYRG01. The sequence goes on along the minus strand of CAZJCV010000024.1, from coordinate 14,601 downwards.
AGCCTATTTCAAGCATACATGTGACCTCCATTTTAATGTCTATAATTATCAAGTAATTGTAGTATAATTTTCTAAAAAGTCCTTATTGTTAAAACAGTTATATTGTCTCTTTCTTCTCTTTGCTTGTTAATTTCAATAAGCTTGTTCATATTCTCCTCCATAAGATCAGCATCTGTCATAACTGCAGGCTGAAGATATTTAAAAATTTCTTCTTCACTAATCTCATGTCTAAACCCATCACTACACAACATATATACAGCATTTAAGGATGTATCCCCATAAAATATGTCTGGATAAACTGAATCTGAAGCACCTATGCACTGAAGTAAAACACTTCTTCTTGAGTCTGTTTTTGCTTCCTCTATGGTTAAGTTTCCAAGCTCTATTTCTCTTGCTACTACAGTCTGATCTTTGGTTAATACTTTCACATCTTTATCTATTTTGTATGCTCTCGTATCACCAACATTTATGATATAATATCTGCTATCAGTCAGAAGTAATGCTGTTACTGTTGTACCTAAGCTGACTCCTTTGCTTTTTCCATATTCTTTTATTTTTTCATTGTATTCTGTTACAATATCAATCCAATCATTCCGTATGGCTGTATCAGTCAACCCTTCTTCACATAAGTTTGCTAATCTGTTGTCTGCCCAATTATTAAAAGCATTTACTACAGTAGCACTTGCAACTTCTCCTTTTTCAAGTCCACCCATACCATCACAAAGGACAGCAAATACTATCTTTCCTGCTTTTGTATTAACAACTTTCATTACATAACTATCTTGATTGGTTTCTTTTGTATTACCTATATCAGTACTTGCGGCTATTATATAATTCATAAACCCACTACAACCTTTCTATAATTATATATAGATTTCTTGGTCTTATTAATAAGTCCTAAATTCAAATTCTTCGTCGGCAAATTTGATTTTAAATCCGTGAGTGATTTCTACCTCAGAATTACTTTGAATCATTTGTCCATTAATATATGTATGGTTTGTTGAGTTTGTATCTACAACAAAATACCTATCATCCCTAGTTATAATATTTGCATGGCTACGACTAATTGTTGCATTGTCACTAATAAAATAATCAACATAACTTTTTTCTTTACCTATTCGAAAAACAACTTTCTCAATATTGATTCTTTCATTGTTTTTTGTGCGTAGCAAATATGGAATAACTTCTTGTTTATCTTCTTGTACATTATTTAGAACTGTTGTTTCGCCAGCTGTATTACCACCAAGTACAGTAGTTTCACCAAAATTCATATTACTGGTTTGTAAATTCTGTTCTTGAGGTATTGTTTGTTGATTTTGAACAGGTGCTGACTGTTTGTTTGACTGACCAACAGAAATATTTTGTTGCTTATTTCCCTCCTGCCCAACCGATTTGTTGCTAGTATTTTGTTCAGGTTTTCCCGGAATAGCATAGTCTACATTATGAACTGGTGCGCCTGGAACTGCAAATGATGCTCCCTGTGTATTTTTATTCTGCTGATTTACATTTTTCCCCTTGTTGGCTTTATTTTTTCTATTTGCTTTTTCAGCTTTTCGTTTAGCTTTTTGCATCTTATATATTTTACTGTTTTCCTTATTGTAATTACTTAATAAATAAAACAAGCTCATATCTTTTTCTTTTGTACTTTTTTGCACTGTTGATTTTTGATTAGAGCCCTTACTATTAGAGAGTTGAGGGTTAGTAGCTTTCGGTCTTTGAACTGAAGGATTAGAATTTTGGGTATGTACATTTGAATTTGAATTTATATGAACCTGTGCTTGACCAAAGCCTGGTGCTTGTGATTGAGTAACTGAAGTTTTTTCAACAGGTTTTGTTTTAAAAGTAGGTTTACTACTCTTATCATCTGAACCTTTGGTTTTAAACTTATCAATAATAAGTTTAAAATCATGAAGCGAAAATATTGGGGTACTATTTAGATAATTTAGGATTTCTGTAACATAATCTCCTGTTTCTTTATATTGGATATTGAACATTATGTTTTTAAAAAACTCACCAAAGTCTACTCCACCCTGTTCTTGTCCAATTATTGGTAAACATATTAAAACTGTATCATAAGTTGAAACATCTGTATAAATATTATTTAAATCAAGCAAAATTGTATTTATATCAATCATATAATCTTCTGCACATAATATCCCGTCAATAATTCCAGAAAAAACACCAAGTAATTGCTTTTTATCCACTGGACCGTCAAAAAAATCTTTTGCTGTTACCCTAGCTGTAACATTGTACTTAATGTACTTAGTTTCATCCACCTGAGTAAAGATTGTCTGAGCAAGTCCGGGTATTTTGTTATTAGTAAGCATACCAAGGCTCGTTGTATCAAGTTCATCATCTTTTTTTATTTTATATACTAAATTTGTATTTGAACCTTGATTTTCGAAAGTAAAATTATGCATTGTATTTTCTCCTAACCGTAAGTAGTTAAACATTTATTTCCAAAGTCTTGATGTCATAGACTGCTCCATGGGCAATTCCCCCATTTTATAAAAATCAATAATGTATTTTAATTTATATTTTATTGTTACTGTAACATCATCGTCCTCTACCTCCACTTCAAACTGCATTCCACTTAAACCATCTATAACTCCTAAATTTTTTAGCTTTTCATCTGCCTCAACTTCATCTCCTCCAGTTAAAAATCCAATAAAACGTAGCCTTGCAATTTCATTAGGGCTTTCTCCCTTCTTAAGTGATTTCGGGTCTACTTTATTTTCATACCAATCACCTTTAGAAGAAAAATATTTGTTTTCCTCAGCATTTTTTAGCCTAAAAAGCCCTATTACTGCATCAGAAAAGCCTCTCCAAAATGTCGAGTCCTTATATAAAGAATCAACATTTTCAGTAATATAAGCATCCATAGACAAACTTTTTGTAGATTGAACTAAGGTATGGCTAATCTTATTCCTTGCAGCTACAATAGGAAATAATCCAAAAATAAATATAAAGATAAAGATAAATATAGGAAGAAAAATAGTCATCTCTAGTGTAACTGATCCTTTGTCATTTTTTCCAATAAGTAAACGCATAATAACCTACCTTTTTAAAATCAATAGCCCATGTAATGATTTAAATTAGCTTTAAAGATACTTGTATCATTAAAACCATCTAATTTAAACATAGGGTTCAGTGCGTAATTCACATCTGTTTCAATATATGTATATGTTTCATCAAGGTTAAATGGATATTCTGTTTCATATTTCACATTACACTCCATTTGTATTAAATTTTTTATTCTCTCAATATAAGTAGTTTGGTTTGTTGCAAGAAGCAACAGTTGTAAGTGACCCGTATAATCTAATTTCATATATCCTTTATTCTTTGGCGTGCCGTTTTTAGCCTTAATTGTATCTTTCATCTTGTCTTTTAAACCCTTTGAAAATGCCGTGATACTAGTAATATCATTCATTAAAATAACAAATCCAGAATAAGAAAAATATATTGTTTCTTTAACAACATACTGCTTTCCACCATTCACAAGAATAATAACGTCTAGCATGGGCTCCGCAAGAATCACTACTATCTTTACAATCCACCCTATTACCCCAGGCGGTGTCATTGAAGTTAATTCAGGGTTTTTTAAAATAGGTACCACGTCTAATACTAAACGTAATAGATATAGGTTTAAAAAAACTACACTTTGGTTCATTATTTCAGAATTAGAACCCACTAATAAATACTCCGTTTCCGCACCTTTAAACATTTTGTCTGTACCAGTGTCGTCAACTATACTATTTAAATCTTTTAAAGAACCTTCTAAATTTGAAAATGACTTGCCACCAGCCATCTTAAATATCTTATTATATTTATATCCTGTTAGCGTGGAACCCTTTTCGTATGTAGTCCTATTCGGAAAATTATAAGCACCATATCCATAAAGCATCATATTATTATATAAATCTCCTGGATTTGCAATAAGAACAATTAAATTATATAAGGTTTCTACGGCCCACTCTATAACCGCCTTTAAAAAGTTACCCAAAGCTTTTAATATTTCCCAAAGTCCTTTTAAGGCCTTTATAATACTTTTTGATGAAATACTTTCTTTGAACTCTTCAGCACTAGTTATTAATCCTGTGATACTTGCCACAAATGATTCACTAGAGTTTGACATACCTATATCACTATATAAATAATTTTCATTTATTAGCGAATTTAACGACTGATCAAAAGCCCCATCTATTCCTAAAAGTTGGTTTCCAATATCTAGAAAGTTTGTGACGCTTTGTTTTGCCTCATCATCTACTTCAGCCATTTCATCAAGTTTCACAAGAAGTTTATCCATTTTACTAACAAAATTTATATTTATTGAAGATATAACAACAGGACCGTATTTATCTTCTATATTCTCTATTTTCCAATGGCCTTTTACAGTTCCATCATTATAATTATTCAATTCTAGTATTTGGTTATTTAACTGTTCTAACTCATCTATCACGACATCATTATAGCTTGCACAAACTACATCCTTTAATTGTCGGTTAATTTCGTCCACAATAATAACTATCCATTCACCCGTGGATGTAGTACAGTCCTCTGCCAAAGAAGATTCTCTTGATACATCCTTATATTTTTCCAGTTTAGGCATAATACTTGAAAGTGAGGAAAAGAGTTTATTTATAGATGACTCAACTTTTGTTAAGTCTTTACTCAACTTTTCAGCCTTTTCTTTATAATGATTTCTCGCTTTTTTTGTAGCCTTTATTGCCTTTTTTACTTTAGAATCATTGTAAATTTCTTCAGCAGGATCGTCTTCTGCAAGATCATCTTCTGCATCTGCTAATGCTTCTGCCAAACTTAGTAGTTCAGTCTCAAATTCAGTATATGAAGCCTCATAGTCGATTAAAGATTTTTTATAACTCTTATTATCATTTATTGTGTCCTTAATAGCATTTATTAGTTTTGAAACTTCATTAGCTAAATCAGAACCTGCTGAAACGGTCTCAATTGTTTTTTCCACCTCATCTAATTCTAGGGTTTTAGTTATTTTACCTAAGTTCTTTTTAATCTCTTCTTTTAAATTAGTACCATCTGCAACCGTAACTAGTGCTTCAAGTACAGCCATAAGTTCACTATAATCCAGAATTTGTTCTTCCAAAATTTCAGAATTTGAAAGTGGAAATTCCCCTTTAGTACTATGCGTTTTTAAGCTAATACTTTTACCTAATGATTCAGCATTTTTTTCCAAATACTTATTAAAAGAATTATTAATATCTGAATCTTGTGAAACTGCTAATAATCCAAATCGTTCATCCAAATAATTATCATAATTAGCTAACGTTGAAAATGATGAAACATCAATAATCTCTTGCATAGATTCAATTGCGTCTTGATATCTAGCTGATTCTACTAAAACTAGTGATATAGATAAGAGTGGTGACATCGTAAGTACAAGTAAGAGAGATACTGCACCTCTTGCACCATTTATATATTTATTAAAAAATTTCTTTATTCTTTTAATTAAATAATGCTTTTTCATTTGCTTTTCTCCTATCAATTTCAAATCTATTAAGCCATTTTCACACGCTTAGCTAAAATTAAGTTGATTTAGACATAAACATTTATATGCTCTATATTAAATTTATCCTTCATAATAAACTTTTTCAAATAATCCAGTATCAAATAGTTCCTCAAAATTCGCATCAACCCAAGACCCCTCAACAACATGCACTTTAGTGATGCCTTCAACATTAGATATAAATGCTGTTTTATCATATGACTCAAGTTCTAAATTCTCAGCACAGTAAATATCAGTTATGCCACTATTATTAAATGCATTCTCGGAAATGGTTTTTAGGGATGCAGGTAAGTTTATGCTTTTTAAAGATTTAATTTCATAAAATGCAAACTTTTCAATCGTTGTTAAGGTGTTAGGTAAGGTGATTTCTTCTAGCGAATCGCATCCTTTAAATGCATATTCCTTAATTACAGTTAAGCCATCTTCAAGCACTACACTTGTAAGTTTTTCATTATATTGAAACGCACCTTCTCCTAATTCTTTAACTGTACCAGGTATAGTAATTGATTTTAAGTTCTCACAACTGGCAAATTCCAAGTTTTTAATCACAGTTAATTCCTTAGGTAGTGTAATTCGTTCTATACTATTTGCGCTATCAAAACATCCACCTAAAGTAACATTTTTATCACTTTCAAAACTAACTTCAGTAACACTGCTATCTTCAAATACTGAAGATTCAAGCGCTTCACATCTTTCAGGAATAACTAGTGAATTTTGCTTTTTACCTTCCTCTGTTAAACCTTTAATTACATTATCGTCTCCTCTCTTCCATACAAAAAAATCTTCTGACGAAGTGGCTTCTTTATTTCCAACATCTGATACTTCTTTTTTACCATTTCCACCTTGATTACCTTTACATGATACTAACCCAATAGCAAGTAATGACAATGTTGTAATTAATAAAACTCTTTTTATCTTTTTCATTTTTTCTCCATTTCCTTTAATATTTTTAAATTATGTTTCATAAACCTATTATAACAATAACTTTCTTAATAATTGTAAATATACCTTTAGCAAAATCCAAAAATGTCTAACCAGGTTTTTATTATCGAGATAATAGAATCCAAGGTTCCTGCAAGTATAGAATTTTTCTTTGTCAAATTTGTTACGTACTTCCAATTCTTAACTGTTTTAATGTAATGAGATATATCATTGCTTTCAACATAAGCAGTTGATTCTATAATTTGTGTACCATCTTGACCTATAAATATTTCTAGTAATTCTCCTAACAAAAATTTGTACTCTTGCTTTACAGTAACTTCATAATGCATACGGCCAATATCATTAGTAACTGTCTTGATTTCTACTGTCACTCCACTATCTCCTTTTGGTGCCTGTGCAAGAGAAGTTCCAGACAGCCTTTTTATGGCATACTTTGTTGCCTGTTCTTCATGATTTTTTTCAAAGCTTTTTGTGTTAAGCCAATATCTGTACCTTCCTACATCCTCAATGTCTGATATAGTTAAATTAGAGTCATATTCCCTATCTCTTATCTTATAATTTCTTGCTACATTTTCAGCTATCTCATTTGTAACAATACTTACCATAACTTGTTGATACAAGAAAAACCCAAAGCTTAGTAAAAACATTAGGACAAAAATAACTATTACTGTACAATATGTTGCTTCTAATACAACCGTACCTCTTTCGCTGTCTGATCTCATTTAACAAACCCTCCTTTCTCTGCATAAATAAAAAACTAATTTAATCAAATATATTAAGTGATAATAATTGCCATTTGTCTTCTTCAGTTTTCACAATACAACATCCTTTATCATTAAAGTAATCCACATCCAAGAAATTATAACCAATTACAAGAGTCCCCTCTTTATTGATAAAACCCCATTTGTCACCATTGTATACAGCTCCAAGACCATTTGAAAAACTTTTTGCCTCTTGGTATTTAGGTTCTATTACAACATTGCCTTCTATATCAACAAAACCCCATTTACCATTTTTACTATATGCAATTAGTCCATCTTCAGTCAGAATATCAATACTTAAACATGAAAACTTACTGATTGTTTCTTCATCAGCATTGTATATTTTATATTCGTTCTTCTCTTTTGCTAACATTACACCATCTAGAATGTATTTTTGTTCCTGATTCAATATAATATCGGCAAAATCCTTTTTTGAAGTTTTCTTCCCTTTACTATCTATAAAAAACCATTTGTTATCTTGTTTTACAGCAGCTTTTTCGTCTGTAAAAGTACTTGCAAATTGATACTCTCCAAATTCCTTATCACCTAAAGAATTATAGTAAGAGTAAGTTTTACCATTATGTATAGGTATTAACTCTTGAGAATAAAAGCCTGTGTCAGTTGGAACAAAGTCTAAATAACCCTGAACAACTCCTTGCATATCAATAAGCTTACTTCTTTCTCCATCACTTATTACAAATACGTCAGCTTCACCAACAGGACCTGCAAATTTAAGATTGATAAAATCAGTACTAGAGCCATCTTTATTAGTATATCCCCAGTTATTTTCATCAACATTTACTGCATAATATCCTTTTGACAATGGACGAAAATCTGTATATGTATTCCATCCAATTTCATATGCATACTTAACTTCCAAGTAGAGCTTTTGAATTTTTTTGTCAGTAATACCATTATCAAGTGATTTTAAAAGTTGATTATATGCAGATTTATAATCATTTTCCTCTATATAGAGATTAACTAAGGTTGATATATATTCCACATTATCTTCATAAACTTTCACTGCTTGTTTAGCATCATCTAGATAATCATAATAAATATCCTTGTCTTCTTTATACCTTTTACTATATGATTCAAACATTAATGAATAATCTTCTTCATTATTCACTATATCTATTGCAGCTTTATATTCAGCTATAGCCTTTTGGTATAATCCACGGGAATCATATTTTTTTGCCATTTCAATATGTTTATTATATTCTGAATTATCTTCAGCATTAAAGTTTTTAAAAGCTGTTATCCATCCAAATAATATAAATATTGCTAAAACAGTTACTACAGCAATCTTAGATCCTTTCACTTTTCTCTACCCTCACTTGTTAATATATAGTCAATAAAACAGTAATTCCAAAACCCAACCAAATAAATGGACCTAATGAAATAGTATCCTTATGTTGCTTTTTTCTGGATATTATTAATACTGTTGATACAATAGCACAAGTAAAAAAGGCAAAAAAAAGTGTATAAAATCCTGCTCGGATTCCACATAAAAATCCTATGGAACTTAATAATTTTATATCTCCTTCTCCAATACCACCTTTACTTATTAAAGAAATAACTATTAGAAATATGAAACTAACTATTAGTGCAATAATACTATTTTTTAGCCATTCATTAGCATATTCTTTTATCCAAATAAACTCAATCAAAATTGTAATTATTCTTGCTACAATAAGAACTAGCGAGCACATATTAGGTATTACCTTAAGTTCTATGTCTGTTATAAATACACAAGCAAGAACATTAAATGTCAACATTACCTTTAAAAAATAAAGCAAAGAACTTGTATTGACTGATGCAACATAACCACATAATGTTGCAAATATGAAACATAATACTATAATTAAGAATCTTCTATGTGGCTCACCTTTTATAAGTTTTTTTATATTATAGTCTGAACTTCTACTTTTAGTAAGTTTATCATCTTTTGTGTTTTTTTCTTTTAATTCTAAATGTTTGCCTGAATGGGTTTCAGAACCTACTCCTTTTACCCGACTTTCTAGCTTCGGTAGATAGTATTTTATTGTTAATATCATAATTGTTAATGTCATTAACCCCCAAAGGATAGACCAAACAATAGACCAAATAATAGACATTCTGAAACCCTCCATCATGCATAAATTCATTATAATCCTGAAATAAAGTCTTTAACTTTATTTGTAACTGAAGCTAGAATTTCTTCTCCAAATGTTAGAAACACTCCGGCTAAAACCACTACTATACCGATTATCAACAGCATAGATATAAAGTTAGTATCGCCACGTTCTGAGTCCATAAATTCATTTATAGACTTTGATGCCATAATATATTGTTTATTTAGAAATTGATTAATCTTTGACATGATTTAGTACCCCCCCTTCTTGTTTATGCTATATATCAAAACAGTGAACCTGCAAAGGCTGCTGTCATGATTATTATAATTATTCCCACAAAAATAAGTACAGTGGGTAAAAGTAGCTTGGTTGATGCTTGCTCACCTTTTTGAAGCATCTTTTGTTTTTTAACATGCCACAACTCAGATGATTGTTGAAATAAAAAATGTGATAATTCTGCTCCACCTTTTTCCATACTTTGAATTAAAGCGCTTGAAAACTTTTTAATGTCTGCGGAATTTGAAGACTTAGCAAAAAGAAAAAATGCGTCACCATCAGAGTAGCCATTTTTTATGTTTTCAGTTGCGTTTCTCATTAGTTCATAAATAGCACCATCACTATTTTCACCAACAACAGACCATGCTTCACGTAAAACCATACCTGAATTAACTAATATAGCTAGAGCAGATACCACCTCTGGAAGTTGTAATTCACACTCTTCAGTTCTTTCAATTAGCATATTTTTCATATTTTCAAGACAGTATGTAGCTGCGAATACTGTAACAAAAATTCCCGCAATAATCATTAACCAAACAGAGTCATAAAATAGTCCGGCTAATAAAAATGTTAATGTGAGAAAAAAGTGCACAAAGGTCAACGTCTGTGCCCAAACTAAATTCGAATAATATTCTGCATATTGTGGTCCATAAAGTAATCCTGCGTGCGATTTTAACTGAAACCTTATTTCACCATTTGCAGAAAAAAGTTTGCTAGAACTCCAATTAAAACCTACACCATATAGAAAATATAAGGGATACGTATCGTTATCTAAATTTTCAATTAAATAGTCATACTTATTTCCATTGACTAGTTTTAAAATAAATAATATTGAAAGAAATGAACCTATTCCCATTAATACGAATTGCATATATATCACCCCTTAACATCTAAAATTTTCTGTCCCACTTTGTATGCGCCAACAAATATTCCAATTGATAACGTTATTGATATCACTCCTGGTACAGTTGAAAAACTTGCAGCAAATTCACTGCTCATATTACGTAATAACAATATCATAACAACTGGTATAACCATCATTATATTGAATTGTGTTTTGTTTGATGATATTGCAGTTTCAATTTCTGCATTAATCTCAATCTTTTCTGATATAAGACTACTAGTTCTCCTTACTATTTCCTTCAAGTCGCCCCCTGCACGATAGGCTATAGCAAACATATTTCCAAAATTTTTAATATCTTCTATTTGACTTCGTTCTCCAAGTGATATTAACATATCTTCAATTGCAATATTATTTTGAATACCATAGACCATTTCTGCCACTTCAACCACTATATATGCATTATCAGAAAATTCTAGCTTTAGATCTTCATGAGCCACGCTTAATGATTCCTGCATATTCATACCACTTGATAAGGAAGTTGCTAATGCTTCCAAAAAGGCTTTAAATTGTATATTTAATTCATTCCTTCTATTCTTTAGTAACTCATCGGTTTTTACCGGTAAATAAAAACGAACAGCCCCGAATCCTGCTAATGTAAAAATTATTATATTACAAATGGTTGTTGCATCAGTAACCAATCCATCACTATCTCTAAACTGTCCTCCATAAAATGTTATTCCTACAATCCCCCCCACGATAAAAGCTATTAAAAACCATTTTACTTTTTCCGAAGGGCTCATATAATACACTTTATAATTTATCATTGGCGTATTCAGCTCTGACATTATATATTCTGGTTCTAAAGTCTTTTTGTTTTTTTTCATCTTTTACTCCACATCAAATTTCTTCTTTAATACCTGCTAATCTTAATTTAAAAGTATTTATCATCTTGTTATCTGTTCTTTTTAATTCACCAGAAACTTTCTCAAGAGTACTGTTCTCGTCTTCTTCAAATACATATAGTGGGTTTAATATAATCTCCCCATTTTCATACCCTATTACTTCAGAAATCTCCATTGTTTTTCTTGACTTGTCACGAAGTCTAGAAAGATGTATTATTATATCTAAGGCAGAAGCAATTTGTTGCCTAATAGCTTCAATTGGCAAACCTGCAGCACCTTGTAAAACCATGGTTTCTAAACGACTTAACATATCCACTGTAGAGTTAGCATGACCTGTTGATAGGGAACCATCATGACCTGTATTCATAGCTTGTAACATGTCTAAGGCTTCGCCGCCTCTAACTTCTCCTACAACTATTCTTTCAGGTCTCATTCTCAATGAAGACTTAATTAAATCTCTAATTGTAATCTCTCCAGTCCCTGAAGTGTTGGCATTTCTTGTTTCAAGACTTACAAGATTATCAATACCTACTATTTGAAGTTCTGCAGAATCCTCTATTGTTATTACACGCTCATCCCTTGGAATGTAATTAGTAAGTGCATTTAGAAAAGTTGTTTTACCAGAACCTGTACCTCCACAAATAAAAATGTTATATTTTGATTTTACAAGTAGTTCTAATTTATCTGCAATTTCTTGAGTTAATGATTTATACGAAATAAGTTTATCTATAGTCATCGGAGTCTTAGAGAATTTACGAATAGTAATTGTAGGCCCACATAAGGCAATAGGTGGCAAAACAACATTTACTCGAGATCCGTCAGGTAATCTAGTATCACAAATTGGAGTTGCTTGATTCACTTCTCTACCAGCAAGACCTACTATTCTTTGTATTATATCTTCTAGCCTTCTTTGACTTTCAAACTTTTTATCAAGCTTAAATAATGTACCATCTTGCTCTATAAATATATTATCTGGACCATTTATCATAACTTCTGTAATACTATCATCGGAGATAATACCGTCTAATAATCCAAATCCACGAATTGAGCTATATACTTGTTGTATGATAGACACTTTTTGACTTATAGAGCAATAAGCATCTCCAATTTCTTTTAATGCTATTTCTCCTATTTTTTCTTCTAATTCTTCGTCTGTCATATTACTAAGCTTTAGATTATCGGTAATGTACTTTCGAATATCTGCAACTATCTGCTTTTCTTGTTGTACTTCCATTAACTTTTCCTCCTAAGAGTTGCTAACAATATCATTAAATATCTTCATATTTGACATTTGTTCAAGTATCTGCTTAGTGCTTGCATGCTCATAGCGTGGAAAACCTCCTAAGTTCTTAATGCCTATGTTGTCAATTGCTCTACTAGCCTTATTGCTAAACTTATTATATATTAAGGATGTACGGTTTATCATACGCGAATCTGTTGATTCATCTATTACTTCAAGAGAAGTATAATACCTGTGCACTTTAGTATTGGAGATTTCTGAACCATCTCCAACAATAATAAAAGAATGTATATGCTTATATAACTTTTCATGTTTGTCATTCATGTCGAAATCCAAATCTAAAATAATGTAATCATAGGCACTTTTGAATTTAAGTTCAGAGATAAGACGTAATTTCTCGTCTGGTGTCAATTCAATCATATCTAAAGCAATCTTAGGCTGAGAATAAAAGTATACGCCACTTGGATCCTTTTTTACACAACTTTGTAACTTTAGTGATAAATTAGCCTTTTTACTTTTTAGTGTAAAAACAATATCACTCATGCCAAATTGACCTTCTCCTGAAAAGAAAAGATCTGAAGAACCAAATTTCTCCAAGTTTAAATAAAGAGTCTCTTTGCCTGATTTGGCAAAATGTAAAGCACAAGCCGCTGCCATGGTTGAGCTCCCTACGCCACCACTTGGCGAACTAAATGCTATTAGCTTACAGTCTTCATCTGTAAGCTTAAATCCAGTTATATTACTGGCATTTTCAGAATATATACTTAAGACCTGCTTGTATATTAAGTCGGTTTTTTGAAATTTAGAAATAGTGCGTTGATTGTTGAGCATATCTATGTCTGACGACTCTACTAAATATGCAAAACCGCAACGCTTAGGTAATTTATCAATATTAATATTGAAGTCATCACATGCTACTAAGACATCTATCTTAGCTTCATTAATAGTTTTAAGTGCAACTTTAAGATCACTAAATGAATAAACTTCTAACTTGTCCGAGTATTTGTTACCAAAAACATTTACAATCCTATCTAAATAATTTTTATCCTTGTCTAGTATTGCTAGTTTAATCTTCATAATCCTTTTCCCCCAGAATCAAAACCCTTTTTTCTTTTGTATCTCCCATTATATGTTTATTTTTAATTATAACAATGTGTGGTCTTAATGTCAATTATTATCATATGTTCTGTTTTTTGTGTATATTTGTTGCTTTATGGCTTGTTTTACTTCCATACCAAAGATCTATGAATTCTAAGATTCAAAGGAACTTAAAACGCAAAAAAGTTGCTAGTAAAAATAAAACGTATAATGTAGTTAATTATACATTTATTTAAACTGCAACTTGAACAACCATAAAATATATTCGTTACTTATACTCTAGATGTGTTTAATTGATTATTTTTATGTCATGTAAACTTACCATTTTTTAGGCTTCAGGCTTTGTGCCCCATGCTTTCACATGGTTTACCCTGTTTAACATTTATATTATTTTATATTATATTTTCATGTTTCATATTAGTATATATTGTTTTGATTGTCAATATTTATTTAACGACTTTTTTCTTTCATGGTTTCTTCCATATCTTCAAAAAGCTTTGGAAATGCATTTAATATAGTACGTTTTGAATCCTTTCCTTCACGATTTATAAAATGAAGTGATTTCTTACTTTTTTCTAAATTCTCTACTTTTAAATTATCAAGTCTTATAACTTCAGCCCTTCCGGATGGCCCATTATGAATAATCTGTTTCCCACTTTTGGTAAAATTACCTCCTGGTTTTGCCAAAAGATAAGCATTTATGTATGACTTTGCATTCTGTCGTCGTCCTTCCATAACTTTCGCATTAATTATATTTTATTTTGCATTATGAGACATAGCTATAGTAAAAACAGGATTCCCTGGAGGTCCTGCAAATACTTAATCCTCATTTATATAAACAAGCTTGATATACCAAGAAGCGAAAGATTGAAAACCGAGTTTTTT
>CAZJCV010000023.1:0-26443 GCA_964544535.1 uncultured Lachnospiraceae bacterium | reverse complement strand
GACACAATGTATAAAATTATTAAAAAAGAACTACTTGCCCCAAATATTTATTTGATGGATATAGACGCGCCACAAGTTGCAAAGTCTTGTAAACCAGGTCAATTTATAATTGTAAAAATAGATGAAAAGGGTGAAAGAATCCCTTTGACAATCTGTGACTATGATAGAGAAAAGGGAACAGTAACTATTGTATATCAAACATTAGGTGCTTCTACTCAAAGAATGGCAGAATACGAAGTTGGAGATGTTTATCAGGATTTCGTTGGGCCTCTTGGAGTAGCTACAGACTTAGTGAGTGAAGATATTGAAGAACTAAAGAAAAAGAAACTTGTATTTATTGCTGGTGGTGTTGGTACAGCTCCAGTTTATCCACAAGTAAAATGGATGAAAGAACATGGAATAGATGTAGATGTTATAATAGGAGCTAGAACTAAAGATATAGTAATCTTAGAAGACAAGATGAAGAAGGTTGCCAAGAACGTATATGTAACTACTGACGATGGTTCATATGGTTTCCACGGTAATGTTACTGATGGACTTAGAGACTTAATTGAAAATCAAGGAAAGTCCTATGATCAAGTTGTAGCAATTGGACCACTTATCATGATGAAGTTTGTTTGCTTATACACCAAAGAAATCGGACTTCCTACAACAGTTTCAATGAACCCTATTATGGTTGATGGAACTGGTATGTGTGGTGCATGTAGATTAACAGTAGGTGATGAAGTTAAGTTTGCCTGCGTAGATGGACCAGAATTTGATGGTCATTTAATAGATTTTGATGAAGTAATGAAGAGACAACAAATGTATAAATCTGCTGAAGGTAGAGCAACACTTAGAGAAAAAGAAGGAGATACTTACAGACCAGTAGACTGTGACTGTGAGGATCCCGATGAAATTAAGGCAGAAGTTGAATCAAGAATAGACTATACAGATCATAAAGTTAATATGTTAGAGAAAATTCCAGTTAGGAATCAACCAGCAGAAGAGAGAGTTAATAACTTTGATGAAGTATGTTATGGATATAATGCAGAGGAAGCAAAACTAGAAGCTTCAAGATGTTTATTGTGTAAGAAGCCAAGGTGTGTTGCAGGATGTCCAGTAGGAATTGATATTCCAGGATTTATTCAAAAGATAAATGAAGATGACATTGCAGGGGCTTCAGAAGTAATTTCTAAGTATTCTGCACTTCCAGCAGTTTGTGGTAGAGTTTGTCCACAAGAATCACAATGTGAAGAAGTTTGTATACGTGCTATCAAAGGTGAATCAGTTGCTATTGGTAAGCTAGAAAGATATGTTGGGGACTACGCAATCGAGAATAATATAAGTCCACAAAAGCCTGCAGAATCTACTGGCAAGAAGGTTGCAGTTATTGGAGCTGGTCCAGCAGGTATAACCTGTGCAAGCGAACTAGCACAAAAGGGTCATGAAGTAATTATATTTGAGGCCTTACATGAGCCAGGTGGAGTAATGGTATATGGTATTCCGGAATTTAGATTACCTAGCGAAAGTGTTGTACAAGCTGAGGTAAATAATCTAAAAAAACTAGGCGTTAAAATAGAAACTAATGCTGTAGTAGGTAAGGTAATAACAATTGATCAATTATTAGATGAAGAAGGATTTGACGCTGTATTTATTGGCTCAGGTGCTGGACTTCCTATGTTTATGAATATTCCAGGAGAAAATGCTAACGGTGTATTCTCAGCAAATGAATATTTAACTAGAAACAACCTAATGAAAGCATTTGATCCAACATATGATACTCCAATCCTACCAAGCAAGAAGGTTGTAACAGTTGGTGGTGGTAACGTTGCTATGGATGCTGCGAGAACAGCAGTTAGACTTGGAGCAGAGTCTCATATAGTATATAGAAGAAGTGAAGAAGAATTACCTGCAAGAATTGAAGAGGTAGAACATGCTAAAGAAGAAGGCATTATCTTTGACTTACTACGTAATCCAAAAGAAATTCTTGTAGACGAAGATGGTTGGGTTAAAGGTATTAAGCTTGTTAAGATGGAACTTGGTGAGCCAGATGCATCCGGAAGAAGACGTCCTATTGAAATAGAAGGTTCTGAGTATGAAATAGAATGTGATGCAGTTATTATGGCACTAGGTACAAATCCTAATCCACTAATCACTTCAACAACAAAAGGTCTAGAAACAAATAAGTGGGAATGTATAGTAGCGAATGAAGAGAATGGACAAACTAGCAGAGAAGGGGTTTTTGCTGGTGGAGACGCAGTTACAGGATCTGCAACTGTAATTCTTGCTATGGGTGCAGGAAAAGATGCAGCAAAAGGTATTGATGAGTACTTGTCAAACAAGTAAAAATAATATAAACTGTAAGTAGTTTAATAAATTTAGTTTGGGGTTTATTATGTTTGATTTTAATATGAAGTTATTTTTAATAGTAACTATTACAGACACATTGCCAAGGAAAGACTTTTCAGCCTTTCCTTGGACAGATGTTGTTCTTGTAGTGGTTTTATTTATTTTGTTTATTATTGCTATTAATTTTTCCTTGAGACACAGGATTAATAGAAGGGAATTTGAAAAAAAGCAAGAGAGCAATAGGATACTTTCTAGTAAGTATAGTGAATTAGAGATAAAACTTAATGAGACTATTAATATTCAGTCTAAGTTGGAAAAAGATAATGACAAGCTTAAGGAAATTAATGACAAGTTAAAGACTATAGCCTATTATGACAACCTTACTAATTTGCCAAATCGTAAAGCCTTAATAGAACTCTTAGATAGTGTTATGCTAACTTTGCGTGAAGGTGAGAGTATTGGTCTTATAATACTAAATATTAATAACTTTAAGCAGATTAATACTCTGCTTGGGAATTCTTATGGAGACGAATTATTAATTGATGTCACTCATAGGTTAAAGCAAGTGATTAATGAAAATGATTATATAGCAAGAACTGATGGAGATGAATTTGTGATTTTATCTCAGAACATTTCTGACTTTGAAGAATATGATGATCAAATCAAGAGAATAGTAAATGTGTTCAATTATCCTTTTTCCTTATCAACACAGGAGAGATTTATATCCATAAGAGTAGGTGTTGCTTTAGCTCCTAAGGATGGAAAAACTACTTCTACTATATTAAAGCATGCAAATGTTGCTATGAAGAATGCAAAGGGAAGAGATAGAAATGCTTATATATATTTTGATGAAGGAATGAATAATCAAATAACTGAGAGGATACAGATTCAATCAGAACTTAGAAATGCTTTTGAGGAAAATGAATTTGAATTGTATTATGAACCAATTGTTTCCTTATCTAACAATAAGATTGTTGGACTTGAAGCCTTAGTTACTTGGAATCATCCTACTATGGGACATTTACATCCTGATGAATATATGATGCATGTCAGAGACTCATCAATTGCAGTACCTATTGGGATTTGGGCATTAAAGTTAGTTTGTAATCAATTAAAACAATGGGAAGAAAGCGGATATAAGGATATAAATCTATCGTATTATTTATCAACACTAGAGTTTAAAGAACCAGATGTTGTAGAAACAATATGGGATATAGTTAACAAAAATAATATAAGTCCTGAAAATATAACTCTTGAAATATCTGAATCTACAGCATTAGTTGATATAGAATATACTATATCAACTATTAACAAACTAAAAGAATTAGGTATTAAGTTCTGTTTAGATAAGTTCGGCACAAAGTATAGTTCAATAAAATATATAGATGACCTATCTATATCTAGTATTAAGATAGATAAAGCTTTATCAAAATCAGTCTTAGAAGGAACAAAGGAACAAAACACATTAGATGCAATTATTAATCTTATCAAGACATATAATTTAGATGTAATTGTAGAGGGTGTAGATAGAAAGGAACAAGACCTATTCTTAAGAAAAACTAACTGTGATATGGCACAAGGCCATGTATTTAGTAAGCCCTTATTAGCCAAAGACACATTTAAGTTGCTGGAAGAAGGATATATAAATCTGGATTAGGATAGAACTAATATGAGTATAAAAAAGAACACAAAGATTATTACTTACATATTCCTTGCTCTAGAACTTGTTTTATATATTTTGTTTTTATATCTTGATTTTAGTAAGAACAATTCAAGCTTATCAAGTATTATTAAGTATATTAGCATTTTGATATGTCTTTTATTTGTTCTTATTCCTGTAAAAAAAGAATCAAAATTTAACATCTCTATTATAAATGATTCTAGGGATGTTTTATTACTAAGACTTGCTTTAATATTTACTTTCATTTCTGATTATTTTTTACTTTTTACTAATGAAATAATTGCAGGACTATTTACTTTTATAATTGTCCAACTTTTATACTTAATACGTATTTATAATTGGAAACTAGATGCTAGTATGATTAGTAGAAGTAAACAACCCTTATATTTATATCTTTTATCTAATATATTAATTACAATTTTAATTCTAATACCTAGCTTAATACTTTTAAATAAGATCAAGTTAGATATTATGTCTATTATTCTAGCAACATTCTATTTTATTTGCCTATTTATTAATTTTATAGACGTGGTTAAGATATCCTTTAAGACAAGATCTGTAAGAGCAAGAATTTTTGCCATAGGACTCTTTCTTTTTCTATTGTGTGACATAAATGTGGGTCTATTTAATCTAACTTATTATATTCCAATAAATCCATTCTTATATAAAAAAATATATAATATTGCATCAATTTCAATGTGGCTATTCTACTTGCCATCTCAGGTTTTGATAGCTCTTAGTAAGTATACTTAAAAATAATAAAAACTCCTTGCAAACAAAGGTGTAATTTGTTAAAATAGTATTGATTCTACAAAATATAAAAATATTTACAAATCTATAAGTTGTATCTAGCAAAAGTCTGCATATCTGCATGTAGTTACCAAACAAAAAGTTTAATATTCATTAATATTTTAAGAAAATAATATTGGCTAATACCTAAGATACGTTAGGCTTATTTTGTGTTCCTATCTTTAGGATTAGTCTAAGAAAAGGAGCTAATATGGCAAGAAATAGTGTTAACAATGTACTTACTTACCAAGAATTTCAACATAAGATAGTAGAATCTCTTAGAGGTCTACTAGATGAGAACTACAAGATAGAACTTTGCAATATACTTAAGAACAATTCCATAGAACTTGTTGCAATAGTAATAAAGAGAGAAGAAGATTACTTAACTCCAAATATATATTTAGAAAGCTATTATGAAGATTATCTTAAGGGAAGAAGTATAGAAGAGGCATTGGAGAATATTATTGATTCTCATTCTGATTTCCAAGCTAAAGGCATGAGAAAGATAAATAAAATAAATTATGAGTGGCCAAATGTAAGGGATGGGATTTTTTATCGAATTATAAATCGTGATAAGAACAAAAGGTTATTAGAGACGGTGCCTCATATATTATATCTTGATTTAGCAATAACATTTCAGTATCTTGCATCTGATAATAAAGATGGAATTGGAATGATAAGGATCACTAAAGATCACATGCAAGAATGGGGTATTAATTTAAAGGATTTAAAGAATCTTGCAGAATACAATACACCTCGATTGTTTCCAGCAAGTGTCAAAAATATAAATGAAGTTATTTATGACATGATAAGAGAGGATTTGGATGATAACTCTATGTACGTTGTGACAAACAGTCATGGAATAAATGGGGCGAGCTGTATCCTTTATAAGGATGTTTTAATGCAACTTGCCTATGAATTAGATTCGGACTTTTATATTTTACCAAGCAGTATTCACGAAGTAATAGCTGTTAAAGATGATGGCTTTATTAGTAAAGCAGATATGATTGATATGGTAGCAGAAGTGAATGAACATGAAGTTAGAAATGAAGACTACCTTTCTGATCAAGTGTATTATTATAATAGAAGTAATAATATGATTATAATGTAAAACACACCTAAAGGGACTCGAACCCTTGACACACCGCTTCGGAAGCGATTGCTCTATCCACTGAGCTATAGGTGCATGACATATAAAACATCTTCATAAATTATATATGATAATTAAATTTCTGTAAAGTTTTTTGACTTTTAATTTCTTGATATATTTATAAGTGACTTGGATAACTGTAAATATCAACAAAGAATATAAACTCAAGTAAAAAATATTATAAAAAATGCATATTTAATGTTGCTTTTTTAAAAAGATTATGTTAATATTGTTATTGTAAACGGTACCGGTAAGGTTACCGAGAACGTTTACAAAAAACATCTTATATTAAGAAATAGTTTAGAGACACTATTTCAGGATTGAAGGAGAGGTAGAAATATGAAGAAAAGAACTAAGTTATTAGCATTTTTATTTGCACTCTTGTTAGTTGTTGCATCTTTAACTGCATGTGGTAATGATGATGATACTGATGCTAAGAAAGGTGAGGATTCAACAGACGAAGCTAAAGATAACGATGAAGATAAGGCAGAAGCAGCTGATGAGATTTATTTTTTAAACTTTAAACCAGAGATTGCTGAGGTTTATGACAAAGTTGCTGCTGATTATGAAGAAGAAACAGGAGTTAAAGTTAAGGTTGTAACTGCAGCAAGTGGTACATATGAGCAAACATTAAAGTCTGAGATTGCGAAGTCTGACCCACCAACTATTTTCCAAATTAATGGACCAGTTGGATACCAATCATGGAAAGATTACACCTTAGATTTAAAGTCTACTGAACTATATAGTTATTTGTCAGATCCAGGCTTAGCTGTTACTGCAGATGATGGAGTTTATGGTATCCCTTACGTAGTTGAAGGATATGGAATTATTTACAACAATGCTATAATGGATAAATATTTTGCACTAGAAAATAGAGCTACGGAAGTTGCTTCTATGGATGAGATAAACAATTTCAACACTTTAAAAGCTGTTGTAGAAGATATGCAAGCTAACAAAGACGCTCTTGATATAGATGGAGTATTTGCATCTACATCTATGGGACCTGGCGAACAATGGAGATGGCAAACGCATACTGCTAACATGCCATTATTTTATGAATTTGCAGATAAGGCTGGAGATGGAGATCCAATTATGGCTGGTTTAGATTCAGCAGAAATTGATTTTTCATATGCAGCTAACTTTAAAAATATTTTCGACCTTTATGTTAACAATTCATGTACAGAAAAAGGTTTATTAGGAAGTAAGACAACTGATGATGCTATGGCTGATTTTGCACTTGGAAAAGCAGCTATGGTTCAAAACGGTAACTGGGCATGGGGCCAAGTTAATGGTGTTGATGGTAACGTTGTGGCTGAAAGCGATATCAAATACTTACCAATCTATACTGGCGTATCTGGTGAAGAAAACCAAGGTTTATGTGTTGGTACAGAAAACTATTTTGCGGTTAACAGTCAAGCTGATGAAGCAAAACAACAAGCTTCCATAGAATTTTTAGAATGGTTATTTACAAGTGATACAGGTAAAACATATGTTGTTGAAGAATTAGGCTTTATTGCACCATTTAATACTTTTGCTGATGATGAAAAGCCAGCAGATCCACTAGCAAAAGAAGTACTAGCTTGGATGGAAAAAGGCGTAAACTCAGTTCCTTGGACATTTGCAACATTCCCAAGTGAAGACTTCAAAAATGATTTTGGTGATGCTCTATTAGAGTATATTAATGGAAACATGGAATGGTCTGAAGTGGAAACAATAGTTAAAGATTCTTGGGCAAGTGAATATAGCAACTAATTTAAGCAAGCAATTAATATTTAAATATAATAAAATTCATGACAAGTTTTATACTTGTCATGAATTTTATAAGTATAATACTATATATTAGTTCATGACTCACACAGAGTGTAAAGCAAGCTTTTATATGTTATACTTTAGAAAACACTCGAGAGGAGAAAATGATATGACAAAAAACTATAAAAGATATTTTCCCTTATTTGTTTTGCCCACGCTATTAGCCTTTTTAATAGTTTTCTTTATTCCATTTTTGCTGGGTATTATTTTATCATTTACGGAATTTACAACAGTAACCAATGCAACATTTGTAGGACTAGATAATTATATTAAAGCTTTTTCAGACACAGATTTTTTAAATGCTCTCTGGTTTACATTTAGGTTTGTTATTGTGTCGATAATAACGGTGAATGTTTTTGCCTTTCTTTTTGCCTTGTTATTAACCAGAAAGGTAAAAGGAACTAATGTTTTTCGTACAGTGTTTTTTATGCCTAATTTAATTGGAGGTATAGTTCTTGGCTACATATGGCAGCTGATTTTAAATGGTGCCTTGTATCCTTTTGGAATGACTATTACTAACAGGCCGGAGTTTGGATTCTGGGGCTTGATTATTATGATGAATTGGCAAATGATAGGTTATATGATGGTTATTTATATAGCAGGAATTCAAAATATTTCACAAGATGTTAATGAGGCAGCTATGATAGATGGAGCTAATGGTTTCCAGACACTAACAAGGATAACAATTCCATTAGTGGCACCATCTCTTACCATATGCTTGTTTTTAACTATGTCCAATGCTTTCAAGTTGTTTGATCAGAATCTAGCTTTAACAGCTGGAGCACCATCAAAGAAGACAGCTATGTTAGCACTTGATATATATAATACTTTTTATGGCAAGGTAGGTTCAGAAGGGATTGGCCAGGCAAAAGCAGTTGTATTTACAATTATTGTGGCTATTATTGCCATAATCCAGCTTAGACTTACAAGAACTAAGGAGGTAGAAAACTAATGGTAGAAAACTATAAAGTGAAAACAAAAATCAGTCAAAAGATTATATTTATTGCCTTATGCTTGCTTGCTTTATTGTTTATAGCTCCTATTATTATTGTGGTCTTTAATTCTTTTAAAGGAAAGTTTTTTATTAGTGATGCACCATTTAAACTTCCTGACAAAGAGACTTTTATAGGTCTGACTAACTACATATCAGGTGTTGAAAAGACAGGCTTTATACAAGCATCTGGGTATTCCTTTTTTATTACCATAGGTTCAGTTATAGTAATTTTAATATTTACTTCAATGGCTGCATGGTTCATAACTAGAGTTAAAACAAAAACTACGAATTTACTCTATTATTTTTTTACGATTTCAATGATTGTACCATTTCAAATGGTAATGTTTACAATGACAAAGGTGGTAAATGTACTTCATTTAGATAACCCCATAGGAATTATATTTGTTTATCTAGGCTTTGGGGCAGGTTTATCTGTATTTATGTTTAGTGGCTTTGTTAAGTCTATCCCTATTGATTTAGAGGAAGCAGCAATGATTGATGGGTGTGGTCCTATAAGAACATATTTTTTAATAGTTATGCCTGTTCTTAAGCCCATTACAGTTACAGTTGCAATTCTAAATACTATGTGGATATGGAATGATTATTTACTGCCGTATTTATTAATTGGTATGGATTATAAAACAATACCTATTGCTATACAATACTTAAAAGGTGGTTATGGCTCAATTGATATGGGCGCAATGATGGCTATGCTTGTTCTTGCGATTATACCTATAATTATTTTTTACGCAACAAGTCAAAAATACATTATTGAAGGTGTTGTAGCTGGAGCAGTCAAGGGTTAAAAAATATAACATTAAGGATGTGACATTATGCGTGCAAGCGGGGTACTATTACCTATTGCAAGTTTACCTTCAAAGTACGGGATTGGCTCTTTTTCGAAAAACGCATATAAATTTATTGATCAACTAAAACTAGGGGGACAGCAGTACTGGCAGATACTTCCTATCGGCCCAACTGGATTTGGAGATTCTCCCTACCAATCTTTTTCGACATTCGCAGGAAATCCTTATTTTATTGATCTTGATCAACTTATAGAAGATGGATTACTTACAAAAAAAGAGTGTGATGAGTGTGACTTTGGCAATGATTCAAGGGTAATTAATTATGAAAAAATATATTTATATAGATTTCCGCTTTTAAGAAAAGCTTATAAGCGAAGTGATTGTAGTTCTAATGCTGAATTTAAGATATTTGTTAAGGAAAATGATTTTTGGCTAGAAGATTATGCTCTCTATATGGCAATCAAAGATTCATATAAGGGACTAAGCTGGATTGAATGGGATAAAGATATTAGGCTAAGAAAAAAAGATGCGATGTTAGAATATAGATCAAAACTTAGTGAAGATGTTGAGTTTTATAAGTTCATACAATATAAGTTTTTAAAACATTGGAATAAATTAAAAAAATATGCTAATAAAAATGGAATAAAGATCATAGGAGACATTCCAATATATGTAGCATTTGATAGTGCAGATACATGGGCAAATCCTGAATTATTTCAGTTTGATGATAAGCTTGAACCAATTGCTGTTTCAGGTTGTCCGCCAGATGGGTTTGCAAAAGATGGTCAATTATGGGGAAATCCACTTTATCGTTGGGAAGTTCATAAGAAAACAGGATATGAGTGGTGGATTAATCGTATCGAATATTCTTTTATATGGTATGATGTACTTAGAGTTGATCATTTTAAAGGATTCGATGAATATTATTCTATTCCATATGGACATGAGAATGCTCGGAGTGGTCAGTGGAAAAAAGGTCCTGGAATTGATTTTTTTAAAACAGTTCAGAGACGTTTAGGTAAGTTGAATATTATAGCTGAGGACTTAGGCTTTATTACAGATAGTGTGAAAAAGCTATTAAAGAAGACTAATTTTCCTGGAATGAAGGTAATACAATTTGCTTTTGATTCTCGTGATGAGAATGAAAGTGATTATTTACCACACAATTATGAAAGGAATTGCATTGTATATACAGGTACCCATGATAATGATACAACTAGGGGCTGGGCTGAAAAGGTTTCAGAAGATGATTTGGAATATATATTAGCTTATATTAATAAATCAAAAGAAGATTTGAAAGATATTCACCTGGATATGATTAGACTTGCTCAAGCAAGTGTTGCTAATTATTGTATTATTCCAATTCAAGACTATCTAGGACTAGGCACTGAAGCTAGAATCAATGTACCATCTACTGTTGGGACAAACTGGACATGGAGACTACTAGAAGATGAGATTACTGAAGAATTAATAAATGATATTAGAAAGATTACTAAGTTGTATGGTAGAATTTAGCTTGTAAGTTTGTGGTTTTTGTTTATAATATAGTTAGATTTTCTTGATTATATTTGATAAATAAATATTTCATATTATAAAGGATGATAAGATAATGGAAGTAATAACAATAAAAGACATAGCTAAAATTTGTGGCGTTGGGGTTAGTACAGTATCCAGAGCCATTAATAATCATCCTGATATTAGTGAAGATACAAAAGCTAGTATTATGAAAGTCATAGAGAAGTATAATTACATACCTAATAATAGTGCACGTAATTTAAAGCGTTTAGAATCTAATACAATAGCGGTTCTAATCAAGGGAATTACCAATACATTTTTCAATTCAATGTTAAAGGTTATAGAAAAAGAAATTCAAGAAAAGAAATACTCCTTCCTCTTACATAGAGTCGAAGAATATGAAAATGAAATCGATGTGGCTATTGCATTAGAAAAAGAAAAAAAGTTAAAGGGAATTATATTTCTTGGAGGATATTTTGTACATTCACAGGAAAAACTCAAGCAGTTAAATGTTCCTTTTGTATTAACTTCTGGAGCCATTGCAGACACCAAAGATATGGAGAACTTTTCAATAATTTCTGTTGATAATGTTAAGGAAAGTTATAAGATGGTTAATTATTTATGTGAGTTAGGGCATGAAAAAATTGCAATTATTACTGCTCCACCAAGTGAAGAAAACCTTGGAAAACTCAGGCTAGAAGGTTATATAAAAGCATTAAAAGAGAATGGAATTAGTGAGGATAAGAATTTAATTAGATATTTAGTTGATGACTCTATTGAGACATATTCTATGAATTATGGCTATCAAGCAACTAAAGAATTACTTGAATCAGGAGTAGAATTCACATCTTTGTTTGCGATTGCAGATAGTATAGCAGTTGGCGCATCTAAGGCAATATTTGAACATGGAAAGCGAATCCCTGAAGACTACTCAATAGTAGGCTTTGATGGTACAGATATTACCAGGTACTACCAACCATCGATTACAACAATAAAGCAACCAGCTATAGAAATGGCAGATAAGTCTATTCATGCTTTATTTAATATAATTGATGGAAATATTGAAAAAGATAGTACCATATTGGAAGCCGATCTTGTTATAGGTGGTTCTACAAGAAAAAAATAAAACAAATGATATAATATTGAAAACATATCAAATGTTACAAGAATGTTAAATATGTTAATAAAATTAAAAATTTCCTGTTGCAATTTATATAGC
Source organism: uncultured Lachnospiraceae bacterium (assembly GCA_964544535.1). Lineage (GTDB taxonomy): Bacteria > Bacillota > Clostridia > Lachnospirales > Lachnospiraceae > JAAYRG01. The sequence goes on along the minus strand of CAZJCV010000023.1, from coordinate 14,149 downwards.
CTTTTGTTACAATAACTTAGAAGTAACATATAAGGAGAGCAAATCATGAAAATTAAATTAAAATATAAAAAACTAATAATTGTTGCAAGTATGTTTATTCTAGGAATTGGAACATTAACATTTTCTTTATCTAATAAATCAAAATCAGACAAGGAAACTATTGCTGACAGTAAAGATGTTGTAGAAATTGATGAAAAAGAACCGGAAAGTCAAGCAGCTTCATTTATTAGTAAAGACGAGAAAGCAACAGGAACTGAAGAAAGTAAAGAAACAGAAAGCAAAGAGGAAGATTTATCTGCAGAAGAACTACAATTTAGTGAAGAAGCAGATCCAATAACAAATAATCTTATTACTCAATATTTAGAAGCAAAGCTTGAACCAAACATTGAATCATTAACACCTTTAGTTGAGGATATAGCTACAATTGATATTGATAGCATGGAACGCGAGACAAGCATAATTGAAAAGTATGATAATGTTGTAGCTCATGTTATTGACTCTCCTAAAGAAGGTACTAGCATAGTATATGTTGAATACAGTATCAAGTTTTATGGAATTGAAACTTCAGCACCAGCAGCAACAAGATTTATTGTAGTAAAAGAATCCGACAAGACTCCTTACATTTATAATGGGGAAATTGAAGATGGTATCAACACTTTTATAAATGAATTCGAAGAAACAAATACTTATAAAGATTTTGTTGATAATGTTAATAATAAGTTGCTTGCTGCCTTAGAACAGGACACTGCTTTAGCAGAGTTTAATTCAAAGCTTAATGCTGGAGAAGAAAGTACTGAGCCTGAATCTTCGCCTGAGACTGAGACAGACACAGAGTCCGAATCAACTAAAGAGACTCAAGCGGATACAGAAGGTGAGACTACAGCAGCACAATAATTTTTACTAAGATAAAATATTAATAAGCAATAAGGACAATCCATGTGTCGTATAACTGACTCAGAAGATTGTCTTTTTCTTTTATCAAAGAAACATCATATATATAGCTTTGACTTGTACTTTACATAATGAATTGATATAATAAATCAAATGTTGAGAAATACTTATAAGAGTAAGAAGGTAATTAAATGTCAATAAAGAAAAAGATTATTAATCCTTTTGAAAATAATAATACAATTAGAATAAATAAATATTTAAGTGATTCAGGCGTATGTTCTAGAAGGCAAGCAGATAGGTATATAGAAGAAGGCAAAGTCACTATAGATGGTAAAACTGCAAAGCTTGGTGATCAGGTAAGTAAGGACCAGCAGGTAAGGTTTTCTGGCAAACTACTTAATTATGTTGAGGAACTTATCCTGATTGCTTTTAATAAGCCAAGGGGTATTGAATGTACAGAAGACAAGAATGTTAAGAATAATATTATAGACTTTATCAATTACGGAAAGAGGATATCTTATGTTGGTAGGCTGGATAAAGATTCAGAAGGTTTAATTCTTCTTACTAATGATGGTGATTTGGACCAATTAATATCCAAAGCTAGCAACTATCATGAAAAGGAATATATTGTTCAAGTTAATAAAGCAATAACAAGTGGTTTTATTAAGGGAATGTCAAGAGGTGTGCCTATCTTAGATACAATTACTAGGCCTTGTACAGTTAATCCAATAGACAAATATACATTTAAGATAATTATAACCCAAGGACTTAATAGACAGATTAGAAGAATGTGTGAGTATTTCGGTTATAAGGTTACAAAACTTCGAAGAATAAGAATTATGAATATAACTCTTGATAATTTACAAGTGGGTACTTATCGTAATGTTACAGAAGCAGAATTAGAAAGACTCAAAAGAGATATTAAGTAGATTGTATTAGTTAGTTAATATAATGAAAGGAAATCCAAGCATCTAGCAAGCTGATAGTTTGGAAATGTTTTATATGAAAAATAAACAAAAAAGAATAAAAGAATTGGTTAATATTTTAAATGAAGCAGCCAAGACTTATTATCAAGAAGATAGAGAGATAATGAGTAATTTTGAATATGATAGTCTTTATGATGAATTAGTTGACTTAGAGAATGAAACGGGTGTTGTTTTATCTAATAGTCCCACAATTCATGTAGGCTATGAGATAATTAGTGAACTTCCCAAGATAGAACATGATATTCCTATGCTTTCATTAGATAAAACAAAAGAAACAGCTGATTTGACTGCATGGTTAGCTAACCAAACTGGTTTGTTATCTTGGAAGCTTGATGGTCTTACTATAGTTTTAACATACAATAATGGAGAACTAGTAAGAGCAGTAACAAGAGGTAGTGGAGAAATAGGCGAAGTAATTACCAACAATGCAAAAGTATTTAAAAATCTTCCTCTTAAAATTTCATATAAAGAAGAACTTGTTATAAGAGGAGAAGCGATTATAAGGTATTCTGATTTTCAAAGAATTAATAAGGAAATACCTGAAATCGAGGGAAAATATAAGAATCCAAGAAATCTTTCTAGTGGAAGTGTTAGACAACTAAATAATGAAATCACTGCTAAAAGGAATGTGAATTTTTTTGCATTTTCTTTAGTAAGTTCTAGTGGTGAAGAGGATTTTAATAATTCCAGAAAAGAACAAATAGATTTTTTAGAAAAGCTTGGTTTTGACATAGTTGAATATAAAATAGTCAACAGTGACAATATATCAAAAGCTGTAGGATGGTTTGCTGATAATGTATCTAAAAGTGATCTTCCCTCAGATGGCCTTGTTTTAACATATAATGATATAGAGTATGGTAGTTTGCTTGGCTCGACTGCAAAGTTTCCAAGAGACTCCATAGCTTTTAAATGGGAAGATGAAATTAAAGAAACAGTCTTAAAAGAGATTGAATGGAGTGCTTCTAGAACTGGATTAATTAATCCAATTGCTATATTTGAACCAGTAGAATTAGAAGGAACTACAGTAAGTAGAGCAAGTGTTCATAATATAAGTATTTTGCAGGAATTAGAACTTGGTTTTGGAGACATAGTTCAAGTATATAAAGCCAATATGATAATACCACAAATAGCAGACAATTTGACTCGCAGTGGGACTATAGAGGTCACAGATAAGTGTCCTATATGCCATGAGAGTACACAAATACAAGAGAATGTTGATGTTAAGGTTTTGTATTGTACTAATAGCGAATGTCCAGCGAAAAAAACTAAGTCCTTTGATCATTTTACAAGTCGTGACGCTATGAATATTGAAGGCTTATCAGAAGCAACTCTAGAAAAGTTTGTAGCTAAAGGCTTTATAAATGAAATAGTGGATATTTTTCATTTAGATAAGTATAAAGAAGAAATTATATCAATGGAAGGCTTTGGTGAGAAATCCTATAGTAACTTGATTAAATCCATTAACCTTGCTAGAAAAACAAGTCCTGCTAGGTTATTATATAGTTTAGGCATTAAAAATGTTGGACTTTCTACAGCAAAACTAATATGTAACAAGTTTGATAATGATTTTGCAAAAGTTAGAAATGCAAGCAAAGACGAACTCCTTACAATTCCAGGCATAGGAGAAGTAATAGCTGATGTCCTAGTAGAGTTTTTAAATGATAAAGAAAAGCAAAAGCAAGTAGACAAAATATTAGAAGAAGTGGAATTTGAGGTTATTGAAGCAAATAGACCACAATTACTAGAGGATAAAAGTATTGTAATCACAGGTTCATTAAACCACTTTGCCAATAGAAATGAACTAAAAGCATTAATTGAAGAATTAGGTGGAAAGGTTACATCAGCAGTTTCAAGCAAAACTGATTTTTTAATTAACAATGATAAGCAGTCGCAATCATCTAAGAACAAGAAAGCAAGAGAACTTGAAATAGAAATTATTTCAGAAGAAGATTTTATGAATTTGATTAATTATAAATAATAATAGGGGTGATAATATGCCGATTAAAGTACAAAGTGAATTACCAGCCAAGAAAATATTAGAAAATGAAAATATTTTTATTATGGATGAGAATCGTGCTCTTCAACAAGATATTCGTCCCTTAAAAATTGCAATACTTAATTTGATGCCTTTGAAGGAAGACACAGAGGTTCAATTGCTTAGAATATTATCTAACACGCCACTACAGATTGACACTACTTTTTTAACTACGGCAAGCTATATATCAAAGCATACAAAAAGCAGTCATTTAGACCAATTCTACTATACCTACGAAGATATCAAAGATGTTAAGTATGATGGTTTAATTATCACTGGTGCTCCAGTGGAACTTATGGATTTTGAAGAAGTTGATTATTGGGATGAGTTAGTAAAGATTATGGACTGGGCAAATAAGAATGTAACATCTACCTTATTTATTTGTTGGGCTGCTCAGGCAGCACTATACCACCATTATGGAATTAATAAAATTCCATTAAAGAAAAAACTATTTGGAATATATCCTCACAGTGTCCATCACAGGAAGGTGCCACTAGTAAGAGGCTTTGATGATTTGTTTTATATACCGCATTCAAGACATACTACGGTTGCAAGAAAAGATATAGAAAAAAACCCGCAGATAACTATACTGTCAGATTCAGAGGAAGCAGGGATCTTTCTAGCAATGGCTGAAGAAGGCAAACAAATCTTTATGTTTGGTCATCCTGAATATGATAGAATGACTCTTGATAAGGAATATAAGAGAGATAAGGCTAAGAATTTGCCAATTGATATACCAGACAACTATTATCCAGATGATAATCCTGAGAATAAACCAGTAATGACATGGAGGGCACATTCCAACGCTATATATACTAATTGGCTGAACTACTATGTGTATCAGGTGACGCCGTATGAGTTGTAGGAAAGAAGTTTAAAAAAGTCGTTTGTAATTTAATATAAATATAAGGCTATAATTTATTCTATTTGAAGGCTATTTAAATAAGCAAAATCAACTATAGAAAATATTATAGCCTTAAATTTTTGAGGTTATATGAGAGGTAAAAAAGACTATTGGTAACATCAAAATGTTACGGTTCGATAATAACTCAATCTAATAATTAGATTAAAATTTCAATACAACACTTGTTATAGTAAAGGTTATATATTGATATTTTATCATATAATCTAAGTAATGTGAACGGCTTTTTGATTGAATTAAGTGGTAATAGAATCCAAGTAAAACTAATCAAACATTTTCATTTAATCTAATTATAAGGTTGGAAATATCTGTTGACATGGAAAAATTTTGTAGTATAATATAATTATATAACAAAGGAGGTGATATTTTGTATAATATTAAGGTTTATCATATTAATTGTAAAGTATATTTACAAAAAGATATAAAATTAAGTAAAGTTTTATATGAGATTAGTAACTTTATTGATTTGGGTTTTGGAGAAGATGTGGATATGCTTAAATTTCATAAAAGTAGAGGGCTAAAAAAGTATGTACATAGTGGATTCGTCGAACTAGAGGAGGGGAAGGTATACAGAGAAGGAAAAGTATATTCGTTCGCAATACGTTGCATAGACAAAAACTTAAAGGATTATTTTGTAAAAGTTCTTAAGGATATTAGTAGCTCTACAATGAAGGGATTGGCGACAACCATTAAGATAATACCTAAGATGCATATAGAAAAACTATATAGTGTAACGCCACTGATCATTAAGACAAAAAAAGGATATTGGAGAGGGGAAATGGATTTTTTCTTATATGAAAAAAGGCTTATAGATAATGCAATGAAAAAGGCAAAAGCGGTATTAGGTAGAGATTTTAATGAAGATTTCACACTGTATAACCGCATAGAAATTTTAAACAAGAAGCCAATTGCAACTAAATATAAGGATATATCATTTTTAGGAGATAAGCTTGAACTGTATATAGAAGACAATGAGAAGGCACAAATTGTTGCATATATATTACTTGGTACAGGTTTACTTGAGAACAATTCCTCTGGTGGATATGGATTTATGAATTACAAGGCTATTATTTAAGGAGGTGAGAAAATGTTACAAAATTGCATTGATATATTTAGGGAAAATCCTGATATAGATAAAATGATATTTGATGTGTATGCACCAGCAGATGGGACCTATGTATTTATGGAGGAGACAGTAGATGGATTTTCACTGAAGAAGTTGATAGAAGTAAAGTTTGATAAAAAATCCAAAGAATATAACATTACAGAAGAGGAAAAAAGTAAAATAAGTTACTATGATTATAATTCCGGACTATTAGAAATGAACAAGCCTATTGACCCAAAAAAGACAATTCAATCTAATAACTATTTAAGCTTTTGGATTAAAAAGGAAAGTTTAACAAATGGAAAGCTAACAGAAGAAAAAATCGATTCGTACTATGAAATATTAAGTAATCCATATATAAAATATACCAAATCTAAAGATAAGGAATTGTACACTTTAGTAGAACAAAAAGTAGGAATTGTAAATCAAAAAAAATTAAAAAAAATAAAAAAGTGGATAAAAAACAATATTTTCAACTTATCATTTGAAGTAACAGGTAAAGATTATTTAAAAATCTTTTTCATCTGTGAAGAAGTAGATTTTGAAAAAGAAGGGAAAAGATATGTAATTCCTAACATCTTCAATAAAAATGAGTATAACATAAAAGTGGGAGAAGATATTTTAGGATTACCAAATGAAAACCTAGGTTTAAACTCCAAGAAGCCTTTTCTTGAAAACAAAAGCCGTAAAATGTCAGTCCCAACTCTAATTAATACTAAAGAAATAATGATAAGAAAAAAATTCTTTGACTATTTATGGAACTTGGTTTCTGCAGGAAAGTACAATATATATTTTGATAATAAAGACAATAAGATTTATACCTATGATTATAAGACACCACATGATTCGGACTTTAAAGGATATTTCCTACGACTAAAAAAAGAAAAAAATGAAGCAGCAATACTTGACATGGATATAATCACTTCTTATAGTCCGGATCTCAGAAGACCAATATTTATAGACAATATCATAGGTCTAGATGAAAAAAAACTAAAAAATTATACATATGGTATTGTAAGCAATCTGAACATATTAGGTGCAATAGTAAATGACGTGTTCTTTTCAAAATATCTTTATAATAATTTTTTTACTGAAGCAGATAAAATATCTACTAACGATACTATACTAAAAGAAAGCATACTAGTAGCAAGAAATGTTTTGTCTAATTGGTTTTACAAGGGTTATGAACATGGAGTCGACAATGTTATGGATTTTGTTTCACTTAATCTAATCAAAAATTCCATAGTAAAAAACAATTTAGATGTGGCACAACACCAATTTAATTTGCGAACAGCATTTTTAGAATATTTTAAGGGAGATGATATAAAAATGGCAGATGTAATGAAAAAAATTAGAGATAATTTAAGAGAAAAGATTAATTCAAAAGAATATGAAAGTATTCTATCTGATAAAGAGTATTATTATGCAGTAGGACAGATCATAAGATATTTTATTTCTCTTAACAAGGGATCAAAGAAAAACCACTCACTTTTCAATCCGTTTTTAAATATTAAAAATAATAAAAGTTTAAAAGGAAAAATAGAAACATTCTTTAGGAAGTATAATTATACAATTAGTGAAAATAGTTTACGTTTTAATCAGCTTTATAATCTAATTATATCATATAAACCAGAAACTGATATTGATCATGATTATATGATAGCTGGATATATATCCAAGAATTTGTTATATGAAAAAAGGGAGGATTAAGAATATGAATATGAATAAGAGGATTTATGGAGTGTTAGGGATTTCATCTATAATGGCTAATTGGAATGCAGACTTTTCTGGTTTTCCTAAAACCATATCTGATGGAACCGTATTTGGTAGTGATAAAGCGTTAAAGTATCCAATGAAGAAGATGTGGGATGATGAGGGTGAGAAAGTTTTATATATTAAGTCATTGAGGACATCTGAAAATAAAAAGGGTGAAAAAACAATAGTACCTAGGTCCTTAAAAGAGCGTTATGAGCAAATATTTGATGTGGAAGATTTAAAGAAATGTAAAGACACTGAAATAGTACTTAAGAACCTGTTTACAGCAATAGATGTGAAAAATTTTGGTGCAACTTTTGCAGAAGAAGGAAATAACATATCTATTACAGGAGCTGTCCAAATTGGGCAAGGTTTTAATAAATATGAAGATTCAGTAGCGGAAGAGCAACAGATTTTATCCCCATTTAGAGATCCTACAGGTGATAGTTCTGATAAAGGCGAAGCAAAGAGCTCCACTTTAGGAACCAAGATAGTAAGTAATGAAGCCCATTATGTTTATCCATTTGTAATTAATCCACTATCTTATAGGGGGTATATAGAAATGGGAGTTACTAATGGATATACAGAGGAAGATTATATTAAATTCAAGAAAGCAGCTTTAGTTGCAGCAACCGCATATGCAACAAATGCTAAAGTTGGGTGTGAGAATGAGCTTGCTGTATTTGTTGAAACAAACATAGATGCTTATCTTCCAAATCTATCTGAGTATATTAGATTTAAAAAGGCAGAAGATAAAAATGAAATTATATTGGAATTTTCGGAACTATTAGAAGGTATGAGAGGTGATATTAAAAGTATTGAAATATACTATAACCCATACACTAGTAGGATAAATGGAAACTTTGAGGGGGCAAAATTATATAATATCTTTACACAAGAAGAGGTGTAGTATATGGATATATTAAAATTCACATTAGAGGGTAAAACAGCATTTTTTAAAAAACCGGAAGTTAATAGCTATTTTTACTTTACTTTTGGAAATATTCATAGAGTTGCATTGCTGGGAATGTTTGGGGCAATCTTGGGCTTTAAAGGATATGCTGATACGGATTTCAAAAACGAAACTTATCCAGAGTTTTATAATAAGTTGAAAGATATAGAGTGTAGTGTTGTTCCGAGAAATAAGTATGGTTTTATTAATAAAAAAATCCAACTATTTAATAATTCTGTAGGATATGCATCACAAGAGAAGGGGGGGAATCTAATAATAAAAGAACAGTGGTTAGAATCCCCTAAGTGGGATATATATATTAAACTAAATTTAGATATTGCAACAGAATTATCAAAAGCGATTATGAATAATAAATGCACTTTCATACCATACTTGGGAAAAAACGACCATCCAGCAGATATTAAGAATGTAAGTATAATTAAGAATTGTTTTCAAACAGATGATTATGAACAAATTGAATCTTTGTTTATAAAAGATTTGGTTCAATATGGCGACTTAGATGACTTTCTAGAAGATAATGATGTAAAGATTTTTAAAAATGAAGAAAACCTGCCCATTGGATTACAAGAGGATACAAATATGTATTATTATAATACTTTTGTGAACACAAATCTTCCAGTAGAAAAATATAATGGAGAGGTGTACAAGGTGGAGAAAAAAAACATAGTCTTTAATTAAAAAATCCACATAATCAAAAGGTTAGAACAGACTAGAACGTTCTAACCTTTTGTTAAAAAAGATTTAAAAATATCAAAAGGCTAGAAAAATCTGTAAACTAAACTATTCATGATATTAATTAAATGAGAGTGAGATTAAGAAAGAGGGTTAATATGTTTTGCGAGGATTCTATTATTAATATTGAAGAATTACTAAATAGGGAATATATATTCTTTGCACATACTAGTGAAGATAAAAATATAGAAAAAGAAACATTACAAGAACATTTAAACAGATGTATTAAACATTTTAAGAAAATCGTAGATAATAAGCAACTTGACTTAACAATAAAAAAATTTGAAAAGATATGGTTTTTTTCTGAGGAAAAAAGGTATATGGATTTGTTTGAAAAATTAATTGTTAACACAATTACATTTCATGACCTTGGCAAAATAAACCCACAGTATCAAAGGGAAAGAATGAAGAACAATATATTTCTAAAAGAAAAGAGAGATATAATTTTAGGTTCTGACCACTCTATTATTTCAGCAATATTATATCTAGAATATTTCCTTCCAAAAAGCAAAGACTTTCCTAAGGCCATTAGAAAGCAGTTTAGATTAATAACATATATAAATGCATATGTTATATCAAAACATCATGGAAATTTAGGAGAGTTTAAAAAATTTTTAGATTCATTTGATCCTGATACTTATGGAGATAATATATATAAAGCAAATATAGTAAGAGAAAAGTACAAAAAATATTTTGGAGATGATGTAACTTTCTTAGATGGGAACTATTGTGAAAGATGGACTAAGATAGTAAAGAATTGTAAACCTAAAGATAAGGAAAGCAGTATATATCTATATACATACGAAAAATTGTTATATTCGCTTCTTATTGCATCAGATTATTATGCAACAACTGAATATAGAAATAAATTTATTATAAAATCTCATGGAACTATTGAGGATATAAATATAATAAAGGATATTTATAATAAAACTAAAGTAAACCAAAGTATTAATAATTATAAAAAAGAAGTTTATAATAACAGAAAGCATTTGTCAGAAGATGTTGGATTTTATAAAGAGATAAAAGATATTAATGTTCTAAGAAATGAATTATATTTAGATGCTGAAGCTAAATTATTAGATAATGTTGATGAAAATATATTTTATCTTGAGGCTCCCACTGGCAGTGGTAAAAGTAATGTTGCTTTTAATTTGAGTTTTTCATTAATAGAGCATAATAAAGAGCTTAATAAAATAATGTACATATATCCATTTAACACCTTAGTGGAACAAAATGTAAAAACCATAGAAAATACGTTTGGTCATAGTAGGGATGTAATGTCATATATAAGTGTTGTAAACTCAGTAACACCTATTTTAAAAGAGGGAGATAACTATAAATCTGAAGAATATGAAAAGGCTTTACTAGACAGACAATTTTTTAACTATCCTATATCATTATCAACTCATGTAACACTATTTAATTTGATGTTTGGAAAACATAAAGAATCTGGATTTGCATTTTATCAGCTAGCGAATAGTGTAATTGTATTAGATGAAATACAAAGTTACAAAAATACAATATGGACTGAGATAATATCATTTTTAAAAGGATTTGCAAAGGTTTTAAATATAAAGGTAATTATTATGTCTGCAACACTTCCCAATTTAGATATATTGTCAGAAGAACAGACAGTGGCAGTAAAATTAGTAACAGATAGGGACAAATATTTTATGCATCCCATATTTAAAGATCGTGTTCGATTAGATTATCAATTACTTGAATCAACAAATATAATTGATGAGCTAAATACAAGGATATATAAATTATTAGTAGAAAAAAAGAAAGTTTTAGTTGAATTTATAAAAAAGAAATCAGCAATAGAATTTTATAATAATTTTGTAGAGAAAAAAGAGCTTAGTAAGGGTTGTTTTAGAATAGAATTAATGACTGGAGATGACAGTAGTTATGAGAGAAACAGAATTTTATCTGAATTAGATAATACCAAAGAAGGGACTCCATTTTTACTTATATCAACTCAAGTAATAGAAGCTGGAGTAGACTTAAAAAATATGGAAGTGGGTTTTAAGGATATTTCAAAACTTGATTCGGAAGAACAGTTTATGGGTAGGATAAATCGTTCAAGTAAAAATGAAGGGATTGTTTATTTTTTTAATTATGATAATGCTAAAACAATTTATAAAAATGATGTTCGAATAAATGATGAATTAACATTGAAATCAGAATCTATGAGAAGTATTTTAAATGAAAAGAAATTTAACGATTATTATGTTAAGGTTCTTGAAATGATTAAGGAACAAAATGATTCTACACTTCTCGAAAAAAACATAGATGAATTTTTTCATAAAGTAGGGATGTTAAATGTTCCTCTAGTTAATGATAGAATGAAATTAATTGAAGATTATGATTGGACTTGTACAGTATTTATTGGTAGGAAATTAGTCTTTGATGACGGTGAAGAACTAGATGGAAGTAAGGTATGGGATGAATATAAAGACTTGTTAACTAATAAAAAAGATTATGAATATGCAGAGTGGAGGATAAGGATGTCAACGGTAAAAAGCAAAATGAGTATTTTTATCTATCAAATAAATCAAAATAGTTCTTTTCCTTATACAGAGCAATTAGGTGAAATTTTCTTTATTGAAAACGGTGAGCATTATTTTAAAGAAGGAAAATTTATTAGAGAAAAATTAGAAAACCAAATTGGTTTATTTCTTTAAGGGGGAATTCTACATGATAGTAAATGGAACTTTAATGAATTATTATTTTCATTGTAAACGTCAATGCTATTTACATGGGAATAGATTAAATCTTGAAGATAATAGTGAAAGTGTAAAAATTGGAAGGGCAATTCATAAAGAGAAGGAAGAAAAGATGAGGACTTCAGAAATTGCCATAGATAACATTAAAATAGATGGATTAACCACAAAATTCTTAGTTGAAATTAAAAAATCGGATGCAGATGTAGCAGCTAGTAAATGGCAGTTGTTATTATATTTAAAAGTTTTAAAAGACAAAGGAGTAATTAGAGAAGGGAGACTAGAGTTTGTAGAAAAGAACAAACAAAGTAAAAAGATAATCTATATTAGTCTTACAAAAGAAAATGAGAAACAATTAGAGGAGTATATATTAAAAATTGAAGAGTTGATTAATAATAATAAAGTACCAGATGTAATAAATTTAAAATCATGTAAGAAGTGCGCATATTATGAATATTGCTACATTTGAACAGAAGAGTTGAATAGGAGTGAATTTATGGGAAATACAAGATATATAGCATCTATGGGAGAGTTAACAAGAAAAGACAATTCATTATGTTTTAGAAAAGATAGTAAAAATATTTACATACCAATTGAAAACACAAGAGAAATCTATTGTCTAAATGAAGTATCAATAAATTCTAAGTTACTAGATTTTTTATCAAGAAACCATGTAATAATTCATTTCTTTAATTATTATGAAGGATATACAGGGACGTTTTATCCAAAAGACCATTATTGTAGTGGGAAATTAATAGTCAAGCAAGTCCAAGCGTATGAAGAAAATAATAGACGCCTATTAATAGCTAAAAGCATTGTAAAATGTATTGGAGAAAATATTTATGAAGTTTTATATCATTATTATAAACATGATAAAAAAGAAGTTAAAGATACAATAGATTGGATAAAAAGTGATTTTTACAGACTATTAAATGTTGCTGATAATATAAAGTTTATTTTAGCGGTGGAGGGAGACTTATGGCAGAGATTTTACTCCAACTTTAAATATATATTGCCAGAGGATTTTGCAATAAAAAAACGGGTAAAACGACCACCAGATAATCCGATAAATGCAATGATATCTTTTGGAAACACGCTTTTATATACTAAGACTATATCTGCTATTTATCAAACTCACTTAGATCAAAAAATCAGCTTTCTTCATGAACCGTCTGAACGTAGATTTTCACTAAGTTTGGACATGTGTGAAGTGTTTAAGCCAATTATTGTTTTCAAGACAATTTTTAATTTAGTGAATAACAGACGACTTCAAGTTGAGAAGCATTTTGAAAAGAGTGTTAATTATTGTATATTAAATGAAGCTGGAAGAAATATATTTATTGAAGAGTTTGAAAAAAGATTAGAGACAGTATTTTTACACTCAGCTTTAAAAAGAAAAGTTAGTTATAGAACTGCAATAAAACTAGATTGTTATAAATTAATAAAATATTTATTAGAAGATAAAGAATTTATTCCGTTTTTAATTAAGGAGAAAAGATAATGGCAAGAAAAAGAAAAAAATATAATTACAATTATGCATTTGTGTTTTATGATGTAAAAGAAAAAAGAGTTCATAAAATTTTTAAAATATGTAAAAAATACTTGTCACACTTTCAATATTCTGTATTTAGAGGAGAAATGTCTCCATCAAAATTTATAAATTTGCGAAATGATTTGGAAAAAGTAATTAATAAAGATGAGGATTTTGTGTGTATTATTAAATTAATGAATAATAATGTATTTGGAGAAGAAATTATAGGAACGCCTCAAAGAACTACAGGAGAAGAATTAATTATTTGACTTGTGTAAAATAGTTTAAATGTAATTAATGAAAATACCAAGTGATTTGGGCAATAAAACCAGCCAAGGCTTGAAATTAGGGCAATATTACGAAATATCAATTATTACCTGTTTTGCTTGGTAGAAACTTGAGAAAGGCTTGATTTAAGCATTAAAAAGAGATATCATATTTATAGAAGTGACTGTTTATGCGGATAGAACCTTAACATGAGATGTATTGAAAT
>CAZJCV010000022.1:1870-30697 GCA_964544535.1 uncultured Lachnospiraceae bacterium | reverse complement strand
TACATCTTATCATAATAATTAACATAATCCCCTGAAATTACATTCTCAATCCATTCAGTATTATCAAGATACCACTGAATAGTCTCCCCTATACCTTCTTCAAAGGTATAGGCTGGTTCCCATCCTAACTCAGAAGTAATCTTTGTATTATCAATAGCATACCTTATATCATGACCTGGTCTGTCCTTAACATATTTTATAAGATCTTCTGACTTTCCTAGTGTGTTAATAATTAACTTTACTATCTCAATATTTGCTTTTTCATTGTTTCCACCTATATTATAAACTTCTCCATCCTTACCCTTATGAAGAACTGTATCTATTGCCTTACAATGATCTGAAACATGTAACCAGTCTCTTACTTGCATTCCGTTACCATAGACTGGAAGGTATTTATCCTTTAAACAGTTATTTATCATAAGTGGAATAAGCTTTTCTGGAAACTGATAAGGCCCATAATTATTACTACACCTAGTTATGTTTACAGGCATACCAAATGTCTCATTATATGATCTTACAATCAAGTCTGCACTAGCTTTTGAAGCAGAATAAGGACTGTTTGGTAAAAGGTTCATATCTTCTACAAATAAGCCTGTTTCACCTAGCTCACCATATACTTCATCAGTTGAAACTTGCAAAAATTTTACTCCTGGTTTATATTCCCTATCATACTTGTCATCAGGCTTTACTTTCCAATATTTTTTTGCTGTATCTAATAATACTTGTGTTCCTATTATATTTGTTGTTAAAAACACTTCAGGCTCTTCTATACTTCTATCAACATGAGATTCAGCTGCAAAATTTACTACTGAAGAAATTTTATTATTACAGAATATTTTATCAATTTTTTTTCTATCTCTAATATCAACTTTTTCAAATTTATAATTTGGATTATTAGCAATATCTTTAAGATTCTCTAGATTACCTGCATAGGTAAGAGCATCAACATTAATAATTTTATAGTCAGGATGTTTTTCTAACATCAGTTTCACAAAATTACTTCCAATAAATCCCGCTCCACCTGTAACTAATATAGTTTTCATTATATTTCCTCCTTGATAATTTAAACTTCTTCTAAAAGTGATAAAATATATTGACCATATTCTGTCATCTCTAAACTTTTGCCCACAGCTTTTAGATGTCCATCATTTATAAATCCTCTTCTCCAAGCAATCTCTTCAAGACATGCTATATAGAAACCTTGTCTTGATTGAACAGCTTCAACGTATTGAGCCGCATTTAGCATTCCTTCTGGGGTACCTGTGTCAAGCCATGCCATTCCACGACCCAAGAGAATTACATCTAATTTCCCTTGCTCTAAATAAGCATTATTTACTGAAGTGATTTCTATTTCTCCGCGTGCTGAAGGTTTTATATTCTTAGCTATCTCAACTACATGATTATCATAAAAGTATAAGCCTGGTACTGCATAGTTTGACTTTGGATGTTCTGGTTTTTCTTCTATGGAAATTACCTTTCTGTTCTCATCAAACTCAACCACGCCAAATGATCTTGCATCCCTTACTGGGTATCCGTAAACGATTGCACCTTCTTTTAAACTAGTTGCTTTATTCAATACTTTTGTTAAGTCTTGTCCATGAAATATGTTGTCACCTAATATAAGGCAAACACTGTCATCACCGATAAACTCTTCCCCTAGAATAAATGCATCTGCTAAACCTCTAGGTTTATCTTGTACTTTATAAGAAAGTTTAATTCCAAGAGAACCACCATCTCCAAATAATTGTTCATAAGAAGGAGTATCTTCAGGTGTTGAGATAATTAAAATTTCTCTAATTCCTGCCAACATAAGCACTGATAATGGATAATATATCAATGGTTTGTCATATATGGGCAACAGTTGTTTTGAAGTTGCTTTAGTCATTGGATAAAGTCTTGTTCCTTTTCCTCCAGCAAGTATAATACCTTTCATCATTTTCCTCCTAGCTTTTTATAATGTTACATATCTTGTCTACATCTTCCAAACTTAGATCTGCATAAAGTGGTAACGTTAATACTCTGTCTGCTATATATTCTGCTACAGGTGTATCTTTCACACTATATTGGTCTTGATAACACTCAAAACTATTAACAATTGGATAAAAATATTTTCTTGCAGTAATACCGTGTTTAGCAAGTTCTTCAAATACTTGATTTCTACTCTTTTTATAGTCTTCAAAAATTACTGGATAGTATGCGTAATTACTCTTAACTCCTTCTTGGATACCACTTAATTTAATACCTTCAATTCCACTTAATAGTTCATTATATCTTTCAACTACTACTTTTCGTTTGGCAATTTCATTATCAACATATCTAAGATTACATATTCCCATAGCTGCCTGGAATTCATTCATTTTGGCATTTCCACCAACACTAACAACACTTTCTTGACCTATAATTCCAAAGTTTTTTAAAGTATTTAATTTTGAAGTAAGAGAAGAATCTTTATAAGTAATAGCACCACCTTCTATAGTATTAAAAACCTTCGTTGCATGAAAACTAAACATAGATGCATCGCCGAAATTACCTATGCCTTGTCCATTTACAGTAACACCAAATGTATGGGCGGCGTCATATATAACCTTTAAATTATGTTTTCTAGCAATTTGCTCTATAGCTTCTACATCACAGATATTACCGTATACATGTACAGGTAAGATTGCAGAAGTTTTTTCTGTAATCAACTCTTCAATTTTGTCTATATCTAAGGTATAGTCATTAGGATTAATATCACAAAATATTGGCTTTAGGCCACATCTTACAATTGCATGAGTTGTTGATGCAAATGTAAAAGGAGTTGTTATAACTTCACCTGTTAAATCCATGGCGTCAATTATACATTCAAGGGCTAAATGTCCGTTTGTAAATAGGGTTACATTGGATACATTTAGATAATCTATAAGTTCAGATTCAAGTTCTTTATGCTTAACTCCCATATTTGTAAGCCAGTGGGTATTCCATAGCTCTTTTATTTCTTCAGTATACTCTTCCAGTGTAGGCATTGAAGATCGTGTTACTTGAATTGTTTTTTTCAAATATTACACCTCCTAGTATAATACACTTTAACGTGTTGCTTGCTTTTTCTTAGAATTTATTAATTCCTTTACTGTTTTGAGTAAATAAGTAAAAGACTCTAATTTTAAAATTTTAACTAAACCAAAATAAACAATAACTCCTACTATAACCTGTAACATTAAAATCTGCCAAGCTGGAAGACTTAGAAAATTAAACAAATACGCTATTGCACCCATTATAATAGAGATTATAAATGATGGCGCTATGTCTTTTATTTGTTCTAGATAACTGTAATCAAGCAACCTTTTATTAGGATAAGCATTTATGAATGCTGATATAATACCACTTATAATTGAACTAAAAGCTAAGGCATATACACCAAACGGCAAACTTACACCTAAAATTATTAATCCTACTACCTTTTTAGTTATTTCCAACTTTAAAAATATATCACTTCTACCCACAGCGTTAATTGCCTGTAAATTAGCTGTATGTATTGGCCATAAAGTATATGATATACAAAATATACGAATAAAAGGAACTGCTGATAGCCATTTATCTGTTAATATTAATTTAACCATAGGCTCTGCGACAACCGCCATTCCAATCATCATTGGAAATATTAAAAATGAGCTTGTAACAATGGCTCGTCTCATCATTTCTTTTATTCTTTTTTTATTATCTTGAAAAGCAGACAAAGTTGGCAACATAACAGATTGTATAGAGCCATTTATATTGGAAACAATAACTTTAGGAAACGAATCCCCACGATTATAGTATCCAAGCATTGATGATGTATATATTTTGCCTATTATTAAAGTTCTTAAGTCTTTATAGAATACATCAATTAAAGATGACACCAATAGTTTCCACCCAAATGCAAATAATGTTTTTACTCTAACAAAAGAAAACATCAACTTAGGTCTCCATTTAACAGTAAACCACATAATTATTGTTGTTGAAGCTTGGTTAACTAATTGTTGTATAACAAGCGCCCATATGCCAAGTCCCATATAAGCAGCTACTATACCCGCAATTCCTGATAATACGACTGCTCCAAGACTACTATAAAACAACTTTTTAAACATCATATTCCTTGATATATATGCATTTTGAATTGAATTAAAAGCACCAAAAAATAATATGAATCCTAAAACCCTTAATACTGAAGTTAATATTGGATCACCATAAAAACCTGCAATATAAGGTGCTGTTAAAAAAAACAAACCATATAGGACCAGTGAAATAAACAAACTTACATAGAATACAGATGAAAAATCTACTTCATCTGCCTGTTTTTTTTGGATTAATGCTGTATTTAATCCACTTTGTACAAATACTTGTGCCAAATTTATAAATACTAATACTATTGCAATAGTGCCATATTCATCTGGGGCTAATAACCTTGCTAGTACAACTTGAACCAAGAACTGTACTCCTTGTGTTCCTCCCCTTTCCATTAGCTTCCAGAATAGAGATGAAAGAACTTTTGATTTATTTACTTTTTTACTCATAATTTCAACCTTCTTAATGTTCTTATTTATAAAAATATGATATGTTCATTAATTGAAATTGCCCATTAATAATTTCTTTGTTTTTCTATATAACTTGTATAAAAACTTAAAATTGCATTTTAAATATACTAATATTCTTTGTTTTATTCCTTGACTTCTGTAAACATCATACAATTTGGGGTTATTTTTTATTGATGAGAAATCTCCTTTTATAGCTAAGATTTCATACAATAACTGATTAATTTTTTTATCTATTGTATCGTTATATTTGTAGTTTGAGTAGTCGTTAGCAGATTTTAGCATTTCAATTAATCTATGTTTATGTTTGATTTGCTCTTTTGGACTTTTTCTCCTGTTTTTATCAGTCCATGAGCCTGGAACAAACATCCTATATACTGACATGGTTTTATTTATACATCTGATTTTCCCATTTAATGCAAGATATATCGCTAATGGGTAATCTCCAACACCAGGAGTTTTTGTAAAAAACTCCGGACGTTCATTTATAAGATACTCGGATTTATATACTATTGAATTAAAATGAAAAAAGCCACTCTTTTCTCTTAAAAGAACATCTTCAGTTTTAAGATCGCAATCTGTTTCCAGCATATTAAATGTACCAACTCTATTATTTTTATTGTCTATCTTAAGTGTGTTATGCACACAAGCTACATAATCAGGGTGTTCTTCTAAAAAGTCCACCTGTATTTGGAGTTTATTAACATCATTCCAATAATCATCACCTTCACAAGCAGCAATGTATTTGCCTCTTATATTTGGAATAATAAAATCCCTAACAATTTTAACTCCTTTTGAATATTGATTCTCACTCTGTAGTATAGGTTTTATAATATCAGGATATTTCCTTGCATATTCTTGAATAATCATAGGGGTATTATCTGATGAAGCATCATCATGAACAAATACTTCAAATGAAAAATCTGTTTTCTGATTTACAAAACCTTCCAAGGTGTCTCTAATATATTCTTCATGATTATATGTTAAGCAATATACACTGATTAACGGACTATCCGACATTTAGCAATCTCCTCCCTTTATTAAATGGTTTTGCTCAAGCTTCAGCCTCAATCTCTTTACTTTACTGTATCACTATCTAACTATTTTAATCTATTATAAATTTTATTATATGTTGATATTTCATCTTTAACTATTTCATCCCAGTTGAATTTAGTTATTACTTTATCTCGATATTTTTTTGAATAATCATAATCAATTTCAAATGATAGAATTTCATTTACTCGTACAGCAATGTTTTTTATTAAATTATTGTCTGTTTTTATAATATTATTTTTAAATCCAATTGCTTCAGGAATACCTCCTACATCTGAACCAACAACAGGTATGCCCATTGCTTGTGACTCTACTATTATCAAAGGTAACCCTTCATTTCGACTCGGTACAACTATGACGTTCATTTTTTCTAATAAATGAGGAACACTTTCTGGACTTACATTACCAGTAAACTTCACCTTTATTCCAAGCTCATTTATTTCTTTTTTAATACTTTCTTTCAAAGACCCATCACCCACGATAATAAACCTTGCGCGTTTATTTAGTTTATGAATTTCGTTAAAAATTTGTGGTAATAAGTCTGCACCTTTAATTTTTTCTAATGTGCCTACATAACCTACGGTATTATTATTGATGTACTCTGTGGGTTTGAACTTCTTTGAATCAACACCATTATATGATATTTTACTGTTTTTTCCTGAATAGCCTAATAATTTTGCAGTTTCAAGAAGTTTGTTGCTAACAAAAAAACATGTATCAGCGTTTTCCATTACTGTAATTAGTTTGTTTATATTATGTTTTTTTATTTTATTAATATCACTTCCATGAAAAGTTATGCAATATGGTTTTTTATATATAATACTTAACTGATAAGCTATATAACTATTGGGCCATCCCCAATGTGCATGAATAATATCTGCATTAACTAGATATTTATGATACTTACTTATATATAGATTTACAACTCTTTTATAAATTTTGCCCCATCTAAAAACTCTCATCAAATAGTAAATAATATCTCGCTTGCAATTTGAGTTATATATCTTTATATCATTATAAAACTCATCTTCGCTAACCTTTATATGTATTGGCTTTTTTCTAAATATTTGTTTTAATAGTACCACTATTTTACTATCATATGAATTATTGTTTATTACATAGTAATTATCTAAATTATTAGATACTCTTTTTAATCTTTCATACGTTGCATTAAATAAGCCACCCCTTTTTCTAGTATTAAAATTTGCAATAAAAAAAATGTTCATATTAATTGCCTCCAAGTCAGTTCTTGTGTTGTAAATTAGTCATATAATATTAGTTACACTATATAGATTACAATATGTTAACTCCACAAAGTTATCTTATCAAAATATTAAATGATATGGATATACTTCTGCAGCTTTTAACATTATAAAATTTAAAATATAGTTAAGTAAAAAGTATGATATATAATATGTTTTTATAATAAACTTTTCTTCTTTTTTGTATAATGAAACTATAAGAATTGCAGGCAATAAATAATAAAATATATTTGTATAATATACAAGTCTACTACCAACGTTTACAAAATATCCAATTAGTTGAAATGGAATGTTTAATAACGATAATAAAACATAAGGTTCAAACAAGGGATTTTCTTTTTTTATTTGCTTTATATAAATAAATATTGGTAAAAAAATTGGTATTATTTTTATCAAATATCCTATACCCAAGCTAAAGTCGCTATAAATATACTTTTTATATTGACTAAAGATTTCAATCCTCATTAAAATTTTTATACCTACAGGTATAATAATAGGTGATATTAAAACCAGTACCATATACATCCATTTAAAAAAATAATTTTTATAAGAAACTATATAAATAATAAGATAAAATAACAAGCATATAATAGCTGTATTATGAAACATCGAAGCTATGACAACACTCAATATATATTTTAATGGCTTTCTTTGGTGTAGATATCTTATTGAAAAAAAAACAATTGACACTGCTATCATCTGTCTTATTATATTTAATCCAAAGCTAAAATGATACATGTAAAATATAAACAATGACATCGGCATTGAAATATTTTTTTTAAAAAAATCAATTCCATAAATTGTAAATATGTGAATTATAAATGAGGAAATTAAAAAAACTCCCCACGGTTCTTTAAATAAGAAAAAAGCAATCTTGTTTGTTAGCAAATATAATGGTTCGTTTCCAAATCTTTTAATAACAAGTTCCATAGGCGTTGTATTAACTCTATTAAAAATATTCTCATAATTAAAATAATCGGTTCCTACACCGTATCTTATGGTAGATATAAAAACTGGAGCACTTATTATAAGTAATAACCAAATACATTTTTTTAATCTCGGTAATTCTTCGTAGTTTCTCTGCTCACAGTAATTTTGATAAATGCGGCATATAAATAATGAAATACCAAAACTTGCAAAATATGTGACTGCTGATAAAAGATTTTGCATAAAATCCTCCAAACACAAACTTTCTTTTAATTATTTGTTTTTAAAATTAACTTTTATACTAGACTTATTCATTGATTTCATCATACAAGTTAACCAATCTTTTTTTCATTGTGTTCCATGAATATAACTCATAAGCTTTTTTTGCATTATTACCCATTTCCTCAATGTTACTGGAATTATTTCTAATATAATCTATAGCCTCTTTAAAATTATTTTCAGTGTAATCTATGACAATACCCATTTTTTCATTTATAACTATTTTATCTACACCTGTTCCTTTAGCAACAATTATTGGTTTTCCTAACATCATAGCCTCATAAACTTTATTTGGTGCTGAATATTTATGATTGGGAACCTTAGGATCATAAATAGCAAACATTATGTCGCATTTTGAATACAATTTTAATGCTTCTTCATAATCTATCATTCCGTGGTAATTAATATTATCATATTTTTTTGACGCTTCATATGCATAATCCTTAAGTGCACCCATTCCCGCTAATTCCAATCTTATACTATCAAATTGTTTGGCTACATCTATGGAAGTTTTAATAAATCTAGTTTCAACTAATCCACCCACATATGCGAAAGTAATTTCATTGTCCCCATATCCATCTGTATTATTTATATCACATTTTTCGTCTTGAATATTTATTGTGATACTTGGTGCATTATGAATTACTACTAGTTTTTTAGGAGTGCTACCCTTGATTTGCTCTTTCCTTTCTTCAGTGCATACGATTGTAGCCACAGCATTAGATATAACTTTATATTCCTGTCTTCTTAATATCTTTTTAAAAAAAGTAGGAATACCTCCTCTACTATCAACATAAAAATCCGCTATATGATATACATACTTTTTTTTGATAATTTTTGAAGCAATAAAAACAGGAAGTCCACTGTCTAAATCAAAGGAATGAATAATGTCAAATTTTTCTTTGTTTCTTATAAGCCATTTAAATACTGTGAACTGATATTTAAATAATTGAAAAATATTTTTTATACCTTTGCCAGTTTCAGACTTTATATTAATTTCATAATTATCAATATTATGGTTTTCATGGTTATGTGTTTTTTTTATAACGCCTTTTTTTTCATTAAATCTACTTCTAGTTAATAAAACACATTTTCTATTACTTGATAGTAAAGCATCTAATATTCTTGAAATTGCTGCATTAGTTCTACTTTCTGCATTTCTTATAATACAAACTTTCATATTCGCCTCTTCTATTTTCCTAATAACTCATATTAATCGTTATCTTCTAAAATATCAGCTATTCTATTACTTGCAAAACCATCTCCGTATGGGTTACTTGCATGGCTCATTTTGTCATATTCACTCTTATCTTCTAATAAAGTTTTGCACGCATTATAAATAACTTCTTCATCCGTACCAACTAATTTTAATGTGCCTGCCTCTATTCCTTCAGGTCTTTCTGTAGTATCTCTCATTACTAGAACTGGTTTCCCCAAACTAGGAGCTTCCTCTTGTATTCCACCACTATCAGTCAATATTAAATATGACTTTGCTAAAAAGTTATGGAAATCTAGCACTTCTAAAGGTTCAATAATTCTTATTCTGTCACAGTCACCAAGAATTTTATTAGCAATCTCCCTTACTACAGGGTTCATGTGAATTGGATATATTGCTTTTACATCAGGGTTTTCATCAATAATTCTTCTAATAGCTTTAAACATGTTTCTCATCGGCTCTCCAAGATTTTCTCTTCTATGAGCAGTTATCATAATTAATCTACTATCAGAAGCCCAATCTAAATATTCATGATTATAACTATCCCTAACTGTTGTTTTAAAAGCATCTATTACGGTATTTCCTGTCACATATATAGACTCTAGACTTTTACCCTCTTTTAGCAGATTTTCTTTTGACATTTCTGTAGGTGCAAAATTATATTTTGAAATTATGCTAACTGCTTGACGATTAAATTCTTCCGGATAAGGAGAAGAAATGTCATAAGTTCTTAATCCTGCCTCAACATGCCCTACTGGAATCTGTAAATAAAAACATGCAAGTGCAGTTACAAATGTTGTAGATGTATCTCCATGGACTAAAACTACATCTGGTTTTACTTCTTCCAAAACATTCTTCATTTTTTCTAAAATATTAATTGTAACATCAAATAAAGTCTGCTTATCCTTCATTATGGATAAATCATAGTCGGGAATAACATTAAAAGCTTCTAAAACTTGGTCCAGCATTTCTCTATGCTGTCCTGTAACACATACTATGATGTCTAACTTGTCTCTAGTTTTTAACTCTTTAACTAACGGACACATTTTTATAGCCTCTGGCCTTGTTCCAAATACAACCATTATCTTTTTCTTCAAAATATTAACCTTCTTTTCTATAATTTATATACATTTTCAAAGTTACAGATATTTTTAGTATCAAGTATTAGTTTATCTTTAACTAAGTCTATATTTTCTTTAATATGACCATGTCCAACCATTATAACAAGAATTTCAATTTCATTAATGAAATCTTCAAAGTTCATAAATTGATGCTCTACAATTCTAGTCTTTACAAATGGATCGTAAGCCTTTACTCCAAAAGCTAAATGCTCGTCCATTCTTTGAAGCAACTGAAGTGTAGGACTTTCTCTTGTGTCATCAACATCTTCTTTATAAGTCAGACCATATAGTCCAACCTTAGAAATATCATTTATATTATTCTCTCTCATAATATCTCGGATTCTTAATAATACATGTGTGGGCATAGAATCATTAACTTTTCTTGCTGTTAATATTAAATTGGTTAGATCTGGGTAATCTCCAACTAAAAACCATGGATCAACTGATATACAATGCCCTCCCACACCAGGACCTGGTTGTAATATATTAACACGAGGATGTTTATTGGCAATTCTAATAATCTCATAAACATCCATATTATCTTCCCTACAAATTTTTGCAAGTTCATTTGCAAAGGCTATATTGACGTCTCTATAAGTATTCTCCACTACCTTTGACATTTCGGCTGATCTTATATCTGTTACTACTATTTCACCTTTACAGAAACTAGAATATAGTTCTTTTACCTTTTCTCCAACCTCTACTTCATCAGCACCAATCGTTCTTGAATTATGTTCTAATTCATAAATCATATTTCCAGGTATTATTCTTTCAGGAGCATGTACAAGATGAACATCTTTACCTATAACTACTCCTCTTTTTTCAATCTCAGGTCTAATGTGTTTATCTATTGAACCTGGTGATACCGTTGACTCAATAATTATAACTGCTCCCTCTTCACAAACATCAAGAACTGTATTAACTGCTGAAATAACATAATTGGGGTCTAATTTCTTACTTGACTTATTATAGGGTGTTGGAACGGCTATAATATAAGTATCTGTCTTTTGATATTCTGTTGCAAATTTAATTCCATTATCAACAGCTTTTTCAAACAAATCTTCTAGACCCTTTTCTTCAAATGTAAGTTCACCTCTAGAAAGGGATTCTACTAATTCTACGCTTAAATCTGTTCCTACTACATTAACTCCACTTTTTGCAAACATCAATGCTGTAGGAAAACCTATGTAACCTAATCCTATAATATTAATCATTTTATTTACCATCCTTTAATTAATAATTTATAATATATTGATTTTTTTAAATAATTCAGAAGTACTTTTAATTTAAACTAAGTTACACTAATCAACTTCTTTTATCACATGTATTAGTTTCTTGGTTAAAATCTTAAAATCAAAATCTTTGACACCATTTCTAGCATTAGTTCCAAGTTTTTCATACCCTGCTTTTGACATATTTTTAATGTGTAATATTGCATTCGTCAGCTCTTGAGGAGTACTATTTTCTAGTTCTAATCCACAATTATATTTTTCAATAATAGAATATCCCATCTTAACTGTAGAAACAATAGGTTTTGCAGAAGCCATATACTCAAATAATTTATTTGAGCTATTTCCTCTTGACCAGTTATACTGTGTCTGGGAATAGTTTAATATATTTACTGAAGATTTACTTAGTATATATGGTATAAACTCTTTGTTAATATAACCTTTCATCTTAACATTGGTGAGTCCTTCATCTTCCACTCTTTTTTCAAGCATTGACTTTTCATTACCATCTCCGTAGATTAAAAACTGAATATCCTTATTTCCTTTTAACAAACTTGCTGCATCCAGAATATTTCCTATATTATTTACTGGCCTTATTGAACCCACGTAAGTGACATTAAAACACTCCGATTCTAAATCATTATCGTTTAAAACTTTCTCCTTTATAGATTCAGTAAATGCTTCTAGATCAACACCATTATTAATATAATGGGCCTTATTCAAATCAATATCTCCACCTTGTTCTAAGTTCCACCTTTTTTCTTTAATGTAATCTGTATCGCCTTCTTTTGTAAATATCAACGCATCAGCTTTTTTATAAATCCAATGCTCTCCTGATATAAGGATTTTCCCTAGCAAACTTTTTTCTTTAAGTTTGTTAAAGAAAAATATAGCTTCAGGCCATAAGTCACGTACTTCACAGATACAAGGTATCTTCATTTTTTTTGCTACTTTTATACCAGCAACCATCGTAAGTGGGTGAACACTTGATGCTATAATAACATCTGGTTTTCCATTTAACTTTGCATACTTTTTAGCTACTGTAAAAAGATTTTTATAAAATAAAAACATGTTTTTTATTCTATCTAACCCATTGTTTAAAGCAATAGTAGTCTTAACAAAAACAAAAGGGATGCCATTTACATTATCTGTTGCATATTTTTTGTTTTTCGTATCAATAAATTCAGTTTTATTATGAAATACATTAGCACAAAAAATGGTGGCATCATACCCTTGTTCAATTAAGTTTTCAGCAAACCAATAATGCCTACCACCTTTATTTTTATACATATCTGTTGCGTAATGGTTCCATATCCATAATTTTTTCTTCAATTTGTCTACCTCAAATAAACTAGTTTTAATCTATCTTCCTAACCGGAACCCCTACATATGTCCCAGGTTCAACAATATCCTTAACAACTACAGCTCCCGCACCAAGTTGACAATCCTCAGAAATATTCAAGTTATTACTTACTATACTTCCTACACCTAACCAACTTCTTTTGCCTACACTAACGGTTCCTGCCAAATGTACCCCTGGCGATACATGAACATAGTCTTCAATAACATTGTCATGATCCAAGGTACTGGCTGTATTAATTATACATCCTTTGCCAATCTTACATGAACTATTAATTATAACCCCTGCCATAATTGCAGTACCCTTTCCTATCTCAACATCAGTAGCAATAACTGCCTTTGGGTGAGTTAAGCTCGCAATTGACAGTCCCTCGTCCTCTAACTTTTCTTGCATCTTCTCTCTAATTGAATTATTACCTATGGCCACAAAAAAATCTGCCTCTTTACTATATTTAATTGCATCGGCTGGTTTACCAATAAC
Source organism: uncultured Lachnospiraceae bacterium (assembly GCA_964544535.1). Classification (GTDB taxonomy): domain Bacteria; phylum Bacillota; class Clostridia; order Lachnospirales; family Lachnospiraceae; genus JAAYRG01. The sequence continues at coordinate 17,220 of CAZJCV010000022.1, read as the reverse complement.
CTCAAATCCTATAGTTTCTTTAATAGATTCATCATCATCTAGAAACACTATAGTATCCCATCCGTTTGATTTTAGGGCAATATCTGCAATGACTTTACCATGTCCTCTAGCACCAATAATAATTAACTTCTCTGCCATAAATATTTTATTCCTTTCTGAAACAATATATAAACAAAAAATCATTACTCATTATTGTTTTCAGTTTTACTTCCTTTAAACGCTTCTACAGTAACTGAAGTACTTGAACTAATGCCTTCCTTAAAAAACACTTTCCTAATTGTCTTAAATATTATTTTCCAATCACCTATGAAGCTTATATTGTCAACATATTCAACATCTAGATAAAACTTTTCATCCCAATCAATTGCATTACGACCATTTATTTGGGCGTTCCCTGAAAGACCTGGCCTTACTTCATGTCTTCTTTTTTGGAAATCATTATACAATTCTAGATATTGAACTAGTAAAGGTCTAGGACCCACAATACTCATATCACCTTTAAGAATGTTGAAAAGCTCTGGTAGTTCATCTAAAGAGGTGGCACGAAGCTTTTTCCCAAAGCTAGTGAGTCTTTCTGAATCTGGAAGTGGCTCACCATTCTCGTCTTTCTTATCTGTCATTGTTCTGAACTTATACATGGTAAATATCTTCTCATTAAGTCCTGGCCTTTTTTGTTTAAATATCACTGGCCTTCCTAGTTTTATGCGAACAAGTATCGCAACAATAATAAACACAGGGCTTAAAACTATAATAGCCATCAAAGATAAAATAAAATCCATTGGCCTTTTTACAAACTTTCTATATATACCTTTTGAAGATTTATCTCTGCTTGTCATAATGCTATTCTCTCTATTTCCATAATAATTTAACTACATTACAAATTCTTTCAAGATCCTCATCCGTCATCTTCGTATCACTCGGCAAACATACACCATTTTCAAAGATCTTCTCGCTTACACCATCACCAATATAATCATACTCAGCATAATACGGTTGCATATGCATTGGTTTCCAAACTGGTCTTGTTTCAATATTATCTTCTTCTAATCTTTTAATTAGATCAATAGGCTTTATCTTTCCACTTAATTGTATTACAGATAACCAGCAATTAGGCTCATCCCAGTCATTAATAGGCATAAAGCTTATACCTTCTAACTGCCCTAATTCTTTTTTATAATAATCAAATATATATCTTTTCTTAGCTACTCTTTTATCTAAAACCTTTAGTTGCCCTCTACCAATCCCAGCAACTATATTACTCATTCTATAGTTATATCCTAATTCGCTATGTTGATAATGCCTTGCCTTATCCCTTGCTTGTGTAGCCCAAAACTTTACCTTGGCTATTCTTTCTTCGTTATTAGAAACTAACATACCACCACCAGAAGTAGTTATAATCTTGTTACCATTAAAAGAAAAGATACCATAATCACCAAAGGTTCCTGTATACTTGCCTTTATATTTCGTTCCAAGTGACTCTGCTGCATCTTCTATCAAAGTTACATTATACTTCTTACATAAATCTACTATAGGATCCATATCTGCAGATAATCCATATAGATTTACAACTATTACAGCTTTCACTTTGTCTCCATACTTTTCAAATGCCATCTTTAATGCCTTAGGATCCATATTCCAGGTTTCATAATCGCTATCTATAAAAACTGGAGTTGCATTTTCATATATAATTGGATTGGCTGATGCAGAAAAAGTCAAGTCTTGACAAAATACTATGTCATCTTTTCCAACTCCTGCTGCCTTTAATGCCATATGAATAGCAGCTGTTCCTGACACAAGAGCAGTAGCATGTTTTGCTCCAACTTTTGCTGCAAGCTCTCTTTCAAATCCATCTACATTTGGACCAAGCGGTGCAATCCAATTCGTATCAAATGCTTCTTTTATATATACTTCTTCATATCCTTCATCACTCATATGAGGTGATGCAAGCCAAATCTTTTCTGACATATGTTATGCTCCTTTTGCATTATCCATTACTATTACTCTGTTATTAGCTCTCACTTATTCCGTAAAAAATCTTTCTACCTTATCCTTTGGATACCCTACTTCTTCAAGTCTGTTGGTAATCTCATCTTCAAAAGTATAAGATGTAATTACTATACCATCATGTTGATATTCATTTATCTCTTCTCTAGATATAATCTTATATCCTAGTAGACTCTTTCCTTGTTTATCTTTATCATCATCTATAAATGCTAATACTTTAAGTTTTTTATCTATTCTTCGTTTTATTACTCCAACTATTGTTTCTGCAACTTCTCCAGCTCCATAAACCAGTACATTTATATAGCCCTTCTCTTCAAGTCTAAGCAAGAAGTTCTCAACACTTTCTTCTGCTAGTCTATATAACTCTAACAATTCATGAAAATATGTGATAGCCAAATAATTTTTTCTCTTAACTCCTTCAGGAGTTATATTATAATAGACTGTCTTTACTGATTTATAGTCTCTAATTAAATAACCACTAGCTTCAAACCTGTCAATATAAACATTAACCATAGAAGGAGCGCCACCCATAACACTAGCTATTTCATGCTGGGTTGTATCTGGCTTTTTTTCTATGTGCTGTAATAACAGTAGTTCTTTTAGTTTACTAGTAGGGCTAAAATATTTCATGATCTTATCTTCCTTCGTTCGTCGGTTGAATGATTTTATCTTAACACAGTAACTATAAAATGTAAAGAAGATTTATTATATTTAACATAAACTTTATACATTATTATATTTCAACTTTTTGTATTATTTATTAATACTTTTAACTTTTTTCTTCCTTATAGTTATATGTCGATACAATCTGCTTAACTAGTGGTCTAATATCATCTGGTTCCTTATAGCACACCTCAGCCAATTCATGTAGTTGTCTTATAAATTTTTTTTCATCTATCCTAATTGGTCTCCCAATATATATCAGATTATTTTCAGTTCCTTGTATACCTTCTTCATCCATTAGAAGTTCTTCATATAACTTTTCACCTGGGCGCAGGCCAGTATACTCTATCATTATATCTTCATTGGGTTTAAGCCCTGATAACTTAATAAGGTTCTTTGCTAAGTCTATAATCTTAACCGGTTCTCCCATATCTAAGACAAAGATCTCTCCACCTTTAGCATAAGATCCTGCTTGAAGAACTAAGGATGCAGCTTCCGGTATAGTCATAAAGTATCTTATTATATCTGGATGAGTTACTGTAATAGGACCTCCCGCATTTATTTGTTTCTCAAATAGTGGAATAACACTTCCACTAGAACCAAGGACATTACCAAACCTAACTGCTACAAATTCCGTGCTTGAGCTCTTATTATATGTCTGAACAAGCATCTCACATATTCTCTTTGATGCTCCCATTATATTAGTAGGATTAACAGCCTTGTCTGAAGATATAAGTACAAATCGTTTTACATTATTATTATCTGCTGCCCTTACTGTATTCCAAGTACCTACTACATTGTTCTTTATAGCCTCATTAGGACTTACTTCCATTAAAGGCACATGCTTATGTGCTGCAGCATGATATACTATATCCGGCTTATAAGTCTCAAATATATGATTAATTCTATCCTCATTACGCACTGATGCAATAAGTACTTTTAAATCTAGTTTGGGATAATCACTTTTTAATTCCTGCTGAATATCATATGCATTGTTCTCATATATATCTATAATAATTAATTGTTTGGGCTTGTAAGAAGCCAGTTGTCTACAGAGTTCTCCTCCTATAGACCCTCCCCCGCCTGTAACAACAATCACCTTATTCCTTACATAAGACATTATAGAATCTAAATCAACCTTAATAACATCTCTTCCCAAAAGGTCTTCTATCTGCACATTTCTTAGTTGACTAACTGTAACCTCACCACTCATAAGTTGGTAAATACCTGGAAGAATCTTTAGCTTACAACCCGTTTCATTACATATGGTAACAATCTCTCTTACTGTTTTCCTGGATGCAGATGGTATGGCAATGATAATTTCATCTATTTTATATTTTCTTGCATTATATAGAATTGTGTCTCTGTTGCCTACTACCTTAACCCCTTGTATATACTTGCCAACCTTATCGTGAGCATCATCAATTACACATCTTACTACAACATGCTCTATGTGGCTACTATTTTTAATTTCTTTAATAATAATATTGGCTGCTTCTCCACCACCTATTACCATAACTTTTTTAAGGTCTTCATTATAAAGACTATATTCACTTTTATATTCTAAGTTCTTACCTACTTGAAATATAAAACGATCCATAAACCTTGTAATAAGAGTAATTAAATATAATACTATAGCTGATAAAAAGTAATAACTTCTTGGTACATCCAGTAACATAAGTTCCATTCCAGCTATCTGTAGTAAGGTAGCTGATATGGTAGCTAGACTTATATTCATAAGTTCGTTAAATCCTGCATAGATCCATAGGGTGTGGTACAATTTAAATAAATAAAATACTGATATAGTTCCTATAAGGTAAAAAGGCAAGTAGTCCCAGATAGAATCTAGATATAATTCAGGTATATTATATAATTTTAAATCAAAGCGAAGAAGCAATCCTACTGCACTTGCAATAGAAATACTTACTACATCTACAATTATTAAAAATATTAATTTTAATATTGATTTTCCTGAACTCTTTATCATATCCATTCCTCGACTTTGCTTGTATTTTATCATCATGATTTTATCACATCTACCTATAATTAGCAATCAGTTCACTCAGCCCCAATCAATATTTGTTTGACCTTGTTTAGATTTTATATTTTGGGTCTTTTAATAATGCCAGTTATGTATTATTCTTAGTAGAAAATAGAAAGGATTATGATCATATGAATAATACTCAAACAAGGACTAAAAATTTAATATTATCAGCGCTGATGGCTGCACTTACCTGTGTGGCAACAATAGTTATTCAAATACCTACCCATACAGGGGGATACATTCATCTAGGTGATGGCTTCGTACTACTTTCGGGCATACTTCTTGGTCCTATACTTGGAGCTTTGTCAGCAGGAATTGGTTCCATGTTAGCAGATATACTTACAGGATATGTTCAGTGGGCTCCTGCCACCTTTATTATAAAAGCTCTAGCTGCTCTTCTTGTAGGCCTTATATATAAGAAGATTGCCAAGAAGTTATCTCTTAATACATATATAAGCATTCTTCTCTCGGGCATAGCTAGTGGCTTAGTGGTGGTCTTCGGATATTTAGCTTACAACACCTTAGTTTTAGGTATTGCCTTCCTCGCCGCCATTGCCAGCATCCCTACTGATACCCTACAGTCAGTCGCCGGAATCGCAGTAGCATGCTTGCTCCTTCCCCTACTCGAGAAAATCCCCGACATCAAGAAAATGCTCTAGCAGGCTGATAAGATTGCAAAACACATGATTCTTGTATGCTCCATCCCCTAAAAATAGGAGGGGACTTAGCCCCACCACCTAAGAGCAGATAGCTGGTGCGCTTAGTCCCCCTTACCCTAATATTTCTTCTACTAGTTCTTCCATTTCTTCTGCTTTACATTTTTTTGTATGCAGAACCTTGGCATTCTTTAATTCCTCTACTGCTTTTGGAATACTAACTCCTGAAATCTCCTTAAGTTCTTCTACTAGTTCAAAATCATCCATGTCCTTATATTTATCATCTATTGCTTTCATTACGCTTACCGGAAACTTATATGGGCTTGCGGTTGATGCAATAATGGTTTTGTTAGGGTCTCCATTGTTTTCTTTATATTCATTATATACAAATGCTGCTACTGCAGTATGTGTATCTAGGACATAGCCATTTTCTTGGTAAATAGCTTTTATGGCCTTTGCAGTATCTTCTTCTGAAGCATAGCCTGCTATAAAATTATTCATTTGTTCCTTCATGTCTTCTGTAACTTCATATTTTCCAGTTGTACTTAGATTGCTCATAAGTTCTAATGTCTTCTTTTGATCCTTACCTGTAAGCTCAAAGATTAATCTTTCTAGATTACTTGATATTAAAATATCCATAGAAGGTGAGGATGTTAGGATAAAATCTCTGTTTCTATCGTAAATTCCTGTGTTGAAGAAATCAAACAATACTTTGTTTTCATTTGATGCACAAATTAGTTTATCAATTGGCAGTCCCATGCCCTTAGCATAATATGCAGCAAGGATGTTACCAAAATTTCCTGTCGGAACTACTACGTTGATTTTTTCATCAAGGGCTATCTCTCCCTTTTTGTATAGCTGTGCATATGAGTATACATAGTAAACAATTTGTGGCACTAGTCTACCTATATTAATGGAGTTTGCTGAAGAGAAAATATATCCCTTGTCTTTTAGTCTTTTTTCTAAGTCTTTATTATGGAAGATATTCTTTACTCCAGTTTGGGCATCATCAAAGTTACCTGATATTCCTACTACAAAGGTGTTGTCTCCCTTTTGAGTAAGCATTTGCTTTTCTTGAATATGACTTACACCATCTTTTGGGTAAAAGACAATGATCTTAGTGCCTTCTACATCTGCAAAACCTTCTAAGGCTGCTTTTCCTGTGTCTCCTGAAGTTGCTGTTAGAATAACTATTTCTTCTTTTATATTATTCTTTTTTGCTGATGTAATTAAAAGGTGTGGAAGTATGGAAAGTGCCATATCCTTAAATGCAATGGTTGGTCCATGAAAAAGTTCCAAAAAGTATGCATCACCTTTTTTAACTAAAGGTGCAATTTCTTTTGTATCAAATTTATCGTCATAGGCCTTGCTTATACATGTTTTTAACTCTTCTTCAGTAAAGTCAGTTAAGAGTAGTTTCATTACTTCATAAGCACACTGCCTATAATCCATCTTGGATAAGTCTTCTATGGATGTTTCTAGTTTTGGAAGCTTAGTTGGTACGAATAGTCCTCCATCACTAGCTAGTCCTTGCAGGATAGCCTTTGAGGCAGTTATAGGCTCCATATTGCTACGAGTACTTTGATATAATATGTTCATATTTTCATTCCCTCTTTTTATATATTATAGTGTTTGTTTTCATTTCCTACTATACCATGTAATTAGATTTTTCTTCAATAGATATTTTATTATACTCAGAAAATCTTTTCAAGGCTTTTTGAAAGCTTCATTATTAAAACAAAAGAACCTGCCATCTTGACAGGTCCTTTTGTTTTAAATATTTCTTTAATTGACTTACTTAAAAAACTCGTGGCCACCATATGCGAATAGATTATCTAGGTTTTTATCAAACCAACGCATACTTTTCTTGTTTGCCCTTTTTCTTGCCGCAAAATATAAGGCTCCTTCTGAGTAATCTTCACCATCTATTGCTCGCTTGACTGCTTCCTTTGTTGATTTAGTTACCGATACTGAATAATATCTGCCATCTCGAATTGGGGAGAATTGCTTCTTTTGAAACACTACTCCTTCTATACTGTTCGGAAAACTTTTGTGTTTTACACGATTTAAAACTACATTTGCAACTAAGATTTTGCTTTTTACGTCTCCTCCTGTTGCCTCGGCTTCTACTATTCTTTCTAAGATTTCAATTTCCTTTTTTGAATATTTACCTGCGCTTTTTGATGATGCTTTCTTTTTTTCAGCGGCTTCCTTGACTGCCTGCTCTTCTTCTGCAGCTGCCTTCTCTTTGGCGGCCTTTTCTTCAGCTAATTTTTCTTCAGCTACTTTTTCTTCAGTGGCTGCTATTCTTTTGGCTGCTTCTTTTTCTTCTAGATGTTTTTCATATTCTGCAGCTTTCTTTGCAGCCTCTTTATCTATTTTATTGTGTTCTTCCTGTTTTTCCTCTCTTTTTATCAGTTCCTCAGTATTAGAAGCATCAGTGTCTGCCTGAGATTCATGTGCCTCTATATGATTTTCATTGTAAGTTTCCTTTGGGTCTTTTAATAAGTTTTGATTAGTTTCTGCATTTTCTGTTTCTTCTTCTATTAAGGTTTGTGCTTCAAGTTGAACCTTAGTAATGGCACTTATTTTCTTGCCATGTATAGAATCAGGACTTAAGACAACTAATGTTGTAGCAAGTATATAAGCAACTGCTATTGTTGCTTTCTTACTTCCGCAAGTCTTAACTGAAAATAATTTTCCAAGACTGCCTTCCATCCTTTTAAGAAACGAGTGGTATTTTTGCATAAATAATTAAACCTCTTTTCTTAAATTTTTTACTACCAAATTGGTAATATATGTGTGTTTATTTCAGGCATAAATGGATTATAGCATCAATAAAAGGGGTGTCAATAAGCTTTAGAATTTTTCAGTAGTTAACCCATAAAACCGTTCCAAGTTTCTCCAACCCCCTTGCAAATTTGCCAAATAATACATTCGTTTTAAATTTTTTTTGTTAAAAACACATATTAAGCAATTATTAAATTGTTAACTATATATTAAATATTTTGCACATAATTTCTCCAAATATACAATTAAACTTGAATTTTCTTTATAAATTGGTGTTTTTTCAATTATTTTAGTTAATAATTTTGTAACAAAATTAGGATGTCAGTCACTATTAGCTAATAATGACTGACATCCTAATTTTTAATTTAATTTCATTGCTTTCATTAAGCTTTTTTCTTTTCCTTCTTCCTTGTAAAAAATGATTCCTTACGAAGTGGGTCTAGCAAGTGGGCTGACCATATAATTAAAATTATTGAAATAATAAGTTGTAAAAGAAGACTAACTACAAACCAGTTGTTCACAATCACATCAGGCACTACTCCAAAGTAGCTTAAAAATCTAGCCAAATTATTACCTGTGCCTGTTTGTTCTTGCAACATAGAATAACAAGTAACAGCAGGATTAATAAGAAACAATAAAGCCCAGTTGCCAATATCCGGATAATAATAAACACTGCTATCTGTTACTTGATTGGTTAATTTAATTTGAGCAACTAGTTTAACTGAGAAAACAATAACAAAAGTACCGATAACTAGAAAAAGTAAAGCTCCATATGAGGATACCGTTGCCGCAGTAGTTCTTTTATATAGTGTTGAGAAGAATATTCCTATACTACCTACAAAAACTGCAGTTACAATAATCAAGATCAAAAACTCTAGAAAGTTCCAAATTGTTATTCCACCTATTGAAAATATCAGTCCAAGAATCGGCAGACTTGAAACAGCAAGGAGAATCATAACACTTATAGAAGAGCTAAGCTTCCCCTTAATAATCTGCATGGGACTTAGAGTAGTGGTAAGAAGTATGTCAAGAGTCTGCTTTTCCCTTTCTCCAGATATTGAAGCTGAGGTCAGGCCTGGTATTGTAAAAAGCACCAAGGCAAATTCTATGGCCACAATTGCCGCGTAGATTCCAAGGATATCTGAATAATTAATTCGTCCAGAGAATCTAATTCCTGCATCAAATACAACATAAAAGAAAAATAGTCCAAAAAGAGCTAATATCCCATTATATAAGAATAAAACTACCCCTGCTTTTTTAGTCCTTACTCCTGTTCTTATTTCCTTAAGATAAATCGGATTAATCTTCTTCATGCAATCATCACCTCTCTGCGTTGATATTCCAATCGTCTTCTTCTATATCTTCTTTTTTTGTTACATCCATAAACAATGATTCTAAATTGCTCTCTTGTCTTGCAAATGAAGATATTCTCACTCCCTCTTTAACCAGCTGGGCAAGTAAGTCTGTTGCTTTTTCATCATTTCCATTAAAAAGTACTGTTAAATTATTAGCTTGTATTGTAATGTTTTGCACCAAATGGTTCTCTTTTAAAATCTTTATAGCCACTTCCTTGTCACCAAGAATCTTAATTTTAATAGGAGCAAATGCACCTATAGCCATAAATATTTCATCAACTGTGCCTTTTACTACCATGCTTCCACGTTCAATAATACCAATACTAGTACACGTCTTTGCTATTTCCGGCAAAATATGAGAACTAATTAATATTGTCTTTCCTCTATTTTTAATTTCTTCTAAAATCATTTTCATTTCATATCTAACTCTAGGGTCTAGGCCTGATGCTGGCTCATCTAGTATAAGAAACTTTGGGTCATGTATTAAGGTTCTAGCAAGGCATAGGCGTTGCTTCATTCCTCTTGATAAACTGTCTACATATGTCTGACCTTTATCCTTTAGCCCTACAAGTTCCATTAGTTCTAAACAAGTTTTTTTAGCTGTATCTCCTACTATACCATAAATAGAAGCATAGAACATCATGTATTCCATAGCCTTTAAGTTATCATAAACTCCAAAGAAGTCTGGCATATAACCTATTTTTTGCTTAAGGACTTGAGGCTCTTTAAGAGCGTCTATTCCATCAAGTATTACGGAACCTGAATCTGCCTTAAGTAGTCCCGAAATTATTCTCATAGTTGTAGTCTTTCCTGAACCATTAGGGCCTACAAATCCAAAAAATTCTCCTTCATCTATTTGAAGATTAAGATTATTAAGAGCTCTTACTTTACCATAACTTTTATTTAAGCCTTTTATTTTAAGCATCTATTCTCCACCCTTCCAGTATGAGATATTAGGAAGTATAATCTCATTGTTTATCTGTGAAAGACTAGTTTCATACTTGAGAGTTAATTTATTATCTTGTGTTAAATAATTGGCCAATTTATCAGTAGCTATTAATGTTGTGTCTTCATTTTTTGAATCTTTTTTTGAAAGTACATGATCAAACTCTCCTGTCTTACGATTTAAGGCATATACTTTACCTGAAAACAAGTCATAAAAGTCAGTTTTTGTAGCTTGGTTAGACAAACTATAATATTCTATAGAAAGAACTTCTTCATCTTGAGGAAAATAATATTCTATTATAGTTTCTTCTTCTATTATTGTAGGGGGGTGGTGCTTGAAATCATATTTGCTTCCTTTAAGGCCAAAGTTGTCTATTTCCTCTTTTCTTACAAGGGAGGAAATGCTCGGTACAAAGACTTTATCCCCTTGACTATAATCTACATCAACTTTTGACAAAATAGTTTTTGTACCATAAACATCTAATTCCTTAGAAATCTCCGTAATTAGGCTATTAGGATTAGCATCATCAGCAAAGCCTATTATGCAACTTTCATCAGATGAATAAGCAAAGTGGGAACCTAGAAGGTAATATAAAATATCTCTTTTCCTATTTTTATCAACCGTATCATGATTAAATTGCCATTGCTCATCATTAACTGATTTATTTTCTATAAATCCTGGATTTCCTGAGATTATAGAATCAATAACTTCACCATAATAAACATCAAAAGTGTCAGGAATAAACATTATATCTAAGTCCGATACATCAACTGTCTGACCTGCACCTATACTTCCTATATTAAAGACAATTGCGTCTCCTATATACATTGTGTTAAACAAGGTGTTGCTTGATGTATTTGTTATGCTACCTTCTATTTTATCTCCTGTATAGTGAATATCTGCCTCTATTGGATTCTTGCCTATATATTCATCCCTGTATTGAAAATATACAGGGTTAAAGGCAGGGTTATTATTGATCTCTATCATGGTATTATTGCTGGCATAATTTATTGAAGCTTGATACTTCTTTGGGTTTGCTTTTAGTCGGCGTAAGCCATATGAACTAAATTCATTCCGTCTTGATATCAACTCTGTGATCTTATAACGTGGGCTAAGCTTAAGTGTGTATTTGTCATTGTATGGAGCTGTTAAACTAAAATACAGTTCATCTTCTACTGTGTTATCTTCTTTAAAAGTGCGCATTTCTAAATAACCTACAAAAGGTTTTTCCACTCTTGTATTACTTCCTGCTAGATAAATAACAAATGTAAAGACCACAGCAGTTACGGGTATTACAATCCATATTAGTCCAAACTTATCTTTTTTCTTTAATACTAAGTAAATAGTAGGTCCAATAACTATAATGTAAATCATAAGAATTATAACATACTTACCAACCCTGGGAATATTCTCAGTATCTGTGTAAGACATGCTATCGATAACTGGCAAGTAGCTCATATTTTTTTCCATGTCTTCATAGATTTGAACTTGCTTACTTTCACTTAAATTTCCCAAAATAGTTGCAGTTAAAATATCTTCATAAGTTGCCTGCTCACCATCATTGTTAATTGTTGCTAAATCGATATTAAATAATAGTATATTACCTTTGCCTAATTCTTTCCTTTGATAATATAAGTCTTCTTCAAAATCTTTTTCTACAAAGTATAGATTAGCAAAGTCTTTTGTAATAGTAGGAGATTTGTATTTTTCTGTATTTTTTGAGGGCCAATCTTCTTCGTTAATATTACTCATTGGAATCGTAGGACTTTTTTCTGCAAGAAGATGCTTGTTTTCTTCTGTTATTCCTTCCCTAATTAATTTTCTCTCTTCCTCAAATCGTAGCATCCTATATATTAATGCTTCTATACCTTCCTCATCAATATATGAATCCATTGAAACACTACTTAACTTGAGCTTTGACTGATCAAAGTTTTTTGCAGCAGTTGTTCCTATACCAAATTCATCAGCTATGGGTTCAACAGTTTTAAGGGCTCCTTTACCAGAACCAATGGCTAGAGTTCCACCCCTTACAATCCACTGATTTATAGCATTTATCTGTTTTTCATCTAAAAGACTAGTATCAAAATCATTTATAATTAATACGTCAAGGTTATCCAAATATAAATAATCACTTGGAAATGTTTTTTCATTTAAGGGAAAGGTTTTTATTTCTATATTATCTAAATAAGAAAGTGCAGGCATATCACTTGATAATATTCCTGCAAAAATAATCTTCTCGTAATTACCTAGTTGAATCTGATTTCTGCTTTCATCTATGATGTCTCCTTCATCATCAACTAGCTTTATATCAATAGTTGCATAGCCTCCAGTTAGAGGTATTAACATGCTTACTTCTTCTATCTCTCTAGCTTTTATGCTTACTTCCTTGCGATATAATTTGCTCTCTTCCATTTGAGGAATTGAAGCTTCAAGCCAACCACTAAAATCTTCATCACTCTTAATCTTTGCAGTAATTGGCATATAGCGACCAAACTTTGCATGGGAATCATATCCATATTCTATTTCCACTATAAACTCTTCATCTGCCATAGAGGCTGAAGCTTTTTTTCCTAGAGAAAACTTTGAAAAACAGATGACTATAATAATTAAGATTATTATATATAGAAGCTTTCTATTCCTTTTCCTCATCTTCTCCACCTTCCTTTGATTTTAACTTCACTTGGAAAATCGTTCCCTTAAAATCACTGTTAACCATTATTTTACCACCGTGTAGTTCGATTATTTCTTTTGCTATGGCAAGACCTAAGCCAGTTCCACCAGTATGCATAGACCTAGAGCCTTCTACTCTATAGAAACGTTCGAATATATGAGGTAATGATTCCTTTGGTATTATTAAGCCATAATTAATAATATTAAGAATCGCATAATTATTTACAAGTTTTAAATGAACATCTACCCTTTTACCATCTTTGCCATATTTGATAGCATTACAGATTAGATTATTAATAGCCCTTGATAGTAGGTCTCCATCTCCTTCTATATATATAGGGCCATTTTCTATCTTTATGCCATACTCCAAATCATTTTCACGAAAACTAGGATAAAATTCATCTACAATTTGATTTATAAACTGGACCATGTTAATCGTAGTTTTTTCTGTTTTTATTTGTCCAAGACTTACCCTAGTATAATCAAATAGGTCGTTAATTAGGGTTTCTAAAGAATTTGATTTTTTATATACAAGTTCTAAGTAGTGATTATATGTTTCTTCTGATATATCTTTAGTATTAACTAGCAAGTCCAAATAACCTGTTATTGATGTTAATGGGGTTCTTAAGTCATGTGCCAAACTGGTTATTATTGCATTTTTATTCTTTTCATTGTTTTTGTTTTCTTCTATGATTTGTTCGATCCGTAAGGTCATCTTATTTAAACTAAGCGATATAAGTCCGAATTCATTAGTACTTTCTACCGGTAAACGATAGTTGAAAGCTCCTGATGATATCTCTCCTATACCATAAAGGATATTTTTTAGTTCTCTAGTAAACTTCCTTGTGAACATAAGAAAATAAAAGACAAAAAGTCCAATACCAATAATTATAGCTAAAATAAGTATGTTTGTGAATAATTCTCGATTAAACCAAAAGGATACTTTTACATTTTCATTGTAGACATATTCTTTATAATTATTACTAAAAGGATTATTATTATAAGTTTCAGTTACTGAGTCCCTTAATTCTTCTGTCCCAAACATTGTTTTTAACTGATTCATATAGCTAGGATTAACAATTATAATTATTAAAAACATTACCCCAAACATCAAAGCTTCTGTTGCAATGGTAAGTATTATGCTAAGAATAATATATATAACAACTTCAACCCTGAAACTATTTACTAAATTTTTCTTCACTTTTAATTCCAACTCCTAAAGAATTAGCTCTATCTAAATTCTTTTTCGATTTTATATCCAACTCCCCAAACAGTTTTAATTATTTGAGCATTTCTTGAGTCCATCTCTATCTTTTCTCTTATACGTCTAATATGTACCATAACTGTATTATTAGCTTCAAACATTTTCTCATTCCACACTGTTTCAAATATTTCTTCAGTGCTAAATACCTTACCAGGGTTAGATGCTAATAAGTATAATATGTTGAATTCAATAGGGGTTAACTTGACTTCCTTGCCATATGCGATGGTTCTATGGTCTTCCTTGTTCATAATAAGGTTCTTAAGTACAACATTTTTACTTTTGTTATTGTTACGATTATCTATATTAAATGTTGTATATCTTCTAAGTTGTGACTTGACTCTTGCAATAAGCTCTAGCGGGTTAAATGGTTTTGTAATATAATCATCTGCACCTGTGGCGAGGCCTTCTATCTTTTCTGAATCTTCTGTTTTTGCACTTAATATTATTATCGGAATATTGTTGACCTTGCGGATAGCTTTACACATAGTAAGCCCGTCTACTTCTGGCATCATTATATCTAAAAGTATCAACTGAATATCTTCAGATGCTAATATATCAAATCCTTCATTAGCACTATTAACAGCATATACCTGATATCCACTGTTTGTTAGATGGATTTCCACTAAATCTGCTATATCTTTATCATCGTCAACCACTAATATTTTTTGCTTTGGATTATTGTTTGAATCATACTTACCCATAAAACCTCTCCTTTTCGCCTATCATATAATAATACTAGCATAATTGCAGAGATAAATCTTTAATTTTTTCTTAAATGCTTTTTTTATTTTTGCAATAAATTAAAAGACCTACACGGCTCACAAGAATCGAAATTCTATAGAGTTCATGTAGATCCTCTTGTCTTTGGTATATTATCTTTTGTAAGTTGTCTTTTGTAGGTCATCTTTATGTAGGTTGTCTTTTGTAAGTCATCTTTTGTAAGTCATCTTTTGTAAGT
>CAZJCV010000022.1:0-1770 GCA_964544535.1 uncultured Lachnospiraceae bacterium | reverse complement strand
TCTTTTGTAAGTCATCTTTTGTAAGTCATCTTTTGTAAGTGAGTAACACTATAAGCCGAGTTCTGTATTAGATGATCATCTATCTTTGCTGCATGTTACCATACAGCTCATTTGCCCTACGGCAAATTGCGACCTACCTTAAGCTAGCGGGCAACATTATTGCTTATATTCGGTCTTACTTCGGGTGGGGTTTACACTGCCTTGATTGTTACCAACCAAGCGGTGGGCTCTTACTCCACCATTCCAACCTTACCAATAGTTGCCCATAAAGGGACTTAATCTCAATTGGCGGTATATTTTCTGTTGCACTATCCTGAGAGTCGCCTCTACCGGTCGTTAACCGGCACCCTGCCCTGTGAAGCTCGGACTTTCCTCACCTGTTTCCTTTCGGAATTTAGGCGCGATCATCTGTGTTACTCATAATATGATATTAGCACTAATTCGACATTTTGTAAAGTCGTTTTTTGCTGAATTTTTATATAAGTTTACGATTGATTAGATTTCTTTATAGTATATAATATCTTTAGGTGCTTGGCACCAGAAGGAGACATTATGAAAGCACGCTTGACTAAATTATTGACTTTTAAATATGCAAATATTCAAATTCCACACAATTTACTTAATTGTGTTATTGGTAGTTATGCTGCGGTTTTCTTAAAGTATAAAGGTTTTACTAATACAGAGGTTGGCCTTGTCTTATCTACTGCTGCAATCTTATCAATTATAATTCAACCACTAATTGCTTCCTTTGCTGATAAAACAGACAAACTAACACTTAGACAAATTAATATGTTTTTAATGCTTATAAATTTTTTTCTCGGCTTTATTATGTTGTTTGGCAGTAATTTAAAGCCTGTACTTTTTCTTGTCTTTATTTTAGCAAGTTCTTTTCAGCTAAGCTTAACTTCTGTAATTAATGCCTTGGCTGTGGAGTATATTAACAAAGGAGTTTTGGTAAATTTTGGTCTGGCTAGAGGTCTTGGTTCCTTGATGTTTGCCATCTTCTCACTTGCTTTAGGTTTTTTAATAGAAGTGTCAAATCCTAATATTTTGATTCCTACATATTTAATTTTATACTTTCTTTTGTTTTGGAATACTTTCCTTTTTAGGCTAAAGCCTTCTTATCAAAAACACTTAAGCTTAACAAGTAAAGACGAAACTTCTGAGAATGAAAATTCTAAAACAACTGCTTCTACATTTGCTTTTTTTAAAAAATACAAGAAGTTTACTGTGTTTTTAATAGGAGTTACATTAATGTATTATTCCTACCTTATGATTAATACATATCTGATAAATATTGTTGAAAGCTTTGGAGGAAATAGTGAAGAGCTCGGTATAGGGCTCGCTCTAGCTGCTGCATTAGAACTACCTGTAATGGCTTCATTTACAAGACTCCTAAAGAGGTTTAAATGTAGTTCTATAATTAAGTTTTCTGCTATATTTTATATTGCAAAAGCAGTACTTACTTTAGCCGCTTCTAATATGACTATGATTTATTTAGCTCAAGGGACTCAGTTGTTTAACTTTGCTTTGTTTACACCAGCTTGCCTATATTATGTTAATATGGTTATTACAGAAAAGGATTCTGTAAGAGGGCAATCTATGATTACTATTGCAACTTTTGGACTAGCTGGGGTGCTTTCTAATGTTTCTGGTGGAATAATACAAGATACTTTGGGGATAAAGGCCATGCTGATCATTGGCCTAATAGTAACCACCATAGGCGTAACAATAGTATTTTACGCCATCGAAGACACACCAACAGGGACT
>CAZJCV010000021.1:0-32044 GCA_964544535.1 uncultured Lachnospiraceae bacterium | reverse complement strand
TCTCAATGTCTTATACCAGAAGTTTGAGTTTGCTAGGAAGGCAGGTTACTGAAAATGAGTTATAGAAACCAGGATATTCTCCGTCTATATGCAAGTCCCAGACCTTGTCTAATTTAACATCCATAGTCTTGCAATTAAACAGTTCGATACCCTTTAATTTCCCGTGTTTACCTGCAAGAACATGAATAAGAGCTACTACAATCTTAAACTTTGAAAGTCCATGAGCAATACATATAGATAATTGTCCATCCGTTGGATCGGCATCAGGTGAAAATTTTACCCCGCCACCTTCATATGACTGAATCATGCTAATGACAAAGAACATTTTATCATATGTTTTAACATCATTACCGTCGATAGTAATAATTCCATTAGAAAAAGGGGAACGAAATAAGGAGCTTATTGCTTTAAGTATATATGCAAACTTACCTAAGCCAAAAAAGTTTAGGATTGTTTTAATTTTCGACATATTAGCTAGTTTGACTATGTTAGCATCGAATCCACTTCCTGAGCTTACTACAAACTTTACTTCTTTATTATCGGAAGTTTTCAGTTTACCAATGTCTAGTTCAAGATAATTCTCTGAAGATAGGATCTGTTTCAAAGCAAGTATAGGGTCATTTGGAATTTTTAAGCTTCTTGCAAAATCGTTACTAGAGCCAGTGGGAATATATCCAATGTAAGTGTTCTCAAGCTCTTCATCAGTTAGACTATTAACAGTCTCATTAATAGTTCCGTCACCACCAAGAATGACTACTTTTTTATTTTGCTCAGGCTTTTTATATATTTTACTAATGATTTTGTTAATAGAAACTTTAGGGTTTGTAAAGTAATAAGAATAAGCTATATTATATGCAATTAAATACTTTTCAATTGCTTGCCATATCTTTATTCCTTTGCCCGTTTTTGAACTTGGATTAACAATGAAGTGATACATTTATATTCTCCCCCATAAGATGTCGGTTTTTTATAATCTAGTATCCTTAATATAAATGATGGGGATTATAAAGTCAATTGTATTACTTACAAAACATTAAGATGTAACAATAATGTAAATAATATTGAAGTAAACATGTATTTATAGTAGTATAAAATGAAAGAATTACAGAATACAAATGTATACTACTATTAAATATATTTAAGACTTATATATTTAATTTTAAGATGGAGGGAAATTATGAAAAACAAACTTTGGTCTATTTTTTGGGGTTTATTCTTTATTTTTATTGGAATTGGTTATGGAGGAGATGTCTTAGGTGTTTGGCATTTTACAATGTTTTTTACAGGATGGTGGACTTTCTTTATCATAGTTCCTTGTCTAATGGGCTTAATACAAAAAGGATACAATACAGGAGATTTAATAGGCTTGCTAATTGGAGTTGTTTTGCTTTTAGCAAGAAGAGACCTTGTTGATTTTTGGGATGTTATGAGACTTATGTTCCCAGTGATTTTAATTGTCATTGGACTTTCTATTTTATTTAAAGATGTATTTAAAAAAAAGATAAAAAAAAATATAAGTTACAAGGGTGATAGCAAAGAACAATATTCAGTATTTTCATCTAATAGACAAAACGTAATAGGATCTTATGTTGGTTCAGGAATTAATGCAATCTTTGGGGCATATACTCTTGATTTAAGTGATGCAATTATAGATCAGGACATAAAAATTAAAGCTACAGCAATTTTTGGTGGAATAGATATTATAATGCCAGAAGGAGTAATTGTACAAACTTCTACTGTTCCAATCTTTGGTGGAGTTAGTAATAAGGCAAAAGATACTAATGAAGTTAATGCACTAGTAGTTCTAGTAGATTGTGTTTGCATGTTTGGAGGTATTAATATAAAATGAATCAATTTCAAAAGACAATAAAGTATCTTGCTATGGCATTTGCAATATTTCTGACATGTGTAATTATATACCTAACTATTTCTACAATAGGATTTCTTGTAGGTATCTTTAATTTTGGAGAGAACTGGGTTAGTAACAACAAGAAAAATAATAGTAACCTTGTATCTGAAGAAAACTTTACTGCTACATATGATGATATTAAAAAAATAGAGATAAAGCATGGTGTTGGAAGATTTACAATAAAATCTGCAGATACAAATGAGGTATCAGTACATATTTCGGGCTCAGAAGATTATTATAAAGTTACTAATTTTGATAATACTCTTAAAGTAGAGAACAAGTCCAATTTTAGGAGATTTTTTGACTTTGGATTTAGAGAGAGATCATTAGAAGAAGTAGAACTTACTATTTATTTACCAGAAAACTATGAATTGAAAGATTTAGATATACGAGCAGGAGCAGGAGAAATAGTATTAGAAGATTTTGATACCCAAAATCTAAATATAGAGGCTGGAGCAGGTAGAATCACAATTACAAATGTAGTGGCAGCCTATAGCGATATTGATGGTGGAGTTGGTGAACTAAACTTTAGAGATGTTGAATTTAATAGTGGAGATATAGATTCAGGAGTAGGAAGACTTAATTTCTCTGGCAAACTTCATGGGAAACATACTATAGATGCAGGAGTGGGAGAAATCAATCTTGATATTAAGGGAAAGATAGATGACTATGACCTAAGTATAGATAAGGGCTTAGGAGGAATAAAAATAAATGGAAAAGCATATAAGGATATAAATACTTCTAAGTCAGAAACAAGTAATTCTTTGCACATAAATGGCGGTCTAGGGAATATAAATATAGACTTTTGGGAGTAACACAAGGGATGCTGCTTTACACCGTTTTGAGTGACATCACTGATTTAATATGTTATAATTGCTAAAACTGGTTATCATAAGATTATAAGAACAATGTTTAGGCAAGGAGGACGAACCATGTCAGAAGAATTTAATTGTACGATAAACTTAGAAAATATAAAAGCATACGAACTTGTTCAAAAAGAGGAATTACAAGACATTCGTAGTCTTGGACTACTATTTAGACATAAAAAAACCGGCGCTAGGGTTGCTGTTATCAGCAACGATGATGACAATAAAGTGTTTTCCATTGGTTTTAGAACACCACCAGAGAACAGCAAGGGAACTCCCCATATAATTGAACATTCAGTATTATGTGGGTCAAGACAATTTCCATCAAAGGATCCATTTGTTGAACTAGCCAAAGGATCACTGAATACATTTTTAAATGCTATAACCTTTCCGGACAAGACTATTTACCCTATTGCAAGTTGCAATGACAAGGACTTTCAAAACTTAATGCATGTTTATTTGGATGCAGTGTTTTATCCTAATATATATAAAGAAGAAAAGATATTTATGCAGGAAGGTTGGCATTACGAGTTAGAAAGCAAGGATGACCCATTAGAATATAATGGTGTTGTTTACAATGAGATGAAGGGCGCATTTTCTTCACCAGAACAACAATTATTTAGGTCAATACTAAACTCATTATTTCCAGACAGTGCATATGGTGTGGAATCAGGAGGGGATCCTACGGATATCCCCAAGTTAAGCTATGAAGAATTTCTTGACTTCCACCGCAAGTACTATCATCCTACAAACTCCTATATTTATCTTTATGGAGATATGGATGTAGAAGAAAAACTAGACTGGATTAATGATAATTATCTAGACAGCTTTGATGAAGAACCTGTTGATTCTGAAATCCGCTTACAGGAGCCATTTACTAAGATAAGAGAAGTTAAGCAAGAGTATTCCTTAAGTGAAGATGAAGATACTAAGGATAATACTTATCTTAGCTATAACTTAGTTTTAAACTCAAGTTTGGATATTGAAACAACTATGGCAATGCAGGTCTTAGAACATGCTTTAATTTCTGCTCCTGGTGCCCCATTAAAGCAGGCCTTATTAGATGCTAAAATCGGCAAAGATATTTTAAGCAGTTATGATTCTGATCTTTATCAGACAGTGCTTTCAATTATTGTAAAAAACAGTGAAGAAGAGAAAAAGGATCAATTCCTTCAGATTATAAAAGAAACATTAGAAAAAGTAATTAACGATGGGATAGATAACAAATCTATAGCAGCAGCAATTAATTTGTTTGAATTTAAGTTTAGGGAAGCTGATTTTGGATCATATCCAAAAGGTTTGATGTATGGAACACAATTATATGCTACTTGGCTTTATGATGACAGCAAGCCATTTGTAAATTTAAGTTTTGATGTTTTTGAAAGCTTAAAAGATAAGATTGGAACTGATTACTATCCTCAATTAGTAAAGAAATATTTATTAGATAATACTCATGCATCAATGGTTATACTTACTCCTAAGCCAGGTTTAACTACTAAGATAGAGGAGGATATAAAGGCAGAACTTGCAAACTATAAGGCAAGTTTATCTGAAGAAGAGATAAACAAAATAATAAAAGATACTAAAAGTCTAAAGAAGTATCAAGAAGAGAGTTCCTCTAAAGAGGATATGGAAAAGATACCAATGCTTAGTATTGATGACATTGATAAGAAAGCCAAGCCTTTATATATAGAAGAAAAAGAAATAGAAGGTTTTCCAATTATACATCATAATGTATTTACTAATGGTATTGCTTATTTAAGATTTTTGTTTACACTTGATAATATTCCCAAGTTTTTAACACCTTATATTAGTTTGCTTTCAACTGTACTTGGTTATATTGACACGGAGCATTATAGCTACTCAGAACTGTCTAATGAAGTTAATATCCACACTGGTGGTATAAATAATGATATAGTAGCTTTTTCAAAGAAAGGGAGTACAACCGAATATACACCTGCATTTTCTATTGATGTAAAAGTATTATATGACAATATGGATAATGCTTTTGATTTACTAAAAGAAATTATTAGTTTTACAATCCTAAATAATGAGAAAAGGTTATTAGAAATAATAAAGGAAACAAAATCAAGAACACAAATGTATTTAACTTCTGCTGGCCATTCTGCGGCGGTAAGCAGGGCAACATCTTATTTTTCAGAAGTTGGTAGGTACAACGAAGTAACGACCGGTATTAGTTATTTCAGGTTTATACAAGGTTTAGAATCAGACTTTGATAATGTTAAGACTGAGCTTATAGAAAAGTTAGAAAAATTGATGTTTGCTATATTTAGAAAAGAAAATCTAATTGTTAGCTTCACTTCAGACGAGCAAGGCTTAGATACATTAAAGGGAAGATTAGTACCATTTGTGGAACAACTAAAGCAAGAACCTACTGAAAAAGTAACTGAAAACTTTGAATTACACCAATTGAATGAAGGTTTTAAAACCTCAGGTCAAGTACAGTATGTTGCAAGAGCTGGGAATTATATAGATGCTGGTTATGAATATACTGGAGCATTAGAAGTGCTTAAAGTTATTTTAAGCTACGGCTACCTTTGGAATAATATTCGTGTCAAAGGTGGTGCATATGGTGCTATGTGTGGGTTTTCCAGACTTAATGGAAATAGTTTTTTCACTTCATATAGAGATCCTAATTTGAAAGAGACTAATGAAGTTTATAATGGAATATATGAGTATTTAAGAACCTTTGATGCAGATGACAGGGACATGACTAAGTATGTAATAGGTACAATTAGTAACATAGATAGGCCTCTTACTCCACGAGCTAAGGGAATAAAGTCACTTGCTGCTTATATGACAGATACTACAGCTGAAGACTTGCAAAAACAAAGGGATGATATCCTAGAAGTTAGTAGGGATGATATTAGAAATCTTTCAGAAATGATAAAGGCAATTTTAGATTCTGCTAATATTTGCGTTATTGGAAGTGAAACCAAAATAGAAGAAAATGAAGATTTATTTACAGAAGTTAAACAGTTAATTTAAAGGAGAAAACAATTAAAAGCATGAAAGAAAGAAAATTTAAGTCTGGATTTGTAACAATAATAGGAAGAACAAATGTAGGCAAGTCAACATTAATGAATAATATGATAGGGCAGAAAATAGCCATAACATCCAACAAACCTCAAACTACGAGAAATCGTATCCAGACAGTATATACATGCGAAGAAGGTCAGATAATTCTCATTGATACACCAGGGATTCACAAAGCAAAAAATAAGCTAGGTGAACATATGGTAAGTATTGCAGAAAGAACATTGAATGAAGTAGATATAATATTATGGCTTGTAGAACCTTCATCTTATATAGGTGAAGGAGACATGCATATCTTAGAGAAGTTAAAGACTACAAAAACACCAGTTATATTAGTTATTAATAAGGTGGATACTATATCTAAAGAAGAAATATTACCACTTATCGATGAATTTAAGGATATTTATTCTTTTAAAGACATAGTTCCTTTATCTGCCTTAAAGGGTGATAATGTAGATGCCTTAATAGAGACAATTTTTAAGCATTTGCAAGAAGGACCAATGTATTATGACGAAGATACAATAACTGATCAACCAGAAAGACAGATTGTTTCAGAACTTATTAGAGAAAAGGCACTTAGATCCCTAGGCCAAGAAGTCCCTCATGGAATTGCTGTTACTATTGAAAGCATGAAAGAAAGAAAAAGAAAAAAAATTATTGATATAGAAGCTACAATTATTTGTGAAAGAGAATCCCATAAAGGCATTATTATAGGCAAGAAGGGTTCTAAATTAAAACAAATTGGCATATGGGCAAGAGAAGAAATAGAAAGTTTACTAGATATCCAGGTTAATTTAAAACTTTGGGTAAAAGTAAAAAAAGACTGGAGAGATAGTGATATTCTTCTTAGAAATTTTGGATTTAATAAACAAGAAGAATGATATAGTTAAATTGGTAGTCTTTTTCAAGTTTAAATAATTTGTTTTTGGCAAGAATATAGATATTGAACATATAAATGTAATCTAGATTTAGATAGGGGGCCAAAAATGAAAAATCAAGACTATTGGAAGCAATTCGTGAAAACTGGCAATATCAATGACTATCTTAGCTATACAGCATGCACACAAGAAGATAAATGTGGATATTTGTTGGATGAAGTAAAAGAAGGTGAACTAGAAATTGGTATCGGTAGAAGTGACAGGGATGGTCCTGTCAGCAATGCCTATAGGTGAGTATGATAGAAGACTTGTATTATTGACGAAGGAACGTGGAAAAATAGCAATATTTGCAAAAGGCGCTAGAAGACAAAATAGTGCCTTTTTAGCATGTAGTCAACCTTTTACTTTTGGAAAGTTTGAGTTATATGAAGGAAGAAGTTCCTATAATTTAACCTCTGCAAAGATTTCTGATTATTTTGAAGAAGTTTCTATGAATCTTGAAGCAGCCTATTACGGCATGTATTTTTGTGAGTTGGCTGACTACTTTGCTAATGAAAATGAAGATAGCACAGATATGCTAAGGCTTTTGTATATCTCTCTCAAGGCCTTACTTAAAGAATCAATAGGAATGAAACTAGTCCGTTACATATATGAATTAAAGTTACTAGCTATTAATGGTTTTTCACCACAAGTTTTTGCTTGTGTAAATTGCAATAAGGAAAAAGGGATTGAAGGCTTCTATCGATTTAGTTGTAAATCAGGAGGATTATTATGTGATGACTGTAAGTCTACAGCAGTAGATAGTGTTAAGTTAAGTTCTTCATCTGTATATACTCTCCAATATATTTTGGCAAGACCTATAGAAAAACTATATTCATTTGTTGTATCAGATGAAGTTTTTAGGGAATTAAAAAGATGCATAGACCAATATCGAAGAATATATGTTGATAAAGAAATAAAATCTTTAAAAGTTATTGAAAATATGTTTTAAATAGAATATAGTTGAAAATGTAGTGTCTTTTTTGAACATTCTTATTGTTAAGTATTTATAATGATATTAATATATATTTATGGAGGAAATTTAATGAAAGAAAAGGTCTGTATGCTTGCTATGATTATACTCTTTATAAGTTTGACTGGGTGTAGCAAAGAAGCTAATTTAATTACAGTAGAAAAAGGAACCGATAAAGTTTTTGCAAACAAAGATATCGAAAGAAACACAATATTGGTAAAAGAAGGTGGTGAGCTTCAAGTAGCTATTGTTGAGGATTTTGATAAAGACTACTATGATTTTGAAGAGTTAAAAGGCTTTATTAATGAAGAGATTGATAATTATAATTCTGAAAATGGAGCAAAATCCATAATATTTGAAGTGGCAGAAATCAGAGGCAATAAGATAATTGTAGTTCAAACTTATAGCGATATAGAACACTACTTGGCTTATAACAATATAGAAGGTGGTTTAATGAATGTAACTTCTGCAAGGGAAGACAGTGAAAGCTTGCCTGAAGTTTTTTATAATTCTAAAGGTAAAGATATTTCAAGGGATGAAGCTTTAAAAAAAGATAAATATATGATTATGAAAATAAAAGAAAACACTGATGTAGTTGTGGATGGAAAAATCATGTATTATCATAATGCTAAGTTTATTGATTCTTCTACCTTAGAAGCAAATGATGAAGAAGGAACAGTTTTCATTTACAAGGACACATTTTTTTAAAATAATTAAGCAAAACAAGACATAAAAATATATAAGATAAAAACGAAAAGAGGTAAGTATGGAAAAGACAATGGAAAAGATAGTTGCACTTTCAAAAGCAAGAGGATTTGTATTTCCTGGTTCAGAGATATATGGAGGCTTAGCCAACACATGGGATTATGGAAATTTAGGAGTGGAACTAAAAAACAATGTAAAAAAAGCCTGGTGGCAGAAATTTATTCAAGAACACCCACTTAATGTTGGTATAGACAGTGCTATCTTAATGAATACTTCAGTTTGGGCCGCATCAGGTCATTTGGGGAACTTTTCAGATCCTTTAATGGACTGTAAGGAATGCCATGAGAGATTTCGTGCAGATCAGCTTATTGAAGAATATGCTAATGAAAATGAAATCAAAATAGAAGGTACTGTAGATTCATGGTCTCATGAAGAGATGGAAGCCTATATAGCTGAACATAAGATTAAATGCCCAACATGTAATGAGCACAATTTTACAGATGTAAGACAATTTAATTTGATGTTTAAGACTCATCAAGGTGTAACAGAGGATGCTAGTAATGAGGTCTATCTTAGACCAGAAACGGCACAAGGAATTTTTGTTAATTTTAAAAATGTTCAAAGAACATCCCGTAAAAAGATACCATTTGGTATAGGCCAAATTGGTAAGTCATTTCGTAATGAAATTACACCAGGAAACTTTATTTTTAGAACAAGAGAATTTGAACAAATGGAATTGCAGTTTTTTTGTGAACCTGGGACTGATTTAGAATGGTTTGAATATTGGAGAAACTTCTCAATGTCATGGCTTAAGTCTCTAAATCTAAAAGAAGAAGAACTAAGATTTCGTGATCATGATGAGGCAGAACTTTCACATTATAGTAAGGCAACTACAGATATTGACTTCCTATTCCCATTTGGTTGGGGAGAACTTTGGGGAATTGCAGATAGAACAGACTATGATTTAAAACAACATCAAGAACACTCAAAAGTAGATATGACTTACTTTGATGATGAAAAACAAGAAAAATATATTCCTTACGTAGTAGAACCATCCCTAGGTGTTGATAGGGTAACGCTTGCATTTTTATCTAGTGCATATGATGAGGAAGAACTTGAAGATGGACAAAGTAGAACAGTACTTCGTTTTCATCCTGCTCTAGCTCCAGTTAAAGTTGGTATTTTACCTTTATCAAAGAAGTTATCAAAAGAAGCTACAGAAGTATATAAACTACTAAGCAGATATTATAATTGTGAATATGACGATAGGGGCAATATAGGAAGACGTTATAGAAGACAAGATGAAATAGGTACGCCATATTGTATCACATATGATTTTGAATCACGAGAAGATCAGTCTGTAACAATAAGAGACAGAGATACTATGGAGCAAGAAAGAGTTAAAATTGAAGATTTGAAAGATTATTTTGAAGACAAATTTTATTTTGAACTTCAACAATAAAAGAATTTAAGATGTAAAATAATTTCAATATTTTAGAAAGATATGTTATAATTTATATGCTTATTAAGGCGTATTGATATCTATAAAATTATAATTATAGGAGGAATAATTATATGATGAAATGGGTTTACTTGTTTAATGAAGGTAACACTTCTATGCGTAATCTCTTGGGTGGTAAGGGAGCTAATCTTGCGGAGATGACTAACCTTGGTCTTCCAATACCTCAAGGATTTACAGTAACGACAGAAGCATGTACTGATTACCATGAACAAGGAAAAGTAATTTCTGATGAAGTCAAAGATCAGATTTTTACATCTTTAAAGGAACTAGAAGGTATAACGGGGAAAAAGTTTGGAGACACAGAAGAACCTTTGTTAGTGTCTGTTCGTTCGGGTGCCAGGGCATCTATGCCAGGCATGATGGATACCGTACTTAACTTAGGATTAACAGATGTGTCTGTAGAGGGATTTGCAAATAAAACTAGTAATCCAAGATTTGCTTACGACTCCTATAGAAGGTTTATCCAAATGTTTTCAGATGTAGTTAAAGAGATTGACGCTGAAAAGTTTGACAAGATATTTGATGGAATTAAAGAAAATAAAGGAATTAAGTTAGACACAGAGTTAGATGCAGAAGATTTAAAAGAAGTTGTTGATCAATACAAAGCGCTATATAAAGAAGAGATAGGGGTTGGCTTCCCACAAAACCCAGAAGAACAACTAATGGAAGCTATTGAAGCAGTATTTAGGTCATGGGATAATCCCCGTGCTATTTATTACAGGAGAATGAATGATATTCCAAGTAGCTGGGGAACAGCTGTTAATGTTCAAGCTATGGTTTTTGGTAATATGGGAGATACATCAGGAACTGGTGTTGCCTTTACCCGTAATCCATCTACAGGTGAGAACAAGTTATACGGAGAATATCTTATGAATGCACAAGGTGAAGACGTTGTTGCTGGTGTTAGAACTCCTCATCCTATGGATGATCTAAAAAAAGATGATCCTGCAATTTATGAAGAATTTATGGGATATGCAAATAAATTAGAAGAACACTACAGGGACATGCAAGATATGGAATTTACTATTGAGGATGGCAAGTTATATATTTTGCAAACTCGTAGTGGGAAAAGGACAGCTCCTGCAGCTATGCAGATTGCATGTGATTTAGTAGATGATGGAGTGATTAGCAAGGAAGAAGCAGTGTTAAGAATTGAAGCTAAATCCCTTGACCAATTACTACATCCAGGATTTGATCCAGAAGCACTTAAAGCTGGGCATTTACTTGGTAGTGCACTTCCTGCATCTCCTGGAGCGGCAGCAGGTAAGGTATATTTTACTGCAAATGATGCAAAGCTTGCTGGTGATAAAGGTGAAAGAGTAATCCTTGTTCGTAATGAAACCTCACCAGAAGATATCGAAGGTATGCATGCAGCAGAAGGTATATTAACAGCTCGTGGCGGTATGACATCACATGCAGCAGTTGTTGCTCGTGGTATGGGAACTTGCTGTGTATCAGGTTGTGAAGAAGCTATAATTAATTATGATAAAAAAACCCTGACACTTGGTGGAGAAGTTATAAAAGAAGGGGATTACATATCTCTTGATGGAAGTGAAGGTAATATCTACTTAGGTGATATTGCTACAGTTCCAGCAGCTATTAGTGGTAATTTTGACAGACTTATGTCATGGGCTGATGAGATTAGAACTATGAAGGTAAGAACTAATGCAGATTCACCAGAAGATGCTAAGAATGCTATTGATTTTGGAGCAGAAGGAATTGGCCTTACTCGTACAGAGCATATGTTTTTTGCAGAGGACAGAATTCCTAAGATTAGAAAAATGATTCTTTCTAAGACTGTAGAAGATAGAGAAGCAGCCTTAGCAGAGCTTATTCCATATCAAAAAGGTGATTTTAAAGGAATTTATGAAGTGATGGGAGAAAGACCTGTTACCATACGTTTCTTGGATCCTCCATTACATGAATTTTTACCAACAAATGAAGAAGAAATAGTATCGCTAGCAAAGGATATGAACCTTTCTGTTGAAGAGGTAAAAGAAACAATTTCCTCACTAGAAGAAGTTAATCCAATGCTAGGACATAGAGGTTGTCGTTTATCCGTAGCATATCCTGAAATTGCAAAAATGCAAACAAGGGCTATTATGGAAGCTGCAATCGAAGTTAAAGAAGAAAAAGGATTCAATATCATACCAGAGCTTATGATTCCTTTAGTAGGAGAAAAGAAAGAATTAAAATATGTTAAAGACGCAGTTGTAGAAACAGCTGATGCAGTAATTGCCGAAAGAGGTGTTGATATAGATTATCAAGTAGGCACTATGATAGAAATACCTCGTGCAGCCTTACTTGCTAATGAAATAGCAGAGGAAGCTGACTTCTTCTCATTTGGAACTAATGACTTAACACAGATGGCTTTTGGAATATCTCGTGATGATGCAACTAAGTTTTTAGATGCATACTATGATAATGAAATCTATGAATCTGATCCATTTGCAAGAATAGACCAAAGAGGTGTTGGACAGCTAGTTCAAATGGCAGCAGAAAAAGGACGTTCTGAAAAGCCAAACTTACAGCTAGGTATCTGTGGTGAACATGGTGGAGACCCATCTTCTATAGAATTCTGTCACAAGGTAGGCTTAGATTATGTATCTTGCTCACCATTTAGAGTTCCAATTGCAAGACTTGCAGCGGCACAAGCTGCTATAAAAAACAAATAATCTTAAAAGAGTAACATTTCTAAAAGGCTTGACTTGGGTTAGACTGCATTGAATGATAGTGAAGAAATAAATTGGCGCCTTATCATGTAAATGGTAGGGCGCCTTTTATAGTCTTTATATTGAAGATTTTCTCAACTCATATAATGCGTTATTTGAGCAGAACAGTACCTGAATATCTAGTTGGTATTCGTACATCTAGATAATCTCCTGCAGCAGTTGGAGAAGAACATGATGCATATGATAAATAGATATATCCTTTATAAGTACCATCATCATAATAATATACAGGAGGTACGTATGATGAAGGGGAAGCCAAACAGTTTGGGAATTCTGAAGGGCGGATTCGAACAGTGTAAGTCTTAGAATAAGTTACACTTTTTGACCGAACAAGTACTGAGACAGTACCAGAATATTGTGCAAATATTTTTACACGTAGATAATTTCCTGATAATCCGTCTGGGGCATAACAGTAGGCATATTTCAAGTTGAGAGTTCCCTTATATTCACCATCATTATATTCGTGTGTGGCAGGAACATATGATGAAGGTGAACTCATATAATTTGGAAATTGTGAAGGAACAATTAAAAAGGTATACTCTTTTTCATAAGTTACAGTTTTACTCCGTTCAGAAGCTTGAGCCGTCGTACTGAGGGATGCTAGCATGAATAGTAGTATTAGCATAAAACAGGTTGCTTTCTTGAAAATAACTCTTTTTGTTGACATTTTAAATCTCCTTTCATGTTTGGTTTTACATAACTTGTATAAAATAGGTTGGCTATGGTAATTATACCATGGGATAATATGGGAGTCAATAGCTAATAAGCATATTTATGCAATATATTAGGCAAAATAATCATTTATTTACATCCGTAATGAATACGGGGAAACCTGGCCACCTTTCCTAAAATGAACAAGTAATGGTCTATTTCAATTGCGTTTATTCAGAAAGAATAAAAACCTTTGACAAATTATGAAAAAGGTATAAGCTTAATATGAACACGTTCATACAACAAGAGGAGGGCTTGATTTATGAGTAGCTTTAAAGACTTAAGAATTGTTGATAATTTTTATCAAACACAGCACTTAAAGGTTGTGTTAAATGGGCAAAAGAGAATAATGTAGAAGAAATTGATGCCAGACACATGGATATAATTAATGATAAGCGTGCTAAAGAAAAGCAATAGCTTTTTCATATAAAAGGAGCTAATAATATGCAAGAATATAATCCTGCCCAATGGCTTGCGTTTTTTTATATTTATTGTTTTTTGGGTTGGTGCTATGAATCAACTTATTGTTCAATTCGAGATAAAAAACTAACTAACCGCGGATTTTTACATGGTCCATTCCTGCCCATATATGGGAGTGGGGCTATTGCACTTCTTCTTCTAACTAATCCTGTAAAAGATAATATTATTCTTACATTTATAGTTGCTATGATTGGTGCAAGTATTCTAGAATTAGTTACAGGCATGCTGATGGAAGAGATTTTCAAAGTTCGATACTGGGATTATTCAGAAAGCCGTCTTAATATCAAAGGCTATATTTCATTAGTTCCATCGTTGCTGTGGGGAATGATGGGAATCTTGCTGTCGAATCTGATACATAGTCCTATAGAAAGGCTAGTCTTTCGATTAGAACATAAAGCATTTTACATAGTTGTTTTCATAATTACTATATATATGGCAGTAGATTTTGCAATTTCCTTCCGCACAGCTATTGATTTACGTAACATATTAATCAGTATGGAACAAGCGAAAGTAGAGTTATCCAAAATACAAAAACGAATGGACCTTATTATTGCCAGTGCAAGTGAGACAGTTAATAATGGTAAAGAACTTATTTCCAAGGGACTTAGTGAAAAAAAGAAGCACTATGAAGAACATATATCCATAAAGCTTACGAGTTTAAAAGATATGAAGGAAGTTATTGAAAGTAAACTAGATAAAATTTCTTTTATATCGAAGGAAAATCCCAGACTATATGAGAAGTTCAAAAATGAGGTAAAAAAACTAAGAAAACAATACAAAAAACGTATACATAGTAGTGAAACACTTGTAGATTATAGGAAAAGAGAAAAAATTAAAATATTTAAAAGGAATCCAAGTATAACATCAAAGAAATTTGCGAATTCTCTAGAAGAATTGAGAAAGTATTTATTTAATAAAAGGGATAAAGAATCAGATTAATAGGGTTAAAGAATTTGTATCTTTGTCCCGAACTTTAGCAAGATAAAAAGGAAAATCAAAGAAAATGTAAACTTTACATGAACTTTACAATAGATTAACTTAGACTTAACTGAGATTTAATACTTTAGTTATGGACTACGAATTTTTGGCCATATAGACAATATAAAAAAAGACGAGGAGTAAATGTATGGATATATTTGGTTTTTTATTATTGCTTGGTGGACTTGCCCTGTTTTTATACGGAATGACAGAAATGGGTAATGGTCTAGAGAAAGTATCAGGGGGGAAACTAAAATCAATTTTAGAGAAGTTAACCTCTAATAAATATAAAGCTGCTTTGCTAGGGGCAGGTGTAACATCTGTAATTCAATCATCATCGGCAACTACTGTAATGGCAGTAGGATTAGTAAATTCAGGTATTATGAAGTTATCACAAGCAATTGGTGTAATAATGGGTGCTAACATAGGTACTACTATTACACCGTGGATTTTGAGTTTAACTGGAATACAAAGTGATAATATTATTCTAAAATTACTTAAACCTACTTCGTTTGCACCAATATTAGCGATAATAGGAATTGGATTTTTGATGTTTTCAAAAAGTGAAAAGAAGAAAGATTTTGGTACAATCTTTCTAGGTTTCACAATACTAATGTTTGGAATGGATCTAATGAGTGGAGCGGTAGCACCACTGGCTAATGTACCTGGATTCAAAGATATTTTGGTGAAATTCTCCAACCCAATACTTGGAGTGTTAACAGGTGCCATACTAACTGCCGTTATACAAAGTTCATCGGCTTCAGTAGGTATACTTCAAGCTATGGCTATGACTGGAATTTTGAACTATGGAGTGGCAATACCGATTATAATGGGACAGAATATTGGAACATGTATAACAGCCATTCTTTCTAGTATAGGTGCTAAGAAAAATGCAAAAAGAGTAGCTGCGGTACATTTATATTTCAACTTAATAGGCACAATATTATTTATGGGCCTATTTTATGGGATTAATATATTTGTCAATTTTAATTTTATGGACAACTCAATCAACGTAGTAGGAATTGCTGTAATCCATACAATTTTCAATGTTTTGACTACTTCAGTATTGTTACCATTTTCCAAGTTACTTGAGAGTCTAGCGATTATTACTATAAAAGACACTAAAGAAGAAGAGGATGATGAGTTTAGAAAACTTGATGTTCGTTTTCTTGATAGTCCTGGGTATGCAGTGAAATTAGCTAATGAACTAGCAATTAAGATGGCAAACTTATCAAAAAAAGGATTTTTAAAAGCAGTTAATCTTTTTGAAAGATATGAAAGTAAAGAAGCAAAAGAAGTCAGGGATATAGAAAATAGAATAGATAGATATGAGGATGAAATAGGAAGTTATCTATTAAAATTAAGTACCAAGGATCTTAACAAGCATGACAACAATGTACTTACTCTAATACTCCATAGTCTAGGTGAATATGAAAGGATTTCTGATCATGCAGTTAACATAATGCATGCTGCAAAGGAGATGGAAAGTAAAGGACTTAGTTTTTCTAATTGTGCAGAAGAAGAATTAGAAGTATTGGTACGTGCGGTTATAGACATTCTAAATGATACTATAGATGCATTTGCTAACTTAGATATTTCAAAAGCAAAGACTATAGAACCCTTAGAAGAAGTAATTGATTCCTTAAATAATGAAATCAAAAACAGACATGTTCTTAGATTAAAAGAAGGAAGATGTACAGCAGAATTAGGCTTTATCCTTTCTGATTTAACTACAAGTTTAGAAAGAATATCTGACCACTGTTCAAATATAGCCGTTTATGTTATACAGTTAAGCATGGATGAGCTAGATATACATGAGTATTTAGATGAACTAAAGCACGGAGATAATGAAGACTTTAAGAAGCAATACAAACTTGTCAAGGAACAATACAAACTACCAAAACTTGATGAGAATGAGAAATAAATATTAAACAAAATTACACAAGAGCCTCTAGCAGATATTTTAAGATGTTTGCTGGAGGCTTTTAAAGTGCTGTAACAGTTATTTAATAATTATTTAACCATAAATTCAACACTATTTATTTTTATATGTTAAAATATGATATGCTATATTTCCTTGTTTAAGTTAGTATACATATAAGGAAGGATATGAAGAAATATGGACAAAACAATAGATAAAATTTATAAAGCTAAAAACAAAAAACCTAAAAGAGTATTTATAATTGTATTGTTTATTTTATTTTTTGTATTAATAATAAGCTATGCATCCATTTCTTACTACTATACAAATCATTTTTATAAAAACACATATATTAATGGCCAAGATGCATCGAACAAAACAATTGAAACGGTTAAAGCTGAAATCAATGATGAAATGCGTACATATACATTAACTCTAGAGGGAAGAAATGATCTTATTGATGTTATATATGGATACAATATAGGAATTAAGGTAGTGTTTGATGATGGTTTTGAAGAATTGTTAATAAATCAAAAAGGCTATGATTGGCCTAAATACTTATTTACAACAAGAGATATTGAAGTTGAAACTATGATAGAAGTTGATGAGGATTTGCTTAACTTGAATTTTGAAGACTTAAAATTTTTTGATGAAGAGCTTTTAATAGAGCCAGTTGATGCTTATATCTCAGAGTATAATGGAAATAATTATGAAATCATAACAGAGGAAATAGGTAATATAGTTAAAAAGGATGTTTTATACAATTCAGTGGTTGAATCAATAAAGTTTCTTGAACCAACTCTGTCCTTAGAAGATATAAATAGTTACGAAGAACCAAATATTAGGTCGGATAATCCTGAACTAGTACGTTTGTTAAATGATTTAAATGACTTTACAAGAGCAAATATAGTATACGAGTTTGGAGATGTAACTGAAGTTGTTGATGGTAGTCGAATTAGTGAATGGCTTGTGATTGATGACTACAATCAAGTAAATTTAGATCCCCAAGGAGTAAAAGATTTTGTAGATTACATAGGTAAAACATATAATACATTTGGAAAAACTCGTACATTAAAAACATCTTATGGACAAACTATTGAAGTAAAGGGTGGAGATTATGGATGGTGGCTTAATAGAGGTAAAGAAGTACATGAGCTGACTGAATTAATTATAGAGGGAGCTAATATAGTTAAGGAACCATCATACTTACAAACTGCTGCCCAATATGGAGAAGATGATGTTGGAGATACATATGTAGAGGTTAATATAACAGCTCAACACCTTTATTTTTATAAAGATGGAAAACTTGTAGTTGAATCAGACTTTGTTTCGGGCAACTTATCCAAAGGTTATGTAAACCCTTTAGGCACTTTTCCAGTACAATATAAAGAAAAAAATGCTATATTGTCAGGAGAAGATTATAGTAGTCCAGTGGATTATTGGATGCCGTTTTATGGAGATATAGGTTTTCATGATGCTAGTTGGCGTAATAAATTTGGTAAAAATATATATAAGACTAATGGATCACATGGCTGTATAAATATGCCTAGAGAGAATGCAAAAAAAATGTATGAAAATATAGAAAGAGGCGTAGCAGTTTTCGTCTATGAACTTCCCGGCACTGAAAACTAAAATTTTACTGCCATCGATCAATAATTAGTGTTCGATGGCAGTAAATATTAACAAATAAGAGTGCCAGTTTTGCCGTTTATTCCGTCTTTAGCTTTTTCTAACAGAGTTATTAGGGTAGAGCGACCAGGTTTAGAGGAAGCAAAATCAAGGGCGGCTTGAACTTTTGGTAACATTGAACCTTTTGCAAAATGACCTTGCTCTATATATTCTTCTGCCTGGGAAATAGTCAAATGGTCTAACCATTCCACATCAGGAGTGTTAAAATTGATAGCAACTTTTTCTACAGCTGTTAAGATGATTAATAAATCTGCGTTTAGATTCTGGGCTAGTAAACTACTTGCAAAGTCTTTATCAATAACGGCGGATACGCTTTTTAGGGAGTTTCCTTCTTTTATTACAGGGATTCCACCGCCGCCACATGTAATAACCACTTCTCCTGCTGCAATTAGGTTATTAATTGTATTAATCTCAATAATTTCTTTTGGTAAAGGTGAAGCAACAACTCTTCTATAGCCTCTTCCAGAGTCTTCAATTACGGTAAATCCTTTTTCTCGAGTTACTTTTGCCTCATCTTCAGTCATAAAATTTCCTATTGGTTTTGTTGGATTTGAAAAAGCCGAATCTTCTTTTTCAACTCTAACTTGAGTAACAATAGTAGAAACAGGCTTATTAATGCCACGTTTTAATAATTCTTCTCTCATTGCATTTTGTAGATCATTACCTATGTAGGCTTGACTCATTGCTACACATGCTGACAAAGGAGTTAGGCTTGGATCATTATTATAAGAGCGATCGTATTCTGACATAGCTAGATTAATCATACCTACTTGAGGTCCATTTCCGTGGGAAATAACTACTTCACAGCCTTCTTCTATCAAATCAACAATGGCTTTGGAAGTTTTTTTGACAGCAAATCTTTGTTCGTCAGGCGTGTGTCCTAGTGCATTTCCACCAAGTGCAATCACTACTCTTTTGCTCATAATTATTTTCTCCTTTTACTTGTATATTCACGTTAATGTATGTTTAAACCATTATTAATAATACTACTTGAAAGCTAATATGTAAAGAAAAAAATAATCAAAATATCCTGCTAATATCTTTTCTGAAAAATAAGTTTACATTTTAGTCAAAGTATACTATCATAAGAAGTGGTTAACTTACTAACAAGCAAAAATAGGAGGTGCGTGTATGGATAAAGAATTTATTAATGCAAAAAATGCTCCTGCAGCTGTAGGACCATATGTACATGCTAGAAAGGCTGCTAACATGTATTTCATATCAGGACAATTGGGACTAATAGTAGATACTGGTGAGTTAGCAGTAGGTATAGAAGCTCAAACCCATCAAAGTCTTAAGAATCTTGGTATTATTTTAAAAGAAGCAGGCCTTGATTATTCAGATGTTGTAAAGACAACCATATTCTTAGACGATATTAATGATTTCACTAAAGTAAATGAAATCTATGCCCAGTACTTTACTGGAGTAACACCTGCACGTTCTTGTGTAGAAGTTGGAAGAATTCCTAAAGACGCACTAGTAGAAGTAGAGGCAATCGCCGTAAAAGATAACTAATAAAGAGGGATAAAGTTGGAAAAAGAAATATATGTAATTGGACACATTAATCCAGATACAGATACCATTTGTTCAGCAATTACTTATGCAAATTTAAAACACAAAATAGATGGGAAGAACTATCAGCCCAAAAGAGCTGGTATGATAAATTCTGAAACAAGTTATGTTTTAGATTATTTTGATGTGGAAAAACCAAAATATCTTGATAATGTATATACTCAAGTCAAGGACATGGATATTCGAAGAATCGAAGGAATAAGTAAGGATATTTCCCTAAAAGAAGCATGGCTTATTATGCAAAGAGAAAACATTGTGACCTTACCAGTAATCACTAAAAAGAACACGCTAGAAGGACTAATTACAGTAGATGATATTACTGAGATTAACATGGACACCTATGATAGTAGTCTTCTAGGTACAGCCAGAACTTCTGTAAGGAACATAGTGAAAACCTTAGAAGGTGAAATTGTAGTAGGCGATATTGATGAGTGTATAAAGGGAGGCAAAGTCTTAATTGCAGCAGCTAACCCTGATTTGATGGAAGACTATATAGACAAAGGAGATGTGGTTATTGTAGGTAACCGCTATGAATCTCAAATAAGTGCAATAGAAATGAATGCCAAGTGCCTTATTATTAGTGATGGGGCAGATGTTACTAGAAGTATTAAGTCTATAGCTAGAAAAGCAAAATGTATTATTATTAGTACCCCTTATGATACTTTTACAGTTGCAAGGGTTATTAATCAAAGTATGCCAGTAGGTTATTTTATGAGGCAAAACAGCCTAGTAACATTTAACTTAGAAGATGAATTAAATGAAGTTAAGACAACTATGGCTAAGCTACGCTTTAGATATTTCCCTATACTTGATGACGGCTATTATGTTGGAATGATATCTAATCGAAACATACTTGAAGCTAGAAAGAAACAAGTTATCTTAGTAGATCACAATGAAAAAACCCAAGCAGTTAGAGGAATAGAAGAGGCAAATATTCTTGAGATTATTGATCATCACAGAATAGGCAATTTAGAAACACTTAATCCTATTTTTTTTAGAAATCAGCCCCTTGGTTGCACATCAACAATTATTTATTTGATGTATAAGGAAAATGGAGTTGAAATTGATAAGAAAACAGCAGGACTTTTGTGTTCAGCCATACTTTCTGACACTCTGATTTTCAAATCTCCAACCAGCACAAAGATTGACGTGGATGCAGCCAATGAACTTGCTAAGATTGCAGAAATTGATATTTATAAGTATGCTAAAAAGATGTTTTCTGCAGGAAGCGATTTAAAGAAAAAGAAACCTCAGGAAATTTTGCAGCAAGATTTTAAAAAGTTTACTATTGGAGAGAGAAATATTGCCACTGCACAAATTAATGCTATGGATAAGGATGATTTGAATTCAATTAAGAAGAAACTAAAGCCATATCTTGAAGAAAACATATACAAATACAATGTAGATATGATTTTCATTTTATTAACCAATATTTCAGATAGTTCATCAGAGCTTTTAGCTTGTGGACCAAATGCTGAAGAATTAGCAAGGAAAGCATTTAATATAGATGAAAAAGAAGAGACCTTGTACTTATCGGGAGTTGTTTCCAGAAAGAAACAGTTTATTCCTAGCATAATGAGTGCAATACAACAAGAAGAGCTATAATAAGAGTACTAATTAAGTATTTTTAATTATATATAATATTGATAAAGGAGTGTAATATTTATGAGATTAGAAGGAAAAGTAGTTGTAGCACAAGGTGGAGGACCATCTGCAGTGATTAACCAATCTTTAGTAGGTGTTGTACTTGAGGCAAGAAAATACTCACAAATTACAAAAATTTATGGAGCAGTTAATGGAATAGCAGGTATAGTGGATGAAAACTTTGTTGACTTAACACAAGAAACTACTCATAATTTAGAAATGGTAGCAAACACACCATCTTCAGGTTTATTTTCAACAAGAATTAAACCTACTGTTGAAATTTGTAAACAAATTTTCAAGGTGTTTGAAGCTCATGATGTACGTTATTTCTTTTATATCGGTGGTAATGATTCTGCTGATACAGTGAGAATTGTAAGCGAAGAAGCTAAAAAAGCAAATTATGAATTTAAAGCAATTCATGTTCCTAAAACAATTGATAATGATTTATTAGTGAATGACCACACACCAGGTTATGGCTCAGCAGCAAAATTTGTTGCACAGGCATTTATGGGGCTTAATTTAGATAATAAGGCTCTTCCTGGAGTGCATATAGGAGTAGTGATGGGAAGAGACGCAGGCTTTTTAACAGCAGCAGCAGCTCTAGCTAAAAAGAATCCTGAAGACGGACCTCACTTAATCTATCTTCCTGAAAGAGTATTTGATAAAGCTCAATTCTTAAGTGATGTTAAAGCTATTTACGACAAAAATGGCCGTTGTATGATTGCAGTTTCAGAAGGAATTAAAAACAAAGACGGACAGCCTATTATTACAGAATTAGTTGAAAGCGAAAAAGATGATCATGGTAATGTTCAATTATCTGGTACTGGCGCTTTAGGGGATTCCTTAGCTGAATTAATTAAAAAGGAATTAAAAATTGAGAGAGTTAGAGCTGATACATTTGGATATACACAAAGATCTTTCGTTGGATGTGTATCAGATGTTGACCAACAAGAAGGAAGAGAAGTTGGTGAAAAAGCTGTACAATATGCTATTTGGGGAGATATGGACGGTTCGGTTGTAATTAAGAGAACTGGAAATTACTCTGTAAATTATGAACTTACTGAATTAAAGAATGTTGCAAAATATACAAAAGGTATGCCAGACAACTTTATTAATGAAGAAGGAAATTATGTAACAGATGATTACATCAGTTATGTAACTCCACTTTTAGGTAGCGACATGCCACAAATCAGTACGATTAAAGCACCACAAGTAGAAAAAATACTTAAAAAGTAATAAGCCAAGTATTTTTTAAGGAAAGCAGGGAATAAGATTGTTAGCTATATTTTATTTAATGATATCTTTCTTATTAGGACATATTACTATTTCTCTTACATTTCCTAAATTAAAAGCTTTCGCTAGAAAAACCTATAAAGGAAGGGATTTAGGAATTCCAAGTGAATTCCTATTATACCCTTCCTATTTTATAACTGGAATAGT
This sequence comes from uncultured Lachnospiraceae bacterium, assembly GCA_964544535.1. GTDB lineage: Bacteria > Bacillota > Clostridia > Lachnospirales > Lachnospiraceae > JAAYRG01. The sequence goes on along the minus strand of CAZJCV010000021.1, from coordinate 8,928 downwards.
TTTACTAACTTGGACGACATACATAATAGCATATCTAGCGAGAAATACTTCAGAGCCTTTAGCCGTTGCAAATAGTCTGGCTTTAACTTTTTATAGCCTTATTTGCATGCTTTTTTATGCTAGGAGTTTCTTTAAAAGCAGAGGGGGAAGAAAGCTACTTAGTAAAAATAGATTTAAAAAACCTGATTTTACTAAGGGTGAATTAGTGTACTTGTTTTTAACTACTATGCTATCCATCTTTTTAATGTGTTATACTTTTTATATTATAGCTAATAAGCTACATGTTGGCTTTACCGTATTTAGTGATTTTACACCCCATTTAAGTATGATACGTTCTTTCTCAAAGGGAAACAACTTTCCAACCTCTTATACATTTTATGCAGGAGAGGATATTAGATATCATTTTATGTTTTTGTTTTTGGCTGGGAATCTTGAATTCTTAGGTATGAGACTTGATTTTGCTTTTAACATACCAAGTGCCATGGGCCTAATATCAGTCTATCTGCTTTTATATGTTTTAGCAGTAAAAATTTCAGAAAGAAGATCAGTTGGATTTTTAACAGGTCTCCTCTTTACTTTTCGCAGTTCAATAAGTTTTTTTACTTACCTTGCACAAATTCCAAGTGGTGAGAGCAGATTAGCAACCCTAGCTAGGAATACGGAGTATATTGGATTTACACCCAAGGAAAATTGGGGTTTATGGAACTTAAATGTTTATGCTAATCAAAGGCATTTACCACTTTCTATTGCAATGTTACTATTTATCATTATTTTGTTTTTACCTAAATTATATAAAATGTTTTCTTACATTCAACATATAAATAACATTGTAGGTATTGAAGAGTTTACCAGAAAATCATATAATAAATTAGAAAAGATTATCTTGTTTAGAAAGAAAACAAGCGTCTATATAAAGACTATTTTCTTCACAAAACAAGCTTGGATTATAAAGAATTATAAATTGGCTATATTTGCAGGAATTTTGGCAGGAGCTACAGCCTTTTGGAATGGTGCAGGTCTTATTGCCCTTATTTCCATCTTATTTTTAATGGCGATTTTCTCATCTAATCGCTTGGAATATTTAATTACTGCCCTTATAGCAACAGGCCTATCAATTTTACAATCAGCATTTTTTGTTGACGCATCACCAGTATCAGCAGAATTTAAATTTGGATTTATTGTTGAAAATCCTAATTTATTCAGTGTAGTAGAATATATAATCAGGTTACTTGGATTTTTACCTTTTGTGATTCTATTTGCATTTATAATTAAGAAAGGTGTGGAAAGATATTTAATCCTAGCATTTTTAGGTCCAGCTATTATTACATTTTGTATATCTTTAACACCAGATGTAACAGTAAACCATAAATATTTGATGATTTCCGTTATGCTACTTGGAATAATAGCTGCAAATCTGCTTGTGGATATATTTAAGAAAAGGAAAATTATATACAAAACAGTAGCCATATTCTTAGTCATATTTCTAACCATAACAGGGTTTTACGACTTTACAACTCTTATAAAAATCAACAAAAACTCTGTCATATTGGAATTAGATAATGATATAACAAAGTGGATAGAAGAAAACACAGATAGCCAAGACATTTTTCTAACATCAACATATTCCCTAAATCAGGTGGTATTTGCAGGTGCTCCCTTGTATCATGGTTGGCCTTATTTCGCTTGGTCAGCAGGATATGACACTGCTTATAGAGATGAGCAAGTAAAGCTAATGTATGAGGCTGATTCTTCAGAAGAGTTAGAAGAACTAGTTAAAAAAAATAATATTAGCTACATAATAGTAGATCGTGAAAATAGAATCACAGAAAGCTACAATATGAATGAAGAAAACATTAAAAACACATATGAATGTGTATACGAAGAAGCCAAGGACGAATATAAGTTCTCAATTTACGATACAAGTTATCAAATTTACAAATGAAAGCGAGACATAATTTTGAAAGCTTATAAGAATATAGAAAGAAGTATTTTAAAAAGATATAGAAAGCCAATATGGAGAAAGTTTAATAGGGCTATAAGTGATTACCAGCTAATTGAGGACGGGGATAGGATTGCAGTATGTATTTCTGGTGGTAAGGACTCCATGCTAATGGCCAAATTATTAGAAGAATTACAAAGACATGGTAAGATTCAATTTGACTTAGAATATATAGTAATGAATCCAGGATATAATGAAGAAAATAAGCAAAAAATAATTGAAAATGCTGAAACCTTAAACATTCCAATTAATATGTTTGAAACAGATATTTTTGAAATCGTTGATGAGGTAGAAAAGTCTCCCTGTTATCTTTGTGCAAGAATGAGAAGAGGATGCTTATACAATAAGGCTGAAGAACTGGGTTGTAATAAAATAGCCCTTGGACACCATTTCGATGATGTAATTGAAACAATATTAATGGGAATGCTATATGGTTCACAAATTCAAACAATGATGCCTAAACTTCATAGTAGGAATTTTGAAGGTATAGAATTAATACGTCCAATGTATCTGATTAAGGAAAGAGATATTATAAACTGGTCATCCTATAATAATTTATCATTTATTCAATGTGCCTGTAAAGTAAGCAATAATGTAAATACTAAGAAAACAGGAGATACTGGCGGTGGTTCTAAAAGAGATGAAATGAAGGAATTAATAGAGCGGTTTAGAGAAATTGATAATAGTATAGATATGCATATATTTAAAAGCGTTGAAAATGTCAAACTAGACACTATTATCAGCTACAAAAAAGATGGAGAGCTACATCATTTTTTAGATGATTATGATAAAAGGGGATAAATGATGGAAGATGTATTTCAAAGAAGTGCCATGCTTCTTGGACAAGAAGCTATGAAGAAACTTTCAAATTCAAGAGTTGCTGTCTTTGGAATAGGAGGCGTTGGTGGCTTTGTAGTAGAGGCTCTAGTTCGAACTGCTATAGGTGAGATTGATATTATAGATAACGACAAAGTTTGCTTATCTAATATTAACAGGCAAATCATTGCTACAAGAAAGACAGTTGGCATGTACAAGGTAGATGTTATGAAGGAAAGGATTTTAGATATTAATCCTGATGCAAAAGTACACACTCATAAATGCTTCTTTTTACCAGATAAGTCTAATGAGTTTGATTTTTCTAAGTATGACTATATTGTAGATGCTGTAGATACTGTAACTGCAAAGTTAGAACTTATAGTTAAGGCAAATGAACATAATGTTCCCATAATAAGTTGTATGGGTGCTGGCAATAAACTCGATCCAACAAGGCTTGAAGTTGCAGATATTTATGAAACTTCTATGTGCCCTTTGGCAAAAGTAATGAGAAAAGAACTAAGAGCTAGAAAAATTAAATCTCTCAAAGTAGTATATTCGAAAGAACCACCTATAAAGTCAAGATCTGTTCCTGGAAGCGTTTCTTTTGTACCATCTGTTGCAGGACTTATTATTGCAGGAGAGCTTATAAAAGAACTATCTGATACAAATTAATATAATAGAAGGTTAATGTTTATCTTGTTCAAAAATAATAGAAAAGGTGATGAATATGAATAAAAATTTAAATGAAAAATCAAGAAAGCAGTTAGTTAAAAATGGGAAAACCTATGAATATTATAGTTTATCTACATTAAAAGAAGAGGGTTATGACATAACACATTTACCATATTCCATTAAAGTTTTGTTAGAATCTGTACTACGTCAGTGGGATGGACATGCAATTACTGATGAACATATTCGCAATTTGGCCAACTGGACAAAAAAAGATTATGATGGTCAGGAAGTTCCCTTTAAACCAGCTCGTATTATTTTACAAGACTTTACAGGAGTACCAGCGGTTGTTGACTTAGCAGCTCTTAGAGATGCTATGAACAAGCTAGGCGGAGATGTAAATAAAATCAATCCCGAAAACCCTGTTGATTTAGTAATTGATCACTCAGTACAAGTTGACAAGCATGGAACAGAGGAAGCCTTAAATGAAAATCTAAGGATTGAATTTAATAGAAATAAGGAGCGTTATGAATTTTTACGTTGGTCTCAAGAAGTATTTGAAAATTTCAATGTAGTACCTCCTGCAACGGGAATTATACATCAAGTAAACTTAGAATATTTGGCAAGTGTAGTTATAGAAAAAGAAGTAGGCGAAAAAGTGACAATTTTCCCAGATACCTTAGTAGGTACAGATTCACATACAACCATGATCAATGGTCTAGGAGTTCTTGGCTGGGGTGTTGGTGGTATAGAAGCTGAAGCTGGTATGCTTGGTCAACCATCTTACTTTACGATCCCTGATGTAGTTGGTGTACGTCTAACTGGCAAGTTAAAAGAAGGTGTAACAGCAACTGATGTAGCTCTTAAACTTACACAGATTCTAAGGGAGACTGGTGTGGTAGCTAAGTTTGTAGAGTATTTTGGAGAAGGAATGGAAAGCTTGTCACTGGCAGACAGGTCAACTATTGCTAACATGGCTCCAGAATACGGTGCAACTTGCGGATTTTTCCCAGTAGATGATGAAACCTTAGAATATTTAAAATTAACTGGAAGAAAAGATGAACAAATAGCCTTAGTAGAAGCTTATTTAAAGGCAAATGATATGTTCTATACATCTGAAGCTGAAGAACCAGTATACACAAATGTTATAGAATTAGACTTAAGTACAGTAGAAACAAGTCTTGCAGGACCAAAGCGTCCACAAGACCGTATTAATCTTGATGATATGCAAGAAGCCTTTGTAGATTCAATTAGCTCAGCAGCAGGTAATTCTGGTCATGGATTAACAGCTGATGAATTTAATAAGAAGGCAGAAATTACATTTGCAAATGGAAGAAAATCAACCCTAGAGACAGGCTCTGTTGTTATTGCATCTATTACATCTTGTACTAACACATCAAATCCTTTGGTTATGTTAGGTGCAGGTCTTTTAGCTAAGAATGCAGTGAAAAAAGGATTAGAAGTGCCAGCTCATGTAAAAACTTCACTTGCACCTGGTTCAAGGGTAGTAACAGGTTACCTAGAAAATGCTGGACTTCAAAAGTATTTAGATAAATTAGGTTTTAACACTATAGGTTATGGATGTGCAACGTGTATAGGTAACTCAGGTCCTCTACCAAAAGAAGTAGAAGAAAAGATAATAGAAGATGACTTGGTTGTAACTTCTGTTTTATCTGCTAACCGTAACTTTGAAGGCCGAATTCATCAAAATGTTAAGGCTAATTACTTAGCTTCTCCTATTCTTGTGGTTGCTTATGCATTAGCAGGAACAGTTAATATCAACTTGAGAGAAGACAGCCTAGGAAAAGACAAGGATGGAAAAGATGTTTATCTAAAAGATATTTGGCCAGACGATAAAGAATTAGAAAAACTTGTGGTAGAAAGTGTTAAGCCTGAATTATTTAATAAAGAATATAGTAATGTATATAAAGCAAATGAATTATGGAATGATATCCAAGTTGGAGATAGCCCACTTTACGACTTTGATGAAAGTTCAACATACATTCAAAATCCACCATTCTTTGATAATTTAACGAAAGAAGCTTCTAAAATCGAAGCACTAAAGGATATGAGTGTTATTGGTAAGTTTGGAGATTCTGTAACAACAGATCATATATCCCCTGCTGGTGCCATTGCTAAATCAACACCTGCTGGCAAATATCTTCTTGAAAATGGTGTTCCTGTGGAAGAGTTCAACACTTATGGTTCAAGACGTGGAAATCATGAAGTAATGATGAGGGGTACATTTGCCAATATACGTATTAGAAATCAAGTTGCTCCAGGAACTGAAGGTGGACTTACAAAATATATGCCAACGGGCGAAATTATGTCAATCTATGATGCATGTATGAAGTATAAGGAAGACGGTGTTGGCCTTCTAGTACTTACAGGAAAAGACTATGGAATGGGATCTTCCCGTGACTGGGCAGCAAAGGGTACAAGTCTTCTTGGAATAAAAACAGTTATAGCAGAAAGCTACGAACGTATCCATCGCTCTAACTTAGTAATGATGGGTGTACTTCCACTTCAGTTCTTAGAAGGAGAGTCAGCAGATTTGCTTGGCTTAACTGGGGAAGAAACTTATACAGTTGATATAGATGATAATGTAAAACCTCGCGATGTGCTAAGGGTTACGGCAACTGCTAAAGACGGAAGTGTTAAGGAGTTTTCAGCTATTGCTAGGTTTGATTCAGAAGTTGAAATGGATTACTATCGTCATGGTGGGATATTGCAGATGGTACTTCGTGAAAAACTAAACGATTAGATGTAGAGATAACACTAAATAAAAATGCCTATCACTAGCTTATGGTGATAGGCATTTTTTTCTTCTTAATTTTGATTATCTTTTTTAAATCTTGATTGTGTTCATTTGGGGAAAGAGTTATAATATGTATATAATTAGTTTCTAGTGAAACATAAACTTTTGTTGTTTAAGAAAAGGGGAGCGTTTATATATGAAAATCAGAAGAAAAACTTATATGTTATTTTTGTTGATACTTGTGTTAATACTTACTGCATGCCAGGATGCCAAACCCTCTAATAAAAACTTAGCGGATTCAAAATTGATAGAAAAACTAAGCGGTTCGAGTTTAGGGGCAGTGTCTCCAGAGTTATTATTTGCAGATGATTCTATTGTAATAATTTACGACCATTCAGGACTGTTAGTATTCGATTATGTGGAGAAACAAATTATTCGAGCCTTAGACTTCGAGGAGATGGACATTATGATTCAGGGAGATAAGGCGTCTTCTATTTATGCAGACAAACTTGGAACTACTGTATTTTTTGAAAAATCATCTACAAAAGAAGTTATCTCATATGATATCGAAAAGGATAAATTGAGTAATCCGGACTCTACTATTTTAGAAAAGGGTCATCTTACTGAGCAGTATGATATTTATAAGGATTATATTGAGTATTACGATGGAGATATAGAATATATTTCCGAAGATTTATATCCTTTAAGTAATCTTATTCAACTGTCAGATGAAGTTTATGTTTATTTGACTCATGATTTAGATACAATGTTATTGAAAGATCTTAAACTTGTTATAGCATCAGAGGCAAACAATGATGTTATATCTGTATTTCCATAGGGTGGTGTGGGTTTAGTTGTAATGTTTGAAGATTTATAAATAAAATATCCTTACTTGTTATGAACTGGAATGAGTTCTTTAATAAGTAAGGATTTTTCTTGTTTAAATTTATTAGACTTGTAATAATATTATAGGTTTATTTGCTGAAAGCTTGCCAATAAAGGTAAAGCTTATGGGTGATGCAAATGGTAATATACTAACTGTAAGTGATGATAAAGGAACCATTTCAAGGAAGTATGATGCACTGAACCGAGTTACCGAGTACACAGACTATAAAGGAAACACCGTAAAATATGCTTATGATGAACTTGGGAACTTAATATCTCTTACATATCCAGGTGGAGAAATCCTTCGTTATACTTATAATTTAAATGGACAAATAAACGAAGTAATAGATTGGGAAGGTCGTATAACAACATACGAATATGACCTAAACGGAAGACTTACAAAGGTAAACAGACCAGAGGGAAGTACTGAAACTTATGAATATGACGAAGCCGGAAGAATAATATCACAAGAAAACAAAAACGGCAGTGAGATAATTAATCATTATACATATACATATGATGAAGCTAGCAACATAATAGAGAAAACTTCCTTAGAAGAAGGAAGTGCCAAAAATCTAAAGAGTTCCACAATGAAGTATGACAAGGCCAATCGTCTAATATCCTACAATGATCAAGAGGTACTATATGATGACGATGGCAATATGATCTACGGTCCTCTAAATGGTGAAATGACAGAGTTTACTTATGACTGTAGGAATAGGTTAATAAGCGCAGGGAACTTATCATATGAATATGATGCAGAAAATAACCGTATAGCAATAATAGATTCAAAGGAAAAGACAAGAACTGAATTTGTAATTAATACTAATACTAGCCTAAGCCAAGTACTTACTGAAAAAGAGTACAAATTAGATAGTGATGGAAATATAATTGATACAGACACAGATAATGAAAATCCGTCATTAACCATATACATATATGGTTTAGGCCTAATAGCCCAAGAAAACACTGAAGGCGGCTACCTAACCTATCATTACGACCACTTAGGCAGTACTACAGCAATTACAGATGAAACAGGTAAAGTAATTCACACCTACACCTATGGTCCTTATGGAGAACTACTTTCAGGGGACGGCAAAAACATAAGATTCTTATACAATGGCATGTACGGAGTATCCACCGATTCAAATGGTCTTTACTACATGCGTGCTAGATACTATAATGTAGATATAAAAAGATTTATAAGCCAGGACATCCTAACGGGAAGCATAGCAAGTAGCCCAAGCCTTAACCGCTATTCCTATGTACAAGGAAACCCAATAAGCTTAACCGATCCATTTGGCCTAAGTCCAGATATTAGCTGGAGAGGTATTGGCCATGCAGTACTAGATCTACTAGGTTGTGTTCCAGTAGTCGGATTTGCATTTGACCTAGCTAATGCAGCTTGGTATTATTCTGAAGGGGATTTCTTTGGGGTTACAACTAGTCTGATATCAGCAGTTCCTGGGTTTGGTTCTGCCGTTGGAAATGGACTCAAGTGGGGAGCCAAAGGCTCAAAGAAACTCATGCTGGTAGGAGATTTAATAATAAATGCTACTAAGGCGATTGGTCATGGTGCTACTTTTGTAAGAGGTACTTATGGAGCTATAGTAAGAGGAGTCCGTATAGTCACAGATAAAAGAGATGGAAGAGATGTAAATCCTTGGGACGTATTACAGTTTGGCCTCAACTCCTTTACAGCTGGATTTGCGGGTAAAGGGCTGATAAAATCTACTGGTGCTAGTGTAGGTAATGTAAAAGGCCTGAATGAGTTGAGGGTGAGTAAGAGTACTGTAGGTGG
>CAZJCV010000020.1:1851-32898 GCA_964544535.1 uncultured Lachnospiraceae bacterium | reverse complement strand
GGAGGGCCCGATGGAGAGTTGGCCGCTTCTATGCGCTATATATCACAAAGATATTCAATGCCTTATCGTGATGTAGCAGGGCTTTTGACAGATATTGGCACCGAGGAGCTTGCCCATCTTGAGATGATCTCTACTATTGTTTACCAGCTATGCAAAGGCTTAAGTGCAGAAGAACTTAAATCCTCAGGCTTAGATGTTTATTTTGTTGATCATACAAATGGTATTTGGCCACAAGCTGCAAGCGGTAATGCTTTCACATCAGCATATTTTCAATCTAAAGGTGATCCAATTACTGATTTACATGAAGATATGGCGGCTGAACAAAAAGCTAGATCAACTTATGACAATATACTAAACCTAGTAAGTGATCCAGACGTAACAGATCCAATTAAGTTTTTGAGACAAAGAGAAATTAATCATTATCAACGATTTGGCGAAGCCCTTCGTAACGTTACAGAAAGGCTAGATGCAGATAATTTCTATTATATTAATCCATCCTTAACAGACGGAAAAATAAAAGAAAAAAGTTAAGTTAAGTGAGCTGTTGAAGCAGCTCACTTTTCAATAATTTTGATATCATCTTTTGCAGGATTATCGATAAGCTTTCCTTTATAGTCAAACCTTGAGCCATGGCATGGGCAATCCCAGCTTAACTCGTCTTGGTTCCATTTTAATTCACAACCTAAGTGACTACAGTTTGCAAAAACCGCATACGTCTTTCCTTCTTCATCTTTATATATTCCAATTTTTAATCCATCATATTCAACAATTTCTCCACGACCTTTTTTTACACTATCTATTGTTTTTTTAGGTATTTTTAGTTTGTCTATTACAAGCCCTTTTGTGGTGTTTTTAACTTCCTCATTTAGAGTTTTCATAGAAGCTGTAATCTTAAATCTTTGGGGGCTAAATACTTTTTCATAAGGATTATCTCTTGAAAGTATTAAATCTCGAATCAACATTGCTGATACCATAGAAGATGTCATTCCCCACTTCTTAAAACCTGTAGCCACATACATATGTGGTGTGGAGGAAGAATACCTTCCTATATAGGGCACATTATCAATAGTTATACAGTCCTGGGCAGACCAATGGCATATTTCTCTACTATTGGGGAACAAATCTACTGCTTTACTTCTAAGCACATCATAGTATCCCCCATATTTATTTTCTCCAGTTCGATGTCCTGGCCCACCTAATATCAGTTTATCATCGTAATTTCTAAAAGAAAAACCATTTTCTGCTTCATCTATATACATTCCATCCAGCTTAGCTGCATTTTCAAGTCCAATCACATATGACCTTTCTTGATGCATTCTTAGAAAATAGTAGCCAGGAGTATTTAAAAAAGGATAATGAGTTGCTATAACAATATGACTTGCCGTAACTACACCTTTATTAGTTATTACCTTATCATCTTCTATGGCGTTAACCATTGTATCTTCATATATTGTCAGAGGTTTTATTATATCTTTTAAAAATTCTAAGGGATTAAAGGAGACCTGATTTGGAAACTTAACGCTTGCTTCAACGTCAATAGGTATACTTACCTTTTCTGTGAATTCAGCCTTTATTCCAACTTTATTAGCTGCCTCAACTTCTTTCTCTATCTTGCAAGCATCATTTACACTATATACATAAGCTGGCTCTTTCTTAAAATGACATGAAATATTATTTTTTTCAATAATTTTAGCATAACTTTTAATTGCCTCTTCATTTGCTAGAGCATATCCTCTAGCTATTTCTTCTCCAAAATCTTTAATTAAATTGGCATATGTTAAATTATGTTGAGAAGTTATTTTTGCTGTAGTATTCATTGTTTGACCACTTGCAACTTTCTTAGCTTCCAATACTATCGTGTCAACATTCTCTTGATATAAAAGATAAGCCGTCAATAAGCCTGCCATTCCCGCACCTATTACAACTACCTGCGTACTCTTGTCTTCCTTTAATGTCTCCATTTGTGGAAATTCATTTTCTAATGTCCAAATTGATGCCATAATATAATCGTTCCCTTCTAAGCTATAATGTTTTATACTATTTATATGTTTCCCATAATAGTAATCATATAAACATTTTAAAAAGTAAAAAGGCCGCCATAAGCGACCTAAAAACCATATAAACTCTTATATTATTTTATTTTTCCTATATTATTACCTATCCTTTAACACTTCCTAGTGCCACTCCTTGTACTATGTACTTAGAAAAAAACAAATATACAATAATTACTGGAATAATAGATATAGCAATTAAAATATAAACCTGACCCATATCAAACTTCATGAAGTCTGCACTTCTAAGTTGAGCTATTAGTATCGGCAAAGTCTTTTTTTCTTTACTTTCTAACAATAAGTTTGGAGTAAAATAGTTGTTCCAAGATGTAACAAATGCAAAAATAGCTTGGACCGAAATAGCTGGTTTTATAATAGGAAGTACAATACGATTAAATGTTTTGTATTCTCCTGAACCATCTATCCTTGCAGCCTCAACAACTTCTATTGGCAAAGCTCCCTCCATATATTGTAGCATAAAGAAAAAAACAACTGGTGCAGCAATTGCCGGAATAATTAAAGGGATAAACGAATCAGTTAATCCCATTGAGTTCATTTGCCTAATAAAACCTAGGGCCGATACCTGAGTTGGAACCATCATAATCATTAGTATAAAGGACATGGCCGCTTTCCTGATCTTAAAACTATATGTGTGAATCGCATATGCTGTAAGTGCAGAAAAATAGGTAGTAAATGCTGCAGTACAAATTGCAATAAAGAAACTGTTGAACATTGCAGAAAGAATAGGTAGATTATCGTTATTCAATAATTTTTCTAAGTTTGGTAGCAATGATTTTCCAGGTAGGAAAGAAAAGCCCTTTTGAATAGCTGAATGAGCTCTACTTGCATTTATGATTAATATATAAAAAGGAAACAAACATATAAATGCCAACAATATTAATACTATATATGATATTATTCTTCTAAAAGTTAAGACTGTTACCTTTTTCACTTTGTTTTTCTTCATTCTTCCCCCCCTAATCTTCTTTTTTTACAAACATTTTATATACTAGCAGACTTAAGATTGCGGAAATAGCAAATAAGAGTACAGATAATGCTCCTGCCATACCATAGTTCTTGCTAAATAGATGTTTGTTTAAATACATAATTAATGTCATACTTGATCTGCCTGGACTACCATTACCGTTAGTTAAAATCTGTGGCACGTCAAACATCTGTATTCCACCTATCATAGATGTTATGAGCACATATATTAATATTGGTTTTAAAAGTGGCAATGTTATATGTCTAAACACCTTACTAGGTGATGCTCCATCTACTTGAGCTGCTTCAAAAAGACCTGGATCTATACCCATCATGCCCGCCATTAATAGTATTGTCGTATTCCCAAACCACATTAAGAAATTCATTAATGCAATTAAGCCTCTTGTTCCTGAAACATTTGATAAAAATCTAAATGGTTCATTTATTAATCCTGATGATACAAGAAGATTGTTAACAGGACCACTATCTGAAAAAAGCGTAAAAAATAACATAGCAAATGCTGATGCCATTATAATATTAGGCATGTATATTACAGTTTTAAAAAATCCTTGACTTTTCAATTTCAATCGAATATCTGTAAACCAAGAAGCTAGTAATAAAGACATGGCTATCTGAGGAACAAATCCCAAAAACCATATCCATATAGTATTCCCTGTATACTTTAATAAATCTCCTTGTGAAAATAAAGTTTTATAATTGTCTAGACCAATGAAGGTTGGACCTATTTGATTTAAACCAGACATGTAATTTTCAAAAAAACTATAAATAAAAGTTGAAATTAATGGGATAAAGGAAAATATAAAATATATAACAAAAAATGGTGCAAGAAAGATATATCCATATCTGTTATACGTAATAGGTTTATGCTTGTTTTGTTTGTTTGCTTTACTTATATTCATTTATACAACCCCTTATTAATTTGGGCTTTTACAAAAGTAAAAGCCCAAGTTATTATTGTCCCATAATTAGCGAGTTAATTCAGGATATTTTTCTATCGCATCTGTGTAGAAAAGTTCTAAAGCATCTTCTTTAGTCGCGTTTCCATCGAAGTAATCTTTAAATGCTCCTTGGAATCCTTCATTAAGTCCTTGGTCATAAATAGAGATATTACTCATGTCAATAAGTGGTGCTGCTTCTGAAAATAAAGCTATGTGGTTTTGTCCACCTAAGAATGCAGACTCATAATCACTGTTTGCGATTTCACTCATTGCAGTTTGGTTATTTGTATAGTCTTCAGTGTCAAGAGTAATTTGTTTCATTGTATCTTTATCACAAGTTAACGTTAACATAATGTCTTTTATTGTAGCCACATTGTCTGTGCCTGCCGCTGCACAAATCCAAGTTCCACCCCAGTAGTAACTTTCAGGGCCTTGACATACTGCATAATCTCCATAGATTCCGTTACCCTCTTCAAGTTTTCCACCGTCTTTTACAGCTGTTTCTAGAGAATTTTCTAGTAATGTAAAGTTGATTCCCCAAGTAGAGTAGAAGAAACCAAATACTTTACCTTCAGGACCTTGATCTGCTGACCATTCAGGTGCCCATAAAGAAGTCTTATTATTATAACCTTTATCAGTATATTCTTTTGTTTGGTCAACCCATCTCATTAAATTATCATCAATAACGATTTTAGTTCCGTCAACCCATGGAGCTGAAACGTTGTTTGAAAATGTACGATATGAATCATCATATCCTGATAACATCTTATAACCTTTATCACTTGCTTGTTTAGCAACATTATCAAACTTATCCCAATTATCTAAAGCTGCTTGTACTTCTACTGGATCGTCTGTTCCTAATACATCTTGGGCTATAGAACGTCTATATGCAAAAAGACCTGGAGTCGCTTGCCAAGTAGTTCCTTTTAACAGTCCATTTTCATCAGTTACAATGTCTTTAGTGTATTGATACATATCAGCAGTATCTGCTTCTGTTAAACCAATATCACCAATTACGTCTAATGTATAATCTGTGTTAACATACTTTAATGCATAGTCTGCTTCTACAAGGAAGATGTCAATTTTATCATCATCTGCTGCTGAATCTTGATTTAAAAGATCTTGATCTAACTTGTCTTGATATGCATTGTCTTCATTAGGAGTAATTACCCATTCTACTTCTACTCCTTCTGGTAATTTGTCTTCGCCATAATAAGCGTTGAATCTATCTTGGAATTCTTCATTCCAGCAATAAATTCTAAGTACTTTTCCTTCTGGTGCTGCTGGTTCAGTTTCTTCAGTTTCTTCAGTTTCTTCTTTTTCATCTGTTTCTTTTGTTTCTTCTGTTGCATCTGTTTCTTCACTAGCTTTAGTTGCGTCAACATCATCTTTTTTGTCTTTACAACCTACTAATAGTGTAGTTGCTAATGCAATTACTAACATTAATACTAACCAATTCTTTTTCATTAAATCCTCCTCTTTAATATGTTTATTAACAAGACCATTTCTTGTTATTTAATATAAACATATTATTCTTACATAAGTTTTACGGTCTTACCTTTTTGTAAGTGACCTTGAATCGATATTCTTTCTGGATAGGAAATGCTGGGATTCTCTATCTCTCTTAATAAACACTCTGCAGCAAATTCTCCAATTGCTTTTGTATCTTGTACAAGAGTTGTTAATGTTGGAGAAATTGCCCTTGATATTGATAATCCGTCATATCCTGCCACAGAAACATCTTCGGGTATCCTATACCCCATTTCACGTATGGCCATAATTCCGCCAAATGCCGCAAAATCATCAGGGTACATTATACAGGTTGGCTTGTTGTCTAACATCATCAATTCCTTGGTTACTTTTGCTGCTCCTTCAGAATCCAAGTAAGGACTTACTCTTATGTATTCGTCTGGTACATCAATATTTAATTCAGAAATTGTTCTGTGAAAACTGCCAACACGTTCACGGGTTACAGCTGAATCGACACCATGGATATATGCAATTTTTTTGTGCCCCATACTATGTATATGTTTCACTAGTTGTGATATTCCATCGGCGTTGTTAGATAGTATCACGGAACGATTATTAAAAACATAGTCGATTGTAACTACGGGGATTTTGCCATTAACAAGTTCCATAACTTCTGGATCTTCAAATTCTATACAAGCAATAACTACACCGTCAAAGTTTCTATATAAGCAATGTTCATAATATGACATATCCTTATATTCGCCTATATTTTTATTAATGAAAGTCAAATCGTATCCTTTGGACTCTACGCACGTTTTGAAGTACTGCAGAATATTTGCAAAATACTCATGGGTTAATCCACTCCTTGCATCATCTTCAAGTAAAACTCCAATATTATATGTACGATTTGTTTTCAAGGACCTTGCAGCAGAGTTTGGAAAATATCCCATCTCTCTAGCCACCTTTTGTACCCTTTTTTTTGTTAAATCACTTATATCGCTATGGTTATTAAGGGACTTACTAACAGTAGCTACCGAAACGTTACACCTTGATGCAATCTCTTTTAGAGATACCATACTATCCTCTCCTTTGCTGTCACTTAATCGTTTTCGCACATTTAATATAACATACTTAAAGAAATAATGCAACATATATTAAATTTATTTTTATATTTTTTACACAATATGACCAATAATGATTGATTATAAGTAGTTTAAAATTTATATTGCTTTTTAGTAAAAAATATTATATAGTTTATATATATATTATTATTATTGTTTAGTAACTATTTACTTAATCGATTTAGTTTAATTACACAAAAGGAGAATACAATCGTGAAATTTGGTTATTTTGATGATTCAAAGAAAGAGTATGTTATTACTACACCAAGAACACCTTTACCTTGGATTAATTATTTAGGTAGTGAATCATTTTATTCATTAAAGTCTAATACTTGTGGCGGATATAGTTTTTATAAGGATCCTAAACTTATGCGCCTTACACGTTATAGGTATAATAATGTACCTATGGATTCTGACGGAGTTCATTACTATATTAAAGAAGAGAATAGTGATCCTTGGAATCCTGGATGGCAACCTTGTCAAACAGAATTAGACACTTACGAATGCCATCATGGCCTTGGTTATTCCAGTTTTATTTCTTCAAAAAATGGTCTTAACGCAGACTTAACTTGCTTTGTACCACTAAAAGCTAGTTGTGAAATTAACCATTTAAAACTTCGTAACGACAGTTCAGAAACAAAGTCTTTATCCCTATTTTCATTTGTAGAGTTTTGTCTTTGGGATGCTTTGGATGATATGACAAACTTCCAAAGAAATTATAGTATAGGTGAAGTAGAAGTTCACGATTCTACAATTATTCATAAAACCGAATACAGAGAACGTCGTAACCATTATTCCTTTTTTACTGTTAACCATCCTGTTGATGGTTTTGATACGGATAGGGAATCATTTTTAGGAACATATGGTAGCAAGGCTTCTCCTGAAGTTGTTAATAATATGACTTCAAAAAATTCCATAGCAAGCGGATGGGCTCCTATTGCTTCTCATAATATTAATATTACTTTAGAAGCGGGAGAAGAGAAGGACTTGATCTTTATTTTAGGCTATGCTGAGAATCCACAAGACGAAAAGTGGGCATCAGATGGTCTTGTTAACCAGACTCCAAGTAAAGAATTAATCAATAGGTTTAATTCAACAGATAAGGTTGAAAAAGCACTTAGTGAATTAGCAAAATACTGGGATGAGTTACTAAGTAATTATCAAACTAAGACAAGTGATGATAAGTTTAATCGCATGGTTAATATATGGCATCAATATCAATGTATGGTTACCTTTAACATGTCTAGGTCTGCATCATTCTTTGAATCAGGTATAGGTAGAGGAATGGGATTCCGTGATTCATGCCAAGACTTATTTGGATTTTTACACATGATGCCAGATCGAGCAAGACAACGTATTTTAGATATTGCAGCTACACAGTTTGAAGATGGTAGTGCATATCATCAATACCAGCCTCTTACAAAACAAGGTAACTCTGATATAGGTTCTGGTTTTAATGATGATCCTCTTTGGTTGATTGCAGCAGTTGCGGCTTATCTTAAAGAAACTGGTGATTGGTCCATATTAGACGAGTCTGTTCCTTTTGATAATGATGAAAGTAAGGCAGAGTCTTTATTTGAACATTTAAGTCGCTCTTTTAACTATATATTAAACAACTTAGGCCCACATAATCTTCCACTTATTGGACGCGCCGACTGGAATGATTGTCTGAACTTGAATTGTTTTTCAGAAGAGCCTGGTGAATCATTCCAAACATCTGGTCCTGATGAAGGTCCAGTTGCAGAATCTGTATTTATTGCTGCAATGTTTGTTTTATATGGTAAAGAATACGTTTCTATATGTGAGCGATTAGGAAAGAAAGAAGAAGCAAGTAAAGCAAAAAAAGCTGTAGAAGATATGTCTCAAGCTGTAATTAAAGATGGTTGGGATGGTGAATGGTTCTTAAGAGCTTATGATGCTTTTGGAGATAAAGTTGGTTCTAAGGAATGTGAAGAAGGAAAGATCTTCATTGAGCCTCAAGGTTTTTGCGTTCTTGCAGGTATTGGAATCGAAGAGGGCTTAGCTAAGAAAGCTTTAGATAGTGTTAAAAAGCATTTAGATACTCCATATGGAATTGTTTTATTACAACCAGCCTATAGCAAGTATTACTTGAATCTTGGAGAGGTTTCTTCATATCCACCTGGATACAAAGAAAACGCTGGCATATTCTGCCACAATAATCCTTGGGTAATTATAGCTGAAACCCTTATTGAACGCAATAATAGAGCTTTCGATTTATATAAAAAGATTACTCCTGCATACTTAGAGGACATTAGTGATATACACAGAACTGAACCATATGTGTATTCACAAATGATAGCCGGAAAAGACGCAGCTAATATGGGAGAAGCTAAGAACAGTTGGCTTACAGGGACTGCCGCTTGGACCTTTATGAGCGCTTCCCAGTATATATTAGGAATACGTCCTGAGTACGACGGACTAATTATTGATCCTTGTATCCCATCTGTTATGGATAAGGTGACTATTAGAAGGAAGTTCAGAGATGTAGTTTATAATATTACTATCCATAATCCTGATGGAATTGAAGGAAAGGTTTCTTCATATATCATTAATGACAAGAAGTATGATGGAAACTTCATAGCTTATAATTCTGAGCAAGAAATTGTCGAAGTTGAAGCTTATATAGACAACTTATAAAATTGCTTTGTTTGATATATCATAAATAAAACTCCTAACTTTGTATTACAAACAAGGCCTATTTTCTTCATTAAGAAAATAGGCCTTGTTGCTTTTTAATATCTATTGTCGAACACTCTAGTTGTCTTCTTTTCACTTCTTGGTAATTCGCCAATTGTAACTGCTTTTGCAATTATTGCAATTCCTACTTGGCTCTTAAATACCTCTTTCACTTTTAGCTCTAATTCTTCTTTATCCTCTATATACCTTGTTTCAAAATATATAGTAATAATATCTCTACCGTGAAGATGATCAATCATTACCTGATATTCAGAACTTGTTCCTTCAACTTCTTTTAGAACATCTTCAATCTGACCAGGATAAATGTTTACACCTTTAACCTTAACCATATCATCCGTACGACCTATTAATGTATCAATTCTTGGGTAAGTACTTCCACATTTACATTTACCCTTAATAATTCTAGTTAAATCCCTTGTACGATAACGAATTAGTGGTGCACCTTCTTTTTTAAGTGTGGTTATTACTAATTCTCCAATCTCTCCATCTGGTAATATCTGTCCAGTCTTAGGGTCTATTATTTCAAAATAAACATAATCATCCCAGTAATGCATACCACTTTCATATTCACAACTTATACCTATTCCAGGCCCATAAATTTCTGTTAGTCCATATATATCATAAAGGGTAACTCCAAGTTCATCAGCAATTCTTTTTCTCATTTTTTCACCCCAACGTTCTGAACCAATCAAAGCCCTTTTCAAATGAATCTGCTCTCCTATTTCTCTTTTCTCTATTTCTTCAGCTAATAATAAGGCGTAGGATGAAGTGGAGCAAAGAACTGTACTCTTTAGGTCTACCATCATCTTTATCTGTTTGTCTGTATTCCCTGGTCCCATAGGAATCACCATACTTCCAAGGAGCTCTGCTCCTGCTTGAAATCCTATACCTGCTGTCCAAAGTCCATAGCCAGGAGTTATATGAACTCTATCCGTGTCAGTTACTCCTGCCATTTCATAACAACGCTTAAATATTATTGCCCAGTCATCAACATCCTTCTTAGTATAAGGAATTATAACCGGTGTCCCAGTTGTTCCTGAAGACGAATGAATTCTTACTATTTTTTTCTCTTCAACAGCAGTTATTCCAAGGGGATAACAAGTCCTAAGTTCATCTTTTTCCGTAAAAGGTAGCTTTTCAAAATCACCAGGGGATTTTATATTATCCACATCAACATTTGCATACTTTTCATGATAAAGATTTCCCTTAAAGCTTTTCAAATATCTTATTTTTTCTTTTATAATATCAAGTTGTTCTTCTTTAAGATTCATAATTTTCCTCACTTTTAGCAAATTGTGATCCTATTTCAAAGGCTTTATAATTTAACTTTCTATATTTTTCTGGTATTTTACTATCTATAGATTCTTTAATGTCTTCACTAGTAAATATCAGCTTCCCTGTACTTACTGCCGCTCCAAGTAATCCTACGTTTAATACTTTGGAACTTCCACATTCTTTTGTTATATAATCTGCATCAACTACTATTACATTTTTCACCTTTGATTTGATATATTTTATCATTTCTTCTGAGTCATAAACTTCATCTGTTAAAGTCGCTGTTGTCGGAGTAACAATCCGATTACTTACTATAATTGTTCCATCTTTTTTTAAATAATGAAGGTTTCTTACAGCTTCAGAAGGTTCGAATCCAATTAATAGGTCTGTTTCTCCATATGGAACCAAGGGAGAATATATATCCCCTCCTATTCTTACATGACTTACTACTGAACCCCCTCTTTGAGCCATTCCAATAGTTTCAGCAGCACAAATTAAATGACCCTTATTCATCGCACACTCAGCTATTAATCTTGAAGCAAGTACCGTACCTTGACCCCCAACACCTGCAAGTATTACATTAATCATTTACATAACCTCCTATAGCATCAAATGGGCAAATTTGTGTACACAAGTCACAACCATAACAAAGTGATGGATCTATAGCTGCCTTACCGTCACTTGCCTTAGTAATAGCTGGGCAACCAATATCATTGATGCATTTGCCACAGCTTCTACATTTATCTTCATAGACTGTTTGAATTAGGCCTGGGTCACATACAGCAATGCAAGGAGACTTAAAGATTATTGCTGATACTCCATCCTCTGCAACATTTACAGCATTTTTTACTGCCAGCTTTGCCTCTTCAAGTTTTAAGGGATTAATTTCCTGTACATCCTTAACCCCTATAGCTTTTAATATATTAGAAATAGATATCTTCTTAGCTATTTCTCCCATCATAGTTATTCCCATTCCAGGATGGGGCTGATGGCCTGTCATTGCAGTTGTTGAGTTGTCTAAGACCACTAAAATCATATTTGTCTGATTGTAAACAGCATTTATAATACCCGTAATACCTGAATGGAAAAAGGTTGAGTCTCCTATAAATGCAAAGTTAATGGTGTCTGATTCAGCTCTATGTATTCCTTGTGTATTGGTTACTCCTGCTCCCATACACAGGCAAGTATCTACCATATCTAGGGGTTGAGCATTTCCAAGTGTATAGCAACCAATATCTCCTGTAAATACTGCTTTTTTTCCTTTCATCGCTTGTTTAACTGCATAGAAAGAAGCCCTGTGTGGACATCCAGCACATAGAACCGGTGGCCTTATTGGAAGTTTTGGTCTATCCTCAAAAATTTCGATTTTTTTATAAGGAATATCTAGGTAGTTTGATAAAACTTCTGCTACATATTCACAGCTATTTTCTCCCGCTTGCTGCACATCTCCTGTTAATTTCCCTCTTATATTAAGTTTAATATGGTGTTTTCCACATAAATATATAAGCTCTCTTTCAATTACAGGATCTAATTCTTCAATTACCATTACTTCGTCTACTGAATTGAGAAAATCAAGTGCTCTTTTTTCTGGAAATGGATGAGGTGTAGCAACCTTTAGTAGTTTAAAACTATTATCAGAGGCCTTAAGTAAAGATAAGGCCTCTTTAGTGTAGGCATAGTTTATACCAGCACTTACTATCCCAAGCCTTCCATAACCTTCTATAGTATTGAATTTATATTTTGAAAAATCATCGCCTATTATCGGATTTCTTTTTTCGATTTTTAAATGAGCATTATAAGACAACTTGGGAAATATAACCCACCTAGAATCCTTCTTAAAGCCATCAGTTTCATGCTTTATAATTAACTCAGAAACTTCTATGCTACTGTAAGCATGGCATATCCTGGTTGTTGGTCTTATTAGTACTGGAGTTTCATATTTTTCTGAGTAATCAAATGCATCTATTATCATTTTATAAGCCTCTTCTACTGATGAAGGGTCAAATATTGGAAGCTTCGAATACTGAGCAAAATGTCTTGTGTCTTGTTCTGTTTGTGACGATATTGGCCCTGGGTCATCTGCAACAAGAACAACCATTCCACCTTTAACACCAATATAAGATAAACACATTAGAGGATCTGAGGCAACGTTTAGACCCACTTGTTTCATAGTTACTAGGCTTCTTTTCCCTGCCATTGAAGCACCTGCTGCAACTTCTAAAGCAACTTTTTCATTTACTGACCATTCAATATAAAGACCTTCTACCTTCTTGCTAGCTATTGTTTCTAATACTTCTGTTGATGGAGTTCCTGGATAACCTGTTACTACTTCTACTCCTGCGTGGATTGCCCCCATAGCCATAGCTTGGTTGCCCATCAATAGTTTAATTGACATATTATTCTTACCTTTCTTTTCTTCTATAAAACCTTCATCATTTATACTATCGTTTATATTCTTATCTAATTGAATAAAAAACAAAAACATTATACAATATATATATTAACAAATAATAAGATGAAAGTGGGAAATGTTTATGGGATTTTTAATGAATTTAAGTGGCCCTTTACTATATGTTATTATATTTATTGCAAAAACTATCGAAGTTTCAATTTCAACAATTCGCTTGGTATACAACAGCAAAGGCGAACGTATAAAGGGAGCTGTTCTGGGGTTTTTTGAAGTGTTGATTTGGATCTTGGTTGTAAGTTCTGTTCTTAATAATATAACTGAGGATCCATTTAAAATAATTGCTTACGCTGCTGGTTTTTCCATAGGGAATTTCTTAGGAATCTATATAGAATCCAAAATTGCAATTGGCATCTCATCCATTCAAGTTGTTGTAAGCGAAAAGATTGGGAATATTCTTGCTGAAACCCTTCGAGATGAAGGATTTGGAACTACTATCATAGAAGGCAAAGGTAAGGATCATAGTAAAAAAATTCTTTTATTTGTCCAGCTAAAAAGAAAAAGGATCTTTAAGGCTATTAAGATTATAAAACGAACTGATCCTAATGCATATATAAGTGTGAACGAAGTTAAGTCGGTTGTTGGTGGCTTTATTAAGAAGTAATGTAAACTTGTTTTTAATAATTAATATTCCAACTTTTTAACCCATGACAAGGTCTCAATGTATTTGTCCATATATATATCTGGGCTTAGTTTATAATTCACCTTTCTAATGTCCAGTTTATTGCTCCCTGGCTTTTCATAATCAATCACAACATCTAACAAATTTTTAATTTTGTTATTTTCACCAAGTAATGCTGTTTTCACTTCATCACTTATAGATATTTCATTGATTATTTCCTCCATGTCACGATTCAGGAGAACATCAATGGAGGAAAACATTCCTGTTAAGAAATAGTCTGATTTAGCATCTATTTCACCCATGTACTCGGCTAACATTTCCATAAGTTTAGCTCTTATTAGGCAGGTTTTTATCAATTCATTATTTTCTACAACTTGAATATCCTTAAGCATTAAGATATAAATCCATTTTTTAATTTCTTTTATTCCCAAGTGAACTAAGGCTCTTTTTATAGATTGTATTTCATTTGTAGTTCCATAGAAAACCGAATTAACCAATCTTAATAACTTATAAGCAAGTCCTATATCAGTCTCAATAATTTCAGTCATTCTTTGATAATCTGGCTCATCGTCATTTAGTAATTCTAGTATTCTAAATATATTTACATTTATGGAGTCCACTTCTTTACTTTTTATAATCACAGGCTTGCTAAAGAAGTAGCCCTGAAACAACTGATAACCCATCTCTAAGGCCAATTGGTACTCTTCTCTTGTTTCTACCTTTTCTGCTAAAAACTTTATTTTTCCTTTGAATTTATCCATTAGTAATTTCTGAACTTTAAGATCCATCTTAGCAAATTCAATTTTTACAATATTTGCTACTTCTAGTAACCTTATATTTGTTTCATTAATATAAAAATCATCAAGAGCAATTATATATCCTTTTTTTCGAAGTTTCTTACATGCCTCAATGAGCTCTTCGCTAATCTTTGCCCTTTCCACAATCTCTATAACTACTGCATCTTTGGGCAATATAAGTGGTACTTCTTTAATCAACATTTCATGTGAGAAGTTTATAAAAGCTCTGGTTCCTTCAGTAAGTTCAGTAAAATGCATTGTTAAGAATGCATTATTAATAAGTTCTGCTGTTGATTGATTATCATCCGTACCTTCATAAAAATTATTCATACTTCTACGATAAAATAATTCATAGCCATTTACATTTTGTTTTCTGTCAAAAATAGGCTGACGCGCCACATATACATTCATTATATTAACCTTCCTGCGCATTCACTTGTTGCTTTTATATTTCCTGTAAAATTGTACCTATAACTTCAGGTATCTTTTTCAAACTAACTTGTTGCTCTACAGCTCCGATATCATAAGCCACTCTCGGCATTCCATAAACAACCGAAGACGCTTCATCTTGTCCTATAGTTCTTGCACCCTTCTTTTTCATAGAAAGAAGTCCTTGGGCCCCATCTCCTCCCATTCCAGTTAAAATTACACCAATTGCATTTTTGCCATATGTTTCTGCAACAGATTTAAAAAGCACATCTACTGAAGGACGATGTCTATTAACCCTTTCTCCCTTAAAACACTCTACTATATGATCATTTCCTCTTTTTATTACCCTCATATGAAAATCTCCAGGAGCTATAAGTACCTTACCAGTTTGTATTACATCTCCGGTTTCTGCCTCTTTTATTGTAAGGGGCAAGATTTTGTTAAGTCTCTCTGAAAATGATGCCGAAAATCTTGGCTGAATGTGCTGAACAATTACAATCCCCGGAACGTTTGAATGCAAAGACGAAAGAACCTTTTCTATTGCATCAATTCCACCAGTAGAAGCCCCAATTGCAATAATTTTTTCTGTATTGTTTCTAAAAGCTGTATGTATAGTTGGTCTCAATATCTGATGCTTACCAAAAGTTTGCTTAGTAACTTTTGCAGTTGATGCTATTTTTATCTTTTCAATAAGTCTATCTATAAATTCATTAACACTATAATCCGAGTTAACATCAGGTTTTCCAACAAAATCAATTGCACCTGCATTCAGTGCATCAAATACTGCATTACCAACTGTACTAACTACAATTACTGGTATTGGATAAACAGGTAGCAACTGTCTTATAAATTCTATTCCATTCATCCCTGGCATCTGCACATCACAAATTATGACATCTGGATGAAACATCATTATCTTATCTCGTGCGTCATAAGCATTAATCGCTTTTGCTACTACTTCAATACTAGGATCAGATGCAACTCCACTGGATAAGACTTCCCTATACAAAGTACTATCATCTACAATTAAAACCTTAATCTTATTACTTTTCATGACATCACCTCATGGTTCTTTTATTTTAGTAATAAGCTCTAGCACATTAATAGCCACACGCTGCATTTCCCCTAATGTAATTCCTTCAGGCTTTTTATATGTGTCAAGCAAGTGACGTCCTATTTTTTTGCCTGGCATTTTGTTGTCAGCACCTGGCATAAGCACATCTACCTGTGAGCGTATTCTATAAGCATCATTAATTATGTCTGGAAATTCTGGTGAAGAATCACTTTGCATCCACCAGTCTGTAAGAATTAAACCTTTATAATTCCATTCTTTACGAAGAATACTTGTGGCTAGTTCATAACTATAATGACTCCATATACCATTTATTTTATTATAACTAACCATTATTGTATCTGGATTACTTTCTTTTATCATTAATTCAAAGTTCTTAAGGTAAATCTCTCTAAGAGCTCTTTCACTAATACGAGAATCATGAGAATTTCGATTTCTTTCTTGATTATTGCATGCAAAATGCTTTGGACATGCTGAAACACCAGCACTTTGTAAGCCTTTTACAAAAGCCGCTCCTATATAACCACTAAGCAAAGGGTCTTCTGAAAAATATTCAAAGTTTCTCCCACAAAGCGGATTACGATGAATATTCATCCCTGGAGCAAGCAACACATCAATGCCATAATATTTTACTTCTTCCCCAAGAAGGGAATATAATTCTCTTATTAATTCTTTGTTAAAAGTACTAGCCAGCGCAGTACCACATGGTAGCAAAGAACAAGTCTTCCTGATTCTTATTCCCGATGGCCCATCTGCTGTTATTATAGGTGGAATACCTTTCTCCCTTAAAGACTCTGTCACTCCACCAAAGGCTCCTGCATTTCCTATAATCCCAAGAGGTGAATTCATCTGACCTTCACCGTGGCTAAGATCGTCTAATTCCTGTGGTGAAAGTTGCGCAACAAAATCTCTAGTTGAGTATCTACCACTTATTACAGCATCAAATTTAATTCCCTTATCACCTGTATAAGGAATATCCTTTGGTAAGTTGTCAAGAATTCTTTGTTTTAAATCAGTCGTAACTGTTGGAACATCTTCATAGGCTTTTTGACCTTTCCTGTTTACAAGGCGCTTAAACACTTTGTCCTTTTTAACTGCTAGGACTTCGCTTAATTGTTTTGTAACTATAGCTTCTTGAAGAACTTTACTTATTACTTCTTTGTTGTTTCTTACACTATTTCCAACAAATACTTTGTATTCACCTGCTTCTAAAACAAAGGATGATTTACATTCTATTATACCACTTTCATCATAAGAAGCAAAATCAAATAAATCAAATTTTATACAGATATTTCGTGATTCGTCAGGTTGCAATTCATCTGTCTTTGCAAAGCCAACTAATACCTTTGAGGGCTTTCCCAAAAGTCCTTGTGGCTGCGAAAGATAAGCTTGAACCACTTCTTTACCTGGATTATTCCCTGTGTTAGTCACAGTAATATTAAGATTTATCTTTGTATCAATGATTTCTGCTGATGTAAGCATATCAAAAGTTGTATAAGAAAGTCCAAATCCAAATGGATATAGCACTTTCTCTGGTGCAAATGTTTCAAAATAACGATAACCTACATAAATATCCTCTGTATAATTATTATACCTTCGATTTCCAAAATCACTTACAGAAGGAATGGATTTATATGAGTTTGCAATTGTATCTGTTAATTTTCCACAAGGATTTACCTTAGCTGTCAAGACATCCACAAGAGCATTTCCGCTTTCCATACCGCCTAACCATGCATATACAATTGCCCCTATTCTATCCTTATAATCTTCTACCCAGCTCATATCAATGATGTTGCCACAATCCATAACTACTGCCACTTTATCAAAAGCTTTAGTTACACGATTTAACATATCTATTTCCAAATCAGTCAGGTAATAACTACCCTTTTTAAGAATGTTATCTCTGGCTTCTCCTGCCGCTCTCCCGATAACAACAATTGCTATATCACTTTCCTTTGCTGCTTCCTTAACTATATCTTCCGTAAGAGGCATCTCGGGAAAACTCATTGGCCAATGTCCCCAAAAGCCTTCATCTGGCTGATTCTTGGGAATAGATGTCCATTCTTTATAAATATCAGCAAGCTTTTCATTAATCTTTACACTTGCATTAGTAAGCCCTTCCATTAAATTTACTAAATAAGGACGTTGTACATCTCCACCGCTACCATATCCCACTCCAAAATAATTAATGGCCATGCGTCCAAATACAGCCACCGTATCTTCTTTTCTTATAGGCAAAGTTTGTTTTTCATTCTTTAACAGCACAATTCCCTCTGCTGCAGCTTGTCGTGCCAGAGGAACGATTGGTTCAACAGCAATTTGACCCGTATCTTGTCTTGTATTAAGGTCTTGCTCTAGTCCTGTAACTCCTGTTTTCTTAATTATAGCCCTAACTACTTTATTAAAAAGTCGCCTCATATAATTCCTCTTTCTTTTCGGATAAGCTCTATAAGTAATTATATCAATAATCCAACTTCATAACCCACTTTAAAGCTTCCATATGTCTATTAGAATAAGTATCTAAAGTTATCTCTGGGCTTATTTGCTTAATCTTTGTTTTATCCCAAACAAGTTTTTCATAATCTACTACAATATCTAGAAGCTTTCTGATTTTATTATCTTCACCTAATAATGCACCTTTCGCTTCTAAAGATAAAGGCAGCTCGTCCATTATTTCCTTCATATTTCGATTCATAAGAATATCAATAGAGGAGAACATACCCACCAAAAAATAATCCGATTTCTTTTCATCTTTTCCCATATCTACTGATAATAGTTCCATTATTTTAGCTCTTACTAAACACATGTTAATCAATTCTTTATTTTCCATAAGTTGAACCTCTTTTAACATCAAAACATAAACCCATTTTTTTATCTCATTTATTCCAAGATGCACTAAGGCATGCTTTATAGAATGTATTACATTTCTTGTACCAAAAAATACAGAGTTGACTAACTTTAACAATTTATAAGTAAGTCCTATATCTGTTTCTATAATTTCTGTCATCTCTTGGTAATCTGGTTCTTCAAGGCTTAACATTTCTAGAATTCTAATTATATTTACATTTATACTTTCAATATCCTTACCCTTTATGATTACAGGTTTGCTGAAAAAGTAACCTTGGAAATAATCATATCCCATATCCATGGCTAATTGAAATTCTTCTCTTATCTCTACTCTTTCAGCTAAGAACTTTACTTTTCCCTTATTCTTTTTTATATATTCTCTCTGAGTTGAATGGCTCACTTTTGAAAACTCTACCTTTATAATATGTGCTTGATCCATCAGCTCTTCACTAGCTGGAGTTGCTTTAAAATCATCCAACGCCAATATATATCTGTTAGAGTGTAATTTTTTACAAGCCTCAATTAGCTCATCATTTACTTTAGTTCTTTCAACAATTTCTACCACAATTGATTCTCTGGGTAACAATAAAGGTATTCCCTTTATTAACATATCATGTGAAAAATTAATAAATGCTTTGGTACCAGATGTTAGTTCGTTAAAATGCATGGATAAAAAGGCATTATTAATAACCTCCGCTGTAGCTTGGCTATCACTTGTGCCTTCATAGAAGTTATTCATACTCCTGCGATATAATAATTCATAACCAAGCACATTCATTCTTCTATCAAATATCGGTTGACGTGCCACATAAACATCCATTTATAATATCTCCTTTTAAATAAGCCTCTTTGGGAATCCAGAAATCGTATTTTTGCTAGTCAGTTTTATTATTATAAAATACCTCAAAATAATCTCTTTAGTACCATAATTATATATCTATAAACCCATTATAACAAGAGAGTAATTAGATATTAATGTTAATTTTTCAAAAAGCGATAAGTTCTCTTATATTATACCGATAAAACGATAAAAATACTTGACAAATGTGGAACCATCTGCAAAACTATAATTATACGGTTTTTTTCTTAGGTTCTAAAATTAGTTTTATCTTTTCATCAAACTAACTCATTATTATTTAAAAATAATAATGTATTAGCTTCAGAATATAAATTGAAATTTTACACAGAATTAAATTTTATTAAATTTAAAAACAGTGTACCTATATATTTTTTATAGATATACTACTTAATATCTTTAATATTCATGTCACTGTTCACCATATGTTAAATTGCTTTCTGCTTAATTTAACATTATTTCAAATTAATTACATAGGAGGCTTTTATGAAAAGCACAGGAATAGTTAGAAGGTTAGACGAGTTGGGCCGAATCACACTACCAATCGAACTAAGGAGAACCTTAGAAATCGACAACAATGCTCCTCTAGAAATTTATGTGGATGACGGTAAGATCATATTAAGAAAATATGGTCCAAGAGATATATTTACTGGCTCAACTGAAGATTTATTTGAGTACAATGGCATTACAGTTTCAAAAGAATCAATTATTGAATTGGTTAGAATAGCCAGAATATCAGGCTAATCTACGCGAGAGACTCTATGAATTAGAGTCTCTCGTTTTGTTTGGTTAGCTTTATTCATTTCTATATAGGAGTCTTCATTATATTTTATAGGCATAAATATTCCTGTCATTCCTTCTCTTATGGCAGATACAACACCTGTATCCTAAGCCCATATATCTGCATTGATTGGACAAGGCAATAAAATTGATTTAATCTTTGTTTGTTTTTAAATGTGGAGTGCAACTTTAGAAAAGTTACGATTGTCTTCTACTTAATAACATCCAATAATTCCTTCAACTCTTCATCCGATAAGTTTCTCCACTTTCCCATTGGTAAATTTCCCAATTCAATGTTCATGATACGAATACGTTTTAGTTTTACTACATTATAGCCAAAGCGACTACACATGCGCCTGATTTGACGATTTAGCCCTTGGGTAAGTGATATTTTGAATGTCCTTATATTTATTTTATCTACCTTACATTTATTTGTTAGAGTATATTCATTTCTAACAGGGTTATAAATCTTTACTCCATTTGACATGCCTTTAATAAAAGAAGGAGTAATAGGCTTATCTACTGTTACAATATAATCTTTTTCGTTTTTGTTTTCATTTCTTAAAATCTTATTAACAATACTTCCATCATTGGTAAGGAGAATTAAGCCCTCGGATTCCTTGTCTAACCTTCCTATAGGAAAAATGCGTTCAGGATAATTTATAAAATCAACGATGTTTCCTTTTACATGTCGCTCTGTCGTACAGGTAATGCCCCTTGGCTTGTTCAGGGCAATGTATACATTTGTTTTTTTTAACTTTAATAACTTGCCGTTTACCTCTACTTTATCTTCTTTGTTTACCCTTTGCCCTATTTGAGCTGCACTACCATTAACTTTTACTTTTCCTTGTTTAATTAATTCATCTGCCTGTCTTCTAGAGCAAAGGCCTGTTGAACTAATAAAGTTATTTATTCTCATATATATCACACCCTAATTTGCTAATATGTTTATAATTATAACATTATATTAAAAAACTCCAAGGAACTTTTGAAATTGTCCTTGGAGTTAATATTATACCTATGGTAATTGTTTTACATGCTATGGATAAAATTATGGCATGTGGATTCCACCGTTAGGAGTTAAATATGCTCCTGTTGTGTAATCATTTTCAATTAGATATTGCATTGAACCAGCGATACAATCTGGATCACCAATTTTACCTAAAGGAATAGTAGCTGCAAGTGCGTTTAGTTCATCTTGATTTACACCCTTTAAGATATCTGTATCGATCATTCCTGGACAAATTGTGTTAACACGGATGTTTTTAGCAGCATATTCAACAGCTAATGCACGTGTAAATCCTATAATAGCTGATTTTGTTGCACAATAGTCAGCTTGGTTAGCAACGCCCATCAAACCACCAATAGATGAGATATTAATTATATTTCCTTCATTGGATTCCACCATGTATGGTAATACAAGACGTGTCATGTGCATAACAGATAATAGATTAACTCCTACAAGCCATTCATAATCTTTATGATCTTGTTTGTAAAATTCCGCATTATTACTTACGCCTGCATTATTTATTAAAACATCAATTTTTTTACCAAATTTTTCAATTGCTGTGTTTACAACTTTTTCACAACCTTCATAGGAAGATGCATCTGCTTGAACATATGCGCCGTCAACGCCCATTTTTTTAAGTTCTTCTAGGTTTTTTTCGCATTCTTTTCCACTAGAATCACTAACATAGTTCATTACAACGTTGTAGCCCATTTCGCCTAGACGTAGAACCATAGCCCTACCTAAACCTCTTGATCCACCTGTTACTATAGCTAGTTTTGCCATGTTATTACCTCTTTCTTGTTTAGTCTTATGTTATTATACTTCTTGTCATTAATTTAACAAAGACAATATTAGCACAGTTATCAAAAAAAATAAAGCCCCTTTTAATAACTTTTATCAAAGGGGCTACTTTTTTGTCTATATACACATTTATGCTACTAATTTTTGATTCTGAAAAGCACCTGATAAGTAAAGCGCTGGTAATACAACACCTCTTAAAAGGCCTAACACATTAACGCCACCATCCGCAGCGAATTCAATAATATTTCCCAACAAAAGTATAATTAAGGATAAAGCACCAAAGATAATACATATCTTAGCCTTTTCCGGTTTTGAAGCATTGATAACCCCAAGAATACCTGCAACAAGATTGATAATCCCACCGGCTATAGCAAGAAGAGTCAAGAGCACCAAGACAGCCACACTAATCTCTAAATTCAATGCTGCTACTCCTGTGACTGCAATACCAAGCATAGCAAGAAGACCTACAACAGTTCCAATAGCTCCAGATATAATCATAAGTATACCGGTGATTTTTAATACTTTGTTATTTGTTTGTATCATTCTTAATTCCTCCTAATAACTTTTATTTGTTTTATTATATTTATGGAAAAATCATCTGAATGATGTCCTTATGAAGTTTCTTACCTCAATTTTTCTAAGTGTAAATGCTAATCAGATAATATGTTTATATTATATAGTTTTAATCTAAAAAAACAACCCAAATTTATCCTTGGTTTTTTCATTGTATGGATTCAAGGCAATATTATCTTTCAAGCAAGGATGTAATAATTTTATCCAATAAACCAGGTACTGCATCCTCATAAAAAACTTCTCTTGCCTTAACTGGGTAATCAGTAACGACTTGATCAATTCCCAGGTCCCTTAGTGATGTCATCTGCCGCCTATCATTTACTGTCCAAACCGCAAGGGACTTACCACTGTTTTTTATATTTTTATATATACCTTTATACACAAAATATGATTCCATACTGAACATATCCACATACTCCATTTCATTTATATTACCATATGCAAATCTTAAAATTAAGCATGTTACGATAGAACTGTTCAATTCCTTTACTTCCTTAAGCACATTTTGATTAAAAGATGCGACAATAACATCCTGAGACATACCCATCTCCTCAACATCACTCACAATCTTCCTGGCAATATCATGTTCATAATATTGTCCACCTTTCACCTCAATCATAAGTGTCAATTCTCCCTTGCACAATTCAAGAGCCTCCATAAGTGTTGGTATCTTTTCCCCTTGATAAGAAGATGAAAACCAAGATCCTACATCTATATCAGCAAGCTCACTATATGTAAGCTTAGATATGTGATAATCAATTCCTGCTGTTCTTTTTAATGTACTATCATGCATAAGTATTATTTCGCCATCTTTGGTCATCCGTACATCAATTTCAACACCATCTGCTCTCTCATCTATTGCAGCACTAAGAGCTGCTAAGGTGTTTTCCGGTGCTGAATTTGAACTTCCACGATGAGCAATAATCATAGGTCTTCTTCCCTCAGGATTGTATCCTGTTTTTAACCTAAAGTTCTGTAAATAATCATCATTAATAAGAATAAAAAAAGCCAAAGCAAAAAGAAGCAAAAGCGTCCACACTCTAGCATTCTTTTTTTTGACTCTTTTTACAGGCAATACCTTTATTAATTCATAGTTAAAATCAGGCTCCTCAGTAGCTAGTTTTCTACACATAAGGACTGAGGCTTCTAAGTTTGTAATAACTAAAGCAATACTAAACAAAAATATAAGCAATCTATTTATTGTGTCTATAACTGTCATACTTATCGCATATTGCATCCTTACAATCTCAGTGTTTTTAATTATTAGAACAACGGTAAGAAGTACAATTATATAAACAAATGCAAACAGTACTGCGGTCATAACATTTAGCACTAAAAGTTTGACCGAAGTATTTACTATATTCTTTTTAACTAATTTAGCACTTAGTGAAAATGATTTCCTAACTGATACATTGTCACTCGCCAATATCGGATATACAAATATAAAACGAATGAATAAGTATATTATAACAATTATTAAGAGACCGATAGGATAAGCAAGTTTCGGATTATTCATAAAATGAAACTTAATATTCTCAACGAGCCCTAGGCCTTGTATAATTCTAGCCAGGAGATTAAAATGTATTAGCATGCTAATAAAAGAAGATATGAAAATCAAGAGAATCCCAAAGATCGAAAACAGTTTCTTGATTGAGTATAAACTTTTTTTGATTATACTTTTTAACGTTTGATTACTATTCATTATGGCGTTAATTAAAAGCATAACCTCAAAATAAAAGCAAATCCCTATAAATATTATTATAGCTAATACCGTTAGTACTATCCAAATGTTTTTAGCTGGTTCAATTATACTTCTATCAAAAAAATACCCATAGCCTTGAGATCTCATGACTTTCTGCAGGACTATCTGACATATGGGGAATATTAAATATGTGTACATAAATAAAGCTATAATCTCTATCTTAAGAACAAATATCATATTTCGTTTTAAAGATAATATAAACTTTAACATGTAAACTCACCGGCACTTTCTATATATGTTCAAATTTTTATCTCTTTTTTATATATAACACCCTTATTTATTCCTATACTTTATCGTCAGGCCCTTTAAGAAGTTTATAACTCTTTATGGTATCTAGTTTAATGTTTGAGCAGACTCTTACTATAAATATCTACGATATCTTCAAGATCTACTTCCTCTGTATGATTTTTTAACTTCTTTTTATTAGATATAAAGTCCCTTGAATACTCATGGATTTCCTCTGTTGTTATATCTAATTTTACATCAATTAAGCTTTTAAAAATAGTTTCCAATTCTCCTAAATGATTAAGGCCTAAAATATTTAACATTCTTTTTATTTTTGTTTGATCATTGAATAACTTTAAATATTCTATTGTCAAAACACCATTGGCAAGTCCATGAGGGAGCCCTTTAAAATAAGTCAGAGGATATCCCATTCCATGAGGTAGGGATGTCCCATTTTGCGCAATTTGTATTCCAGCCATAGTTGATGCTAACATAACTTTCTTTCTAAATTTTGTACTCAAATCCTTGCTTACTAACTTTTCAAAGCAATACCCAAATAATTCAAAACCTTTTTCTCCATAAATATCTGACATGTAAGTACTATTGGTGTTTAAATAACCTTCAACTAAATGAGTAAAGGCATCTATGGCTGTATTGACAGTTATATCATAAGAAAGGTCAAATGTATATTTACTATCTAAAAAAGCAAGTCTGGGAAATATACTTTGTCCAAGGTTTTTCTTTGTCTTTTCCTTGTTGCATGTGACTATACTGTATTGGGTAACTTCTGATCCTGTTCCCGAAGTTGTTGCCACTGCAACCACTGGAATACTTTTTAGCTTTCCTTGGCTAAATATATTTTCTATATTGATTTCTGGATTTTTTATAAATACAGCTATAGCTTTCGCAGCATCTAGTGGGGATCCTCCTCCAATACCTATAACAAAATCCACATAATTATCTTTTCCTATATTGCTCCCCTTTTCTATGGTTTCTAGAGATGGATTTTCCTCCACTTGGTCAAAAAGAACATATTCTACTCCTGTTTTAGAAAGCGCTTCCTTAACATCATCGTATGAGCCATTCTTTTTTGCAGAATTCCTTCCAGTAACTACTAGAGCTCTACTACCTATTGCACTAAATGCTTCTTTATTTTCTAAAATAACATCTTCACCAAAATATATTTTAGTGGGCATTGAATACTTGAATTTCATAATATCTTCACCTTTCTCTATAATTTTCATCATTTACATTATACAGTTATTATGTGTTATTTTCTATGGTATAATATTCAAATGACTAACTTTAATTAATTGGAGACGTTAATATTAATATCATAAATTCCCCTCTTTGTGTCTCTGCGTTCAATTTTACTTCCAATACACCAAACCCTTACTAAAACCCTCCGACTCAACAGCCTCCAGCACCTCCGGAAGAGAACCCTCCACATCCTCCAGAACCTCCAGAAGAAAAATCACCTGTGTATGCATCAATACTTTTAAAGGATTTGTCTATACCTTTTTCAAAAGTACAGTTTTAAACTATCTATCCTATTAGCCCAAGTTTATAACTTTCATACTTTATATTTAAATATCTTTGTTTTTATATGTTATATAAGAGAACAAGGCTGAACAAATTAGGATTAGTATAAGTATTAAAGGTGAAACCTTTAATAAAAAAAGTAATTGTTTTTTACTTGGGAGCTGTAAGCCCATTTTATAAAAGGCAAAGACCATCATGGTAGGTATGGCAAATACACACATGGTTATAATTCTAGTTTTTTCTACTCCAAATTTATATATAAGAGGCAATACTATGGATACATATACTAAGGATATGAAAAATATAATATATGCTACTAATAATAACTCTCTTCTACCCATATCGCTTCTAGGTAATATAAACAGATAGGTTATAATAAAAGATACTAGTATGGATACCAAGGATAATAAAATTGATAATATATATTTGCTCAACACTATATCTTTTTTAGAAATAGGCATGGCCAGTGCATATCTATCCCATTTGCTCATATCATCATAGGCCATAGATGTTAATGGCATCATGGATAAAATGAGTGTTACCATGGTAATCATATAACTAGGATTATTGCTTGAATAAGCATAGATAGCAAAAAAGCCTATTACTAGTAAAGTTGTTTTGAAGTTTTTTCTTAAATTTAAAATATCCTTAATCATTAATCCCTTCATGCTTTTCCCTCCTAATATAAAATAACATTATATCCTCTAAATTTACTGAATCGATGGTTAAACCTTTGTATTTAATCTCAGACATTTGCTTGTTTATAATTAGGATTTCATATCCAAATTGATTCTTCCTATAACCTACAATATCCTTGCTGTCTATTTTGTTGAAGTCACCTTTTCCACATTTTATAATCCCATAATCATTTATCAGTCCATCCTTTTCCTTACTAAAAATGATTTCACCCTTATGTATAAAGGTAATATAATCTGCTATTTTATCCAAATCACTGGTTATATGGGTAGAAAACAAGATGGATTTTTCTTCATTTTGTATAAATTCTAAAAATATATCCAGGATTTCATTTCTAACTATAGGGTCAAGTCCACTGGTAGGCTCATCTAGGATTAAAAGATCTGGGTTATGAGATAGGGCTACTGCTATAGATAGTTTCATCTTCATACCCTTAGATAAATCCTTTATGACTTTCTGTCTTGGAAGGTTAAATTGTTTCAGATAATCAAAAAAGGTATCATTATCCCAGTTTTTATATATATTGCACATGATCTTTGAAATATCATTAGGATTTAAATCAGCATAAAAATTACTTTCATCTAAAACTACCCCTACTCTTTCTTTAATTTCCTTTTCACTTTTAATATTATCAAGACCAAATATCTTTATATTACCTTTTTCTCTTTTAATTAAATTAAGTATTAATTTTATAGTAGTTGTTTTACCAGCACCATTTTCTCCTATTAATCCCATTATACATCCCTTTGGAATATTTAAATTTATATTCTTTAAAGCAAAACCATCATAAGTTTTAGACAGCTCTTCTAGATTTAAAATATCACCCATGTTTATACCTCCTCATATAAAGTTCTTAATATTTCTATCAATTCATCTAGTTTTATTCCACTACTCCTAGCTATATCAACCGTTTTCATGAGATGCTCTTCGGCTCTGCGGAATTGCTCTTCCCTAATAAACTCAAGATTTTTACTTGCTACAAAACTCCCTCTTCCTGTAACAGTTTCAATAAATTCATCCCTTTCTAACTCTTCATATGCTCGTTTCGTAGTTATAACACTTATCCTAAGTTCCTTGGCCAATACTCTCATGGATGGAAGTGCGTCTCCTTCCTCAAGAACACCAGACATTATCAGATCTTTGATTTGGGATGCAATTTGTTCATAAATAGGTTTTTTACTGGAATTACTTATAATTATGTCCATATTATCGCCTTTCTCATTAATATACTGTATATGCACAGTATATACAGTATATTAGGTTTATATGTGTAAGTCAACATAAATATAGGAAATAACCATTTAAAGAAATTTAAAAATATGATCTTGTTATTTATCGCTTATTGGAATATGTAACTGTCCAGACTTCGTACTGTTAATCCATTCATAATTTATATTAGAACCGATAATTCTTATATAACCAGTATCATTAAGTAAGCCATCCTCAAAGCTGTTTAATAAAAACTCAACAGATAAAAAGTTATCTCGATTAAAAACTGGTGAAACATAGTTTTTATACTTTTTAGCCTTTGTACATTCAAGATTATATAAATCATCTAATTGCTTATCATATGTAGCTTGTAAAATTATGCTGGCATCAAAATTATTAATGTAATCCGGAGCGTTCCACTCAAAAATAGCTAAGTAATCAACTACTAACTTTAATTTCTTCCATTCCCATTGTGATCCCGAATTTTCTTTATTCCCTTCCCAATTATAATAATCAATTATTAATTCTAATTTACGGTCCCCATTATCTAGATGTGTAATATTTATAGATGAAATCTCACTATCATGAAAATTAAAATTCTCTAGAATATATTTATAATTTCTTGAATTACTAACAATAGATTCTTTCATTGTTTTCCTCCCATTCTTTCTTAAAACTTCAAAAGCTTCATTTATTCCAAAGCTGTGAATATTATTATCAATATATTCATGAGCACAAATAAATCTATCAGCGCCACAACCATATACGTTATCATAATTTGTCATATTTATACATTATATCGTAATCTATAATACAGATTATGTCAATGTATGGAATGTTAGCATTCTTATACTTATAAACTCATTCCTGACAAAGTTTGAAGGTTATTTCAACCCCTGTCCAATGCTTTTCAATAAATGTTCACTTATACATTCCAATTAATCCAAAATCATATATGATGTCATATTCAGGATTACTAGAAATAAAGTGAATATATAAGGGCGCGTCATCAAGATAAGGCTTTTTATCGAACAAGAACCTATCTGACTGACGCAATGCTTTTAGTGCTGTAGGTATTTCACGATAGAAAATATCACTTCTAATATATGCATCTCCTATAATTCCTTTTCCTTCTACAATCACAGAGCCCATTAATACAAGCCCGTTTTCATTTTGTTCCCAGGCAACCCTAAGCTCGTCATGTATTCTTGTTATTTGATCTTCAGCATAGTTACTGGCCACAAATACAAATAAGTCTGCTGTTACATCCGAATGGGTTATAGTATATTTTATTCGTCACTTCAGCTGATGTACATTACAAATGGGGTTTGGGTCAATTAATTAAATTTGATGAGTTGAGATTATATTATTTACTTAACTATTCCCACTTGAAAAATTTAAAAGCAACAAAAGAACAGATTACTGCAATTGTTATCATTACAATAATCGGGAGCAAGACGCTATCCATGGACAGATTTAATGTTGCGGATTTTAGTATCTTAATTCCCTGCGTCAAGGGTAAGATATCAACAAGACTCTGCATTGTTCTTGGCATTACCTCATATGGAAGTATCGCTCCTGAAAAAATCAACATTGGAAAATACAATATGCTTGCAATAATACCTGCAACTTTTGAATTCTTGGCAATACCGCCCACCATCATGCCGATGCTGAATATTGAAACCATGACCAATAACCAACCAATAATAAACTGTAATATACTACCTTGCATCTTGAAGTCAAAGAATATTATTGCCACAGCAAAAAGTGTAAGTAAAGAAATTAAAGCATATATAAAATATATAGTTACTTCTGCAAGCAGAATTGTAACAGGGCTAATGGGGTAACCTTGAATCTTTTTAAGATTTGCTTGCTTCTGTAGTCTGACACAACTAAGGGTAGTCCCATAACTCCTCCTGCACAAATCGAAATGCTTGCCAATGCACCAAAGGATTGCTGAATAAATGTATAGTCAGCTACCGTTCCATAAAATACAGGTTTACCCTTTTTTAAAATGCAAATCTCTTCGCACAAGGTTTCTACCTCATCCATATAATGTGAAGTTAGCAAAATGGTAAGTCCATCCGCCTTAAGTTTAGCAAGTACCTGCCAAACATCCCGTCTAGCTCTTGCATCAAGACCTGTAGTAAGTTCATCTAAAAACACCACCTGCGGGCTTGGTATTAAGGCAAGCACAATAAACAAGCGTTGTTTTTCCCCACCGGAAAGTTCCTTTACAAAGGTGTTTGTTTTATCTGTAATATTAAATTTTGTCAAAAGTTTTTTGTAATCCAATGGCTTCTTGTATAGAGATGCGGTTACCTCACACAACTCACCAACCTTGATATTTTCTTGATAGTGCGACTCTTGGAACTGTACACTTACTTGCTCAAAAAGTTTTTTACGATTGATAGTTGGGTTCATCCCCAATACAGAAATATCCCCTCTGTCTACCTTTTTTGTGCCCAACACACATTCTATAAAGAAAGAGTACCCCCTTCTGTGCTTTAGCTCAGTAGGGGGTGAATTTCTAGTCTTTTTGATTTTTAATATACTCCTTAACTATCTTTTCGCTTCTTTCACTTACACAGCCAACAAAATACGAGTTGCTCCAAAAAGTATATGGATATGGTCTAAATTGTCATTGTATTCGCTAATATCAACACCATTATTAGTAAAATACTGATAAATATATTCTTTTAAATCTTGCCCTAATTCACCATAGACAACTTTGGTATATTTTGGTATAATTATATCATAAGCAGAAAGGAGGCGAAAGCAA
>CAZJCV010000020.1:0-1751 GCA_964544535.1 uncultured Lachnospiraceae bacterium | reverse complement strand
AACTTTGGTATATTTTGGTATAATTATATCATAAGCAGAAAGGAGGCGAAAGCAAATAGTGAAATCTTATGACCTGTGTTGCAAATGATGGGAAGTCCTTTATTATTGATGGCAAAAGAATTAAATCCGTCAATCAATATGCTAATAAAGAAAACGCAAGGCTTCAGTCAATTGCAGATAAGCAAAATGATATTGGTAATATTGTTTTAGGTTTCAATAAAGATATGACAATAAACGTTAGCTTGGGAAATAAAAACAATCAAAAGATAGCTGCTTTGCCTATGGGAAAGATTAAAGGCACTCTTATTAACGCTGATATAAATGGCGCATTAAATATATTAAGAAAAAGTAAGGTTGTAGGCTTAAGTGCCTTATACTCTAGAGGCGATGTGGACACGCCAAAAAGAATAAGATTAACTTAGATTAATAAACTTCTTTTGAAACCCCCTCTGTGCTTTAGCTCAGTGGTGGGAGGTTCATGGTATCACCTTCATATTTATGCTCAAAATACTTCTGTATCTGACTAAGATTTTTTAAGCTTATAAATTGGCTATATATCCTATAAATACAGCGAGTGCAATTATGGATATCCCTGCAATATTGAACATGATTGGTATTATGTTTTTAGCATGTCTTTCTACATATGATAATTGGGGTTTATCTTTGTCATAATATACTTTCATTTTTGATCCAATTGGGAAGTTGTCGCGCATTATCGTATTTGCATTTATTTTGCTATTTTTTTTGATTCGTAAGCTTGTAGCCATAACATCATTTGTACTCGCCTCGATTTTGTTAGATGGCTTTGATGTTTCTATAACAACTGTATAGCGCATTGCTCTACGATATATGTTACTATCTACTTTGTATTCTACCATAGGTGGATTTCCACTTGTTTGGCAATATCTAACAACAATGCCTTCAGTAGAACATTGTGCTTGCTTGATAATCTTTTCCTTACTTCCTTCAACTAAACCTATAAGCAAAAAATAATTCCTATTATACCTATACCAAGTGCAACTATATCCATATGTATAATACCTCCTTAGTCTTTTCTATTCTCTCGTTTTCTTCCACATTTATCCTAGTTCTATTATAGCACTTATTCCGTCAATACTTCCAGGAGATTTTATTTATACTTCTACTTTAGAATCACCTCCTACTAACAATTGTTTCTGTATCTAAACTCTTTCGCCTTAATAAACATATTTATAATTTTAATTTTCAGACATAATAAAAGCACTCACTGTTTTATCAATTCGAGTGCTTTAAGTAAACGGCTTGGTAAAATAATCGAAACACTGACTATGATGTGCTTTCCTTATCAATACAATTCAATTAACTTTTTACTAGGATATAAAGTAATCTGTAGTTTTGGAGGATCCTCCAGTATATGTTTGTGGCTAGTTAGATCTGACATAACAGTGAAAGGTAAAATCAGTTCCATACTGCTTTCTTGCTGAAGGGAAAATGATGTTCCAGGCATATCAGGATTGGCCAGCTGGTAACAAGTATCATCCAAACTAAGAACATAATCTGTCCCTATCAAGAAATATAATCCTAAATTAATCCCTTTTTCATCTACAAAAGGATTATATTGATTTGCAATAGAAACTTTAACCACATAGATATAATCTGTAAAATTGCCAAGGAGTTCAGCCTGATCACCTGCATCATAACCTTGTAAAAATTCTTCTGCAGGCACTAGGTCTGCATCTAAAACTGTAACAGTATAACCATCCATATCCTCA
>CAZJCV010000019.1:28262-33669 GCA_964544535.1 uncultured Lachnospiraceae bacterium | reverse complement strand
ATGATTATTTATTACGCCACAGTATAGAGACATGTGCTTTGAGTCTTCTGGTTGCTGGTGCCCTTGACTTAGACAATGTAGAATTATACAATATTGGAACAGCAGCCATTCTTCATGACATAGGTTTATGTGAAATGCCTCACCTTATTCATAACTCTAATATGCACCCTCATGAAAAGAAATTGTGGATTGAACATCCTGTCTATGGCTACTATCTTACAAAGGAATCTGGCTTATCCAGGGGCATTTCTAGATTTATTCTGTATCATCATAAAGATTGGAACGGTGGCGGAATCCCTAATTATCGTTCAGGGGAAGACATACCTCTTGGTTCCCGAATCATTAGAGTATGTGATCATTATAATCAATTACTTCGTAAAGACAAACTTCCTGAGTACCAAGCTATTGAATATTTATATGGTGGTGGAGGACTCTATTTTGACGCTAAGATTGTTCAAGCATTCTTCAATAATTTAGCTGTATACCCACTAGGTTCTTTAGTTCGACTGACAACTGGAGAAGTTGGAATTGTGATTAATGTCCGTAAAAATTTAGGACCAAGACCTATTGTAAGAGTCTACTATAATCGTGTGAATAGGCCTCTTACCGTACCCAGAGATGTTGATTTGGGTGAAGAACTAACCGTTTTTATCAAGCAAGTTTTTTAATTCTTGTGATTTTTATAATTTTATCTTTACAAATCTTTTACTTTAATTTATAATTAAAACAATAGAACAAGGTAACTTTATAACAACCAACTTATTAATGTTTTGGATTCGTCTGATAGTAGATATGTATTTATTATTTAGATTTAAAAAAAGATTCAAAAAATAAGATTTTGGTTTTTTTATTTTTAATAATTTGAAGTATGTTCTATTTTTGAGAAAAGTCTTTAAGAATTATCAGAAGTAATATAAGAAAAAATAATATAAGAAAGTGTAAGTGTGACAATTTGTTAATTGAAGTACCAGAAGAAAAGTTAAAAATTAGTTGGTTGTATACCTTACCGTAAGTTCTATTTAATATAAGGACGGATGATTTCTGAAAAGAGATTTCCGTCCTTTATTGTGTCTTACTATAATAATTAATTCATTGTTAGGCTTCTTTAATAATCTTTACATATATTTTTCTTGTTCTAGGACCATCAAATTCACAAAAATATATTCCTTGCCAAGTCCCTAATTTGAGTTTTCCATTTTCAATTATTACTGTAGATGATGAACTCATCATAGAAGCCTTTATATGTGCCGGAGAATTACCTTCAAAATGCTGGTACTCTCTTCTATCTGGTGATACCTTCTCTAGGCCTAAAAGAATGTCATGTATTACATCTGGATCCGCATTTTCATTGATTGTAACTGCTGCCGTCGTATGGGGAATAAAAATTGTTACTATTCCACTACTAACCCCACTATCTTTTACATCCTGTTGAATCAAATGCGTTATATTAAGCATTTGATTATGTTTTGTTGTTTGAATTGTATGTTCCATAGTATTATCATCCCTTTTTTTAATTTCTTTTGAAACAGTAAATAAAAATAACCACTATCCTTTACCTAAGGCAGTTATTTTTTGATCTTTATTAATATAAACCAGTGTGATAATAGTACATATCATCATAACAAAGCTAAATAGCTCATCATACGTTACATACATATACACATCACCCCCTTGCTCGCCTATAATTAACAGGAGACTTACAAGGGGCTAACCATTCCGCTAGTCTAAAGTATATCATAAAACAAAACTCGATTCCATATGAAAACAACATGACAAATAAGGTGTGAAATGCAAGTTAAAATGAAGCACTTTTTATAAACCTATTCCCTAAAGCATAGAATACCAGTGCAAACCCAAAGCATTTTAAACAAACCAATAATAACAATTCATCGAAGCCAAATCCTTGCCTAAAAAGATATATATTAAATATCCAAAGTCCTTTACCTTCCGTAAAAAAAGCAATAACAAAATATGATACAAGAATAAAAAAACTCCATCCACTATTTCTAACTAATGCCATTACAACAAATGAAAACGCTGAAAAGAAAAGAGATTGGAATATAATTTGGATAATCATATCAACAAAAACATATTTCATTATCATTTT
Source organism: uncultured Lachnospiraceae bacterium (assembly GCA_964544535.1). Lineage (GTDB taxonomy): Bacteria > Bacillota > Clostridia > Lachnospirales > Lachnospiraceae > JAAYRG01. The sequence goes on along the minus strand of CAZJCV010000019.1, from coordinate 31,562 downwards.
CATGACGAAGATACATGGGACTATTGATATAATTAGATAGATAGTAAGGTAATATATATTCTTTTTTATACCTAAAGAAAAAGCACTCAATCCATAGGTTAACATTATTTCTCCACCCTCAGCCTCAAGAAACTCATACATGGAAAATATCCCCCACCATCCAGCAAAAAGGGGGATTACATTTTCAAATGTAGAATATATCATATATTCTACATTGTCAGAACTAATAGATAAAAAGCTTATAATTACAACAACACCTATCATGATGATGGGAACAATGAAAATAGTCCCCATTAATTTTATTTCAAGTTTCCAACGTTTATTAATCATTATCTACCCCATTGTAATAAAAATATACATCCTCTAATTTTGGAAGTTCTAGTTTTGAGTTTTCTGGCAAGTTATCACTTATAATTCTAATTGCAAGGCCATTGTCAGTAGTGCTTACTGACGATATTGTATACTCGCTTTCATATTTGTGAATTTCTTCTCGTTTAACTGTCAACATCCCAACCTTGCCTCGCATCTTCGATAGTAAATCACTTACATTTCCTTGTTCTACTAGAAGGCCGTCCTTCAAAATTGCAACATTATCTGCAATAGCATCAAGATCCTCCACAATATGAGTAGAAATAATTATAATCATTTCTTTGCCCAAGTTAGAAATTAGATTACGAATTCTAACTCTTTCTTTTGGATCAAGGCCAACTGTAGGTTCATCTATTACAAGAATATTGGGATTTCCTATCATTGCTTGAGCAATTCCCATCCTCCTTAACATTCCTCCTGACAATTCTTTTACCTTCTTATTCTTTTCTTGTGTCAAATTTACTCTATCAATAATATTATCAATTTCTTTTTTATTATTTATATCTTTAAGTATTGATACATACTCTAGAGCCTCTTTTACGGTTAATTGTTTAAAGAGCATAAAGCTCTGTGGCAAGTATCCAATCCTTATTGATTCAGTTTGATTTTTCTCACCCATCAGAAACTCTATTTGACCCTCATATTTAACAAGGCCTACTAAACATTTCATTAAAGTTGTTTTTCCAGCACCATTAGAACCAAGCAATCCAAAGATACCCTTTCTTATATTAAGATTTATATTCTTTAGAACGGTTTTTTTCCATATTTCTTTGATACATTCTCAATTTGGATTTCTACCATGATAATTCTTTACTCCTCTCAATCCAATAATCCATATCTTCTGGTTTTTCATTCGTAAGCTCAGTATTAATATTGTTTTTACTAACAAAATAATTAATGTACGCTGATACCATATTTGTTTTGCTATCTAAATCCTGAACTACAAAGTCCATATTCGAATTAAATACACAAGCTATAGCCTCATATACGTAATACTCATCGTTTAAATGCTCTACGTCTGGATACGAACTTGTATACAGTGTATCTCCAATTTTCATACTATTTACAACATAATTAGTATCTAAGGTAGCTAAATATTCTTCTTTAAATGGAACAAAAAATGTCTGTTTTATCTTAGATTCCTCAACTCCTAAATCTTTTTCTATCATATTAATAAATTCTGATATTTTTTTAACATAATTCTGCATTTCATCGACTGGAATATCCATTGTATAAAAATATCTACAGTTATCATCTTCAATATTATACAATTTGCCAGATATCAAACTTATTCCAGTATTAGATGTTCCAATAATATGATTTGTATCATTAATAATATTTGAAGCAATTTTATTATTACTTTTAACTTCTATATCATAGCTAACGGGAGTGTTAATATGTAAAGGTGATGTCTTAAGAAAAGAGTTCTCCATATACATACTTGTTGTTTCTCCCGCATATGGAAGCCAGTTATAATAAGCAGGTAACAAAGTAGCCTTTTCACCACAAAAGAAATAATGTGAACTTAACCCTTCATATTCTATTTTAAGACATATTTCTTGACCTTTATTTATTAATTTAGGAAATAAAACACTTATATTATCATCTTCTTGGATATATGACAAAGCATTTCCATTAAAAGAAATTTCTTTTATAATAAAGTCTCGGTATAGTGTTAAATTAATCTCACTTGTATCTTCTGTAACATTAATATAAAAATCTCCTTTTACTTCTAACGATCTTGTAGTATCAACCACAGCTTTTATTTTTGTAATTTCAAAAGTAGGCTTTTTATATTCTGCTTTTAAATTCTGATAATACATATTATCGTGAACACTTTTAGCATCATCTCCAATTAATCCCGGCTTATATATGTATCTTGGAGACCTAGTTTCATTTACTAATGGTAATAGTAATATAACTAAGAATATGATAGTAATGATATACTTAATTTGTTCTCTTTTCTCTTTAAGGCCCGTTATTATATAAAAAACAGTAATTACGCTTAATAGATATATACCCCTGTGTATAAATCTTCCAATTTCAATTTCGAAACCATATAAAAAATTAAATCCTTCATTAACATCATATTGACCGATATTTATCATATTAATAAAATCATTTAGATTACCAATATTTAAAATAGTAGCAATAGTTTCTAAAACACCTTTACCTAATGGTCCTATAAATATACCTACAGAAATCAAAACTGCATATCCAATTTTATTTTTTATCAAAAGTGCTATAGACGCTCCAATAACTACACTGATTATTGAACTGATATAATAATACAGGATAATATATTTCACTGCTTCATAAATTATCCATTCTGGCTGACCTTGGTAAAACGCAAATATAAGCATAACAAGTAATAGAATTGTGTTAGTTAATATTACAAAAAAGATATTTGCAAATAATTTAGCTGAATTATATATATGTCTTCTTCCTATAACTTGTAGCAATTCTTCATAGCCTTGAACATAGTCCTGTATAAATGATTGATAACTTATTATCATTGAGCCAAGAATTAAAATTTGTACAACATAACCTGATAATGTAAGGTTAGTAACACCACCATTGATACTGTAGTACATAAAGTAAAGTAATATTGGTAAAAATAGGTGGTTTTGTTTTGTTCTTACAAGTGTTTTTAACTCATAAAGTGTAATTTCTAAAAAGTCTTTCATTTTTATCTCCTATTAAATAGATTTCATTATAACGAACTATATGCATTTTTTGCATATAGTTCGTTATTCCTTAATTTATTTAGTCATATAAGGTTCCACTCCCTATACATCCTTTTGAAAGTGCACCTTTAGGATTGAGTTTAACGTAATAAGCCCCTCCTGAATTATATGCATTGAGTTTCCATCTTGCTGATGAAGACATGCCTTCAGCTAATAAGTATTCTTTTTCTTTCCTATCAAAGGC
>CAZJCV010000019.1:0-28162 GCA_964544535.1 uncultured Lachnospiraceae bacterium | reverse complement strand
CTGATGAAGACATGCCTTCAGCTAATAAGTATTCTTTTTCTTTCCTATCAAAGGCTTTGTTAATTTGCTCGTAACACTGAACATAAAGACTATTTTTTGACTTTGAAGAATTGTTTCCGTCTAGTTCCAGATAACTTTGACAATTCCATATAGATTTTGAAATCTGTGCTCCTCTTTGCTTTGCTGAAATACTAACACTTACTCTTTCTCCATTTGCCGCAGATACGCCACATTAGGTACTTTTTTGAATGTGCTTTTGTTTTAACTAATCCCAATATACATTTCTGTACAAGGTTGCCCTTCTTTTTTTACATTAATAAATTTATTTGTAAATTTCTTTACTATTTTATCTAACTATCAGCTATCGAATAGCTAAATCTAAATTTAATTAATATCTATTTATAATTCCCCTCTATTCTATAGCTCATTAATATGGTTTCTAGACAAGCTGCACCACAGTCTGTTATGTCATGTTGTTTAATACAATAGTATCTTTTGAACATTTATCTTCTCCAGTTGATAATTTTCAGTATGTATTTATATATATTAAATCCAAGTAGTATCTTCTACTATATTTCTTCTATGTCTTTGTATATATATACTTTATATTAACAATTATAGATATGTTCTTCCTATTTATGGTATTAATATATTATAGCACACTTTTTACCCTTGTAAATAACAACTTCGTGAAACGCAATAACTATTTCGTAAAATACATTTTAACTCTTTCAAACCCAGTAAACCCAATATACTCCTTTACATATACTTTTTCTTAATTTGTGCTTGTCTACAATATTTTACCCCCCATTTGCGTGAGTTACATTATCTCGTGTTTTAAGCATATTATTTAACCTCTGTTATATTTGTTCAAATTAGTAAATTATATATAATAAGAGTCTTAATAATAATTTATACATTAATATCCAAACTCTTTTTATTATGGTTCTATAATAAATATTTAGTTGTAATATATTTCTACTACTATAGGTTAACAATATAAATATCTAGCATTACAAGATTTCAGATAGTCATTTATATTTTTATTATTAGTTTTTGTATGATTATTATTTTCATATATTATATCTTCCACTATGTTTCTTATAATTATAGTATTTACGCATTATATCCTGCTTTTTATTTCTCGAACAATTTATTACAGTTCCATCTAACATATTTACTTCACAAGCAAAATCTACCACATAGTCAAAATTTATTATATAAGACCTTTGTGCTCTTACGAATTTGTTAGGACATAGCTTTTTTCTAAATCACACATTCTACTTGATACAAGATATTCCTCATCTTTTGTGTATATCTTACAATACTTATCTGCTACTTTTATATACATAATATTTGACATAATATACCACTTATTTTTATTTAGGATGATTCTCCCAAAACAGATGCAGGAATAAGAACCTTACACTTAACCAAGAAAGCAGTCAACATTTTAAAAGAAACCAAAAAGATTTCCTTTAAAGAAGGTTGGTACAATCCGGATGGATATATCTTCGTTGGAAAAAAAGGACGTCTACAAACAGAAAATATTAATAATGTCATGGAAACCATTTGTAAAAAGCTAAAAATTAAAGTGAGATTTAACCATAAAATTCGAAAAACGGTATTATCAACTTTAATTGATCGAGGAATCAATCTAGAAGAGGTCAGACGTATTAGCGGACACGAAAGCATTAAAACTTTATTGGATTCCTATTGCTTTAACAGATTCCCAAAAGAACATGTTGAGGAGATAATGGAAAAGGCATTATAAATATAAAAAAGTATTCAAAGGTATTCAAGAAATAAACAGATTAAAATAAAAAAAATACGGAACCCCTTATATATCAGGATTCCGTTAACAAAATCATCAAGCACGAAACGGGATTCGAACCCGCGACCCTCGCCTTGGCAAGGCGATGCTCTACCACTGAGCCATTCGTGCGCACTTCTATGTTCAATTGTTCTTAGCCCGTGAATTTGTCGACCGTATTAAATTATAGTATAGTATTTTGTTTTTGTCAACCAAATCTTAACCTTTTTTTAATAAAACTTTGAATATGCTTATAATACCGAACTAAGACTTAGTGTCACTATGTAATCATTATGTTTAAAATGATGATTACTTATGCTTGCAGAATGAAATGTATCAACCTTAATCCACATCTCATCTGTAACTACTAACATATTGCCAATAGCTACACCTATATCAATTAACTTCATTCTACTAGTAAGCTCTGATTTAATTATATTCTTTTTACAAAACACATGAATACGATTTTTATAAGCAACAAACCTCCAAGGCTGGTTATTCATAGATGAAGGAGCCATTCTTCCTGCTTTTAATATTGTTATAAGACTTTCATTTACATCTTCTTTATATGTTACTATATCTTCTTCCGGAAAACGTCTAAGTTTACCTGATACACGGTTCACTTCTGACTTTGCCTGACCAAAAGCCAAAGTTATAATATGTTCTTTTAAAGGATCTTCTACAAGATCACTTGCCAACTTTGCCAAACCTAAAAAACAAGAGCCGATTTTCTTAGATGTTAAATATAAAGAAATCTGTTGCATAATGTATCCAGCATTAATATAATAACCATTATTCTTTGTTGAGGAAATGGTCAAATAATAAGGCGCTTTAAATAATTCAATACCACTGAAATATTGCTTATACTGTTTTTCACCTGTGCAATCTAATATTTTAAATTCTACCTCTATATCAGGAAATAGCATTGGAATACTTTTAGCAAAACGTAACAATGAATCTAACTGTTCCTCTGCTATTGGCTTTATATTATACCTTCTAACTGATTTTCTAGCATAAATAGCTTCATATAAGCTCACTACAATCACTCTCCATTTTTAATAAATGTTTAATAGTGACAATATTAATTATACCATATACAAAATATCCGAGCAATATAAAAATGAAGCTTGATGCATTCATTTTTTAAACATCATGCTTCATTTTTATCTTATTATTTATTAGTGTGTCCAATTACCCATATTTTCTACATGAAATATTCTACACCAGCTTTAAGTATTCCTTGTTCTTTATTTCCTGGAACATTAAGTGCCACTTGATTAGAAAATCTTTCTGGATGACTCATTTTCCCTAGTATTCTACCATCTGGACTTATTATGCCCTCAATAGCGTAGATTGAACCATTAGGGTTGAATTGTTCATCCATAGTTGGATTGCCTTCAAAATCAACATATTGTGAAACAATTTGTCCACTGCTTGCAAGCTCCTTAATCAACTCTTCACTTGCCACAAATCTTCCTTCCCCATGGGATATTGGAACAGAATAAACTTCTCCTACATCAACATTTTTAAGCCATGGTGATTTGTTGGAAATAACTTTTGTGTTTACTGCTTTCGCAACATGTCTTCCGATAATATTTTCTACTAAAGTTGGGGAATTTTCATTTTGTGGTCTTATTTTCCCAAATGGAAGCAAACCTAGTTTTATTAATGCTTGGAAACCATTACTAATACCTAATATTAAGCCGTCTTGATTATCTATTAGTTTGCTTGTTGCTTCTTTAATAATGTGGTTGTTAAATACATTTGTAATAAATTTTGCAGAACCACCTGGTTCATCACCTAAGGAAATACCCCCTGCAAATACTAAAATCTGTGCTTGTTTTATTTCATCTGCAAAAACGGCAATTGACTCGTTAAAATGTTTTGGACTTAAATTCCTAAATACTAAGGATTCAACCTCAGCACCTGCTTCTTTAAAGGCCTTGATAGTATCATATTCACCATTTGTACCTGGGAAGATAGGTATAAACACCCTTGGTTTTGCAATTTTATTTTTATTCACATAAATATTCTTATTACTAATACTAGTTAAGTTTACGTCAATATTTTCTTTATTTTCTCTTGATACAGTTGGGAAAACATCTTCTAATGTGCTTGTCCATGAGTTCAAGGCTTCATCCATTGATATAATCATATCTTTATATTCAATTTTTTGCTTATTGCTAACCTTACCTACTAATTGATAGTTAACATTCTTCTTATCAAGTATCTTAAGTGTTTCCTCTTTAATTTCTGCAACTATATAGCCATATTGTTCTGCAAATAATTCCTCTGGACTAAGGCTATCTTCAAATATAACTCCCAGACCATTACCAAAAGCCATCTTGCTTATTGCAGAAACTAGTCCATGTCTACCAAGTGCATAGGTTGATTCAATCTTTTTATCAACTGCTAGCCCATGTATTTGTTGGAAAAGTTCTTTAGCTTCATCAAAGTTTGGTAAGTCATATTTGTCTTTACTATACTTAAGTAACACTAAAACATTATCAGCTTTCTTAAGCTCTGGCGTGATTACATTATTAATGTTAGCAACATTTATTGCAAAGGAAACTAGAGTAGGTGGAACATCAATTTCATGGAAGGTACCAGACATACTATCTTTACCACCAATTGATGGAAGCCCAAGTTTCATTTGTGCGTCATATGCTCCGATTAGTGCTGAAAGTGGTTCACCCCAACGTTTTTCATCATTACCTAGTCTTCTGAAATACTCTTGGAAAGTAAAACGTATACTTTTGTAATCTCCACCTGAAGCTACAATCTTCGCTACTGAGCTAAGAACTGCATATACTGCTCCGTGATATGGACTCCAGCTAGACAAATATGGGTCAAAACCATAAGTCATCATGGTAACTGCATCTGAATTTCCTTCTAAAATAGGTAACTTAGAAATCATTGTTTGTATAGGTGTCATTTGATGCTTTCCACCATAAGGCATAGTTACTGTAGCAGCACCTACACTACTGTCAAACATTTCAGATAAGCCTTTTTGTGAAGCTACATTTAAATCAGCTAATATTGATAACCATTTTTCTTTCATTTCTTCAGAATTAAGTTTAGTACAATCCTCTTTCTCTAGCTTAGCAAAATCAGTAACTACACTTGCCTTTGCTTCTTGATGAGCTCCATTAGTATCCAAAAATGCTCTAGATATATTAACGATTTCATCATCTTTCCAAGTAATCACAAGTCTTGGATCTTCAGTTACAGTTGCAACTACTGTAGCCTCAAGATTTTCTTCGTCGGAGTATTCCAATATTCTATCTACATCTTCTGCTTCTACTACTATTGCCATACGTTCTTGAGACTCTGAAATTGCAATTTCTGTGCCATCTAAACCAGCATATTTTGTTGGAACTTTATCTAAGTTAATACGAAGCCCATCGGCTAGTTCTCCAATTGCAACAGAAACTCCACCAGCTCCGAAATCATTACATTTTTTAATTAATGTACTTACTTCTGGCTTACGAAATAATCTTTGTATGTTTCCTTCAATAGGGGGATTACCTTTTTGTACTTCTGCTCCAGATTTCTCAATTGACTCTGTTGTATGAGCTTTTGAAGATCCTGTAGCACCCCCGATTCCATCTCGTCCCGTTCTCCCACCGATTAATATTATCTTATCACCTGGATCAGAATTTTTTCTAACAACATTCTTTCTAGGCACTGCAGCCATTACTGCTCCTAATTCCATTCTTTTGGCAACATAATTTGGATGATATATCTCATCTACTAGCCCTGTTGCTACCCCAATTTGATTACCATATGAACTGTATCCTTCAGCCGCTGTATTTACTATCTTTCTTTGTGGAAGCTTTCCTTCCAAAGTTTCATCATAAGGTTTTCTTGGATCAGCTGCACCAGTAATACGCATGGCTTGGTAAACATAAGCTCTTCCTGATAGTGGATCTCTAATTGCTCCACCTAAGCAAGTTGCTGCTCCACCAAAGGGCTCAACTTCTGTAGGATGATTATGTGTTTCATTTTTAAACAAAACCAGCCATTCCTCATTTTTTCCATCAACCTCAATTGGGACAATAATAGAGCAAGCATTAATTTCATCAGACACTTCCATATCGTCTAGCTTACCCATTGCCTTTAAGTTCTTCATTCCTAAAGTTGCTATATCCATTAATGAGATGTACTTGTCATCTCTGCCTTTATATATTTTTTTTCTATCATTAATATATCCTTGATATGCAGTTTCTATAGGTTTTTTATAATATCCATCTTCTATTTCAACTTTTGTAAGTTCTGTGGAAAATGTAGTGTGACGGCAGTGGTCAGACCAGTAGGTATCAAGTACACGTATTTCTGCCATAGATGGATTTCTATTTTCTTCTTCAAAGTATGTTCTTATATGATGAAAATCTGCAAATGTCATGGCTAAATTTAATGACTTATACAACTGATTAAATTCTTCTTCACTCGCACTAATAAACCCATCTAATATTTCAATTTTTGATGGTTCCTCTTGCCTAGAAATTAGTGAAATTGGTTTTTCTTCCTTTGCGATTCTAGAATCTATTGGATTCACCCAATAGTCTATAATCTTATCATAATCTTCTTCTGATAAGTCTCCAGATAAAACATATGTTGTAGCAACTGCAACAATTGCTTCCTCATCTTCTTTTAATAACTTAAGACATTGTATAGCTGAATCTGATCTTTGATCGAATTGACCTGGTAAATATTCAACTGTAAATACATAGTCATCTTCATCTTTTGAAAAAACCTCTTCATAAAGATAATCTGTTGCTGGTTCACTAAATACTCTAGTTTTAGATTGCTCATATAGATTTTCATCAATATTTTCAATATCATATCGTGTCAAAACTCTAACATTTTTTAAATTCTTTATACCTAAATATTCAACAAATTCTTCTTGTACTTTTCTTGCTTGAACTCTAAATCCTTCTTTTTTCTCTGTATATACCCTGTACACTTTACTCATTAATTCTGCTCTCCTTTCAGAAATCACTAGCTTATACTAAAATTCTACCATATAAATGTTTATAATAAAAATTAATATATATAACATCTTTAATAAGCGCTGCTAATTTAAGCTTGTTTTATATTTATATATAATATTTGTCTCATAAGCATTGTAATAAAAAACTGTACAAATAGCCACAAATAGAGTAAAATATCGTATAGAATGTGTGAAAATTTTGCATTTCAAGAAAGGCATGATTATAAAAATGAAAATCACATATATAAAACAAAGTGGTTTTTATGTTGAGCTTAAAAAAACTTCTTTCCTGTTTGATTATTATAAGGGAGAGGTTCCTAAGTTCCCCGCTGACAAGCATGTATATATATGTGCTAGTCATAAACATTCTGACCACTTTTCAAAAAAAATATTTAACTTTATAGATATTCACCCTAATACAAGCTACATATTATCATACGATATAAAAGAAGAAATTTCACCAGATATTTTAGAAAGATTTAAAAATAATTTATTTTTTATTAAGGCAAATGAAGAAAAACACTTTATAAACGGAAAGTTGCTTTCTAATATTCCCGAATCCAATACAGCCAATCTTGTAAAGGTGAAAGCCTTAGATTCAACAGATCTAGGGGTTGCCTTTTTAGTTAATTGTGAAAATAAGATCTTTTTCCATGCGGGTGATCTGAATTGGTGGACTTGGGAAGGTGAATCAAATAAGGAATACAAAGATATGACTGATCGCTTTCATAGAATAGTTTCAAAGCTAAAACAAATTCCAATTGACTTTGCTTTTCTACCTTTAGATCCAAGGCAAGGAGAACGCTTTTATTGGGGATTTGATTATTTTATGAAAAGATGTATTATTAATATAGTATTTCCAATGCATTTTTGGAAAGATTTTTCTGTTATTCCTAAGCTTATGAATTTACAAGAGGCAGAAGAATATAAGTCAAAAGTCGTAGTTATTGAAGAGGAGCATCAAGAATTCATACTAAAGTGAGGGCTTTATGGAAATTAATTTAGAACTATATAAAGTTTTTTACTATGTTGCAGAAACATTAAGTTTTTCAGATGCAGCAAAGAAATTATATATTTCACAATCTGCTGTTAGTCAATCAATAAAAGCATTAGAATTACGTTTAGACAAAACTCTATTTAAACGTAGCACTAAGCATGTTGCATTAACAAAAGAAGGTGAAATTTTATACAAACACATTGAACCAGCACTAAACTTAATAGAAAGAGGGGAATCACAGCTGTTAAAAGCCGATTTTAGGGGGGACACTCAGCTTCGTATAGCCGCAAGTGATACTATTTGTAGATATTTTTTAGTTCCTTATCTAGATGACTTTCACAAAAAGTTCCCTCAAGTTCACATTAATGTTAGTAATGGGACTTCTTATGATTGTGCCAATATGCTGGCTGCAAACAAGGTAGACCTTATTGTTACCAATTCCCCTAATACTGCACTGACAGGTTCCATGAAAGTAAAAACAATTAAGAAGTTTCAAGATGTGTTCATTATAAATCCTAAGCATTTTCCTATTAAGAGAACTTTGACACTTAAAGAACTTCTTAATTATCCCATACTAATGCTTACAAAAAATTCAACTACTAGTGAGTTTTTACACAATGTATGTTTAAAGCACTCTCTTGATTTGGTTCCTGAAATAGAAATTAGCAGTAATGATTTACTTATTGATTTAGCTAGAATTGGACTTGGAATTGCATTCTTGCCAGACTTTTGCCTGAAAGAAGGGGATAAAGACCTAATACCTATTAAAATAAAAGAAAATTTGCCTAAGAGACATCTAGTATCTGCTTATAATGCTACTATTCCATTATCAGAGGCTGGAGAGTATTTTTTAGAAAAAATAGGACAGTGAAGCAAGAATAGTTTATATAATATTTATTATTTTTTTCTTAAATAGCTTGACTTATTAAGATATAAGAGTTTAAAATAATACTCATGTGCATTTGAGTATTTAGCAAAAATTTTGCACTATTAAAAAGATGGAGGAAGTAAAGTGAAAAAAAGAGTTAAAATTATTAGCTTGTTATTAATCATTCTTACGATTTTTAGCATAACATTAACTGGCTGTAGCAATAAACATTCAAAACAATTAGTTGTAACTATCAATGACGAAAAAATATACTTAGATGAAGTTATGTATTATGTCCTTATGTACGAGGCTAACTTTAGTATGATGGTTGGTCCTGATCAATGGGATGAAGAAATGATAGATGGTGATAGCTTATCATCTTTGGTTAAGAAGTCTATTATGGATGCCATAGTGGAAAATGAAATCTTATACCAAAAAGGTTTAGAAGCTGGTATAGAAATTACAGAAGATTTAGAATCACAGTTTAAATCTAGTTCATTAGAGTTCTTTGCTATGTTAGAAGATGAACTGTTGGACATAACAGGTATTAACGAAACAGTTCTTTATAACATTAACAAGAAGACTTATGTATCAAATTTACATAAAAACAATATAATAGCTGGACTAGATATAGACTTAGAAGCATTAATTGCAGAAGTTAAAGAAGATGATTACAAACAATATAACACAAGGCATCTAGCAATTAATTTTACTAGTTATGATAATGAAGGTAATGTAGTTGAATTAACCGATGCAGAAAAGTCCACAGCAAAAGATACTATGGATAAAGCTCTAAGGGACATCCAAGATGGAAAAACTCTTGAAGAAATTAGTGAAGAATATGAGGATATCACCCTAAGTCCTTCTAGTTTTGTATATGATGAGACAACAGATGATGCTTATCAAAAAGATGCAATTAAACTTGAGAATGAAGAAATTTCCAAAGAAGTTACAGAAACTGAAGCTGGTTATTTCATTATCCAGATGATTGATAATGATTCGAAAGAAGCCTATAATGCCGCTGTTAATGATACTGTTTCTGCTAAACAACAAGAACTATATGCCCAAAGGTATGAAGAAGTAAAAAAAGATTATACTATTACTATAAATGAAGATGTTTGGGAGCCTATTTCAGTTGGGCACACAACTATTAACCTCGAAACACAAGAGTCAGATTCAAAAGAAACTGAATCTAAAGATGAAGAAGGTTCTGCAGAATAAGTTACTGTCAATAAATAAAACTCCTATAATGATATTTTACTTTATCATTATAGGAGTTTTTGTATTCTATTGATTATATCATCATATATATTAATAAAGTCCACTAGGAGTTATCATATGGAGCCAGACTGTAGAGAGCAAATAATGAGCGAAGATTACGCAGATATATTAACAGACTTTGGTAGTATGGGAAATATAATAAATATAAATAATACAGATTTTTGCTATTCCACAATAGAAAATAGTTTCGTTGTTCTACATATACCACTTAAAGATCTTCCTGATAAATACACACAAATATATTCTTATTCTGTTAACCCTAGCTGCTATGGCTTAATGGATATACCAAGTGCGGAATCATCAGGTGTTTACACTATAAGAACCCTACCTGCAACAAATCTGAGGGGGCAAAGCGTTCTTATAGGCATTATTGATACTGGAATTGATTATACTCATAAAGCATTTTTACATGCTGACGGCACTTCACGTATATTTTCTATCTGGGATCAGGTAGTTCAAGAGGGCAATCCTCCTGAGGGTTTTAAATACGGAACCGAATATACACAAGAAGAAATCAACAATGCTTTACAAACAAATAATCCCTTTACTTATGTTCCAACTACTGATGATATTGGTCACGGTACCTTCTTGTCAGGTATTGCTGCTGGTAATACTATAGAATCAGAAAACTTTACTGGCATAGCACCTGACTCAGAACTTGTGGTAGTTAAACTAAAACCCGCAAAGGCTTACCTAAAAGAATTTTTTAGGATTTACCCAGAATCTTTAGCATATCAGGAAAATGATATCATGTTAGCTATTGTCTATCTATTAGGTGTATCTCGTCGCCTTTTCAGACCAATCTCCATATGCCTTGGAATTGGTACATCTCAAGGAGGTCATGACGAATACGGTAATCTAACTAGATTTATTTCGAATGTTGCAAATAGAAGTGGCATAGCCATATCTATTGCTGCTGGTAACGAAGATAACACTATGCACCATTATTATGGCGTCATAGATAATAAACTTGAATTTGATACAGTAGAGCTTCAAGTAGGGCCAAATGAATACGGCTTTTCTATGGAATTATGGGGAAATGCTCCTAATACTTTCTCCATCGATATTTTGTCTCCAACAGGAGAATACATACCAAGAATTCCTGCCAGAATAGGAGAGTCACGTGAAATAAGATTTATTTTTGAAGAAACAGTAATCAACATCGACTATTATTTAATTGAATCTCAAACTGGTGATCAGCTAATTCTTATGCGGTTTTCCAGACCAACAGAAGGCTTGTGGAGATTTAGAGTATATGCAACTGGTGATTTAGAATTAAGCTATCACATATGGCTTCCAATATCTAACTTTATCTCTTCAAATACCTTTTTTACAATTCCTGAGCCAAACGTTACAACTACATCTCCAGCTAACACACCTTCTGCCATGACTGTAACTGCCTATGATATTACAAATGATAGCCTTTATCTTAGTGCTAGCAGGGGATTTTCAAGGAGAGGTATTGTTAATCCAGACTTTGCAGCACCAGGCGTTAACTTAATTGGACCACTTCCTAATAATAATTATGGTGTTATGAGTGGCACTAGTGTCGCTACTGCCCATAATACAGGCCTCTCTGCTCTTTTGCTAGAATGGGGAGTTTCATTAGGTAATCTTACAAATCTTGCATCTGTTGAAATAAAAAACTTATTAATACGTGGAGCTGAACGAAGTCCTCTTGAAGAATATCCAAATACTGCTTGGGGTTATGGAATTGTAAATATTTATAACACTTTTATTAATATTCGTGGTGACATATTATAAAGGTTTGCAATGCTATGTGTACTTTCTCACATTTTGATAATTGAAGCATATATTACTATAAAATAGATTTTGAGGGCATTTATGAAAAATAATATTATATATCCTGCCCAAATGGAAACTCAATCTTTTGGTAGATTAGTAGTAAGAATTATAGAGGATTCTGGCTTTGTGCCAATTCCTAATGCAATTGTCCAAATAGCAAATGAAAATGATCCATCAACTACTATAGCAGAGATTAGGACAGACGAATCTGGCCTAACAGAACCTATAGAACTACTTACTCCTCCTGAAGAATATAGTTTAGAAGCTGAAAGTCCAATGCCATATAGTGAATATACCATAACTGCTAATGCAGAAAATTTCGAGTCTGTACAAATTCATGGTGCTCAAATTTTGCCAAACACAATTGCCTCACAGCCAATGGAAATGGCTCAGGTAATTGATGCAGATCCTTATGAAAATAATGTGATTAATGTGGAGCCACATACTTTATATGGTGATTATCCTCCGAAAATAGCAGAAAATGAAATAAAACCCATTGATGAGACTGGCGAAATTGTATTAAGTCAAGTAGTTGTACCGGAATTTGTAATTGTACATGATGGGACTCCTACAGATACAAGTGCTCCAAATTATTATGTTAGATATCGTGACTATATAAAAAATGTAGTATCTTCTGAAATTTATGCGACTTGGCCAGAAAGTAGCATATACGCAAACATATTGGCCATTATGTCCTTTACTTTAAATAGAGTCTTTACCGAGTGGTATAGAAATCAAGGATTTAATTTTACTATTACCTCTTCCACAGCTTTTGACCATAAATGGATGAAGGGAAGAAATATTTATACTAATCTTGCTCTTGCTGTTGATGATGTATTTAACAATTATCTTTCAAGGCCTAATGTACTTCAACCAATTTTAACTCAATACTGTGATGGTGTTAATGTAACTTGTCCAGGTTGGTTATCCCAATGGGGGTCAAAGGATTTGGGAAGTAGGGGCAATGATGCCATTGATATTTTAAGAAATTATTACGGTTCCTCCATTTTTATTAATGAAGCACCTATTGTTGCTGGCGTACCATCATCATTTCCTGGTTATGAATTAAATATAGGGGCTACTGGAGATAATGTTAGACAAATACAAAAGCAATTAAACGCTGCTGCAGATGTCTATTCAGCTATACCACATGTTGCGGTTGACGGTGTTTTTGGAAATAATACTGCCGATTCCGTGAGAATTTTCCAAAGAGTGTTTGGCTTACCAAGTACAGGTGTCGTAGATTTTTCAACTTGGTACAGAATTTCTGAATTATACGTTGCCGTCTCAAGAATTGCAGAATAAGCAAGACAAAGGGAAAGGGACAGGTTCATTTTATCTATTGTCCCTGTCCCTCTATCTCTTATATATCTTATATCTCTACTATCCAGTTGTATTTATCTTCGGTTTTTCCTAACTGTATTCCTGTGATAGTATCATAAAACTTCTGACTATATTCACCTATCTCACCATTGTTAATAGTCATTATCTCATCTTTCCACCTTAGTTTGCCAACTGGTGATACTACTGCTGCAGTGCCTGTACCAAACACTTCTTTTAATTTACCTTCTTGATATGCACTATATACTTCATTAATAGTTATTCTTCTTTCTTCAAAAGCAATATCCCAATAATTGCACAATTCAATAACGGTATCTCTTGTAACGCCAGGAAGTATACTACCATTTAACTTCGGAGTCACAATTGTATCATCAATTTTAAAGAAAATATTCATGGCACCAACTTCTTCTATATACTTACGTTCAACACCATCAAGCCATAACACTTGGGAATACCCTTCGGCTGAAGCTTTAACTTGTGCTTTTAATGAAGCCGCATAATTACCTCCCGTTTTAGATTCTCCTATTCCACCTCTTACAGCCCTTACATAATCATCTTCTACCCAAATTTTAACAGGGTTAATTCCCTCTTTGTAATATGGTCCTACAGGAGACAATATAATTATAAACTTATAAGTACTAGATGGACGTACACCTAGGAATGGATCTGTTGCAATCACAAATGGTCTAATATAAAGAGAAGTGCCAACTTTGTCTGGAACCCAAGCCTCATCTACTTTTACTAATTCCTTAATGGCTTGTACAAAATCCTCTTCAGGAATCGGAGGAATACACAATCTTTGATTGGACCTTACAGCTCTTTTAGCATTCATATTAGGGCGAAACAACAATGTTCTACCATCTTCCGCCTTATATGCCTTTAATCCTTCAAACATTTCTTGGCCATAATGAAATACCATTGAAGATGGTTCTAAGGAAAGAGATTGATAGGGTATAATTCTAGCATCGTGCCAGCCCTTATTAGTCTCATAATCCATTATAAACATGTGATCCGTAAAGATTGTTCCAAATAATAAAGGATTATCTTCACTTGGTCGTTCTTTTAAATTCTCTCTTGCTTCATATCGTATATCTAACATTTTAATCCTTCCTTTGCAATAGACTTTGAACAAAATATTATACTTATAATATACCTATTGCTCAAATATTTCAAGTGTAACAACCTCTCAAAACTCTATTGCTTTATAAGTTTATATAAGAACACCTATTATGCCTTCATAAATAATTCAATATCATCTTCTACTGTTCCTATTCCTGCAATACCAAAGTTCTCCACTAACACATTGGCCACATTTGCCGATAAGAATCCTGGCAATGTTGGGCCTAAATGTATATTTTTAACTCCAAGATGTAGTAGGGCAAGAAGTACAATTACAGCTTTTTGCTCATACCAAGCAATATTATATGCTATTGGTAATTCATTAACACTATCTGCACCAAAGATTTCTTTTAATTTTAATGCAATTACTGCTAGTGAATAGGAGTCATTACACTGTCCCGCATCAAGAATACGAGGAATACCATCTATATCCCCTAATTCTAACTTGTTATATTTGTACTTTGCACAACCAGCAGTCATAATTACTGTGTCTTCTGGTAAGGCTTTTGCAAAATCTGTATAGTAATTTCTTGATTTTTGTCTACCATCACAACCTGCCATAACAAAAAACTTTTTAATCTTGCCTGATTTTACAGCATCAACCACTTTATCTGCAAGTGCAAATACTTGTTCATGAGCAAATCCACCAATAATCTGACCAGTTTCAATTTCTGTAGGTGGTGAACATGTTTTAGCTTGTTCAATAATTTCTGAGAAATCTTTTACATCTCCATCATTACCAGGTATATGTTTGCATCCTTCATATCCTGCTGATCCTGTAGTATAAAGCCTATCTTTATAACTTGCTTTTGGAGGAACAATACAGTTTGTTGTCATAAGAATAGGACCATTAAAAATTTCAAATTCTTCTTTTTGTTTCCACCAAGCATTACCGTAGTTTCCTACTAAATTATCATACTTTTTAAGTCCTGGATAGTAATTAGCAGCTAGCATCTCTGAATGGGTATAAACATCAATACCAGTTCCTTTTGTTTGTTCTAGTAATTGCTCTAAATCTTTAAGGTCATGACCAGAAATAAGAATACCTGGTTTATTTCTTACTCCAATATTAACACTTGTAATTTCAGGATTACCATAAGTAGAAGTATTAGCCTTGTCTAATAAAGCCATTCCATCTACCCCAAACTTACCTGTTTCTAGAGTAAGTGCTACTAAATCGTCTACAGATAAAGTATCGTCTAATAGTTTTGCTAAAGTCTCTTGCATAAATACACTTATAGCTTCATCATCATACCCTAAAACATTAGCATGTTTTACATAAGCTGCTAAACCTTTTAGCCCATAGGTAATAAGTTCCCTAAGACTTCTAACATCCTCATTCTCAGTTGCTAGTACTCCAACTTCTACTGTGTTTGATTTTTCATCAAACTCTTCATTAGTTTCAGCATCATAAAGCGCTGTTGCTGAAAGTCCTTCTTTATTATCTAATTTATCAATTAAATCTCTTTTCACATTAATATTCATTCTAATACGATCATAAAAAACTTCTTTGTCAAAGTTTGCATTAGTAATAGTTGTGAATAGGTTTAAAACTATCATATGATTAACATCTGTTTCAACTGTTTTTCCTTCTGCTCTAAGTCTTGTAGTAACCTCGGACAAACCTTTTGAAACATAAATAAGTAAATCTTGTAAGTTAGCTAAGTCTGCTTTTTTACCGCATACCCCTGCTTTAGTACAAGCAAAGTTTTCTGCAGTTTCTTGGCATTGATAACAAAACATTTTATAGTCTTTTATTTTGTTTTCCATTAAATACATCCTCCTGATTTTTTAATTGTATTTTAGTTTCCAAGATTATAATACATTATATTTAAATCAGTTTCCGTAACAATTGTTACAATGTATTAATTGCAGCCTCCCCCAACACACTTACTCTACATAGTCCACTAAGCTACTATAATTTAAGACTCTAATTATATCTCTTTCCACCTCTATTAGACCATCTTTTTTCATATTATTTAATTCTCTAGACAAAGAAGGCCTTGCTACACTTAAGTAATCAGCAAATTCTTCCCTATTCATATTAAGCTTAATATACATAGATTCGTCTATGCCTTCAAGAAGATACTGTGCAATCTTTTGCCTTAGGCTTCCATGAGATAGTAACTGTACCTTATTATTAAGGAAAAAAGCTTTTTCTGCTAAGATTTTCAGCATATTTCTTATCATAAGATTGTGTCCATTACAATTTCTTTGTCGTTCATTTAAAAAAAATGTTTTTGGTATTTCTAATACTCTAGACTCCAATGTTACAAGGGCATAATATGGATAATCCTCTTCTTCTAAAAAAACATAAACTTCCCCAAACATTTCTTTTTCACGTATATTAGTTACTATATATCTTTTTCCATTTAACAAGTCTCTACAAATTACTATTGAGCCTGAGATAAGTATATATAATGACTTGGGTGGATCTTCTTGACTAAATATCTTTTGATTCTTGTCATATGACTTTATCTCTGCCTGACAACAGCTTAGCGAATGCTCAATTTCAGCATCATCCATTTGATAAAACAGGGCATTATCTTTTATTTCATCTATGATATGCTTCATTATTAATACGTCCTTGTTTTATTGTTTTTATATTTGCAAAACTTATATTCTATGTCATAATAGGTATGCTCATCAGAAACAGCTTTCATCTCCCATTCTTCTCTCTCATCTAAATTAGGGAAATAGGAATCCGCATCATAACTATAATTGATTTTTGTAACATATGCAGAATCACAATAATCTAAGAACTGTTCGTAAATGGTTTGTCCCCCAACAATATAAACATCTTCTGTTTTATACTTTTTAACCTCTTCTAAAGCTTCTTCTACACTATTTAGTACAATTGCTCCTTCCACCTTATAGTTTTTATTTGAGCTAATTACTATATTTGTCCTGTTTTTTAAAGGTTTTGATCTCGGAAAACTCTCTAGTGTTTTTCTTCCCATCACAACTATCTTGTTAGTAGTTTGTTCCCTAAAAAAACTTAGGTCCCTAGGTATTTTTATTAATAGATCATTATCTTTTCCTATAGCCCAATTTTTGTCTACTGCTACAATTAGATTCATATAATTCCTCCTTTATATCTTGAATTCCATAAGCTTACATGCTTATTATATGGCAACAGGAATATTCTTCACTTGAGGTCCATGTTGATAATTTTCTAATTTAAAGTCATCTACTGTAAACTTATAAAAATCTTTTACTTCTGGATTAATCCAAAAAGTAGGTGCCTCATAAGTAGGCCTTTTTATTAGTTCTTTAATAACCGGCACATGTCTATCGTAAATATGGGCATCTGAAATAACATGCACTAATTCACCTACTTGCATATCACAAACACTTGCTAGCATGTGAATCAAAACTGCATATTGACATACGTTCCAGTTGTTGGCAGTTAAAATGTCCTGGGACCTTTGATTAAGTATCCCGTTTAAAACTAGTTTATCACTATCTTTTGGTTTTGTTACATTAAATGTCATGCTATATGCACATGGGTATAAGTTCATCTCGTGTAGATCCTGATGAACATACATATTAGTGGTGATACGCCTACTATATGGGTTGTTCTTTAAGTCATATATAACCCTATCAACCTGATCCATCATTCCTTCTTTATACCTATGCTTTACCCCTAATTGATAGCCATAAGCTTTACCTATTGAACCATCATCATCAGCCCAACTATCCCAAATCTTACTATTTAAATTGTTAATATTATTATCTTTCTTCTGCCATATCCATAACAATTCATCAATACAGCTTTTCAAGGCAGTCCTTCTAAGGGTAATAACAGGGAACTCTACAGCTAAATCATATCTACTTACAACCCCAAATTTTTTGATAGTATAAGCAGATGAACCATCTTCCCATTTTGGTCTGACTTTTTCGCCTTTAGTAGATGTCCCATTTTTCAAAATATCCTCGCACATATTTATAAAAATATTATCAGCTAAACTCATATTGATTCCGTTCCTTTCCAAATATAAAACCACATTTTCCTATACACTTAGTTTACATATAATTTGATCTTAATGCAATATGTAAACAAAATGGACTGTGAAATTTATTTCCCAGTCCATTTTGTTTACATATGTGGCTTTATATTTTTTCTTTAATCATATTTATATCTGCACTATGTGAACTTACTACTTTTTTTAGCATATCAACATCAACAATAAGCTGATTTATGTTAGTAGTGTTTTCTCTAATTGTTTAAAATTTCTTTCGTATTGCTCTGCTAAAAGGTTAATCCTTTTGTCAGTAACATTCTCTAGGTGTAATTTAATGTTTCTTACCACTAATTATAAACTACCTTTTTTATAATATTCTTGTTAAAGTTCTTAACATTTTACCTAGCTTATTTGGTTTATACTATCTGTAAATTTCTTTATGTTTGATGATCCTACATATTTGGTGTATTCACCGTCTTTAACAACTACTAAAGTTGGTGCTTGCATTATACCATATTTGCTTGAAATTTCAGGATTATCATCTGCATCTAATTCAGTATATTCATTCTCCTTTAAGTACTCTCTTGCAAATAAGCAATTAGGGCAAGTTTTTGTTGTAAATAGATACAACTTATTATCTTCTGATAAACTTTCATTTGTTTCTTGTATGTCCTTTTTTTCATCATTTGTATTACTCATAAAAATCACCCTAGATTCATTAATATTTGATTTTGTAAAATCATACTCTTGTCTATCTTTATATTCTTGAGCCTTGCCGTCATTCCAGTGTTGAACCGGACGATAGTAACCCGTAATACGGCTATAAACTTCTGCCCTTTCTCCACATTCTGGACATTCAAAATGTTCTCCTGTTAAGTAACCATGGGTCTTACATATGGAGTAAGTCGGTGAAATTGTGTAATATGGCAACTTATAGTTCTCTGCAATGGTACGTACAATCTTCGCTGCAGCCTTCCAATCAGGAAGTTTTTCACCTATAAATGAGTGGAATACAGTTCCTGAAGTATATAAAGTTTGTAACTCATCTTGAATATCTAGAGCTTCAAAAACGTCTTCTGTATAAGCTACTGGTAAATGAGAGCTGTTAGTATAGTAAGGAGTTTCTCCAGCCTCACCAGAGGTTTTTTCGCCTGCTGTTTTAATATCAGGGAACCTTTTCCTGTCATGTTTAGCTAATCTAAAACTAGTAGATTCTGCAGGAGTTGCCTCCAGATTAAATAAATCTCCATACTTCTCTTGATAATCCGACAAACGCTCTCTCATAAAATTTAAAGTCTTTGCTGCAAAATCAGAAGTTTTCTTATTAGTCATATCTTCTCCTAACCAATTTGCATTAAGTCCAACTTCGTTCATTCCAAGTAAACCAATAGTTGAAAAATGATTTTCAAATGTACCTAGATAACGCTTTGTATATGGATAAAAACCCGATTCGAGCAATCTAGTAATAACTTTTCTCTTTGCATCAAGGGAACGAGCTGCTATGTCCATCCTCTTGGCTAAAATCTTAAAAAACTCACTTTCATCCTTTGCCATATAAGCAATATTAGGCAAATTAATGGTAACAACACCTATTGAGCCTGTGCTTTCACCAGCTCCAAAGAATCCACCTGATTTTTTCCTTAACTCTCTTAGATCAAGTCTTAATCTACAACACATAGAACGAACATCGCTAGGTTCCATATCACTGTTAATATAGTTAGAAAAATATGGTGTTCCATACTTGGCAGTCATTTCGAATAATAGACTATTATTTTCATTGTCAGACCAGTCAAAATCTCTTGTTATGGAGTAAGTTGGAATTGGATATTGGAAACCTCTCCCATTAGCATCGCCTTCTATCATTATTTCGATAAATGCCTTGTTAATCATATCCATCTCTTTTTTACATTCTTTATAGGTAAAGTCTAGTTCTTCTCCTCCAACAAGACATGGACTGTCTGCCATATCATTTGGAACTACCCAGTCTAGAGTTATATTTGAAAATGGAGCTTGTGTTCCCCATCTACTTGGTGTATTCACCCCGTAAATAAAGGATTGAATACATTGCTTTACTTCATCGTACGAAAGATTATCCACCTTAATAAAAGGAGCTAAATATGTATCAAAAGATGAAAATGCTTGCGCTCCTGCCCATTCATTTTGCATTATGCCTAAAAAATTCACCATCTGATTACACAAAGTAGAAAGATGTTTGGCTGGAGAAGAGTTAATCTTTCCTGGAACTCCTCCTAGTCCTTCTTGAATTAATTGTTTTAGTGACCAGCCTGCACAGTAGCCAGTAAGCATAGACAGGTCATGAATATGTATGTCAGCATTCCTATGTGAATTAGCAATTTCCTCATCATATATTTCTGAAAGCCAGTAATTTGCAGTAATAGAGCCTGAATTATGTAAAATCAAACCTCCAACAGAGTAAGTAACTGTAGAATTCTCCTTAACTCGCCAATCTTCTTCTTTAACATAGTTGTTTACCAAGTCTTTATAATCAAGAAATGTAGAATTCATGTTACGAATTTTTTCTCTGTTCTTACGGTATAAGATGTATGCTTTTGCTACATCTGTATAACCGCTTTGCTCTAGGACATGTTCTACACAGTCTTGTATGTCCTCAACATGAATCTTGTCTTCCTTTACTTTTACTTGAAATTCCGCAGTAACTCTTAGTGATAATAAATTAATAATATCCTCTGTAAAATTTTTGTTTGTAGCTTCAAACGCCTTAGTAATTGCAGAACTAATTTTAGATAAATTAAACTTACTAACCTCTCCATCTCTTTTGATGACTTGTATCATAATACCTTTACCCCTTCCTGATTCTCATTAGTACTTATTCTATACATTTCTAACCGCACATTTATTTTATCAAATCAATCTATGATAGTCAAGAAAAAAACACAAGATATGTGGATTAATTTTTAATAAGACCACAATATGTTGTGTTTTCAGCCTTTTCAAGCTTTAGAGATTTTCATCATATATACGTTTTAATTATAAGCGTTTTTTTATTTTTCTATATAAATCTTTAGGCAAATAAGCTTTTACTAATATTCCCTCTGCCTTATATTCCTCTAATATCAATTCACCATACTTTCGTATTTCTTGAATTAATCCAGCTTGCTCAAAAGGGAATATTTTTTTTATATAAACCTTTTCATTCCTTAAAACCTTTTCAAATGTTTGCAAAAGTTTTTCTATGCCTGTCCCCTTTTTTGCTGAAATCTTTAAAGTATGTTCTGCTCTTATATCTTTTAAGCTAATGTCTTTATCTCTTAAATCATCTTTATTGAAAACTGTTATAATAGGTTTTTCTGTAATGTTTAGGTTTTTTAATGTGTCATATACTATATGCATCTGTTTGTATGAATCTGCATTTGAAGCGTCTACAACATGCAAAATAATATCAGAATATTTAGCTTCTTCTAAGGTACTCCTAAAAGCTTCTATTAAGTTATGTGGAAGTTTTCTAATAAAACCTACTGTGTCTGTTAATAGTACTTGCTGCCCACTTGGTAAAACTAGATTTCTTGTAGTAGGATCTAAAGTAGCGAACAACTTATCCTCTTCTAATACATTTGCATTTGTTAATCTATTAAGTAAAGTTGATTTACCAGCATTGGTGTATCCTACAATTGCGATTACAGGAATTAAACTTTTCTTTCTTGATTCTCTCATAGTTTCTCTTGAAAGTTTTACTTGGTCTAGTTCCTTGCCTAACATTGATATTCTATCTCTTATAAGCCTTCTATCTGTCTCTAATTTCATCTCTCCAGGACCTCTGGTGCCTATACCACCAGCTAGTTTAGATAGTGAATCTCTCATACCTACTAAGTGCGTTAGGCGATGTTTTAACTGTGCTAACTCAACTTGAATCTTTCCTTCTTTTGTAGTGGCTCTACCAGCAAAAATATCAAGTATTAATACAGTTCTGTCCATTACCTTAACATCAAGAGCATCAGAAATATTTCTCATCTGCGAGGGAGACAGCTCATCATCACATACTACTCCTGTAGCATCTGTCTCAAAAATCAAATCTTTAACTTCTTCAATTTTTCCTTTTCCAATATAAGTTCTTGGATGTATCTTACTCCTATTTTGAAAAAGCCTACCTACTGTCACTCCTCCAGCTGTATATACTAATTCTTGCAATTCATCTAAGGATTCTTCTGTATCATCATCTTCATTAGTTGCCACTGCAATTAATATAAATTTTTCTTCTTTTTCTTCTATTTTATGCATTAAATATATTTACTCCTCTACTGGTGGACTTACTTCAGGTAATCTTGTAATTATAAACTCTAATTCTTTTTTGGCATCATCGTCTTCTGGATAAAGAAGAATATATTCCTGTAACAATTCGTAAGCCTCTTCAAAATTACTTAAAGATTCAAGTGCAATTACTTTATTTTTTAATAAGGCTTTTTTTAATAATGGCTCTTCTAGACTAAGTCCAATATTAAAACTCGACAAGGCTTCTTCAAAGTTTTCCAACTCTAAATAGCAATAACCTAACTGGTTATATGATAGGGCAAGGTAATAAGAAGAAATATCTTGTTCATCCGTTGGAGGCAAAAGCAATTCTTTATAATATGATACAGCAGCTTCTAGATTACCTTCATGTTCCATTATCCTAGCTAAATAGTAATTAGATTCTTTAATTCCCTCTTTAGCTACATCTGTAAATGTTTCAAAGGCTGCATCATAATTTCCTAGGTAATAATTCACTTTTGCACTATTATATTTATCTGTTTCATCTTTAATTTCTATATTTACAGTATCTTGTAAGGCAACTTTTGCCTCATTTTCTTGATTTAAATCTACTAATATAAAATATTTATCAAAATAATATGCATAGTTAGAAGGTTCAAGTTTTATGGCCTTATCTAAGTCTTCTATAGCCTTTTTAAAATCTCCTAAATCCTTATAAAGCCTTGCCCTTTTTTTATAAAATTCCCCTACGCCATCATCCATCTTAATCAGAGTATCAAGGCTATCCTTTGCTTCTACATTAAGATTTGCTTGCAACTGAGCATTTGCCTTATATTCTAAAATATCAATATCCCATTTTTTTAATACTTCAATTGAAAGCGCCTTATCAAATTGTTCAATAGCATTATTATATTGCTCCATATAATAAAAGCTTATACCTGTTCCATAATAAGCTTTTTTATTGTTTTCTTTATTTTCCTTCTTATCCTTATCAGAAATAGCTTGCTCGAAATATGTAATAGCTTCCTCATATTTATCTAGCATAATCAAAGTATCAGCATAAGCAAGATAATAAGTTTTCTCTTCTGGATCTTGATTAATCGCCTCAGCTAACTCACCCTCAGCAACTTCATAGTTTCCAGCTTCAAAAGCTTTCATTCCACTTTTATAGTTTTTTGCTCCCTTGCTACAAGCAACAAGCAAAATTACATTTATAATTAAAATAAAAAAACAAAACCTTTTCTTATTATTCATCAATTACCATCCTTAATTTATTTTGGGTGCCTGTCAGCACTACAGAAGCGTTACCTTTTAGCAATTAATCTGTAGTGCTGACAGGCACCCAAAATGGAGATAAGCGGGTTCGAACCGCTGACCTCTTGAATGCCATTCAAGCGCTCTCCCAACTGAGCTATACCCCCACACTTATACTAGTTAAGTATACTCAAAAAAAGTATAATTTGCAAGGCCTTAAAAAACATTTTTTTGATATTCCTCCAGCTGCTACGCACTTTCCCATTAAATTAATATAAACCACTGAATACACTTGCCACATTTTTATAAATGTGGCAAGTGTATTCAGTGACTTTCTTAAATAGTTTAGCTTATAACTTTAAATAATATTTTTTTACTCATATTCTACTACATCTACCCAATTTAATAAGAATTCTCTTTCCTCTTTCTTATCTTTTACAAGTTGTGATGCAGCAACTATTGGAATCCATTTTTGGATATATTGAATAGCAGTATCTGTCTTTTCTGAAAACATCTTCATATATTTGTGTGCTATATCTTCCTTACCCTCTAAGTAAAACAATAAGTAAGTTCTTGCTACATCTGCAGATGCATTTCCTTGAGTAACATGAGACCAGTCAATTATATAAGGAACACCATCATCAGTAATTATGATATTCGTTGGATTAAAGTCTCCATGACACACTTTATTGTGCTTTGGCATCCCTGCAAGACGCATATTTAGCTCATAACGAGTTGTTGCATCTAAAGTTGTTTCAGATATTTTTCTTCGCATTTTATCATGATGCTTGTTTAGTAAAGGAGCTCTTTTTTCATGAACCACAAGCTGTAAGTCAACAAACTTCTCTAGATACTCATCACTTTTCTCTGGGTTTTCATTTATTAATTGTTCTAAAGTCTTACCTTCGATGTAATTCATAATAATAGCCCAATTACCGTTAATTAAGGTAACTTCTCGCAACTTAGGAATTGCAAGACCTGTTTCCTCTACTCTGGCTTGATTTAAAGCTTCATTTAGTATATCTGACTTGGAATAAGTATCCCCAAACAACTTAATTAGCTTATCACCATCACGATATATAACCTTGTCTTTTCTTCTAACAATTACATTTTCAATATTGTCAAAGTTCATTACTTCGCCTCCCCATAATATGAATTCAAATACATTTGTTTAATTTCACTCATAAGCGGATATCTTGGATTAGCACCAGTGCATTGATCATCAAAAGCTTGATCAACCATTTCGTCAATAGTTTCTAAAAACGCTGCCTCTTCAATACCATAATCTTTAATAGTTTCTTTAATGCCAATTTCTTTTTTTAGTTTGTCTATTTCTTTTATTAAATTATCAACTTTAGCCTTATCGTCTTTACCTTTTAGACCAAGATAATCAGCAACCTCGGCATATCTACTCATTGTCTTTGGATGATCATATTGTGGAAAAGTTCCCATTTTTGCAGGTTGCTCAGATGAGTTGAATTTAATTACTTGATTTATTAATAGAGCATTTGCAACACCGTGAGGTAAACCATGGAATGCACCTAATTTATGTGCCATAGAGTGGCATACTCCTAAAAATGCATTTGCAAAAGCCATTCCTGCCATTGTTGCTGCATTAGCCATCTTTTCACGAGCAATTGGATCTTCTTGCCCATTATTATATGCTCTTGGTAAATATTCAAATATTATCTTTAATGCTTGTAGGGCTAGACCATCTGTATAGTCTGTTGCCATTACTGACACATAAGCTTCCATAGCGTGAGTTACTGCATCAATACCTGAAGCTGAAGTTAAACCTTTAGGTGCAGTCATCATAAGGTCTGCATCTATAATTGCCATATCTGGTAATAGCTCATAATCTGCTAATGGATACTTAACTCCTGATTCCTCATCAGTGATTATTGCAAATGGTGTTACCTCAGAGCCTGTTCCTGCTGTAGTAGGAATCGCTATGAAATATGCCTTCTCGCCCATCTTAGGGAACTTCTGTATACGCTTTCTTATATCCATAAATGTCATACTTAAATCCATAAAGTTAACATCTGGGTGTTCATACATTACCCACATCATCTTGGCTGCATCCATTGGACTTCCACCACCAAGAGCTATAATGCAATCTGGTTTAAATGCCAGCATCTCTTCTGCACCCTTTCTTGCACTAGCAAGGGTTGGATCTGGTTGAACTTCAAAGAAAGTTTTATGTGCAATTCCAAGTTGGTCTAGCTTGTCTGTAACTCTTCTAGCAAAGCCACTTTGATATAAAAATTCATCTGTAACTATAAATACACGTTTTTTATCCATTACTGAACTTAATTCATCTAGTGCAACAGGAAGACAACCTCTTTTTAAGTAAACTTTTTCAGGTGCTCTAAACCAAAGCATATTTTCTTTCCTTTCTGCAACTGTCTTTATATTTAGTAAATGTTTAACTCCAACATTTTCTGAAACAGAGTTACCGCCCCAAGATCCACAACCAAGTGTTAATGAAGGTGTAAGTTTAAAGTTGTAAATATCTCCAATACCTCCTTGAGAAGCAGGTGTATTAATAATAACTCTACAAGTTTTCATTTTTGCTTGGAATTTATCCAGTTTTTCTTTTTCTTTTATTGTATCAATGAATATTGAGGATGTATGTCCCATTCCACCATCTTTAATCAGCTTATCAGCCTTATTTACTGCATCATCAAAATCCTTAGCCCTATACATAGCAAGTACAGGTGATAACTTCTCATGGGCAAATTCTTCTGATAAATCAGTACTTGTCACTTCACCAATTAAAATCTTAGTATCTTCTGCAACTTCAACTCCTGCTAATTTAGCTATTGTATAAGCACTTTGTCCTACTATCTTACTGTTAAGAGAACCATTTATAATAATTGTTTTTCTTACTTTTTCTGTTTCTTCTTTGTTTAAAATGTATGCATTACGATAAGCAAATTCTTTCTTCACTTGATTATATACCTTATCTAAAACAATAACCGCTTGCTCTGAGGCACAAATCATACCATTATCAAATGTTTTAGAATGAAGTATTGAATTTACAGCAAGAAGTATATCTGCACTGTCATCAATAATGGCCGGTGTATTGCCTGCACCCACTCCAACTGCTGGTTTACCTGATGAGTATGCAGACTTAACCATACTAGGTCCACCTGTTGCAAGTATTGTATCAGATTCACTCATCAATAACTGAGTTAATTCTAACTTTGGTACATCTATCCAAGCAATTATATCTTCTGGAGCACCTGCAGCAACTGCAGCATCTAAAATTATCTTAGCGGCTTTAATTGTACAATCTTTAGCTCTCGGATGTGGGCTAATAATTATACTATTGCGAGTTTTAAGTGTTAAAAGTGCCTTAAAGATTGCTGTTGAAGTTGGATTGGTTGTTGGTATTACTGCTGAAACAACTCCAACTGGTTCTACTATCTTCTTGATTCCAAAAGAAGCATCTTCTTCTATCACTCCACAGGTCTTTGTGTCTTTATATGCATTATAAATATATTCAGACGCATAATGATTCTTAATAACCTTGTCTTCTACACAACCCATTCCTGTTTCTTCTACTGCTAACTTTGCAAGTGGTACTCTTGCTTTATTAGCAGCCATTGCTGCCGCTAAAAATATCTTATCTACTTGTTCTTGTGAATAGCTGGCAAATTCTTGCTGAGCTTTTCTACTCTTTTTTATGAGTTCTTCTAAAGTTTCTATACTATCCACAATTTTATTTACTTTGCTCATATCATTCTCCATTCCTTTCTTAATAAACGTTTATGAAAAAGTCTTATTTTTCTTTGTTAAATTATTAACTATCTTTGATATCATTTTAACAGATGCTGTGTTCCTTGTAAAGATATTTGTCTTACTAAATAAATATGATTTTTACAAAGTAGCAGGTTATTTTTACTAATTAATGCAAAGCCACATAAAAACAAAGATAAATTTCATCAATTTATAGTTATCAAAAATAATGTTTAAATTTTACCAAACAAAAGTACCAAAAAACTATGTTTTTTTTGAAAATATTTTGTTATTATGTACAGTTAATTAGTAAAGAGAGTTATTCAAAAAAGTATTGAATAACTCTCTTATATCAATGTTTAATTTTGCTTTCTTTGTTTTTTATCATAAAGTGAACCAACAAATATGCCTATTAACATTCCATATGCAACAGTAACTTCTCCAAATTGCTGAATAAATAAAGAACCCACCAAAAGCCCTGACACTAGTCCTATACTAGTTCCCCAGTGTTTTTTCTCATCATGTTTATCCATAAACATCCTCCTAAATTCTATTCAAAACTATTCTTTTTTAAACTTCGTTCAATTATACTAACACCTACTGAAAACACAAGAATAATAAAAAATATACTTAACGCAAGTTGCTCTATTACAAATTCAAATTGTGTAGCAATACTATATGGAAAAACTGTAAGAATATAATTACCAATTTCCGTTTGTGCTGATATAAATGAGGCCATGATTATAAAAATACCAAA
>CAZJCV010000018.1:0-35038 GCA_964544535.1 uncultured Lachnospiraceae bacterium | reverse complement strand
AATAATACAAAGGGTACAACATAGTTTGATATATATAACAAAAAATCCAAATTAGTCACCTTTCCTTTGTTTTCTTACTTAACTTTCTTGCTGTTATGGAGAACAATACGCCTGCTATGGTAGAAAATATAGTTGCTACTATTCCAGCTCCCAATATTTCAGCTGGATTTGCTGACCCATATTCACTTCTAAAAGCTATAACATTTATTGAAACTAGTTGTAAGGATGATATGTTAATAATTAAAAAAGTACACATGTCTGTACTGGCAATTTTACTATTATTATTCATTTTTTTTAGTTCCTTCATTGCTTTTAGGCCTACAGGTGTTGCCGCCCAACCAAGTCCCAAAATATTTGCTATCACATTTGATGCTATGTATTCATTTGCTATATGCCCCTTAGGAATGTCAGGAAACAACAATCTAATAATTGGTCTTAAAAGTCTTGTTAAGGATGTAATTATCCCTGATGTTTTGGCAATTTGCATAATTCCCATCCACAAAGACATTACACCTAACATAGCAATACATAAGGAGACTGCTTCCTTTGAAGAGTCAATAATTGACGTACTTACTTCTTCTATATTTCCAGTCACAATACCAAAGATAATCCCAATAATAATCATAAGTGCCCATAAATAATTCAGCATAAGTTTTCCTTTTTTCTTATTACTTATAGTATATTCACAAAATGCATTACAATTACTACCCTTATGTAGAAACTTTCATAAATTTATTATAAGATTATCAAAATATGCTAATTTTCAACAAAAACTTTTTGTATATTATTGACTTTTGCCTTTTACTGTGATACTTTATATATATGCAATAGTATTATATTACATGCTAATATAGGAGGTGTTTATATGAAAGGGACAGGAATAGTTAGAAAATTAGACGAGCTAGGCAGAATCACACTACCTATTGAGTTGAGACGTACTTTAGGAGTTAGCGAAAGAGATCCTCTAGAAATCTTTGTTGACGAGGACAAGATTATCCTAAGAAAATATGAACCATCTGACATTTTTAGTGGTTCTACCGATGAATTATATGAATACTGTGGAAAAAAGGTCTCAAAAGAATCAATTGTTAAGCTGGCTAAACTCGCTGGTGTAGTTAGCGAAGAGTAATAATTTTTTACACTAAAAACACTCTAGTGATATATATCATTAGGGTGTTTTTTTATATTTTAACAACTCATTATATACTTCTCTTTTAGAAAGTCCCCTGTCTTTGGCAACCTTTCTCATAGCCTCATTCCTTTTAATTCCTTGGCCTTCATAATAGTCCATATGCTCTATAAGACTTATTGATAGCCATTGTTCTCTATTCTTTAAATCAATTTTTTCCCAGGACCTTCCGTCAATGATTAAGACAAATTCTCCTTTTACAGTTTGCTCTTTATATTGTTTGGCCGCTCTTTCAAGTGTGGTTTGATTAATCTCCTCATACTGTTTTGTTAACTCTCTTACAATAGTAAGCTTTCTATCACCGAGATATTCAAACAAACTATCTAAAGTCTTTGACAAACGATGAGGTGCTTCATATATAATAATAGTTCGACTTTCATTTTGTAATTCCTTTAAAACTCTATCTTTTAATTTGTTATCTTTTGGTAAAAAGGCTTCAAATGCAAATCGTCTTGTGCTTAATCCTGATAAAGTAAGGGCCGTGATACAAGCCGTAGCGCCAGGCAGGCTATATACTTTTATACCTTCTTCATAAGCTAACCTAACTAAATCTTCACCAGGATCTGATATTCCCGGGGTTCCTGCATCCGTAATAAGAGCGATATTCATGCCCTCTTTTAGCTTAATAATAAGTCCTGGTCCTTTGCTTTTTCTATTATGTTGATGATAACTAGTCATAGGAGTCTTAATATCGTAGTGTCTTAGCAACCTTTGACTATGACGTGTATCTTCTGCTGCAATTAAATCAACTTCATTTAGGGTACGAAGCACACGCAGTGTAATATCTTCTAAGTTCCCAATAGGAGTAGCACAAATATATAATATGCCTGCCAAATTAATCATCCCTTTCTTCCGAACCATATATATCATAAATCTCTTTTGTATATTTGTTTTTTTCTTTATAAACAATTAAAGGAGCTTCTACCTTTATTCTAGACTTAGCGCCTTTAACACATTCTATTAAAACCATATTAGGTTCACTATCAATATAAGGATGTACCATTCGCATCCTTTTTGCTTCTAACTTAAAATAAGATAAAGTGTTCAATATCTCAACTAAACGAAAAGGCCTGTGGACCATATAGAACCTTCCATTATGTTTTAAAACCTTTGATGTTTCTCTTATAAGATCCTCTAAAGTACATAGAATTTCATGTCTTGCTATTGCCTTGTTTTTATCAGGGTTTACTAAACCATGATCAACAGTCATATACGGAGGATTACTTGTAACCACATCAAAAGAGGCTAGACCAAATATTTTGGAAGCCTCCTTAATATCTCCTAGTATAATATCGATTTCATTGTTAAGATTATTAATTGATAGACTTCTTTTTGCCATATCAACATTATATTCTTGTACTTCTAAACCTGTAAAATGCCTTCCCTTTGTTTTTGCCGATAATAAAATAGGAATAACTCCACTTCCTGTTCCTAAATCCAAAACCTTTTCATGTTCTTTTACCTTTGTAAAAGAAGACAGAAGTACTGCATCCATTCCAAAACAAAACTGCTTTTTATTTTGAATAATTTTATAATCTTTTATGTTTAAATCATCTATACGTTCATCTTCTTGATTAAACTCTTTTCTTCTCATTTAGCTATCCTTTAATAGGTTCTTTCAGAATAAGTTAATTAATGTTATTCATCATCTAATTTTGATTTGGAGTCTCTTTCTAGTGACTCTAAAACTTTTAACTCTTCATCTACCTCAATCTTTTCTTTTCGTCGTTTTGGTTTAGTCTTTAAGTCCGTCACTTTATAAATCATAACTTCTTTTTCATCTTGTTCATTAGTTATAAGTACTTTTACAGTTTGCTTCAAAACATTAACACTTTGTACGTCACCCTTATTTCCATCATACATTCTAACAAAATCACCAACATCGGGAAGTCTTTTGTTTAACTCTTCATATGCTTCTTGTTCATTTCTAAGACAACACATTAGGCGTCCACATACTCCTGAGATTTTAGATGGATTTAAAGATAAGTTTTGTTCCTTTGCCATTTTTATTGAAACAGGTGAAAATTCTGAAAGATAAGAGTTACAACATAAATTTCTTCCACAGATACCTATTCCACCAATAACTTTAGTTTCATCTCTAACACCAATTTGACGTAACTCGATTCTTGTTTTAAAAACAGATGCCAAATCCTTAACTAAGTCCCTAAAGTCAATACGTCCATCTGCTGTAAAATAAAACAAGACTTTATTATTATCAAATGTAAATTCAGAGTCAACTAATTTCATTTCTAATCCATGTTTGTGTATTTTTTTTAAACATATATCAAAAGCTTCTTTTGCTTTTTCTATATTATGCTTGTTAATATCATCATCTTCTTTTGTTGCAACCCTAATTACAGGCTTCAAAGGAGAAACAATCTTGTCCTCTTCTACATTTCTTGAGGCAAGCACTACGTTTCCATATTCTACACCTCTAGCGGTTTCAACTATAACATTTTGTCCTGTTTCTACTTCGTAACCTGCTGGATCAAAGTAATAAATCTTACCAGCCCTTCTAAATCTAACTCCGATTACGTTAATCATTACTATTCTCCTTTATTTTAAAAAGCATAAGCTGTAATGTTGTTTCTGTATTAACATTAGCTTCAATTTTAGTTTTTGCTTCTTCTATTGATTTTAATATGTCCTGAATACCTTCATAAGAAATTATATTAGCTATTTTAGAAATATAACTTATCTCTTTTTTGTAAAGTAATAAGTTGGGGTTCTTTGTTACCTTATACATAAGTAGATCCCTATACCATAATAATATTAAATCCATAACATTTAAAACATTATCCTTTTCTTTAGCTATGTTATTTGAAAATTCTATTAATTCATAATTTTCTTTCTCGTCTATATGTTTCAAAATATTAAGTATATCATCTTTTGTTTCTATAAACTCTTCTGAAGATGCATAATTGATAGCCTTTCCAACATTTCCTTGAGAAAATATTGCACTTAATTCTGCTTGGTAATCTGGAATCTGATGCTCTGACATAAGGTAAGCCTTTATTGAATCCTTTTCTACAGGCTTTGTCTGCAACATAACACATCTTGATTGTATTGTTTCTAAAATACTGCTTAGGTTATTTGTAATTAATAATACAATGGCATATCCTGGTGGTTCTTCTAAGGTCTTTAACAAAGCATTTTGTGCTTGTACAGATAGCATTTGTGCTTCATCTATAATATAAATCTTATATGGACTACTATAAGGTTTTATCATAATGTTATTATTAACTTGCTCACGAATATCATCTACTCCGATTTCATATTTGTTCTTAAGTCTCTCTACATATATAATATCTGGATGATTATCACTCTTAAATTGCCTACAAGACGTACATATTCCACAAGAATCTACATCTCCTAATTCCTTAACAACAACGTTTAATTCCTTACATTGTAAAGCCATAGCGAAAGCTTTTGCTAACATCATTTTCCCTGAATCTTCCTCACCATATATAAGATATGCATGAGAAACTTTCTTGCTTCTTAGGGAAAGTTTAAAATGTTTTTTTAAATCTTCATGCCCTATAATCTGCCTAAAGTCTGTCATTAGTAACAACTCCTCAATTATACTAATAAATCTAATAGAAGTCCTCTAATTTCATCCACTTTATTAAGTATCGAAATCTCATCTTTCTCTTCTGCAAGCAGTTGGCTGGCTAACTGATCAAGATTAGTATCTACTTGTTTAATAATACCATAAACCCTATGTCTTCCTCTTCGATCCAAGAAGTTTTCTCTACTAAACTCATGAGAATGATTAGCTATTTCATTCATAAATTCTTTTATTAGGGAGCGATATTTCTTCATATCCCTAACATCAATATGTTCCTTAATTTTGATTCCTTGATTTGTAATATCATTCATTAAATTCTCAAGACGAAGCTTAAGTTCTTTTTCTTCAATATTACTAATCAAAGTAAACCTAAAAGAATCTTCTATTTTGTCAGTCTTTTCCTTAGGCTCTATCCTGCTTTGCAAATGTATGTTATCTACTTTTATCTCCATATTACCCCACCTTTATAATGCCAGTGTTAATGTGCAAGTTCTAACAATAATAATTATAACATATTCCATTGGGCTACGCATCTTTAATCGTTTTTATGTCTTTAATAATTTGTTCAGTACATTTATCTAAATCATTGTTTTGGTACCTTTTGCAAATGCCAAGTCTTCTTAAGTTTTCTTCTGAAAAATCCTCTTCATCAGCCAGATATCTTCGACACATTTCTGTATATTGAGGCGTTTCCTGACTTTTTTCCCTATCAAGAGCTCTTTGCAAACGTAGACCATTGTCAACCTCTACGTAAATAGGATAAATGTTTTCCTTACCGAAATAGTTCCTTATTTGTTCGTATGATTCAAGTGTTCCTATTATAAGAGAATTATAGTTATTCAAATCTATTTGTCCATCATTGACAGTAAAATAACTCCATAAGCCCTGTACTGTATTGTACTGTCTAATTTCTATTATTTTATCTTCATTGATTAGTTCCTCTAATTTATCAGTGGAAACAAAGAAATACTCTACTCCATCTCTTTCTCCATTTCTTATTGGCCTAGTAGAATAGCTTATCACTTCTTTTAAACCTAAGTCCGTGTTTTTTATTAATTCCTTGTATAAAGTATCTTTTCCTGTAGCACTCTTACCCATAATTACAAATAACTTTGGCATATTCCTTTCCTTTCTTTCTAGATAACTACATTTATAAAATTCATATCATAATCATCTAAGCCCTGTATGCTTAGTCCAAGCTTCTTACATTCTAATAAATATTTAATATGTTTCTTTGTAATTCGCTCTCCTGGTAGCAAAATAGGTAAACCTGGTGGATAAAGATAAATATATTCTCTTGTTATTCTTCCCCCACTATCTATAAAAGGGATTGTCTCTGAAGGAGAGGTCTTAGCCTCATATATAGACTTCACTATTTCAACTTCTTGATTTAATATATCCATATTTGTTTTATAAATACTTTGCTTTTTCTTAACCTGCCTATCAATATCTAGTAACGCCTCTAATAATCTATTAAAACCTACAGCTGTATCACAAATGCTTGTCATTGCTATAATATAATCCGTTGATACCATTTCAACTTGTATTTTGTATTTTTCGAGCAAAATAGCATAAAGCTCTATACTACTTATATCGACATCTCTTACCGAAAGTATAATCTTAGATGGATCAAAGTATATATCTTCTTTTCTTAAAACCTTTAAATGTTTTAATTGCTCCGTCTTTTTATAAAAAGATTCTAATCGTCTTGCAAAGGATCTAAATAATTCTTCTCCATCTTCTATTAATAAATTAATACACTTATCAATGCTCGACATTAATAAATACGAAGGACTGCTACTTTGATAAATTGATAGACACTCTTTTACTTTTTCATAATCAACAAAACTACTATTAACATGGATTAGTCCTGTTTGTGTAAAGGCTGGTAAAGTCTTATGAAGACTATGTATAACTATATCTGCTCCTCCTTGTATACTGTTTGCTGGAAAATATGAATGAAAACCCAAATGGGATCCGTGAGCCTCATCAACAAAAAGTGGAATCTTGTGCTTGTGAGATATTTCACTAATTCCTTCTATATCTGAAACAACACCTTCATAAGTTGGTGACGTGATAATAATAAGTCTTATGTCTTTGTGTTTTGTCAACATTTTTTCTATATCTTCGGGGTTTATTCCACAATTTATGCCATATTGACTGTTTATTTGTGGATAGATATAGATAGGTTTAAGTTCATTTATATAAATAGCATTATAAACTGATTTGTGACTGTTTCTTGCTACTAATATTTTATCACCCTTCTTTGTACACGCAGAAATTCCACTCAAAATCCCCGCGCTACTTCCTCCTACCAGATAATTAGTATTGCAAGAATTATAATGTGATGCCGCACGTTTCATAGATTCTTTTAATATACCTTTTGCATGAAAGAGATTATCAAAGTCTTCTATCTCCGTTATATCCAGTAAATATGGATTAATCATATTAAGATACTTATCATTTCTTTTATGACCTGGCATATGCATAGGATAAATGTTACTTTTGCTGTATTCTAACAGCTTATTATATAGTTTCAATTTTAAACCTTTCTATTGTTATATTTATAGGATTCTCTATATCGTTTCTATAGTTATTCTACATAATAAATCTAATTTGTACAAGAAAAACTCCCTCCACAGCAAACTTTGTTTTTTGTGGAGGGAGAAAGGGGGGAGAAGCTATTATGTCTTCTCAATCTATATAAATTTGGGGATACCTATCTTGCTCTAGAACTCTTTACTTCATATCCTAGTTTTGTAATTGCATTTTCTATTTCTTCTGTTGATATTTTTTCTTCATCAAAGTTTAATTTCACTTTGCTTGAGTTGAAAAGCACACTAACACTATCCTTTTCTACGCCATCTAATCCCTTTACGGCATTATCTATTTTTTGTACACATGACGGACACGTTAATGTATCTAATTGAACTACTGCTTTTTTCACTTCAATTACCTTCTTTCTAAGTAAATTTGTTTTAAATCACTATCACTTTGTTATTTATATTGTAACCCATTAATACTTAAATTAAATTGATTTAAATCAATTTTTTAATTATTTTTTCTTATTCTTAGTTTATATCTTAATAATCTCATACCATTAAATATTACTACTAATATACTTGCTTGATGTACTAACATACCTATTGACATGCTCATCCACTCACTAAAGAATACGCTAACAAGTAGTACTAATACAACACCTACTGCAATAATAATATTTTGTATCATATTTGATGCAGTTGCTTTTGCTAGTCCTAATGCATGAGCTAGTCTACTAAAATCTGAATTCATCAACACAACATCTGAAGTTTCAATAGCTACGTCTGTACCACTTCCCATAGCAATTCCAATTTCCGATAAGGCTAATGAAGGACTATCATTCACTCCATCACCAACAAAGGCAACGATTTCACCTTTTTCTTGTAACTTTTTAATATATGAAGATTTATCCTCTGGTAACATGTGTCCGTATGCCTTGGTTAAACCAAGCTCGCTTGCAACCACATCAACTGTCCCTTGATTATCTCCTGATAATACCACTAGGTTTTTAACTCCTAAATTTTTTAATCTTTGAAGATCCTTAGCCACATTTGGTCTAATTTGATCTCTAATTCCCATTAAAACTTTTAGCTTGCCATCTACAGTAGCAATAACTAGTGAATTACCTTTCTTTTCAAAACTCTCAATATCCAAGCGAGCCTTTTGTGGTATTACAACATTTTCTTCTTCCATAAGAGCAACATTACCAACTGCCACTCTATGGCCATCTACATCTGCTACAATTCCTCCACCTTTTACAACATTTGTGTTTTCAACAGTGTATATTTTAGTTTCTCCTATATAATCTACAACTGCTTTTGCAAGTGGATGATCAGATTCTTTTTCCACACTAGAAATATATCCTAATACTTCTGTAAGATCATCTATATAAACTTTAGTATCTGCAACTTCAGGATTACCAATTGTTAGTGTTCCTGTTTTATCAAAGACTATTGTGTCAACTTTACTAAAGTCTTGAATTACCTCACTACCTTTTAATAAAACTCCATTCTTGGCTCCATTTCCAAGTCCTGCAACGTTTGAGACTGGAACTCCAATAACAAGTGCACCTGGGCATCCTAAAACTAAGATTGTAACTGCTAATTCCATATTCATAGAAATTAAATATACAATGATTCCAAGTGCTAAAACAGCTGGTGTATACCATTTTGAAAACTTATCAATAAAACGTTCAGCCTCTGATTTTGATTCTTGTGCTTCTTCAACCAACTCAATAATCCTACCAAAGGTTGTATCTTCACCAACTCGGTCCGCTCTAATTTGAATGGTTCCATTTTCTAAAATAGTTCCTGCAAATACTTCTGAATCGACTTCCTTTGTTACTGGAAGAGATTCACCTGTTATACTGGCTTCATTAATATTTCCCTTTCCAGTTAAAACAGTTCCATCAACAGGTACTTTTGCACCAGTTTTAACAAGTAATATATCATCTTCATTCACATCCCAAACATCAACTTCTTCAAACTCACCGCTCTCTAGTTGCTTTAGGGCTGTTTCTGGTGCCATTTCAGTTAGTTCCTTTATGGCAGAACGAGTTTTGTTTAAGGTCCTTTGTTCTAGATATGCACCAAATAAAAATAAGAAAGTAACAACCGCTGATTCTTCATATTCTCCAATATAAAAGGCTCCAATAACAGCTATAGTAACTAATAAGTCAATGCTTATAACTCTTACTCTTAAGGCTTGATATGCTTGAATTACAATAGGTAAAAATCCAATAATTCCTGCTATAATAAAAGCTATATTTGTTATATCCACATTTTTAAGTACAAATCTACTTATATAGGCAACAATAAGTAAAAGTGCACTTACTAAAGTGGTTTGATTTTTCTTGCTTAATATAAATCTTTGCATTTTATTTTCCTCCTTTTTATATTTTAGTTTGTGTCTTTTTTCTAAATATATTATAACAAGTGTATTTAATTAAATAATTGATGGTAAACAAGTTTTAAAAGTTTTATTAATAAACATTGAAATTATTGTATACCCTTATTAATTAT
Source organism: uncultured Lachnospiraceae bacterium (assembly GCA_964544535.1). Lineage (GTDB taxonomy): Bacteria > Bacillota > Clostridia > Lachnospirales > Lachnospiraceae > JAAYRG01. Next base: position 25,218 of record CAZJCV010000018.1, on the reverse strand, counting down.
GGTAATATAAAACAAACAGATTCAATATCCTAAGTACCTTGTAACTTGAAGTTGTAAAATTATTTTATTTAGTAAAGGAGAATGAATATGACCGGTAAATCTTTTTCAATTTCATTACCTAAAAATTCAGCTATTTCTATGAACGTAGTTCCTGGACACTTTACAACTAACCATTTTCATCTTTCTCATTATCTTGATTTGGATAATTTGAAAACTAGTTCTTCTCTTGCAAAAAAAGTGGCTAAAGAACTCTCATTCCCTTATCTTGCAACAACACTTATTGATACGATTGTTTGCATGGAAGGAACCGAATTAATTGGAGCATACTTAGCAGAAGAACTCACCCAAAAGGGAACAACAGCAATTAACCAAGGAAGAGAAATTTATGTAGTAAAACCTATGAACAATGTAAATAGACAGTTAACATTTCAAAGTAATTTACAAAAATTAATTACTGATCAACGTGTACTTCTCTTAGTTACATCAATTTCAAGTGGAAGCACTCTAAAAAGTGCTCAGGAAGTTCTTAATTATTATGGCGCAAACTTAGTTGGAGTATCATCTCTTTTTAATGCAATGCCAGATAGCTCAGGGCAAGATATCAACACTTTATTTACTCAAGATGATGTTCCCAATTATCGTATGTACAAAGCTTCTGATTGTGAACTTTGTAAGGCAGGTAGGAAACTAGATGCAATTATTATACAAGGTGGTTACACGAATTTTTAAATCGTTATATATATTTATATTAAGTTGTTTAAATTAAGGAGCCACATTGTGAATAGTACAGACTTTGCACCTCTTATTGCTAATCCCAAGAGTGCCTTTATTGGATTAGGACTAGTTGCTTTCGCCTTTGCTACCATCGGTGGCATGACAATTGCGGGAATATTAATTACCATTATTGGCTAGGACTTTTTCTAAAAATAAAACCACTAAAAACTTTTTGGTTTTTAGTGGTCTTTTTATTTCTAAAATATTTTATAGTGTGGCTTTTCTTCTTTAAATACCCAATATCTAATATAATCGTCTAACAAAATCACAGGTAGCGAAATCAAAAACCATAGATTAGAGTATACTAGACAAATTTGTCCCAAAAAATTGTATGGCATATCGGAATAATCCCATACATTTAATCCTAGCCACTTATTCACTATTAAGCCTGCTGTAAGTTCTACTAAGGTAATTATCAAAGTTGATATAAGCATTTGACTAATCAATGCCATATCCCATGTATAAAATTCATTTAATAAGCCAATAGTTAAAAAGCAGAGTCCACCTACTATGACCATAGTCCAGTGTGAATATCCTCTCCATATGTTTTCTAAACCATAATAAGCAACTCCACCAAATGCACCTAGGTTAATATACTTAATTAATCGTTTCATACTTTATCACAATCCTATTTTTTTATTATAAGATTATTTTGTGTATTTCTCTCTCTTACTATCCCTTTTTAAAGTAAAAGAAAAAAGTCCCAAACTCGACTTACAAATTAAAAAAGCTCCTACTTTTTTAGTGGAAGCTGTTTTAGGTTCAATTATTCAATTGTAGTATTAGTCAAATGTTAGTCGGTTGCATTTTTCAACTGCTAAAAGTACTGCGCCTCCAGGGGATCGAACCCTGGACAACCTGATTAAGAGTCAGGTGCTCTTCCAACTGAGCTAGAGGCACGTAAACATTTGTTTTTTCACAAAAAATATTATATAACAATTTTATTTTTTTTGCAAGCCTTTTAAAATTAATTTGTAAAGAGCTATAATAAATCATAAGCAAATAGAGATTATGAACTTTACTATAGCTCTTTATTAAATAAACTTTGTCTTTAAGTTTAAGTTATTTAAATGATTCAAGTTTTTCAACAAGTTGTTCTTTTGATACCATCCCTACAAGCTTGTCTACTTCTTCACCATCTTTGAAAAATATAAGAGTAGGTATAGACATCACTTTATATTTTTTGCTTGAGTTTTGTTCTTCATCAACATTAATCTTACCTATTTTTACTTTTCCTTGGTATTCTGTTGCAAGTTCTTCGATAACTGGTGCAATCATTTTACATGGCCCACACCAATCTGCGTAAAAATCAACTAATACTGGTAAATCTGAGTTTAATACCTCTTGTTCAAAATTCTCATCTGTAAATTTATACTCCATTATAATGTGCCTCCTTGTTTTATCTTCTTTAATTAATATGGTTTCTTTTTCTTCTTTCTTTTATCAAATCCATTCAATATGGAATAGACTTCATCATAGGATCTTTTTATAATTAGTACCTTTTTATTTAACTTATGATTACAACTAGTTGCTCTTGATATTTTGTTCTTAAGATTTCTTGCCATACTCTCACCTGGTTATTGTATTGACTTAATATTATCTATATGCAACTAATCTATAAATAGTTTTACCTAAGAATGTGAATTTTCTTCTTAATCATAATTATAACACAAAAAGTGTTTTTATATTGCACTTGATACCTATGTAAAAGTATTTTATAATATGTTTATGCATTTTTCAAGACGATATGTTCTTAATACATTTCAACAAGGGAGTAAATATGAAGAATTTTTTTTCCTTACTTATTATTTTTACACTTTTAATAAGTAATGTTAATATTATATATGCACAAAATACTACTGATAATCAAGAACAAAGTTCACCTAATAAAATTTATTCCACCATGTGGTGTGAAAATTTTCCCAATATATGTGCTGAATCTGCTATCATTATGGAAGCAGAAACTGCTTCTGTTTTATATGGTAAGAATATGCATGACAAGAACTTTCCTGCAAGTATTACAAAAATTCTAACTACATTAGTTGCTTTAGAAAACTCATCTATGAATGAGACTGTTACCTTTTCTAAAGATGCTGTTTTTGAAGTAGATCTTGATAGTAGTCGAATTGGTATTGATGTAAATGAACAATTGACTATGGAGCAATCCTTATATGCTATTATGCTAGCATCTGCAAATGAAGTCTCTTATGCTGTTGCTGAACATGTAGCTGGAGATATTCCCTCATTTACAAAACTAATGAATGAGAAAGCAAAGGAAGTTGGGGCTTTAAATTCTAACTTTACTAATCCTCACGGTTTACCAGATTCTAATCATTATACTACGGCTTATGACATGGCCTTAATATCTAGGGCATCTCTTAAAAATGAGGATTTTTGTGAGATAAGTCAAACTTCCACTTATACCATACCTCCTACTAATATACAAGAGGAGGCAAGACCATTAGCTAATCACCATAAGTTTATTAATAGAAATATCCCCTTTGAAGGTGCAATAGGAGGCAAGACCGGATGGACACGCATATCCAGACATACCTTAGTTACCTTTGCTAAGCGAGATGGTATGACTTTAATTGCTGTAGTAATGAATTGCCCATCTTCTAATGATCTGTACGCTGATACCAGTATTTTGCTTAATTATGCTTTTGATAATTTTGAATTAAACACTATTGATGAAGTGAATATTGATATAAATGAAAATATTGATTTCTTTGTAAAATATCACTCTTTTTTTAATTTATCCAATAGTCCACTACAGATTAGCGAAAACGGAAAAATTATTCTTCCTAATGATGTAGATATTAATGATACCCATAGAACAATTAATCTTGCTCCAATAGAGACCCTTAATAATGGCGAGAACATTATAGGCTCAATAGTTTATTCATATAATGACTCTGATTTGGGCAGCACTGATATAATTTATAACAATAATGATTCTAAAGCCTTGTCAGAAAGCCTATATCTTACACCAACTAAAGTAATAGCAAAAGAAGCTAACAATCAAACTTCTAATAACATTATTACAGAAGAAGAGACAGAAAGCTCAATTAATCCTATTGTTATAGGTGTTGCTGTTGGCCTAATTGTAATGATACTTGGCTTTGCTTCAATATATTTCTTTAATCCCTATAGAAAACATAAAATAAAATTTAAAAATTTAATGTCCGATGATTTCCTCGATAGATAAAAAATAGGCCACTTACATCAATTTATGTAAGTGGCTTATATAGTATGTTTTGTATAACCGTCCCTGAGAGGATTTGAACCTCCGACCTCCACCTTAGGAGGGTGTTGCTCTATCCAGCTGAGCTACAGAGACAAGTTGTTTTCACAACGTGTCTATTTTACTATTATTAAATAATTTAGTCAACCTTTAACTTAAATTATATATTATCTTTATTAAAATCCACAAAACCTTGAGTCCAAATAGTTCCTTTAAAACGTCTGCCAACCATAGGTTCTCCGTAAAGATCTTTTTTGTTTACCACAACTGGTAAAATAACATCGTTGCAATTAACAACTATCATATAAATCTCTTCTTTTGTGTACTCATTTACTTCTTTTTCGACCTCAATAATAGTTCCAATAATTGAATAGTTATCAGATTCTGAACCATATGGTGTAAATGAAGTTTCAACTATACTGTAAACGTCTTCTCTTTTTGATCTTCGAGATATCATAGCATAAATATCTATATCATCTATAGTTAGGCTATCTATAGCATCTTGATTTCCTTCTTTGGCCTCTTTAATTAAATGTCTTCTATATTGAACTTCAGCATTTTTATTTTTCTTTTGTCTTTCGTTATGATAAATTGGCAACAAAATCTTTCCTCTTGTTGAAAGAGCAGAAAGTTGCATTGGAAAAACTTTTCTTTTATGGTTTAAATCTTTCTCAGCTTTCAAATAATCTACAACGTTTTGCAAATAAAATATAAGAGAAACACCAAGTCTTATATCATCACACATAACTGTATAAGCATCTGTATCTACTCTCTTTATTATAGAAATTTCTTCTCTAGTGCTAATATATTGACTTCTTACATAGGGAAAATAATGTCCTAAATGAAATTCACCATTTTCATCAAATTCTCCTCTTATGGTTATTCCTACGTGTTTGGAAAATTCCTTAGATATTTCAGTTACTATTTTTTTCTCATTTATCTTATAGGTTCTCTTCTCTGTAGGTTCATCGATGATCACGCCTAACAATTTTTCCAATTTTATCCTACTATCAATTTCACTAAAACCAATTCCTCTTAAATAACTATGCATAATCATTACACCACCTATCTTTTATTTCTTAATTTATTATTGTTTCTATTACTAATAATGCTTATGGTACTATTTTTATACTTATATTTTCAATAAAACTTTTATTCTTATAATTATAAAGTTCCATGATTGATTATGTTGTATTATCTAATCTACCATGGAACTATAAAAAAGTAAATATTATTTTATAACTTCAACATTATTCATATATGGTCTTAAAACTTTTGGCACGACAATACTACCATCTTCTTGTTGATAGTTTTCAATTATTGCTGCTGTTGTTCGACCAACTGCAACACCACTACCATTCAAAGTATGAACATATTTTGCCTTGTCTTTTATTTCATTTTTATATTTAATATTAGCACGTCTTGCCTGAAATTCTTCAAAGTTACTACAACTTGATATTTCTACATATTTATTATAACTTGGCATCCATACTTCTATGTCATATTTCATTGCTGCTGTAAAACCTAAGTCACCAAGACATATCTTTACAACCCTATATGGTAGGCCTAATAGTTGTAATACCTCCTCTGCATCCTTAGTCAGAGCCTCTAACTCTTTATATGAATCTTCAGGTTTTGTAAACTTAACTAATTCTACTTTGTTAAATTGATGCTGTCTAATCAAACCTCTGGTATCTCTACCTGCTGATCCTGCTTCAGCACGGAAACAAGCCGTATAAGCAACATTTTTTATAGGGAGTTTTGCACCCTCTAGAATCTTATCCCTATACATATTAGTTACAGGAACTTCTGCAGTAGGAACCAAAAAATATTCTTTCCCATCTCCAACAACTTTATAGGCATCTTCTTCAAACTTCGGTAATTGTCCTGTTCCAGTCATACTTTCTCTACTTACCATAAATGGTGGAAAAACCTCATTATAACCATGGTTTTCACTATGGATATCTAAGAAGAAGTTAGTTATTGCTCTTTCAAGCTTGGCTCCTAAGCCTTTATAAAAAGTAAATCTTGTTCCTGTTGTTTTTGCTCCCATTTCTGCATCTAATATGTCCAGCTCACTTCCCAAGTCCCAGTGAGCCTTTGGTTGAAATTCAAAGTTAGTAGGCTCCATATATTTCCTTATTTCCACATTATCTTCATCACTGTCACCATCTGGTACACTTGGATGAGGAATGTTAGGAATAGTAAGCATCCATGCAGCAAGCTCTTCCTCTACTTCTCTGACTTGTGCATCTAACTCTTTTATCTTAGCAGAAAGCTCTTTCATCTCCTCTAAGATAGGTGCTACATCTTTCCCTTCTCTTTTCATAATAGGAATTTCTTTAGATACTTTATTTTGGTCACTTTTTAAAACTTCAACTTCTGCTAGTAAATTTCTTCTTTTACCATCTAAGTCTTTAAATTTACTTAAGTCAAAATCCTCTTTTCTTCTTTCTAATGCTTTTTCAACTTCTTCAAAATTATTTCTTAATAATTTTATATCTAACATAATTAACCTCCAAATAAATTAGTTATTCTATAAATTTTGTGTTTCTGCTAAGTCACTTTTCAATACTTCTTTTAGTGCCACTCTTTCCTCATCAGTTAATACCTTATATGACTCACCATTTATTATTTCTTTTGCATAAACATAACAACCACTTCTTGTTGAATATACAGAATTGATAATAATTCCATTATTATCATCATTTAATAGCGCAAGTACAAAACTTAACTTGCCTGATGTTTCATCAAAAGCATCATATTTTACAAGACTCATTTTACTATAGCACTTTTTTTGATTTTCACTGAGTTTCTTTAATGCAACTTTAATTATTTTATTTTCTTCTGTTATAGCATCTATTGCTCTAAATTCATCTATAAAGCTTTCCTCTAATGTCTTGGAGTCTTTTCCACCCATAAAATTTTTATATTTTTTCTTTAGTTTTACTAATGATATTAAATTAATTAATAATAGAACAGTAATAACTACTGTTGCAATAAGTAATCCTATTACTAAATAATCAATATCTAGTCCATATTCTTTTAGCATATGTGTCTCCCCTATATATATCCATTAATATTTATATTCTTTAGTAAACAGTTTGTTTTCCTGTATATTTGTAGTTTATTGTTTTATTGTGTCGAGTAAATCAATAAGTCTTTCTAAATCTTCATTTGAATAGTATTCTATTTCGATTTTTCCTTTATTATTAGCTTTTTTTCTAATCCTAACCTTACTGCCTACTATTGATTCGAGCTTATGGGCTAATTCCTTGTAAATAAAGGAGTCTTCTTTACTTCTAAGATCTTTATTCTTCATTTGTTCATTTTTATCTTCTTTGTTCTTCATGCCTTTGACTATTGATTCAACATCCCTTACACTTAACTGCTTATAATTTATATCTAAGGCCAGCTTATGTTGAGTTTTTTTGTCCTTTATGGATATAAGGCTTCTTGCATGACCACTAGATATTTGTCCTTCAACTACCATTTCCTGAACTCTCTCATCTAACTTTAACAGACGTAAGGTATTGGTTATACTTGCTCTACTTTTTGATACCTTATCAGATAATTCGTCTTGAGTTAATGAAAACTCTTCTATAAGTTTCTTATAGGCCTTTGCTTCTTCAATAGGGTTTAAATCTTCCCTTTGAATATTTTCTATTAATGCAACAGCCAATGTTTGCTCTTTAGTATAATCCTTAATTATTGCTGGTACTTCCTTTAATCCTGCAAGCTTTGCAGCTCTCCATCTTCTTTCACCAGCAATTATATTATAAACTTCTCCATCCTTTTTAAGCAAAAGAGGCTGTATTATACCATATTGCTTTATTGATTTTGAAAGTTCAACAATTCCTTCCTCATCAAAATGTTCCCTAGGTTGTTCTTTATTAGGTTCTATAGCGTCAATATTAATTAATGTTTCACGTGAAACATTCTCTTTACTTTTCTCTTTACTATTAACATTTGGATTTTGGGGAATCATAGCATTTATTCCGCCACCTATTTGACCAAGACCTCTACCAAGCCCTTTTTTCTTAGTTGTTGCCATTTTTTTCACCTTCTTCTTTATAATCTAAGTTGACATCACTAAAAAATGTCCTCTCCTTTGTAAATTACCTCGTCGGCTAAGTTTCTATACGCATCAGCCCCTGCCGATTTACTGTCATATAAGTTAATTGGCAATCCATGAGACGGAGCTTCTGCTAAACGTACATTTCTAGGTATTATGGTTTTATATACACTTTGAGCAAGATAGTCCTTTACATTTTCAACTACCTGTAATGATAAGTTAGTTCTTGCATCATACATTGTAAATACAACTCCTTCTATTTCCAAAAAAGGATTTAATCTATCTTTTACGAGATTGATTGTATGTATTAATTGTGACAAACCTTCTAAGGCGTAGTATTCACACTGAATTGGTACTAATATTGTACTTGCTGTTGTCATTGCGTTAACTGTTAATATATTTAAAGAAGGAGGACAGTCTATAATAATAAAATCATAATTGTCTGAAACTTTATTAATTTCATCCCTTAATAAGTATTCTTTTTGTTCAATACCAATTAATTCGATCTCAGCACCTGATAAGTTAATATTTGATGGAATTAGATCTAAGTTTTCATAAATATCGGAAATTAAAGCTTCATTTATAGTACACTCACCAATTATTAATTGATATATTGAATTTTCTAAACTATTTTTATCTATACCTAAACCACTTGTAGTGTTTCCTTGAGGATCTGCATCAACGACTAAAACCTTCTTGCCCTTTTCGGCTAAGCATGCCGATAAATTAATCGTCGTAGTAGTTTTCCCGACTCCACCCTTTTGGTTGGCTATAGCTATAATACGTCCCAAAACTTATCCTCCTTACAGTATTTTTTACTTGTAAATGTATCTAAAACATAAATTTATTCATTACTTGAAATATAACATTATAAATTATAGCATGTATTAAACTTTATATCTACACTATAGAAAAATTTTAAAGAGTAATTCTCTATTATACATTTAAAAAGGCAGAATGTTTCACGTGAAACATTCTGCCTTTTTAAATAATTATTGTATTGGTTCCCTTTTAGGAGTACCTGCACTTCTCGGATACTTTTTAGGTGTAGACGTAACTTTATCTATCTTTATTAATCTTCTTTCTATATCAGTATTCGGTAAATAGAAAGTTTCAGTTTTTACAATCTTTCCACCAAGAATCCTTATAGCTCTTTCTGCTTCTTCCAACTCGTCTTGCATATTGCTTGCTTTATATGATACAAATGATCCATCAGGTTTAACAAATGGTAAACAATATTCAGATAAGGTTGATAAATTCGCAACTGCTCTAGATACACATAAGTCAAATCTTTCTCTATATTCACCATTATGGGCAAGATCTTCAGCCCTAGCATGTATTGCTTTAATGAAAGAAGTATTATTCTTGTTAAAACCAAGGTGTCTAATAACATCTTTCAAAAATTTAACGCGCTTATTTAAAGAGTCTAATAACACAATACTTAAATGAGGAAAGATAATTTTTAAAGGAATACCCGGAAAACCAGCACCTGTACCAATATCAATTACACTAGTATCTTTGCTCAAATCAAATATTCGTACTAATGACAAGCTGTCCACAAAATGTTTTATAACTACTTCATTATAATCAGTTATTGCAGTTAAATTCATAACCTTATTCTTTTCAATTAAAAGATCATAGTATATATTAAGTTGTTTAAGTTGTTTTGGTGACAGAGTGATTTTAATTTCTTTCAACATTTCTTCTAAAAACTTTTTGTTTTTCATTTATAACTCCTACTTTCCTATCTGCTTTAAGTAAACTAATAGTACAGATATGTCTGCTGGAGACACTCCTGAAATTCTTGAAGCCTGACCTACAGATCTTGGTTTAATATCTTTTAACTTTTGTCTTGCTTCATTTCTAAGGCTAGATATTAAATCATAATCTATATCTTGTGGAATTAATTTAGCTTCTAGTTTCTTAAATTGCCCTATCTGTTGCCTTTGCCTACTAATATAACCTTCGTATTTAATATTAATATTAACTTGTTCAACAACATCTTTAGCTAATGGTTTTCTCTCATCATCTATAAACCCAATTAAATCATAGTTTAATTCAGGCCTTTTAATTAAGTCTGCTAATGTAGATGCAGTTTTTAAACTTGCACTATTATTTTTTTCTAAAAACTCTTGAACCTTTTTGTTAGCACCTACTGGAGTTTCTTTAAGCCTTTCTATTTCCATAGCAATTTCTTTTTCTTTTTTCAACAATCTTTCATATCTATTATCATCTATCAAACCAACTTTATGACCAATACTCGTTAGACGTAAATCTGCATTATCCTGACGAAGCAATAAGCGGTATTCTGCTCTAGATGTCATCATTCTATAGGGTTCCCTAGTTTCTTTTGTAACTAAATCATCAATTAAAACACCTATATAAGCTTCTGAACGATCTAGCACTATTTGTTCTCTTTCTAGTATTTTCATGCTAGCATTAATTCCAGCAATTAATCCCTGTGCTGCAGCTTCTTCATAGCCAGAACTTCCATTCATTTGCCCTGCAGCAAATAGTCCATCAATTTTTTTTAATTCTAAAGTTGACTTTAATTGATTTGGATTAATTAAATCATATTCAATTGCATAACCATTTCTAACAATATGTGCATTTTCAAGACCTTTGACACTTCTATACATACTATATTGTGTGTCTTCTGGTAAGCTTGTTGAAAGACCTGATATATACATCTCATTTGTATATGTTCCCTCCGGCTCTATAAACACTTGATGTCTTTCTCTATCTGGGAAACGGTAAATTTTATCTTCTATAGAAGGACAATATCTTGTACCTGTACCTTTTATATCACCTGAAAACATAGGTGAGCGATGTAGATTTTCCTGTATAATTTGATGTGTCTTTTCGTTTGTGTAAGTTAACCAGCAAGAGACTTGTTCTTTACTAATATCTTCACTTTTATTAGTAAATGAAAATGGAACTATATCTTTATCACCTTTTTGCTCCTGCATTTTAGTAAAATCAATGGATCTCTTATCAATTCTAGCAGGAGTTCCCGTTTTAAATCTCAACATATCAATACCTAAAGATTTTAGAGATTCTGTTAAATACGTAGATGCTTGCAAGCCATTAGGTCCTGTATAATTGCTTATATCGCCATAAATACATCTTGCATTCAAATAAGTTCCTGTGCACATTATTACAGTTTTACCTGAATAAATTCCACTAGAAGTAGTTTTTATCCCCAAAACTTTATTGTCTTCAACTAATATTTCACTAACTTGTGCTTCCTTTATAAAAAGATTAGCTGTGTTCTCTAAAGTCTTTCTCATGTTATCTTTATAATCATTTTTGTCTGCCTGTGCCCTAAGAGAATGTACAGCTGGTCCCTTTGAACGATTAAGCATTTTTGATTGTATAAAGGTTTTATCAATAATTTTTCCCATTTCTCCTCCAAGAGCATCTATTTCTCTTACTAAATGCCCTTTAGAAGTTCCTCCTATATTGGGGTTACATGGCATTAATGCTATACTTTCTATGCTAATTGTTAGCAACAAGGTTTTTAAAGAAAGTCTAGCAGAAGCAAGTGCTGCTTCACACCCTGCATGACCAGCACCAACTACGATTACATCATATGACTCATACTTATATGACATACTCATCCTCTTTTCTAATAAACTAAAATTATTTACTTAAATCTACTATTTACCCATACAAAAATCACTGAAAATAGTATCAACTAGATCTTCGTTAACAGTTTCACCAATTATCTCTCCAAGAACTTCATATGCATTCATTAAATCTATTGAATAAAAATCTTCAGGCATCTTATTTTCAATACTATATAAAACATTTTTTAGACTTTGAATACTATCACTAAGAGCATTCTTTTGTCTAATATTTGTAATGTATATTTCATCATTAAATTCAATATTTCCTTGAAAACAATTGTCAATAATCCACTTTTCTAAATCTTCTATACCTTTATTTTCTTTTGCAGAAATTTGAATTATATCCTTATCTAATTTCTCACGAATTGTATTTTCTTCAACTACTACTTCTAGGTCAGATTTATTTAGTAATATAACTGCTTTTCTATTTTTTATAATATTCATAATCATTTCATCATTTATATCTAAATTAACAGATCCATCAATCACATATATAATTAAATCAGCTTCTTTAGCTAACTTTGTAGCTTTTTCTACTCCAATTTTTTCAACTGTATCTTCTGTCTTTCTAATCCCTGCTGTATCAATAATGTTTAGGCTTATTCCTCCTAAATTAATAGATTCTTCTAAAGTATCACGAGTTGTGCCTGGAATATCAGTTACTATTGCTCTATCAGAACCTACTAAAATATTAAGTAAAGAAGATTTTCCTACATTGGGTTTACCTAAAATAACTGTATTTATACCTTCTTTAATTAATCTTCCGTTTTCTGAAGACTTAAGCAATTTATTTAAATCATCAATAATATTATTAATGTTGTTTTTCAATTCTATACTAAAATTTTCCAAACTTATATGTTCAGGATCATCAAGAGCTGCCTCAATATAAGCTAAGTCCTGTAGAATATCACTTCTTATAGTTTTTATTTTGTCTAAGATATTTCCTTTAAGTTGATTCAAAGAGTTTTTTAAGGATAAATCATTTTTAGAATTAATTATATCCATTACAGCTTCAGCTTGAGAAAGGTCAATTCTACCATTTAAAAAAGCCCTTTTGGTAAACTCTCCTGGTTCTGCTAATCGTGCACCATTTTTAATTATTGTCTCTAAAATCTTTTTAGTTACAACAATTCCGCCATGGCAATCAATTTCAATAACATCTTCTTTTGTATAACTTTTTGGTCCTTTCATAAGTAAAACCATTACTTCATCAATTAGAATATCTCCATCATATATATACCCATAATGAACAGTATGAGAAGCAGCTTCAGATATTTTTTTATTATTTTCTTTTGTTCTGTATATTTTATCAATAATATTAAGTGAATTCTCACCACTAATCCTAATAATGCTAAGACCTGCATTACTTACTGCTGTAGCAATAGCTGCTATTGTATCATTTTTCATATATATCAAACCTTTCAAAAAGAGTGTATAGAATTCTCAAAATTATAAGTATTCTATACACTCTCATCTAATAATAAAATATAATCATAAATGAAATAATTACTTTATTATTGTTTATAAATTATTATCTATCATGCTTCTTATAATATTTTTTGCGATTATTTCTAAAATTCTTGTTATTAGTATTCTTCTTTAAAGTTATGACAACTCTTCTATAAGGATCTTCTCCTTCACTATGAGTTTCAACATACTTATCATTTTGTAAAATAGAATGAATTATTCTTCTTTCATAAGGATTCATTGGTTCTAGTTTTATTTCCTGCCTTGTCCTTTTGACTTTATGTGCTATATTTTTTCCTAAATTCTCTAAAGTTAATTTACGTCTTTGCCTATAATTTTCCGTATCTACTTTTACCCTAACATACTTTTCACTATGTCTATTTACAACATTACTTAAAAGCATTTGTATTGAATCTAGAGTCTGTCCTCTTTTACCAATTAAAATTCCCATATTTTGACCTTTTAGATTAACATTCATTACAAATTCTTCTTCATCAAATTCTATAGTTGTTTCGACATCAAAATTCATGGCATCAAAAATTTTATTTAAGAAATCCTTTGCTATATCATTTACATTTGTTTTTTTCCTAGCCTTAATAATTGCGGGTTGCTTATTAAAAATTCCTAAAAATCCACTATTTTCATTCTGTATTATTTCATATTCAATATTATCACTAGTAGTTTCAAATTTTAATAAAGCTTCTGTTATTGCTTCATCAACTGTTTTGGCAGTATATTCTACCCACTCCATTATTTATCCTCCTTATCATTATTTCTATTCTTAAGAATATTTGCATAATCACTTATGTTACCAGCACTATATGAGGATTTACTATTATCAAATTCATTTTCTTCTATCTCACGCTTTTGGCTACTTTGATTCGAATAAGTATTAATTGATTTTGTAGATTTACTTGCTATATCAGATATAGTTTTCTTATCTTCTATGTTTGCATAATTCATTCTACTATTTGGCTTTTTCTTCTTTTTCATTTGATTCTTTTCAATTAAATCTTCTATTTCAATTTCTTTCATATATTTATTAATGAAAAATTGTTGAAATACTGTAAAAGCAGTATTTGATACTATATATAAACCTACTCCTGTAGGTAATATAAGACAAAACACACCCGACATTAGTGGAAATATCTTATTCATCGCACCCATTGATGCTGCAGCAGGATTATCTTCATTTTCTGTATTAGGTAAAACCATTAGTTTTGTTTGAAGAAGTTGAAGTAAGACTGCAAGAACAGGAATTAATATTCCTGGAAATAAATTACCTAAACCTCTTACAGGACTTTCTAATAAGTTTAGTCCTCCTGGTATGGAATTTATCCTTAATATTTCTGATGCACCCTCTGTTATTTGACTTCCTATACTTGAAAAATCTAATGCTAATTGATTCCAATGTTCAGTTTTAAACTTCATTAGAATATCTATTGCATGATCTATTGTAAGTATACCACCATCTTTGAACTCATCAAATTCTGATACCTTAACAGCTAACTTTTCTCCATATGAAACTAATATTTCTGCTGAACCATCAATATTTTTTAATTTGTCAGCGATTCCTTCATATACTTCTTTTATAGGTTCTATATATGCGGGGATTTTATAGATAACTCTATATAAACCCATCATAATTGGTATTGTAATCAGGTTTGGTAAGCAACCAGCTAATTGGTTAGTTCCATACTTATCATAAACAGCCTGAGTTTCCATTTGCATCTTTTGTCTAGATTTTTCATCATTTTTTCCTTTATACTTGTTCTGTATGGCTATTATCTCAGGATTCATGGCACTAGATACTTTTGAGGCTTTTTGCTGTTTTATAGTCAGTGGTATCATTAACGTTTTAACTAATAATGTAAAAAGAATTATTGAAAGACCAACATTTTCAATACCAAAGTAAGTTAGAAAAATATATATATAATTTAGGATCCAACCCAACAGTTTTTCTATTGGTCCTAATATAAATCCACCGCCTTTTGTTAAAAATATATGAAACAATTTATTTTCCTCCTTGAAAACAATAATATTTTTTTACGGTACTGGATCATACCCTCCATGTGAAAAAGGATTACATCTTAATATTCTTTTAGTTGCTAAAAATACACCCTTTAGAGCACCGTATTTTTCTATAGCTTGAGTAGCATATAAGGAACAGGTTGGGTAATACTTGCAACTAGCCCTACCTTTAAGAGGAGAAATAATTTTCCTATATATTTTTATTAAAAACAATAAGAATCTTTTAATCATTATTAATTAACCATCTTTTCCATTATCAAATATACAATGTAACTTTCCTAAATGTAACATGGCACTATTGACTTCTTTAAAACTTATACCTCTTACTCTCGCTCTTGCAACAACTACAATATCTATACCTTTTGTATAAAAATTCTCATTCAATCTGTAACTTTCTCTAATTAATCTAGTTACTCTGTTTCTAACAACACTATTCCCTACTTTTTTGCTTACTGATATTCCAATTCTATTACAGTCTGTATCATTTTCTAATACATACATAACCAAATACATATTTGCATACGATTTGCCATTACTATATATATCTCTGAAATGAGAATTTTTTTTAATAGATTCAGTAAATTTCAATATACTAACCTTTCCTACAATATGAACTAAGAGAAGAAAAGGTCACATTAAGCGACCTATGCTGATAATTTATGTCTTCCCTTAGCTCTTCTTCTTGCTAAAACTTTTCTTCCACTTGAACTGCTCATTCTCTTTTTAAATCCATGTTCTCTTTTTCTAGCTCTCTTTTTTGGTTGATATGTCATTTTCATAATATATGCACCTCCCAACAATTTAACACTTATATTTTAAGCATATTCACTTATTTTAATAAATTGAAATATCTAATTCATTATATTAGAGAAGTTATTATACGTCAAGTATTTATTTGTGTCAATTTTAAGCTGTTTTTTGCTTATATAAAATGTTATAAACAAAGTTTTAACAATGTACTTATCCACATTTTGTTGATACGTTGTGGATAACTGTTGGATTTCGTGTTAATTTCTTTTTATTAATTCTTATTTTTTGCTAATTATATATATTTTCTAAGTTGTGGTTATTTTTTTGTCATTTATCAACAAGCTTGTTGATAAATTATATTGTTTGTGGATAAGTTGCTCTTTTTTAAATATTTCAATTGAAATATCCTCGTATATGGTATATTATATATAGTAGATTTATGGGAAATTTTTAATTAGGGAGATAGCAAAATGAATTTAATTGAAGAAAAATGGGACGAGATACTTGAACACCTTAGGATTGAGCATAATATAACAGATGTTTCTTTTAGAACATGGTTGCTACCCCTTAAGGTACATTCTACAAATGATAATCTTATTACGATTTCTATAAATGATAAAATGATCGGCCCTGACAGTAAAAATTTCATAAGTAGAAAATACGGTATCCCTCTTAAGGTATCAATTGCTGAAATAACAAATCAAACATATAATATTGAATTTATTTTAGATAGTGAATTAAAAAAAGAAAAAAATATAACAAAAACAAATTATAATAATAATTCTAATGGAGCATCTACTAATCTTAATCCTAGATATATTTTTGATACATTTGTAGTAGGTGCTAATAATAATTTAGCACATGCTGCTTCCCTAGCTGTAGCTGAATCACCAGCAGATATTTATAATCCATTATTTATATATGGTGGTGTTGGATTAGGTAAAACTCACTTAATGCATTCTATTGCTCATTACATAATAGAGCATAATCCTAATATGAAGGTTATGTATGTTACTAGTGAAAAATTTACAAATGAACTAATAGAATCTATTCGTAACGTTAACTCTACACCTACAAGTTTTAGAGAAAAATATCGTAATATTGATGTTTTATTAATAGATGATATTCAATTTATTATAGGAAAAGAAAGTACACAAGAAGAGTTTTTCCACACATTTAATGCTCTTCATGAAAGTAAAAAACAAATTATTATTTCTAGTGATAAACCACCAAAGGATATATTAACATTAGAAGAAAGACTTCGTTCACGATTTGAATGGGGACTTACTGTAGACATACAACAACCTGATTATGAGACTAGAATGGCTATATTAAAAAAGAAAGAAGAAATGGATGGACTTCATATTGATAATGAAGTTATGAAATATATTGCATCTAATATTAAATCAAATATTAGAGAACTAGAAGGCGCTCTAACCAAAATAGTTGCCTTATCTAGATTAAAGAAAAAAGAAGTAGATGTTACTTTAGCAGAAGAAGCCTTAAAGGATTTAATATCACCAGATGATACAAAAGAAATAACAATTGATTTAATAATTGATATAGTAAGTGAACATTTTGGTCTTACTTCCTTAGAAATTATTTCTTCTAATAAAAGCAGAAACATTGCATTTCCAAGACAAATTTCCATGTATTTATCTCGCAAATTAACAGATCTTTCTTTAGCAGATATAGGAAGGTCATTAGGTAATAGAAATCACACAACAATATTACATGGTGTTGACAAAATAGATGAACAATATAAAAATGATTCTAGTTTAAAAAATACTATTGATTTATTAATTAAAAAAATCAATCCTTAAAAACAAAGTTATCCACAATATATATATTTTTTTTGTGTATATCCCTTATTTATATGTTTATTAATTTTGGATAAGTTAAAATTATTGTTTATTATCGTGTTTATGAATTTTGTTTTATTAACATAGTTATCATATACTTAAACATTGTTATTATAAGCTTAATAAAGCTTATTAACAAATTCACACATACTACTACTACTACTATTTATGTTTATTATATACATATCTATATAGCTTTGAAGGGAGATATAAACATTTATGAAAATTATATGCCAACAACATAAGTTGATAAATAGTATAAACATAGCTATAAAAGCTGTATCTTCAAAAACAACTATGCCAATATTAGAATGTTTGATTATTAATGCAGAATCTGATACTATTAAGCTTATTGCTAATGATCTTGAAATAGGAATAGAAACAACATTGGAAGGAAATATAATTAAGCAAGGATCAATTGCTTTGAATGCAAAAGTATTTTCAGATATTATTCGCAAACTTCCAGATAGTGATATTACTATAGAAGTAGCAGACAATAATAAAACTATTATTTTAAGTGAAAAGTCTAAGTTTGAGATATATGGTTTTGGCACAGAAGAATTTCCTTTTTTACCAAGTTTTGAAAAAACAAATCCTATTGCATTATCCCAATTTTCATTAAAGGAAGTTATAAGACAAACAGTTTTTTCAATAGCAGATAATGAAAGTTCCAGGATTATGTCTGGTATATTATTTGAAATACAAGAAAATAATTTAAAAGTTGTTTCTTTGGATGGTCATAGAATATCTGTTAGAAATATAAAATTAAATGATAATTACGAAGATGTTAAAGTTATAGTACCAGGTAAAACATTAAGTGAAGTGAGTAAAATACTTTCTGGAGAAGTTAATGATGAAGTCAATATGTATTTTACAGAAAGACATATCTTATTTGAATTTGACCAAACTATAGTTTTATCAAGGCTCATAGAAGGTGAATATTTTAATATTAATCAAATGTTTTCAAGTGATTATGAAACAAAAGTAAAGATAAATAAAAAAGATATGTTAAATTGTATAGATAGATCTACTTTATTTGTGAAAGAAACTGATAAAAAACCTATTATATTTAATGTGTTAGATAATAAAATAGAATTTAAAATGAACTCTTCTATAGGTTCTATGAATGATGAAATTGAAATTGATAAAAATGGAAAAGATATAGTAATAGGTTTTAATCCAAAATTTTTAGTAGATGCCCTTAGGGTAATAGATGATGAAACAATAGAAATATATTTAATTAATCAAAAGTCTCCATGTTTTATAAAGGACGAACATGAAACATATATGTACCTAATATTACCTGTTAATATTAATGCTGAAATATATTAATATATTGAAAAGATACTTTTATATTTAAAAATATTTTATTTATCTATTCAATAAAAATATGGCAAAATAATAGATAGAGGTGATGCGAGGCATTGCTTCTATTATTTATTTATATATGCTTATAAAAAAATTAAGAAGGTGTAATTTACAGTATGGAAATTATAAAATTAAGAGAAGACTATATAAAGTTAGGTCAAGCATTAAAAGCCACAGGATTAGTTGATTCAGGTGTCACTGCTAAGAATGTAATTTTAGATGGTTTAGTAAAAGTAAATGGTAAAGTAGAAATTAAAAGAGGAAAAAAACTTTATGGCAAAGATACAGTAGAATTTAATGATGAAATTATTAAAATTGAAAAATAAAATTAGTTAAAGTCTTAGAATGTTGGTGCATAAATGTATATAAAAAATCTTAAATTAAGTAATTTTAGGAATTATAATAATTTATATATTAATTTTGAAAATGGAATAAATATCATATATGGTGATAATGCACAAGGTAAAACAAATATTTTAGAGGCAATTTATGTTTGTGGAACTACAAAGTCACACAGGGGAAGTAAAGATAAAGAAATAATCAAGATGGGTGAGAAAGAAGCCCATATAAAATTATTATTAAATAGAGATAGTGTTGTCCACAGTATTGATATGCATTTAAGAAATAATAAACAAAAAGGTGTTGCTATTAATTCAATTCCAACAAAAAAGACTAGTGATTTATTTGGAATTATAAATATTATATTTTTTTCACCAGAGGATTTAAATATTATAAAAAATGGACCAGCAGAAAGAAGAAAATTTATAAATTTTGAACTTTGTCAATTGGATAAAGTATACCTACACAATTTAACAAAGTACAATAAAATTTTAGTACAAAGAAATAATTTACTAAAACAAATAAGTTTTAACAGTAAATTATTGGATACACTTAGTATATGGGATGAACAATTAGTTTATTATGGAAAAAAAATAATTGAAACAAGAGAAAATTTTATAAATCAATTAAATAAAATTGTTTTTGAAATACATAATAAGTTGTCTGGTGGAAAAGAAAAGTTTATAATAAAATATGAACCTAATGTTTCTAAAGATGATTTTAAAAATAAACTTAAGAAATTAAGAGAAAAAGAGTTAAGAATGCAAACAACATCTATTGGTCCACATAGAGATGATATGATATTTTTTGATGAAAATATAGATATAAAAAAATTTGGTTCCCAAGGTCAACAAAGAACATTTGCCTTATCTTTAAAACTAGCAGAAATAGAATTAGTAAAAAAGATAATTAATGATAAACCTATTTTATTATTAGATGATGTTCTTTCAGAATTAGATAACAAAAGAAAAAAATATTTATTAGATAGTATAGATGGGATACAGACAATTATTACATGTACTGGTTTGGATGAATTTATAAATAGTAGTATAAAGTTTGATAAAGTTTATAAAGTAGAAAAAGGTTCTGTTATAAAACAGTAATGAAGTAACAAAATTCTAATTGTTACCGGATAAATAGGAGGCATATATGAGTACTGGAAATATTGAATATGGTGCGGATCAAATACAAATTTTAGAAGGTCTTGAAGCTGTTAGAAAAAGGCCTGGTATGTATATTGGAAGTACATCTCAAAGAGGATTACATCATTTAGTTTCTGAAATAGTTGATAATTCAGTAGATGAAGCATTGGCTGGATTTTGTAATAAGATAGAGATTATAATGAATAAAGATAACTCCATTACTGTTAAAGATAATGGAAGAGGTATTCCTGTTGGAATAAATCATAAGATGGGCATACCAGCTGTAGAAGTAGTATTTACAGTACTTCATGCAGGAGGAAAATTTGGCGGCGGAGGATATAAGGTATCTGGTGGACTGCATGGAGTTGGTGCAGCAGTTGTAAATGCTTTGTCTACCTGGTTAGAAGTTAGTGTTTATACTGATGGTAAAATATATAAAGAAAAATTTGAAAGAGGTATAGTAGTAGAACCCCTTAGAGTAATTGGAGAGACAAAAGAGTCTGGAACGAAAGTAGATTTTCTTCCAGATCCAGAGATATTCGATGAAGTAATTTTTGACTTCAATGTTCTAAAGCAAAGATTAAGGGAAATGGCTTTTCTAACAAAAGGGCTAAATATTATCCTAATAGATGATAGGCAAGAGGAACCTGTGGTTGCTGATTTTCTTTATGAGGGTGGAATAAAAGAATATATTGAATACTTAAACAAACATAAAAATGCCTTATATAGTGATATTATTTATTGTGAAGGAGAAAAAAATGAAGTTTATGTTGAGGTAGCCATGCAACATAATAACACCTACAATGAGGCTATATATAGTTTTGTTAATAATATTAATACTCCAGAAGGTGGTACTCATTTATCTGGATTTAAAAGTGCATTAACAAAAACTTTTAATGAGTATGCAAGAAAGAATAATTTATTGAAGGAAAACGAAGAAAATCTTAGTGGAGATGATATTAGAGAAGGTTTAACAGCAATAATAAGTATTAAACTCACAGATCCTCAATTTGAAGGGCAAACAAAACAAAAGTTAGGAAATAGTGAAGCAAGAGGAGCTGTTGAAAGTATTGTAGGTGAACAACTTACATATTTCCTTGAACAAAATCCAAGTATAGCAAAAATAATTTGTAATAAGGCTGTTTTGGCTCAAAGGGCAAGAGATGCTGCAAGAAAGGCAAGAGACCTTACAAGACGAAAGTCTGCCTTAGATAGTATGAGTCTCCCAGGTAAACTTGCAGATTGTAGTGATAAGAATCCTGAAAATTGCGAAATTTATATTGTAGAAGGTGACTCAGCTGGTGGATCTGCAAAAACAGCAAGATCTCGTGCAACACAGGCAATTTTACCACTTAGAGGCAAAATATTAAATGTTGAAAAAGCAAGATTAGACAGAATATTAGGTAACAAGGAAATACAAGCAATGATTACAGCATTTGGCGCTGGAATAGGGGAAGATTTCGACATTTCAAAATTGAGATATCATAAGATTATTATTATGACGGATGCAGATGTTGATGGAGCTCATATAAGTACATTATTATTAACTTTTTTCTATAGATTTATGCCAGAACTTATAAAAGAAGGTTATGTGTATTTAGCTCAACCACCTTTGTATAAGATAGAAAGATCAAGAAAAGAGCAATATGTGTATAGTGATGAAGAACTAAATAAAATACTTGATGAATATGGAAGAGATAGAAACTATAAAATTCAAAGATATAAAGGTTTAGGGGAAATGAATGCTGAACAACTTTGGGACACAACTATGGATCCAGAAAAGAGAATATTACTAAAAGTAAATTATGATGAAAGCCAAGCTTCTGAAATAGATTTGACATTTACAACTCTTATGGGGGAAGAAGTTGAACCAAGAAGAGAGTTTATTGAAGAAAATGCTAAGTATGTTAGCAATTTAGATGTTTAAAAACGGAGGAATATAAATGGATGATACAATCTTTGATAAAGTTCAGAGTATTGATTTACAAGAGACTATGGAAAAGTCTTATATTGATTATGCTATGTCTGTTATAGCATCTAGGGCCTTACCTGATGTTAGGGACGGACTAAAACCCGTACAAAGAAGAATACTTTATGCAATGATAGAATTAAACAATGGTCCTGATAAACCTCACCGTAAATGTGCACGTATTGTTGGTGATACAATGGGTAAGTATCATCCTCATGGAGATAGTTCCATTTATAATGCATTAGTTAAATTGGCACAAGAATTTTCCACAAGATATCCTTTAATTGATGGACATGGAAACTTTGGTTCCGTTGATGGTGATGGAGCAGCAGCTATGCGTTATACAGAAGCAAGACTTAGTAAAATATCTATGGAAATGCTTTCAGATATTAACAAAAACACTGTGGATTTTTTTCCTAACTTTGATGAAACAGAAAAAGAACCTGCAGTACTACCTGCAAAGTTTCCTAATTTATTAGTAAATGGAACATCAGGAATTGCAGTTGGTATGGCTACCAATATTCCACCACATAATATAACAGAAATAATAAATGCTGTTGTAAAAATGATAGATAATATTATAGAAGAAGATAGGGAAACTACAATAGATGAATTATTAGAAATTATTAAGGGGCCTGACTTTCCAACAGGTGCTATAATTTTAGGGAAAAAGGGAATTGAAGAAGCTTATAGAACTGGAAGAGGTAAGATAAAGGTTCGTGCTGTAACAGAAATAGAACCTATGGAAAATAATAAAAACAGAATTATTGTTACAGAGTTACCCTATATGGTAAATAAAGCACGTTTAATTGAGAATATAGCAAACTTAGTTAAGAATAAAAAGATTGATGGTATTACTGATTTAAGGGATGAATCAGATAGGACTGGTATGAGAATATGTATTGAGTTAAGAAGGGATGCTAATGCGAACGTTGTACTTAACCAATTATATAAACATACTCAGTTACAAGAGACTTTTGGTGTAATTATGCTTGCACTAGTAGATGGTGAACCTAAGGTACTTAATTTATATGAAATGTTACATTACTATTTATTACATCAGGAAGAAGTTATCACAAGGAGAACAAAGTATGATTTAAATAAGGCGGAAGAACGCGCTCACATATTAGAGGGACTATTAAAAGCTTTAGACAACATTGATGAAGTAATTAAAATAATACGTAGTTCACCAAATACACCAGTAGCTAAAGAAAATTTAATTAAAAGATTTGATTTGTCCGACGCACAGTCTCAAGCAATTGTTGATATGAGACTTAGAGCTTTAACTGGTTTAGAAAGAGAAAAGTTAGAAGATGAATATGCAAAATTGCAAGAACAAATTAAATATTATAAATTAATTTTAGGAGATAGAAAGAAGCTTCTTGAAGTAATTAAAGAAGAAATATCAATAATTATAAATAAATATGGTGATGAGAGAAAGACATCAATAGGATTAGATTATGAAGAATTAACTAATGAAGATTTGATTCCTAACGAAAATACAATTATTGCTATGACCCGTAAGGGCTATATAAAAAGAATGACAGTAGATAACTTCAAGAGTCAACACCGTGGGGGCAAAGGAATTAAAGGCATGCAGACTATAGAAGACGATTTTATAGAAGACTTGCTAATGACAACAACTCACCATAATATTTTATTTTTCACAAACAAAGGTAGAATATATAAGCTAAAAGGATATATGATTCCTGAATCAAGTAGAATAGCTAGAGGAACTGCACTTATTAATTTATTAGAATTACAACCTAATGAAAATATAACTGCAATTATACCCCTAAAAGATAGTAAAGAAATTAAGTATTTAGTTATGGCTACAAAGAGTGGGATTATTAAGAAAACTAAAATTGATGAGTATGCCAATATAAGAAAGTCAGGAATTATAGCAATTAACCTTAGAGAAGATGATGATTTAATAGAGGTAAAAAGTATAAAAAATGAAACAGATATTTTACTAATAACAAAAAGAGGTTATTGCATTAGATTTAATGAATCTGAAATTAGACCAACTGGAAGAGTTGCAATGGGTGTAAAAGGAATTAATTTATCTGTTGATGATGAAGTAATAGGGATGCAACTAAGCACCCAAGGAAGTGATCTTTTACTAGTATCAGAAAATGGATTAGGTAAAAGAACAAGTATTAATGAATTTAGAAGTCAACATAGAGGTGGCAAAGGAGTTAAATGTTACAAAATAAACAAGAGAACAGGTCATGTACTTGGTGCAAAACTAGTTAATGAAGATGATGAAATAATGATTATATCAAGTAATGGAACTATAATAAGACTATTAGTAAGTAATATTTCTAAACTTCTTAGAATTACATCAGGTGTAAAACTTATGAATGTAGATTTAGATTCAGAAAATAAAGTTGCTAGTATTGCAAAAGTAAGAGAAAGTAAACAATCAAAATCTATAGATGAAGTTGTAAAGGAACTAGAAGAAGAATTAGAAGAGGAATTAGATCATAATTTAGAATCATAAATATAATAGCTATGATATGTAATAATTTCCATAAAGCATATCATAGCTATTATTTAAAAAAAATA
>CAZJCV010000017.1:0-42122 GCA_964544535.1 uncultured Lachnospiraceae bacterium | reverse complement strand
AATCATTTAAAAATCTTAAAAATTAACTCTTGACATTACACCAGATTGCTTTTATTTTTTAAAAGTCACTTTGAATATTATTATATCCTTTTAGCTAATATAATATCAAATTTAATAACTTTTCTAGAAAACCTCTTGTATTCTTTCTATGTACAGTGTACAATAATTAAAAAATACGGGGAGCTTGCGGCAGATAAATCTGCATACAGGCTGAGAGGATGGTGTGACCATCGACCCATGAACCTGATTTGGATAATGCCAACGTAGGAACTGCATTGTAGATTTTATCGGAGAACCCAAATCAGGGATCTCCGATATTTTTTTACGATGAAAGTGAGGTGAACATTTTGTTCAAAGAAATGTTGGAAAATGTGAGAACCCGTGTTCCACTAATCCATAACATCACCAATTATGTAACAGTTAACGATTGTGCCAACATTCTTCTTGCCTGCGGAGGCTCTCCCATCATGGCTGACGATGTGGATGAAGTAGAAGAAATCACCACCATTTGTGCTGGGCTGAATATCAACATCGGAACGCTGAACCAAAGAACGATCCCCGCAATGCTACTGGCAGGGAAAAAAGCCAATGCTCTGGGACACCCTGTTGTCCTTGATCCTGTAGGAGCCGGAGCCTCTACACTTAGAACAGGGACGGCATTAAAACTGGTGGATGAAGTGAAGTTTACGGTCATTCGGGGCAATGTTTCGGAAATTAAAACGCTTGCTATGGGTAGGGGAAGCACCAAAGGTGTCGATGCGGATGTTGCAGACACCGTTACTCCTGATAATCTGGATCAGGCGGTTTCCTTTGCCAAGAATTTCGCCCAAAAGACAGGAGCAATTATTGCTATCACTGGAGCCATTGATATTGTTGCGGATAGTGAAAAAGCCTATTGCATTTATAACGGTCATCCCGATATGAGTAAAATTACTGGCACAGGCTGTCAGCTTTCTGCCATGACCGCAGCTTATGTCACCGCAAATCCCGATACCCCTCTGGAAGCTACTGCTGTAGCGGTATGTGCTATGGGGCTATGTGGAGAAAATGCAAAAGAAAGAATGAATGACCTGGACGGCAATTCCAGTTTCCGAAATTACATCATAGATGCGGTCTATAATCTGACCGGCAATAATCTTGAAAGAGGTGCAAAATATGAAGTGCGATAAAAAAAACATGCTGCTGTACGCCATTACCGACAGATCATGGACAGATAAGATGAGTCTCTATGAACAGGTCGAAGCGGCTTTGAAGAACGGTGCTACTTGTGTTCAGCTTCGTGAAAAGGAACTGGATGATGAAACCTTCCTGAAGGAAGCAATGGAAATTGGTAAACTGTGCCGAGAATATAGTGTTCCTTTCATCGTCAATGATAATGTAAAGATCGCTATAAAATGCGGGGCTGACGGCATTCATGTCGGGCAAGAGGATATGGTTGTCTCCGATGTCCGTAAGCGTGTTGGCGAAAGCATGATGATTGGCGTATCCGTTCACACAGTGGAAGAAGCCGTAGATGCAGTAGCCAACGGCGCAGACTACCTTGGCCTAGGTGCGGTGTTCAATACATCCACCAAAACGGATGTGGATAATATGTCTGCTAAAACATTGAAAGCTATCTGTGATGCAGTTGATGTTCCGACCGTAGCTATCGGCGGTATTTCTGCAAAGAATATCCATCAGCTTCATAGGAGTGGCATTGACGGTGTTGCCGTGGTGTCTGCTATCTTTGCGGCCAAAGATCCTGGCAAGGCAACTGCGGAGCTTCGTATTTTGGGAGAGGAACTGGTAAAAAGTAATGGATAAACACTACGCCATCTTTGATATGGATGGAACGCTGATCGACTCCATGAGCATTTGGGGCAATCTCGGCCGAGAATATCTTCATTCCAAGGGTATTACGAACAATATCGAGGAAACAATCGAAGAAATCGCACCACTTACTATGAGTGAGTCGGCAGCATTATTAGTGGAGCGTTTCCCTCTGAATGAGAGTGCCAAAACCGTGGCTGCAAAAATGAATCATATGATGGATGAGCATTACCGCAATGACATTTTGCTGAAACCGGGTGTTGTGAAACTTCTGGATGAACTTCGGATTGCCGGTGTGCGAATGTGTGTGGCATCAGCAACAGCAGAGCATTTGATAACCGCTTGCCTGGAACGTCTGGGTATCTCTGATTATTTTGAATTTATCCTGTCCTGCGAAACGCTGAACACCCATAAGCGGGAGCCACTGATCTATCTGGAAGCGGCAAAGCGCTTAGGGGGTTATCCCTCTGAAATTGCGGTATATGAGGATGCACTGTATGCAGTAGAAACGGCGAAAAAGGCCGGATTCTATGTTGTAGCAGTCTATGATGCAGAAGCAGACAGACATTGGAACAAGATCTGCAATCTTGCTGATGAGGTTGCAATTCTAAACTGATTTCTTGGGACAGTCCCTAAAATAGTAGTAAATGGGGGCACCACTCTTTGTCGCTTAATAAAAGTAGTGCTGAAAATAGAAAGGAGCAAAACAATGAGAACAGTATTATCAATCGCTGGAAGTGATTCTAGTGGAGGTGCCGGTATTCAGGCAGACATAAAAACCATGACGATGAATGGTGTATATGCCATGACAGCTATCACAGCGCTTACGGCACAGAACACAATCGGCGTATCGGCAACCCTGGAGGTAACTCCAAAGTTTTTGAAGAAACAGATTGATTCGGTATTCGAGGACATTCGCCCGGATGCGGTCAAGATTGGCATGGTATCTTCTCCTGACCTGGTGGAAGTGATTGCAGAGCGCTTGGCATATTATCGTGCAGAAAACATCGTTGTTGACCCCGTAATGGTAGCAACAAGTGGCAGTATACTTTCCAAGGACAGCGCTGTTAGCCTAATGAAAGAAAAACTCCTTCCTCTGGCAACCGTTATTACACCGAACATTCCCGAAAGTGAAATCCTCTGTGGCAGAAAGATCACCACAAGGGAAGAAATGGAAAACGCCGCAAAAGAGACGTCTGAAGCATTTGGCTGTGCGGTTCTCTGCAAGGGCGGTCACAGCATCAACGATGCAAATGATCTACTGTATGCTGACGGTAAGAGTATCTGGTTCCAAGGTAAACGGATAGATAATCCCAATACCCACGGAACTGGTTGTACGCTATCCAGCGCTATTGCATCCAATCTAGCAAAGGGATATTCTCTGGAACAGTCCATTCAGCGATCCAAGAATTATATTTCCGACGCACTGGCAAGTATGCTTGATTTAGGTTATGGCTCAGGGCCTCTTGAACACAATTTTGATTTGACAGGAGAATATGCGAAGGAGGCTGAGTGATTAATACAGCAAAACGGCGGAAAAACCACAATAAAGATTTTTTCGCAAAAATAATAAGCACGATAGTTTCAATACCAATGGTATCAAAACTATCGTGCTTATTTGATGGAGCTGAGGGGAATCGAACCCCTGTCCGAAAGCCCATTCATTACGATTTCTCCCATTACAGTCAATTTATTAACATTCCCTTGAGTCTACGCCAATTGACAGGCTTAAACCCTTAGTAGCTTATAAATTTTCTACTTCCTATAAGCTTTAGAAGTAGAGTGTCTTGCTTAGTTTGATGCCGAGGTCTTAAGTTGCAAGAAGCTTAAGGTCGACAGCTGCTTTTTATTAAGCAGCGAACGCTAGTTCGTAATTATCTTCGTTTGCGTTTAAATTTTTGTCTAGGTTGTTGACGCGGTCCCAGGCCGCGAATGGCTATCATAACTTCAAAACCCCCGTCGAAACCAGTACAACCCCTAATGTTAATAGAGCGATTAATAATATAAAAATAATATATTAATCTGGTTCACAAACAGATGTATTAATAATATTATAACATAATTATGTTTAAAATGTGAACAAATATTTATATATATAATGAAATTAATATGTTAGTTGTTATATTATTAATATACAATATCTTGTGCAAATTTAGTCAAAAATATAGATACTTCCATGTGAGTATAAAAACATGTTATGTATCGTTATGATTTGACAAAATATTCTGTTATAAAAGTAATATAAAATCATTATTGAACAATTATAATTTTTACTAATCTTATGTTTTTTGGTAGGTCCTTTCCTTCTTCAATTGCTTTTTTTGCTTTAGCTTTTAGAATTTTTTTTTCTTCTTCTGCAAGAGGTTCATCAAATTCAAAAATATATTCTTTATTTAGATCATGAAGGGCTAGATAGACTAGAGACCCTCCATTTTCACAATACTCAATTAGCGCATCTGCTATAAAGTCTTTATATTTATTACACGTCATATATATCATACACTTCCTTTCTATAAAACACCAATATATTATATGCTTCATGTTAAAGAAAATATCTTGTCTATATAAATGTTATGTAAAAATATCTTAAATTATAGCTTTGTTTGCTTAAGATTAATTTCATTAATAAAAGTTGCACCAAGAAGAATAATTCCTCCAATAAGCTGGACTATACTAATACTTTCTCCTAGGATAATCACAGATAAAGATACTGCAACAGTAGGGTCTATATAACTAAGTATAGCTGCTTGTTGTCCAGACACATAGGATAAGGCATTAAAATAAAGATAATAAATGATTCCAGTATGTAAAACACCTAAAATTAAAAGATTAACTAAGCCAGTATTATCTAATTGAGCAATATGAAAGCCATTAGTAAAGTATACATATGGAATAAGTACAATTATTGCAGCGATGAACTGAATAATTGTTCTTACAAGTCCCTCAATCTTACCAGTAGCCTTATTAAATAATACAACTATGGCGTACAGACAAGCAGCAGCAAGACCATATAAAACTCCTTTAATATCAGAAGAATTTCCGTCACCTAAGCCAATAATCATAACTAAACCAGTAGTGGATACTAGAAAACAAACAATCTGTTTAAAAGTTATTTTTTCCTTAAAAAGAAAGGTGCTTACAAATATAATAATAGTAGGTGCAAAGTAATAACTAAGGGTAGATAGAGCAATAGATGTATGATTATATGCTTCAAAAAGTAGCAGCCAGTTAAATCCCATGGCAATCCCAGACAAAAAGAGTTTCCAAAAGCTCTTTTTAACTTTAAAAACTCCTTTAATTCTTCCGCTTACAATTAATAATACGAACAAGGTAATAACAGCAATAATTCCTCTCCATAAGGCTATTTCAGCGGATGATAAATTAATGTTCTTTACAAACACACCAATTGTACCAAAAGTAATCATGACAATAATTAATTGTATTTTTGATAATTTTGTTTTAGTAAAAGGATCTTTACTAACATTTTCTTTATTCTTTAAAAGTTTGTTTATGTACTTGTCTTCCATTTGTTAAGTATGCTCCTAAACAGGGTTATAAGTTTTAATCTAATTTTAGTAATGATACCATTAATTTTAGATAATGTAAAAGCAAGTTTTTATTCAGACAATTCAATATTGCCAGCTAAAACATAGCCAACACAAAAAAATTAGTGTATTATATATAGTATAAATGACTTGCAAAGGGGATAAGACTTCATGAAAAATTTAAGGAAAAACAAGTGTTGCAAAATATTGATACTTCTAATGATAATGGCTATATTTTCACTTGCTAGTTGCGTGAATGATAATAATAATGACGATGAAACTACACATGTGGATGAGCCTAGTCAAGGTTGGAGAAAGAATTCTGATGAAAAGGTTACGCTTGATTGGTATGTGAATTATTCATGGTTTACTACTCAATGGGGAGATAATGTTGTATCAAAAAAAATAACAGAAGATACAGGAGTAGATATTAACTTTATTGTGCCAATGGGAAATGAAGTTGAAAAGTTCAATGCGCTTATTTCATCTGATTCATTACCAGATATTATAACTCTTGGATGGTGGGAAAGCCAAGTGGATATTATGGTAATTAATGACATGGTTTATGCTTTAAATGAATTAGCAGATGAGTATGATCCGTATTTTTGGGAGGTGACTGATCCTATTGTTAGGGAGTGGTATACCCAGGAAGATGGAAATATATACTGTTATCCTAATTCTACTTATCTTCCTAGTGATTACGAAGAACATAATAATATAGGTTCTAATCAAACCTTTTTAGTTCGAAAAGACATATATGAAGCTATAGGCAGGCCCAATATGTCCACGCCAGAAGGTTTTAAAGAAGCAGTTATAAAGGCAAAAGAGATATTTCCTACAGTAGATGGTGAACCACTTATACCTATTGGAGCTCATGAATTTAATGAAAAAGGATCTGTTTCTTTTGATCAATACCTCCAAAACTTTCTTGACATACCATATGAAAAAGATGGAGTGTTTTATGACAGATACACAGACCCAGAATATATTACATGGTTAAAACTTTTTAGAGAATTAGGAGAAGAAGGTTATCTAGTAGATGATATTTTTATAGATAACAGAGTTCAGATGGAGGAAAAGTTAGAACGAGGTCAATATTTTTGTATGATATATCAAAGGACAGATATGGAGGACCAACAAAAAATATTATATAAAAATGATCCAGATAGTATTTATATAGCAATAGATGGGCCAAAAAATTCAGAAGGAGACGACCATGTTTTACCGTTTGCAGGAGTAAGAGGCTGGACCGTTACCTTTATTTCTAAAAACTGTGAAAATCCCGACCGTGCTATACAGCTATTTTCTTATTTGATAAGTGAAGATGGTCAGAAGCTTACCTATCTTGGAGTAGAAGGTATTACATATGACGTGATAGATGGAAAAGAAGTTATAAAAGAAGAAGTTAAGGATATTCTTGAAACAGATCGAAAGAAATATGATAGGCTATATGGGGCTGACAATACATACTGGATGTTCCAAGACCTGGTAATGCAAATGCAATGGAAGCAGGACTTTGATAATCCATGCAAACAATTAGAAGAGTGGACATTTCCCTATACTCATTACCTAAGTCAATATGAAATTAATTTAGATATACATTCAAAAGCAGGAATTGCAGACTTAAACATAAGTAAACTGTGGGGTGAAACACTTCCTAAACTTTTACTAGCTTCTTCTGAAGAAGAATTCAATGATATTCTTGATGAATTTATAAAAAAGAGAGATGATCTTGATTATGCCCTTTATATAGAAGAATCTACTAAGCACATGGAAGAAACAAAGGAAAAGGTAGGAATTAAATAAATAATGATAAAAGGAATAAAAAACAAATGGGCCAAACTCAAACTTAATAAAAAATTCACCTTTATAATAATTAGCATCCTTATTATTCCCTTTATAGTTTTCTCCCTATTGTTGTTTAACATTTTAGAAGAAAATGCTATTAAAGAAAAGTCTAAGGGTATGGAAGTTGCTTTGAAAGAGGATTATGAACAGATTAGTAAGAATGTAAACTCTATTAATATGGTTACACAGTTTATATTAAGTGATCAAAGGCTAATTAGTTATTTAAAAGACATAGAGGCAAATCGTTATATTTCTACTGAGGAAACCCTTGATTTTTACAACTTAAATATAGCTTTTTTAGAAAGAATGGTAAACAATAACCCCTACCTCTATCAAATACGTGTTTATTCTGAAAGCAATGAAGTTCAAGAGATGATGCCAATTCTATATCGTAAGGATAGGATGAAAAGATTATCATGGTCAGAGGACTTAGAAACAAATGGATGGAAGTTCGATTATGTTGATACAATTTTCGATTCATTTGTAATTGAACAAGAAAAAAAGCTTCTCTCATTAGTAACACCAGTTTATGATTATTCAAAGGGGAAACTAGGAACCATTGAAGCAGCTATGACTATGGAAACGATGTTTCCTGGTTTATATAATGGAGATGAAGATGAATGGAACTTTTTTGTAGATAGTTATGGTAATATTTATGGAGGCAATAATGATATTGAGGAGTTTCGTGAATATATAGAGCCTATACTGGAACGGATTAATAATTCAGATGATGATAGTATGCAGGAAGTATATTATTCCAAGGTTAATGGTAAACCAATGATTTTTGGATATACACATGCAAAAGAGATATCAGGAACTCTAGTATGTGTTCAAAGTGCAGAAAAAGAGTTACAAAACATTCATGCTACACGTAATTATTTTATTATTATGATGTTTGTTATCTTGCTTATGTTAATTGGAATAATCAATCTTGTTGTTAATAAACTGCTAAGTCAATTATATGTAATGATTGATTCAATGCGTCAAGTACAAAAGGGAGACTTAAGTGTTGTAACTGATGTAAAAAGTCAAGATGAAATAGGTGAAATTGTAGAGCAATTTAATAAGATGCTTTCGAGAATTAGGCAATTAATGAAGGAGAACATTCAAAGAGAAGTTCTTGCTAAAGATGCAGAATTAAGAGCATTACAGAATCAAATCAATGCTCATTTTATTTATAATGTTCTAGAATCCATTAAAATGATGGCAGAAGTTAAAGGTGAATATGAAATATCTGATTCTGTAACAATTCTAGGAAAACTTCTTAGATATAGTATGAAGTGGAATTCAAAAACTGTAACAGTAAGAGAAGAAATAGATTATATTAATAATTATCTTGTGTTAATGAACTTGCGATATGATTATGAAATATACTTATCTCTTAATATAGAAGAAACAATATATGAGCAGGAAATACCCAAGATGTCTTTGCAACCTATTGTTGAGAATGCAATTAATCATGGTATTGAAGATATGGCAGAGGATACCAATATTTATATTAAAGGGTATGAAAGAGGAAAGAATTGTGTAATAGAAATAACAGATGCAGGTAAAGGAATGTCTAATAATGAAGTTGATACTATACACAAAAGACTTTTAGGAGAAATAGAAGTTTTAGATAAAGCAGAAGGTGGAATTGGACTTAAAAATGTTCATGATAGAATTCAAATGTCTTTTGGTGAAGATTATGGAATTGAGGTATTTTCACAAAGAGATAGATATACGAAAGTTAAAGTAACTATCCCGTTAATATATAGTGAGGAGGACGAGTCATGAAGACTGTATTAATTGTAGAAGACGAAAAAATGATTCGTAAGGGTATAAAAACTATGGTAGAAAGATCTGGTGTTCCAGTTGAAGTAATTATTGAGTGTAAAAATGGACTTATGGCACTAGATATACTTAAAAATCAACGTATTGATGTTATGTTTACAGACATAAGAATGCCTAAAATGGATGGAATTGAGCTTGTTAGAGAAATTCAAAAATTAAAACATAAACCATTTATAGTTGCAATTAGTGGTTATGATGATTTTTCTTATGCGGTCGAGTTGATGCGAATGGGGGTTAGAGAGTATCTTTTAAAACCAGTAGAACGTGATAAGGTAAAAGAAATTTTGGAAAAGTTTAACAAAGAAATAACTGAAAGTAGGGAAAAGGATAGTGAAATTAGAACTATCTTCTATAGGCAACTCAAATTAGTGATGCTTAATCATAATGTTTCTTTAAAAGAGATAGAAGTTATGGCAAAGGAACATACTTATTTGTTTAACAATGAGTATGTAGTATGCTGTATTCCTAAAAGTGATGGGACAGACTATGAAAGTAGTCAATATATATATTTAAATGATATAGATAAGAGTGATGTAATTATTGTATCTAGTGAAAACATAGATTACTTGCTAAGAGGGGAATTAAAAGGAAAATATGTTGGAATCAGCAGTCCTTATATCAACTTAGAGAAACTCAGTACAGCTTATAATGAAGCATTTTTTGCTAGACAAGTAGCATTTATAAATTCCGAAGAAAATGTTGAATACAAAGAAGGCATAATAGCTAGAAATAGTGAAGAAACTGAATCCGAGACAGATGAAGATATAATAAGTTTAGCAGAGGTAGAGGGCATTGCACAAATGCTTGGTACTGATAAATATAAGACTGCTATTAAACAAGTTGAAATGTTAAAATATAATACAATAAGAAAAAAATATTCAGTTGAGCTTTCTTATAAGGCATTAATGGTGTTAATTAATAAAATATCAAATCTATATCAAAGAGTCTTAGATATTGAAGAAAGTATACTTAATAATTTCAAGAACCCCTTAAATTATGATAATATTGATGATTATTTTGAAGATTTGCTATCTTGGTTAACTAAAACCGGTTATGAAATCAATAGTCAATTTGATGATTATAAAAACAAATCAAAGGTTCATAAAGCAATAAAGTACATTAATGAAAACTATAATAAAGACTTGAATATGGCAGTGGTTTCAAATTATATATCCATGAATTACTCCCTGTTTTCTCAAAGTTTTAAGCAGTATACAGGAAGTAATTTTGTTGACTATTTAAAAAAATTACGAATTAATGAGGCTAAAAGATTATTAGAAGAAACAGATTTGAGGATTAATGAAGTTAGTTATAAAGTAGGATATAATAATGAGAAGCATTTTATGAAGATTTTTAAAAACACTACTGGAGTATCTCCCAGTCAATATCGAAAAAACACTCAACTCAAAAAAAACATTTAACATACTCATGTGTTCTTGTCTTTTTCAAGGTACATGTTTTTTTGAGCTACTTCTAGTAGATTGTCTAGAGAAAGAAAAGGAGTTGCTTTTTGAACACTATAGCCATAGCTTACAGTAATGGGATATTCTTTTGTTTGGAGTTTGTTGTAATTATCTAAGTATTTTTTTACATTTTCTATTAGTTTAGTTGGTGCTTCGTTTATGCTCCTTTTTGACAGCACATAAAATCTCCCCTTAAATATATGTGAACATATAGAGCTACTATCGAGGGAGCTTTTTAGGGCATGGCCAACAATTTGTATAGCAAAGTTAAGTTTTTTATAGCCAAAGTTTTCTATTATATTTCTTGTTCCATCTAAATCATATATTGTTAAACTTAGATATTCTTTATTGTTTATAGCTTTTTTAAGTAGTTGATTAGCTAATTGGTTGAAGCTATGGCTATTATAATGTCCAGTTAGCTCATCTTTGTTATACAAGGTTTCTAAGCGATCTACTAGCAATCCCATTTGTCTTGTGTCATATATATGTTTTAGCATTCTATTGACATTCATCAACCAAGAATTGAAGTTAAACTTGTATGACAATTTGTTTTCTTTGTAAGATATAGCAATATAACCAAACTCTAGCTCATTAAAAAACAATGGTGAATATATGTATGCAGACTTAGAATTCTCATATATATAATCTGGCAAAGACTTTCTATAACTAAAACTACATTCATGTGAGAGACTTCCATCTTTAATTGCAAGCTTTAGTAAAGTTGATTTGCTATTTTCAATAGAGTCTTGGTTAAGTGTTATTTTACGAATATGGCTTGGTGGCAAGTCCCAATTACTAAACAAACACAAATAAAACTCATAACAATTATCAATAAACTTAACGTACTTTTCTAATAAGTCCATTCCTTGGTCAATGTCATTAGTACCGTGTAAGGCTGAGGACATATTAATATCATTTATTAAGTCAATCTCCATAGATTCATTGTGTTTTAGTAAACTATGAGAGTATATTAAAGGGTTTTCATTAATAAGTTTTTTGCATCCACAAGAACTTCCAATAGTAGGTTCAGCCTTAATAACTGTATAGGGTTCAACTGGTTTTTTGTTAATTAATTTTATTAAATTTTCAACTGAAGCATATCCTAGTTCCTTAATAGGAAAGGATATAGATGTAAGTATTGGATTATATCTTTGTCCAAATTCTAAAGTATCATAGCCTGTAATTGCAATATCTTCAGGAATTTTATAACCTTTTTGCATAAGAGAAGTCATTACTTTAAGAGCCATATTATCATTATAGCAAACAATGGCATCAGGAATCTCATCTTCATCTAAAAAGAAATCTATTGCATTTTCTATTCCCTCATCAGATAAATCGGTCTTGTAATAATCTTTTTCGGACACAGAAAGATTATTATCTTTCATTGTCTTTACAAAATAATTATACCTGTTATCAGAAAAATAAGTTTCTATAGAGTTAGCTAAGAAGCATATTCTTTTATAATTATGGGTTTTTATTAGGTGTTCTACTATTGAAACAGTTGCAA
Organism: uncultured Lachnospiraceae bacterium; assembly: GCA_964544535.1. Classification (GTDB taxonomy): domain Bacteria; phylum Bacillota; class Clostridia; order Lachnospirales; family Lachnospiraceae; genus JAAYRG01. The sequence goes on along the minus strand of CAZJCV010000017.1, from coordinate 30,117 downwards.
TATCATTATCAAGAGAAACACAGTGAAATTCAGGGTTGACTTGGTTTACTTCAATAATAGGACAAGTACACTTTTTCTTAAGAGTATCATATATGAGATCTCTTAATTCTGTTAAGACATAAGTACTAGAAGCAAAAATCACACCTGAATATTTGTCGAAGTTTGGAATACGTAAAATAGTACTTTCCCCGGTCTTGTTATATCCAAAATCCTCTCCATCATTTGATGAAAAAAATTCAACACGATATCCATATGAAGATGCTTTGTCAATAATACCTTGACAAAGTTCTCTTTGATAAGGGCCATAAATATGAGAAATAAACACTCCAATTTTTCTGTAGTTAAACATGAATTCCTCCAAATGTTCTACCATAGTCTAAGAATCTACAATGTCTGATTAGTATATAAAAACAATTTACCCCTACATAAATTGTAATGTATTTAAGAATTAAAATCAATATATTCATAAACATAAAAATACAACACTATTAAATAAAAAAGGATATTTTATAATATATTGAAATTTATTAAAATATATTAAGAAAGTCAAGGAGATAATCTGATGATAAATAAAAGAAAATTTTTTGTACTTGTAATTATCGTTGTGGGAATAGTATTCCCGTTATATATACGGTCAAGATTAGATGGAGGATATATGGAGAGTGAAATAAAAGAATTTAAAAGTGAATTGTTTGGAGAAAATGTTTATTTTTTTAATCCTGACGATTCATCAGAAGAAATACAAAAAATTTTAGATGAACTTTGGTATAAACAAGAAACAAACCAATTTGGTGATAATCGCTATGCTTGTTATTTTATGCCGGGAGTTTATGATGAATCCATAAATGTACAAGTGGCTTATTACATGCAAATAGCAGGCCTAGGGGAATTACCTTCTGATACAATTATTCCAAAGTTAAACTGTGATGCGAAGTGGCTAGGTGATGAAAGTAATAACAATGCAACGTGCAATTTTTGGCGTGGAGTTGAAAACTTAAATGTACAAGAAGATGTTATGTGGGCTGTTTCCCAAGCTACATTTATGAGGAGGATGAAGCTTGACTCTTCAATATATTTGCATGATGATTTTGGATGGGCTAGTGGAGGTTTTATTGCAGATACAGTAATTGAAGGATTAATAGATTCGGGAACACAACAACAATGGTTATCAAGAAATAGTTCATGGGATACTTGGTTGGGGCAAAACTGGAACATGGTTTTTGTTGGAATTGACGAAGGGAAAGCTCCAACAGGCACATGGCCAGGAACAAAATATACTACGGTTGAAAAAACCCCGATAATTAAAGAAAAACCATATCTTGTTTACAAAGAATATGAGGGTTTTGGTGTATATGTTCCTGATCTAAGCAAAAACTCTTCAGGAGTATCTTGGTTAGATGGTGAAAAAGGAGAATTTCTTAGTATATCAAATTTTCACGTAGCAAAGGCAAATCAGGATAATTCAAAAACAATGAATCAAGCATTAAAAGAGGGTAAAAATCTTATTTTGACTCCAGGAATTTATGAAATAGATGAACCTTTACTTGTAGAAAACTCTAATACAATTGTACTAGGTATGGGACTTGCTACATTAATTCCAACTAAGGGCAATTTATGTATTAAAACCGAGGATGTTGATGGAGTAATTATTGCTGGGATTTTATTTGATGCAGGCCCTATTAAATCAGAAACATTATTAGAGGTTGGGGCAAAAGGCAGTAAGGCAGCACATAAGGAGAATCCTATTTTACTTAGTGATGTGTTTTTCCGTGTTGGAGGAGCAGCTAGCTATCCTGCAATGTCAAAAAGTTGCATAGTTATTAATAGCAATGATGTTATTGGTGATAACTTTTGGGTTTGGAGAGCAGATCATGGAGAACAAGTTGCTTGGGATATTAATACTGGAGAAAATGGAATTATTGTTAATGGGGATGATGTTACTATATATGGATTATTTGTAGAGCATTTTCAAGAATATCAAACAATTTGGAATGGAAATGGTGGAAGGACTTATTTTTATCAAAGTGAAATTCCTTATGATGTACCAAGTCAGGATAAATGGAAAAGTCATAATAATAAGGTAAATGGCTATGCTTCTTATAAAGTGGCTAAGGATGTAACAAGTCATGAAGCATGGGGACTAGGGATTTATTTATATAATAGAGATGCAAGTGTTGAATTATATTCTGCAATGGAAGTACCAGATAGGGAAGGTGTAAGGATACATAATGTATGTACAGTTATGATAACGGGAAATCCTGGAATTACGCATATCATAAATGAAAGCGGTAATCATGTTTATTATCCTGGTGCAAGAGAAGTAATTGTTGAATATGAAAATGGTTATATAAAATAAATACGATTATAAAAAAAATAGACCTATTTAAAAAAAGGCCCATATCTTTAACAAGGGGCTTTTTTTATAATTAATACAAGAGCAAAAGATTAAAGGAGGGATAATATAAATGGCAAATTATGGATTTATAGATGAAAAAGGAACTTTTTATGTAGAAAACCCCGACAATACAAGCTATTTATATTTTCCACTTGTAGGAGAGCAAGGAATTAAAAGTGCAATAACTCCGAACTTAGGTGGAGATATAAAGATAGGACAAAATCAATTTATATTAGAACCAGTATCTATAGAAAACTTACATAATAATAAATCAAGCAGAAACTTTTGGTGCCTTGTAGATAAAAAGGGCGCATGGTCTGCGACTGGTGTTTCAGCAAAGGAACAAAGCAATAAGTTTAGTGAAAGAAAAGAAGAAACTTATTTAGAAGCAGGAGTGTTGTGGCATAAGATAACTAGGAAGTCTTTAGAATACGGATTACAGTCTGAAATTACATCATTTGTACCTGCAGAAGATTCAAACTCACCTAATGTTGAAGTTATGCAGGTTACAATTAAAAATATTGGAGATAGTGAAGTCATGATTAGTCCAACTGCAGCAATTCCCATATATGGAAGAAGTGCTGATAATATAAGGGATCATAGGCATGTTACTTCACTTTTAAATAGAATTGAAACAACAAAGTACGGTATTGCAGTAAAACCTACTTTAACTTTTGATGAAAGAGGTCATAAGAAAAACTATTCAACTTATTTTGTAAGCGGTATGGCTGATGGAGGGGAAGAACCAGCAGGATTTTATCCTATTGTAGAAAAGTATATAGGAGAGGGTGGGAGCTTTGAATGGCCAGAAGCGATTATCAACAATTCGCCCCCTGTCACTTCTGGTCAATCCTTTGAAGGATATGAAGCAGTGGGAGGGATTAAGTTTAATGATATTATACTTTCGCCACAAGAGGAAAAATCCTATATAATTTTAATCGGATTGATTGAGAGTGATGAGAATTCTGAATCCATAATAAAAAAGGTAGACAATTTATGCAATCAATTTAACAACAAAAAAAAGGTTAATGAATATCTAAAATCTACGATAAAGCATTGGGAAGAAAAATGTAATGTATCGTATCAAACTTCAAATTCTAACTTTGACAACTTTATGCATTGGGTAAGTATTCAACCAACCCTTCGAAAATTGTTCGGTTGCTCATTTCTGCCACACCACGATTATGGTAAAGGTGGAAGAGGATGGAGGGATTTATGGCAAGATCTATTAGCACTTATAATAATGAATCCAAATGATGTAAAAGAACTCTTACTTAATAATTTTGCAGGTATTCGAATTGATGGTACTAATGCAACTATTATAGGTGAAAACCCTGGAGAATTTATAGCAGATAGGAATAATATTACAAGGGTTTGGATGGATCATGGTGTTTGGCCATGTATTACAACAAAGTTATATATAGATCAAACAGGTGATTTGTTGATCCTCTTAGAAGAAAACACTTATTTTAAGGATAGGCAAGTAGTAAGAGGAAGCAAAGTTGATAAAAGTTGGGACATGTCTGACACATCTTTATTGTTAGATAACTCAGGTAATCCCTATTATGGAACAGTTTTAGAACACTTATTGTTAGAAAATCTTTCAGCTTTTTATGAAGTAGGAGAACACAATCATATTCGCTTAAGAGGTGCTGACTGGAATGATGCACTTGACATGGCAGAAAACAGGGGTGAAAGCGTTGCATTTACAGCTGCATATGCCTACAATTTAGAAAATTTAGCAGACTTAATTAGTGATTTGAAAGAAATTTATAAAATATATTCTATAGAAATTGCTGAAGAAATGGAAGTTTTATTTACTGATGAGCATAGTCTGTATGAAAACGTAATTAATAAAAACAAACTCCTGTATGAATATTGTCATAGTTGTTTTTCAAATGTTTCTGGTAAAAAAGTTTATATTTCTTGTGATATAGCAATAGAAAGTCTTAGAAATAAAGCTGATTGGATAAAAGACCATATTCGAAGAACCGAATGGACTACTGACAATGATGGAGCAGGATGGTTTAATGGTTATTATGACGACGATAGTAAAAAGGTAGAAGGAATAATAGATGGAAATGTACGTATGATGCTTACTAGCCAAGTATTTACCATTATGTCAGGAGTAGCTACAAAGGAGCAGGCAAAAGATATAATTGATTCTGCAGATAAATATCTCTTTGACGAGAACGTAGGAGGATATAGGTTAAACACAAACTTTAACGAAGTAAAAGTGAATCTTGGAAGAATGTTTGGTTTTGCTTATGGTCATAAAGAAAATGGAGCGGTGTTTTCCCACATGAGTGTTATGTATGCTAATGCATTATATAGTAAAGGGTTTGCAAAGGAAGGTTTTAAAGTAATAGATGCACTGTATAGACAAGTGGCGAATTTTGAAAAAAGCAAAATATATCCAGGAATACCTGAATACTTTGACAGTCAAGGTCGGGGTATGTATCACTTTTTGACTGGGTCTGCTAGTTGGTTGATGTTAACAGTAATCACACAGATTTATGGTGTTAGAGGCAAAAACGGTAATCTACTACTTCAACCTAAATTAGTTAAAGAACAATTTGACGACAAAGGTAAAGCTAGCATTTCATTAAGTTTTGCTAATAGAAAATTTAACATTATATATGTTAATGAAAGTCATAAAGATTATGGAGAATATGAGATTAAAAGCCTTTATTTCAATGGAATGAAACAAGATATAGGTTATAAAGAAGCGTTAATACCTCAAAGTGAAATTAAAAGTTTAGATGATTTTAAAGTTCATGAAATTGTTTTGCTACTAGGTGATTAGAAATTAAGGAGAATAAACATGAAATCAGATACAGCTAATTTTATATTAAAAAACTATGGAAAAGAATCAACATTTACTAGTTTTCTTCCAGGAGTAAGTGGAGTTTATGGTATACCTATCTGGTGCTATTATGTAAACAGAGGTCAGGGTGTTACTAGCTTTGGAGTAGAAGATAAAGATCATGCAATTATGGAGTTTGATCCTGCACATCAAGCCTATCAAAATGTAAAGCGTACAGGTTTTCGTACTTTTTTAAAAAAGGATGGCAAATATATTGAACCTTTTAGTGATGAAAACATAGAACATAAAATGATTATTTCCATGAACAGCTTTGAAATTGAAGAAATAGATGAAGTGAATGGAATAAAAACTAATGTTACTTATTATAATCTTCCAGGAGAAAAAGTTGGAGCTCTAGTTAGAGAAGTAACAATAAAAAACATTGGATCAAACAAAGCAAATATAGAGATTTTAGATGGCATGCCTGCAATTGTTCCATATGGTGTTGATATGGATAGTATTAAATCTATGGGACAAACAATTAAAGCTTGGATGCAAGTAGAAGATGTAGAAAAAAATCTTCCTTACTATAGAGTTAGAGTAAGCACAACAGACACAGCAGATGTTGCGCAAGTAGAAGGTGGGAACTTCTCATTTGCAGTTTTAGCTGATGGAACGAGATTAAAGCCTCTTGTAGATCCAGAAAGTGTGTTTTCTTATGACACAACACTTACTAAAGCCGTTGGATTTGATAAAAAGGGTATTGAAGGTTTATATAAGCAAAAGCAAGTTACTCAAAATCAATTTCCTAGTAGTTTTTATGGTACTAAATGCGAATTAGAAGACCAGGAAGAAATAACCATATATCAAGTAATAGGTCAAGTAGCAAGCAAGGACATACTTAATTCTTTTATGTCTGAGTCCAAAGATGAAATTTACTTTGAGAAAAAGAAAGAAGAAGCTGACGGTTTAACAAATGATTTGACTAGTGTAATAAAAACCAAGACTGCATCAGAGGATTTTAATGCCTATTGTGAATATACGTATTTAGACAATATGTTGCGAGGAGGGTATCCAATAAAGCTTGGTAAAAATAAAGTTTTTTATGTTTATTCAAGAAAGCATGGAGACCCAGAAAGAGATTATAATTATTTTACCGTTTCAGCAGAATTCTTCACTCAGGGTAATGGAAATTTTAGAGATATAAATCAAAATAGAAGGTGCGATGTGTTTTTTGCACCCTTTGTTGCAAATGAGAATATTAAGATGTTCTATGGTTTAATTCAATTAGATGGCTATAATCCTTTGGCTATTGAAAAAATTACTTATGCAGTAGATAAAGATGATGCTATTGAGATATTAAAAGATATAAGTAATGAAAAGAAGGAAGCTCTATTAGATTATATATGCAAACCATTTACACCAGGAAGCCTATATAAAAAAATTGAAGAAAGTTTAGAAGACAATATAGCAGTAACCACACTATTTAATAAAGTAATTGATATAGCTAAAAACCAAGTAAATAGTAGTTTTGGTGAAGGTTATTGGTCTGATCACTGGACATATAATTTAGATCTTATAGAACATTATTTGGAAATTTATCCGGAAAAGGAAGAGAAGTTATTATTTGAAAAAGAATATACCTATTTCTTATCCCAAATAAATATTAATCCTCGTCATAAAAGATACACCAAGACTAAAAATGGAATTCGCCAATATTTCTCCTTAGATGAAGACAACAGAAGAGAAACTTCTGAAAAATTAGTTAGAGATAATTATGGCAAAGGTGAGGTTGTTAAGTCAACTTTATTGGAAAAATTGATTCTTTTATGTGCTACTAAGTTTTCAACTCTTGATGCCTATGGAATGGGTGTAGAGATGGAAGGTGGAAAGCCAGGATGGTATGACGCATTAAATGGATTACCAGGGATTTTTGGATCCTCTATGGCGGAAAGCTATGAACTTGCTAGAAATTTAGACTTTACCATAAAAATGCTTAGAAAATACCCTTACAATATAAGTATTCTAAAGGATTTATCTCAGTTTATAAAGGATATATCTACTGCTGTAGAAGAAGAGAAGGACTCAATTTTCAACGATATGGAAGTGATTTCATTTTGGAACAAAATAAATGATGCAAAAGAAAAGTATAGAAGCAATGTATATTCTGGCATTTCAGGTGACAGAGTAAGTGTTGATGGAAAAGAACTAGCAAACAATTTGGAAGATTATTACCGTGTAGTAGAAAAAGGGATTGAAAAAGCTTGTAGTTTAGAAGATGGAATATGTCCTACATATTTTGCTTATGAAGTTAGGGATTACGAAGAATTAGAAGATGGTATCATGCCAAAGCATTTTGAAATAATTAAAATGCCTTTATTCTTAGAAGGTCCAGTGAACTATTTTAAGTTAGAATCTGACAAGAAAGAAAAGCAAAGCTTATATAAAAATATAAAGAATAGTGATTTGTATGATAAAAAGCTATTTATGTATAAAGTAAATGCTTCTTTATCAGAAGCTTCATATGAAATTGGTAGGGCAAAGGCATTTACTCCTGGTTGGTTAGAAAATGAATCAATATGGATGCATATGGAATATAAATATTTGTTGGAACTATTAAAATCAGGATTATACAAAGAATTTTTTAATGATTTTCATAAAGCAGCAATACCTTTCTTAGATCCAAAGGTTTATGGAAGAAGTATTTATGAGAATTCTTCATTCATTGCTAGTAGCAAAAACCCAAATGAGAACTATCATGGCAAGGGTTTTGTAGCAAGATTAAGTGGTTCAACAATAGAATTTATTAACATGTGGCAAATTATGATGTTTGGACAAAAACCTTTTTACGTTGAAGATGGCGAGCTTGCCTTACAATTTGAACCTATAATACCATCGTATTTAATTGGCGACGAGCACAAAATATCAACAACATTTTTAGGGATGACTGAAGTTAATTATATACTTTCAGAAAAATCTGCAATTAGCGAATTGATTCCTGGTAATTATGAAATTACTTATATGGAATGTGTTGATGAGCAAGGTGAACAGCAGACAATAGAAGACTCTTATATAAAGGGTGAATTAGCATCTAATATTAGAGATGGTAAAATTTCAATAATCAATGTTTATATAAAGTAAATGGTAAGGGCAAGTATTAATGAAAGGAACAGCTATGGAAAGTATCAAAACAATAACTACGAATTTTAATAAAAAAGAATATTGGAAAGAAGAAATTTTAAACGCTGAAGATATTACAAATTACAACCAGATTATCAACTTATATCCTGAAGAAACAGGTCATAAGATTGAAGGCTTTGGAGGTGCTTTTACTGAGGCCTCAGCTGTAAACTATAATAAATTAAATAAGGAAGACCAAAGAAGGTTTATTGATGCATATTTTTCAGAAGAAGGACTTAAATATAATATGGGAAGAACACATATCAATAGCTGTGATTTTGCACTTTCTAACTATACTTATGTCGAAGAGGGGGATAAGGATTTATCAACATTTTCAATAAAGTGTGATGAAGAAAAAATAATCCCTTTAATTAAGGATGCTATAAATACTAGTAAAGAAGAGATGACCTTTTTTGCTTCTCCCTGGTCTCCACCAGCCTATATGAAAACAAATAATGATATGAATAATGGTGGCCATTTAAAAAAAGAATATTATTCTATTTGGGCTGAATATTTTGTTAAGTATTTAAAGGCTTATAGAAATAAGGGAATTGATTTTGATAGAATTTCTGTTCAAAATGAGCCAATGGCAGTTCAAACTTGGGACTCATGTATCTACACAGCTAAGGAAGAACAAGAATTTGTAAAAGGTTATTTGGGACCAACCTTGGAAAAAGAAGGACTTGGCCATGTAAAAATTTTTGTATGGGATCACAATAAAGAAGAAGCGTACGATAGAGTAAAAGAGATATTTAGTGATGAAAAAGCCCTTAAATATTCTTCAGGAGTTGCAGTTCATTGGTATACAGGTGATCATTTTGATGCAATTAACATTATAAGAAGACAGTATCCTGAAATGGAAATTTTCTTTACTGAAGGATGTGTAGAATATTCAAGATTTGCTGATTCAAATGAAGTACAAAAAGCAGAAATGTATGCTCATGACATGTTAGGTAATTTATCTGCAGGAGTAAATGGTATTTTGGACTGGAACCTGTTATTAGATGAAGAAGGTGGACCTAATCATGTAGGTAATTATTGTGCGGCTCCAATCATGTTATCAGGTGGTAGTTTTGAAAAGAGACTTAGTTATTATTATATTGGCCACTTTAGTAGATACATTAAAAAGGGAGCAAAAAAAATAGTAAGCACAAGTTATACTGATAAAGTTGAGACAGTTGCCTTTGTTAATCCAGAAGGTGAAAGGGTTCTTATACTACTTAACAAAGGGAATGAGCCTGTTGAAGTTGCAATTAGGGAAAAGGGCAAAGGTATTAATAAAACTATAGAAGCACATTCTATTGTAACTGTAATTTTAACAATATAAAAAAAGAACACCTTTTTAAAAAATAGGTGATTATATATAAAAAAGAATGCAATTATAATTAAATTATAAACATAAACACTAAAGCTTTTAAAATTAAGGAGGAAATTTATGAAATTAAGAAAAGTATTAGCATTGTTACTTGTTTTAGCCATGAGTTTTGCACTTGTAGCTTGTGGTGATTCTAAAAAAGACGATAAGTCAGATGGAACAGACGCAAAAGTTGAAGAAAGCAGTGACGAAGGTGAAGATACTGATGACAAAGATGATTCAGATGATTCAGAAGATTCAGTAGGCGACCTAAGTGGCAAGTTAGTTGTTTGGACACTAGCAGTTGACTTAGAAGATTTTTCTGAAAAGTTTAAAGAAGAAAATCCTGGTGTAGAACTTGAAACAGTTGTTATAGCACCAGCTGATTACCCAACTAAAGTTCAGTCTGCTTTACTTGGTGGAGCAAAAGAACCAGATGTAATAGTTGGTGAACCACAAATGTTACCAGAAATGTTTGAAGCTGGATTTTTTGAAGATTTAGATCAAGAGCCATATAATGCTCAACAATACGCTGATCAAGTTGTTGACTATGTATGGGAAGTTGGGCAAGATGCTGATGGTGTTCAAAGAGCTATTAGTTATCAAATAACTCCAGCGGGAATTTTCTATCGTAGAGATATTGCAAATGAAGTATTTGGAACAGAAGATCCAAATGAAATTGGTAAACTATTTAAAGATTATCCGACTATTTTAGAAACAGGAAACACATTAAGAGATTCTGGATACAGAATATTTGCATCAGATGGTGAAATGGGTAACTTCTCTGGAGATACTCCTTGGGTTATAGATGGAAAACTAAATGTTGACCAAGCTAGACATGATTTCATGGATTTATCTATTGCATTATATCAAAATGATTTAACAGCATTCGCTGGACAATGGTCTGCACCATGGTATCAAGCAATGTCAGGTGAAGTACCTGTATTAACAGCTGATACTAACATTTGGGATGAAGAAGAAGTTGCATCAGCTGCAGAAAATGCAGAAATGACAGAAGTATTCGCTTTTGGACTACCTTCTTGGGGTGTTTTAACCATGAGAGATAACTATGGCGATACAGCTGGTAAATGGGGAGTTTGTTCAGGACCTGCATACGGCTTTGGTGGTGGAACATATATAGGAATAAGTTCTAATAGTGAGAGAAAAGATCTTGCTTGGGAATTTGTTAAATTCTGTACACTAGATGAAGAAACATTAAAATGGTGGATTGAATATTCAGAAGGTGATGTAGTATCTTCAGTTTCTGTATTAGATGAATATAAAGATTATGAAAATCCTATGTATGGAGATCAAAAAACATATTCATTCTGGTTAGAACAAGCAAAAGGTATTGATTATTCAAAAGTAACTAAATATGACACAGTAATTGGTGATGCTTGGGGTGCTGCTATTACAGCAGTAAAGACAGAAGAAATGTCTAAGGAGGATGCTATCAATGAGTTTTATGAAATAGTAGAATCCACCTATCCAGAACTTGCTATAGAAAGATAAATCAGTATAGGATAAGAAAGCAAAGGTGGAGACTCCGTAATGATCTCCACCTTTTATCCCGAAAAATTTTTAATCATAAATTAATTTAGTAGAGGGGGCAACTCAATGAAAGGCAATAAAATCAATACTTCAAAAAAGAAAAATGTTAATAATGTTGCTTATATTTTTCTTATACCTTTCATATTTATATTTTTAGTTTTTAATGTATATCCTGTTTTGAGAACATTGCAATTAAGCTTTACTGATTATAAGGGTTATGGCGAAGAAGTCTTTAATGGACTTAGCAACTACAAAAGAGCCATAACAGATAAGTTTTTTATACGCTCAGTAATAAACACATTTAGAATGTGGATACCAAATATTATTTTGCAATTAGGGATGGCATTGTTACTTACAGTTATTTTCAGTGATATAAAGTATAGAATGAAAGGCTTAGGCCTTTTTAGGGCATTGTTTTATTTACCAAATTTAATTGCTGCAACATCAGTAGCATTTTTATTTAGAACTTTATTAGATTGGAGATTTGGTACAATTAATCAGATTCTTATGGGTTCAGGAATCTCTAGTCAACCAATAGATTGGCTAGGTTCACCAAGCACAGCACCTTATGCTGTGGCAGTAATCAGTGCTTGGATGTGGTTTGGTAACTCGTTTATAATATTAATGGCTGGAGTACAAGGTATTTCACAAGAATATTTCGAGGCTGCACGAATAGATGGAGCTGGAAGATGGCAAATGTTTACTAATATCACAATGCCATTGCTAAAGCCTATTTTATTATATGTAACAATTACCTCATTAATTGGTGGTATCCAAATGTTTGATATACCTTTCTTGATTTCCGATGGTACAAATGGAAGTCCAGGAGGAATATTACAGACATCAATGATGTATGTATACAAGTTTGGATTTGAAGCCTTCCAGGTAGGTTATGCTTCAGCAGCATCATACTTGATATTCCTGCTAATTCTTATATTATCTCTCGTTCAACTTAGAATGTATAAGAAGGGCGGTGAAATATAAGATGAATCATAAATTAAATAAAATGTTTTTTAAATTTAAAAAGAGTTTACTTTATCTTTTTGTAGTTTTTGTTGCTGTAACTTGTCTTTTACCTTTTTTATTAATGATGGTAAATTCAACAAGAAGTGGAAGAGAAATTATGACTTCTTTTACATTTATACCAGGGACTTCTTTGAAAGAAAATTGGGAAACTGTATTTAATTATTTCAACTTAATAAAGGGAATGTTTAACAGTTTTATTGTAGCAATTCCAGCAACAGCGCTAAATGCATATTTCTCTGCATTAACTGCTTACACATTAGCAGTATATAAATTTCGAGGAAGAAATGTAATACTTACTACTATTATAATATTTATGATGATTCCTGGTCAACTTGGCTTAATAGGTTTTTATAATTTAGTGAGTGCGCTAGGTATGGTTGATACATATTGGGCATTGATTTTACCTTCAATAGCAAGTGCGGGAACTGTATTTTTCTTACGACAATATACAGTATCGGTCTTACCATTTTCATTGCTGGAAGCGGCTAGGATTGATGGAGCTAGCGAAATTAGAATTTTTCATAAAATAGTTCTTCCAATTATGGCACCTGGAATTGCCACAATGTCAATTGGCGCATTTATTGGAAATTGGAATAACTATCTTACTCCACTTATTATACTCAATTCACCTGAAAAGTTTACTTTGCCTGTTATGATAGCGTCATTAAATTCTTCAACAGACATAGCAGCTAATCAAGGAGCTATTTATTTAAGTGTTGCTATATCTTGTATACCTATACTTATAGCGTTTTCATTTTTCTCTAAATATATTATAAGTAGCATAACGACTGGAAGTGTTAAAGAATAGTAGGATGTGCTAGGAGGGCATGATATATTACTATGAAGAAAGGAAAAAATAGTAAGTTTAAAAAGATAAAATTTAATAGCATAAAAAGTATAAAAAACATAAAAAACATAAAAAACATTAAGATAACAAATTCAATAGCTGGAAAGTTAATTATTTGTTTTCTTATTCCGGTACTTTTTTTAATTGTTTTGGGGTTTTCGGCGTATTTGAATGCATCAAAAACGATTATTGACAATTATACAGATGCTACAGTATCTGCAATAAATTCAACAGGTCAATATTATAATGTAGTTTTACAAAATGTAGAAGATCAGGCAACACAAATAGTAAATGATAATACTGTTAAGAATTACTATTCATCATTTGATTCTTTAGATTCATTTAAAGAAGACGAATATCGTAGATATGTTGCAAATACTGTTACAGGTCTTAGTGTTACAGGTCGCTATGTAGATAATATTACAATTGTAGCGAACAAAGGAAGAACGGTCACTTCTTCAGCAAGTAAAAATGCTATTCTGCCAAGCGATGTAGTTCTATACGATGCAATTAGTGAAACAGAGGAAATTCAAATAGTTGATTCTAGGGACAGATATATGACATCTTGGTTTGGGCATCATAAGGTACTTGACGAATTAATAGAAAACGATACAAACAATTATGCTATAACAGCTGTAAGGCCTTTACTTAGTACAAGTTATGAAGCAATAGGCTATGTCATTATTGATGTAAAAAAAGAAGTTATTATTGAATCTATGAACAATTTAGAGCTACCAGAAGATAGTTTGATTGCCTTTATATCACCTGATGGCAGAGAAATCACCCCATCGGATGTTACAGAGCCGATTTTTACAGAAGAAGAATTTTATAAAGATGCTGTAGCAGATGAGGAGGTTTATGGTAGCAAAAATGTAAAGATTGATGGAGTTGAGTACATATATATTTATTCGAAAATAGGTGAGACTGGTTCTGTTTTAAGTATTGCTGTCCCAGTAAGTTATTTTAATAATGAAGCCAATTCCATAAAAAATCTATCAATTATTCTTACTATAGTTTCAGCAGTAGTTGCTGTATCAATTGGAGTATATGTGGCATATGGAATTGGAAAAACTATAGTAGGTATTAACAAAACATTAGAGGAGGCAGCAGATGGAGATTTAACAGTTAGTGCAAAAGTAAAAAGTAAGGATGAATTTAAAACATTAGCAAACTCAATTAATTATATGATTGCTCATATGAAGAAGTTAATTATGAGTTCATTAGATATGAGTAGTACAGTTATAAACTCAACAGATAATGTAACAAAAAACTCGGAATTATTATTATCCGCTTCAAAAGAAATTACAAGTTCAATAAGAGAAGTACAGCAAGGTATTACTCAGCAAGCAGGCGACTCAGAAGAGTGTTTAGAACAAAGTGATGAATTAAACAAGCGAATAGATATTGTAAAGGAAAACTCTATTGCGATTGAAGAAATTGCTCATAATACAAAAGACATAGTAAAAGACGGTATAAGCAAGATTGATGAACTTAGTAGCTCAACAAAATCAAGTATTGATATTACCAATGAAACTATAAAAGACATTGAGGAATTAGAAATTGAATCAAGAACAATAGAAGAAATAACCAATGTAATAAATGAAATTGCAGAGCAAACTAACTTGTTATCTCTTAATGCATCAATTGAGGCGGCGAGAGCTGGTGAATATGGAAGAGGATTTGCAGTAGTAGCTTCAGAGATAAGAAAACTTGCAGAAAGATCAGTTGACTCTTCTAAAGAAATAGATAATATTATAAAAAACATTTTAAAGAAAACAAGTGAGACAGTTAAAACTGTTAGACAAGCAGAAAATATAACAAGAACAACTGAGACCAACTTAATAAATGTTGTTGAATTATTCAGGAATATGAATATTCACGTTGATGATTTAGTAAATAGACTCCAAAATATTGCTGGTGGTATTATAGATATATCTAAAGCTAATGAAACTACACTTTCTGCAATTGAGAATATTTCAGCAGTATCTGAAGAGAACTCAGCAGCTTCGGAAGAAGTTGAAGCCACGGCTGAACAACAGTTAGATGCAGTTACATTGTTAAATAATGATATAAAAGTATTAAAAGATGATACAAGAAAACTTGAAGAAGCAATTAATCTATTTAAAATAGATTGATAGTTGCGACTTACTACCCTCTAAACTCAAGAAGCCTTCATAAAAAACGCCACAGTGTTTTATGAAGGCTTCTTGAGTTTTCATAAGATTTTTAACATTTTGGCCACTTTCCGAAAATTGCTTATAACAAATTCAGAGAAAACAAGGGTTGTGGATAAAAGTACAAAAATCCAAGAAGGATAGATGGATAGCCAATACAATAAAAATAGTGTATAATATAACTTATAAAATGATTTTCGTTTCAAAGATATGTAATATTATTATGGAGGAAAGTTATGAAAAGGACTTCAATATATTTTTTGATTTTATTATTATCTATATTTTTTTTAACCGGATGTTCTAAGCAAGAAACCTCACAATTTGAGAAACCCAAAAAGGGAGAAACAGTAGCAGAAATTGTTGTAGAAGGGCATGGTTCTATATTTGTTAGATTTTTTGATAAAGAAACTCCAAAAGCAGTTGAAAATTTTATTCAGCATTCAAAAGATGGGTATTATGATGGACTTACATTTCATAGGATAATTGAAGATTTTATGATACAAGGTGGGGACCCTAACGGTACTGGATCAGGTGGAGAAAGTATTTGGCAAGAAGATTTTGAGGATGAATTTGACAGCAAGCTACATCCATATAGGGGTGCTCTTTGCATGGCTAATAGAGGACCAAATACTAATGGAAGCCAGTTCTTCATTGTACAAAGCAGTGAAACTTATGAAGAAGATATACTAAAGCAATTAGGCGTGGAATTTGATGAAGATGCAATTAAAAATTATGGCGAAATAGGCGGAACTCCATGGCTTTATAAAGCACATACAGTATTCGGTCAAGTATATGATGGCTTAGATGTTATTGATAAAATAGCAGCGGTTGAAAAAGTTGATCCCGAGCACGGAATTCCAAAAGATAAAGTAATAATTGAAACTATTAAAGTATTTGAATACAAGAAATAATAACCATCCAAATTACAGTGCATATGAGAGGGAAAGGAGTATTAACTTGAGTCTAAAATATACCCTAGAAGGATTTCAATTTTCAACAGAAGAAGAATTTAAGATTGCTAAAGAAGACTATGATGCTATTCAGTTTTTCAAGGACAAGTTAGACATGTCTGATCTTCCAGCAGTATATAAACTATATAAACGCCTAATTGAAAGAAATACTTTTCAAACAATGGTTGGATATTCCTTTTTAAGAGATTTACAAAACATATTAATAGAAGACAATTATAAGACACTGGATAATTTAGAAAAAATCCATATCAAAATCATGCAAAATTCCACTGAAAAAGTGGAAGAGATATCAATTGAACATTATAAAAATCTTGCAGAAGATAGAAGAGTAAAAAACAGAAATTCAAGAATTATCAATATACTATTAGTTTTCACGATAATAATCATGTTTTTTATTGCACTTAAGGCTGATAAAACAGTTTTTACTCAATTTGAACAAGATGTGGTAGATAAATATTCTGCTTGGGAAGTTGAACTGTCTGAGTGGGAAGAACAATTACGTGAAAAAGAAGCTGAAATCAATAGTAGTACAGAGTAGTATTTTTGTTATTTGAAAGGAGCATTTTATGGAGAAATTAACTATTTTAGTGGTAGATGATGAGAATAGAATGCGAAAATTAATAAAGGACTTTTTAACTAAGGAAAAGTATAATGTAATTGAAGCAGAAGATGGTAAAGAA
The DNA here is from genome assembly GCA_964544535.1 of uncultured Lachnospiraceae bacterium. GTDB lineage: Bacteria > Bacillota > Clostridia > Lachnospirales > Lachnospiraceae > JAAYRG01. The sequence goes on along the minus strand of CAZJCV010000017.1, from coordinate 13,133 downwards.
GCTTTAGATATGTTTTACGATAGAAAAGATATAGCACTTATTATTCTAGATGTAATGATGCCAAAGATAGATGGTTGGGAAGTTTGTAGGGAAATCAGAGAATATTCTGACGTTCCAATTATTATGCTTACTGCTAAAGGGGAAGAAAAGGATGAGCTTCAAGGCTTTAAACTTGGTGTGGATGAATATATATCAAAACCATTCAGTCCTAAGGTCTTAGTTGCAAGGGTAGAGGCAGTACTTAGAAGAACAAACATTATAGATTTAGAGGCTGTAGAAGTTGGCGGTATTTATATAGACAAAACAGCTCACTTAGTAAAGATAGATAAAAAAGCAATAGATTTAAGCTATAAAGAATTTGAACTCTTATCTTATTTTATAAAAAATGAAGGTGTGGCTTTATCTAGAGAAAAGATCTTAAATAATGTGTGGAACTATGATTATTTTGGTGATGCTAGAACTATTGATACACATGTTAAAAAGCTTAGAAACAAACTGGCTGAAAAGGGTAAATATATAAAAACTATTTGGGGTTTAGGTTATAAGTTTGAGGTTGAAGAGTAATGTTTAATTCAATATTTGGTAAATTCAGAAAAGATACAGATGGAATCAAAAGACATTATTCTCTTAAGATGAAGATGACTTTCGCGCTCACTATGTTAACATTTTTCACTATATTTTTAATATGGTTGTTTAACCGCTTGTTTTTTGAGGATTATTCAATATACAATAAAATAAATATTTTAGATGATACTTATGGATTTATTAATGAAGCTTATGATAGTGAGGAAAACTTTTTAAATGAAGAGGAAATATATAATATTCAAAGATTAAGTGAGACAAATAATGTTAAGATTTATGTTTTTACAGAGAGTTTAGTTTGGGAGTTTCCACAGATTGAGGAAGATGGACAAGAATATTCAAGGATATATTCATATTTGCAAGATTACATCTTTAGAGGAATCAACAAGGATATTACAGCGGAAGATCTAACAAAAAATGAACATTATAGTATATATAAACTTTATGATAAGAAAATAGACGCCAGTTATGTAGAACTAATCGGGGTTCTTGATAATAATTATATTGTATATATGAGAACTAATTTAGAAAGTATTCAAGAGAGTGTTATAATTGCAAACAGGTTTATTGCTATTGCAGGTACTGTGGCTATTATTTTTGGTTCCATAATTATGTTTTATATAAGTAATAAGTTTACTAAACCAATTCTCGAACTATCAGAAATAGCCAAAAAGATGAAGAATTTAGATTTTTCTATAGAATATGAAGTGGATAGGAAAGATGAAATTGGTGTGCTAGGCAATTGCATTAATTCTTTATCTAAGGAGTTAGAACGGACTATATCAGAATTAAAAAATGCTAATAATGAGATGAGATTGATTATTGAAAACAAAACTAAAATTAATGAAAGACAACAAGATTTTGTATCTAATATTTCACATGAACTAAAGACACCAATTGCAATAATCCAAGGTTATGCTGAAGGTCTAAAGGAAAATGTCTATGAAGATGAAGAAAGCCGTGATTACTATTGTGATGTTATAATAGATGAAGCTTCTAAAATGAATCAAATGGTTAAAAAGCTAATTTCACTAAGTTATTTGGAGTCTGGTGAAAGTCAAATTGAATTTGTGAACTTTGATATTGTCGCACTTATAAAAGAAATAGTAAAGTCTAAATCAATTTTATTTGAACAAAAAGATATTAGCTTTATATTTAATTATTCAGAAGCGATGTATGTATGGGGAGATGTATATGCTACGGAAGAAGTTATTAATAACTACGTAAGCAATGCAATCAACCATGCCGATAATGAAAGAGTAATTGAAATTAATTTAGAACAAAGGGATAATGCTCTTAGAGTGAATGTTTTTAATAGTGGTAAAAATATTCCTGAAAATGAACTTGACAAAGTGTGGGATAAGTTTTATAAAGTAGACAAGGCAAGAACAAGAGAATATGGTGGTAGTGGAATAGGATTATCTATAGTAAAGGCAATTATGAATTCACTTAATCAAGAATTTGGAGTTAAGAATTATAGTAATGGAGTAGAATTTTGGTTTGAACTAGATACTAAAGCCACTTGAATATAGCTTTGACATATCTTGTGAAAGGCAGGTGACTTACATGAAAAAGTTTATTCTATTGTTTATAATTAGCATTATATTAACTGGATGTGAACAGGCGATAGACTTAAATTCAGAGGAAGAACTTATATTAGCAGAAGAAATGTCTGATTTAGTATTAGCTTATGATAAAAGATATCAAGAGCATCAAACTAAGAGTATGAAGGATATAGATGAACAAGATAATGATATTGAAGCTGAAGATAGGATAGTTGAACAGATAGGAAATGAAGATAGTAAGGCAGGTTCTGAGAAAGAAACAGGCAAATCTTTATTAGATAGCATAAATCAGTATTCTTGGGATTATAACAAGAATATAAAGGTGAAATTAGTTGCTTATGATATCGTTGATAACTTGCCGGAAAATAAGGACGATTATTATTATGTTGGACCAATTAGTGATTCAACTAGTAATGAAGCTATATTGCGTCTTTCTTTTAATGTTATTAATCATACTAATGAAGAGGCGAGTTTTAGAACTCTTAATTCAGACCTTGAGTTTTCCTTAAAAGAGGGAAATACTACTTACTATCCTTTAATTACTTTTTTGCCAAATGATATTCAGTTTATGGATATTAAGTTAGCGGAAAAAGATGAGCAAGTTATGGTCTTGTTATATAGTGTACCAGAGAATCTTGATTTAGATGAAGTTATGTTCACCATAGGAGATTCTTCATCAAAGCAATCGAAAGTTTCAAAACATACTTTAAAGTAAAAAGTTAATGGCCCAATAGTAAGACTGGAATCATACTTTGAGCCATTAATTATTTGTATAGGGGAAGAGAGAATGAAAAAAAATTATTATAATTTTAGTATATGATATATATATGATTAAACTATGAAAATAATAAAAACAAATTGTTAACATAGTTATTTCAATTAATATAAATAAATTAACTTTATGGAGGACTTTTATGTATCAGCTTATAATACCTAAAGATTATAAATCCTTACTGGATATTAAAGAAACCCAAATTGCTATAAAATTTGTTAAGGATTTTTTTGAAAGAGAGTTGGCAAGACAACTCAATTTAACGCGCGTATCTGCACCATTATTTGTGAAGCCAGAATCAGGAATAAATGATAATTTAAATGGAATAGAACGACCTGTTCAATTTGATATAAAAGAACAAGGGAATGCAGTAGTTGAAATTATTCATTCTCTTGCAAAGTGGAAGAGACTAGCGCTAAAAAAATATAATTTTGAATATGGAGAAGGTCTATATACAGATATGAATGCTATTAGAAGAGATGAAATTACAGACAATACTCATTCTATTTTTGTGGATCAATGGGATTGGGAATTAATTATACATAAAGAAGAAAGAACAATGGAAGTATTAAAACAAATAGTAAGAAAAGTGTATTCATCTTTAAAAATGACTGAGAAAGCCTTAGTTACTGAGTATGATAATATTGAAGAAATTTTACCGGATGAAATATATTTTATTACTGCTCAAGAACTAGAGGATATGTATCCAAATTCCACAGCAAAGGAACGTGAATATAATATTTCCAAACAGCATGGTGCAGTTTTTATATCCCAAATAGGTGGAGTGCTAAAATCAGGCCAAGCTCATGACGGTAGGGCTCCTGATTATGATGATTGGAATCTGAATGGAGATATTATTTTTTACTACCCACTACTAGACATAGCTTTAGAACTTTCTTCTATGGGAATACGTGTAGATGAGGATACTTTAGTTAAACAATTAGAAATAAGTGATTGTATGGAAAGGGTCAAATTACCATTTCAACAAGCTCTGGTTAATAAAGAATTACCTTATACTGTTGGTGGAGGAATTGGCCAATCAAGAATGTGTATGTTCTTTTTAAGAAAGGCACATATTGGAGAAGTGCAAAGTTCGACTTGGCCAGAAGAGATGATTGAAGAATCTAAAGAAAATGGAATGTATTTATTATAAAATTTCACATCATTAAATGAATAAACAACAAATTTTATTAAAAATACAGGTTTAATGAAAGAAAAAATTAAAACAGTGTTGTTCTCACCTTTAATTTAAAAACGAAACCTAATATAAAATTAATAAGAAGAAATGACGATCAATAAAAGTGTAATTATTTTTAAATATTATGGAACCATCTACAATATGATTTCGTCTAATAAGTAACAAAACCAGTATTAGGAGGAGAAAGGATATGAAGAAATCAAGATTAAAGATTTATAGGTTCTTAGTTTTATTATTTATTCCAGCTTTATTTGTAGCTTGTTCTTCTACAGAGAAGGATTATTCAAGTCCATATGATTTAAATACTGAAGATGCAAAACAAGAGGTATCAGATGATGATTACCCAAACGAAATTGGATATGATGCAGAACAAGGTGACTATATTGAAGAAGTAGAGAAGTCTGCAGATGCAGTTGATGGGGAGAATACGGATACAAGTAAAGAGATTACAGATGGAAAAGATTATTTACTAAATGATACTCATGATAAAATCATACGTAAGGTTAACATGGATTTAGAGACAAAATCTTTTGATGAACTAGTTAGTGCTATAGAGACACAAGTTTACGAACTTGGTGGATATGTTGAAGAATCAAGAATTACAGGTAGACACTATAATAGTGATAATCTAAGATATGGAGTAATGATTATTCGTATCCCAAGGGAAACTGTTAATGGATTCTTAGACAACATTGGAAGTCTTGCTAATGTAGTTGAAAAAGCTGAGAATGTTGAAAATGTTTCCCTAAAATATGTTGATATTGAAAGTCAAAAGAAATCACTAGAGATAGAGCAAGAAAGATTAATAAGTCTATTGGAACGTACTGAAAAGATGGAAGATATTATGTCTCTAGAGGCAAGGCTTACGACTGTACGTTATGAGTTGCAAAATCTAGCAACAGAAATAAGAACGATAGATAATCTTGTGGACTATAGTACTATTACTATGAATCTACAAGAAGTAAAATTAATGAGTCCTAGTATAGAAAAGGAAGAGTCAGTAGGAACAAGAATAAAACGTGGTTTTGATAAAAAAATTTATAAATTTTCTAAAGGATTCGAAGATTTTACAGTGTGGTTTGTACTTAATCTTCCATTATTTATTGTAATTATAATAATTGTGCTCGTAATAACAATTATTGTGAAAAAAAACAACTACAAAATTTTTAAAAAAGATAATTCTAGCTATAAAGAAGATAATAAGGTAAATGAAAAGAATAACTTTAATAAAACAGAAGAAAGTATAATAGATAGTCAAGAAGTTAATAATCCTAAAAATTAATAAATTCTCAAAAATTTCATATTATTCCTTTATTTTATTCAGTTGTATGTTATTATTATAAATAGTAAACTATTTTATATATTAATTTATATAGCTATGCAACTGTTTTTATAAAGGAGTAATAGTATGCCCGCCTACATAACAATACTTACAATAATATTATTGATTATACTTGTAATATCTTGGATTTTGGCTAATTTTACAATTAAACCAAAGGTTATGGACTACGATAAATTGTATGATTTTGAAGTTAAAGTTGGGAGATTAGATGAACAACTATATAATAGTTGGCATAAAGAAGAGTTTTCAATAAGATCCACATATGGATATTCTATATCTTGTATGCTAATTAATAATGAACTTAGCAAAAAACAATTTGATCAACCAAATAGTAAGAAAAAGATAGCAATTTTACTTCATGGTTTGAAAAAAGGTAAGTTAAGTTCTATGGTTTATGCTAAGTATTTTTTAGAACGTGGAATTACAGTACTAGCATATGACCAAAGAAATCATGGATTAAGTGACAAGGCTTATACAACAATGGGTTATTATGAAAAGTTTGATTTACAAACTATTATTGATTGGTTTTACATAAAATATGATGGTAATGTGTCTATTGTTACTCATGGCGAGTCAATGGGAGCAGCTACAGTGCTTTCTCATATTGCAATTGATGGGAGAGTGAATTTAATTATATCAGATTGTGGCTTTTCTGACTTTAATGAACTTGCAAAGCATATAGTTAAGAATATATATCATCTTCCACAATTTCCCTTTATTTTTCTGTCTAAATTATTAATTAGTTTAAGGGCGGGATTTTCAATAAAGCATGTAGTACCTAAAGATGCTTTTATGATAATTGATAAACCAATTTTATTTATTCATGGACTTGATGATGATTTTATTCCAAGTTCAATGAGTGAAGATATGTATAATATAAAACCAAATAATAAGGAAATATTTTTAGTTCCTGGTGCTGGACATGCAAACTCAGTCACTACAGACCCCGAGGGTTATAGAGAGGTGCTTAATAATTTTCTAGACAAATATAATTATTAGTGACACAGGGACAGGTTTTATTGTCCCACTATTTTTTAAAATAGTGGGACAATAAAACCTGTCCCTGTGTCACTAATATGAATAATTCCACTAAGTACTGCAGATAATATTAATAAAAAGGTGGTAAATTATAATGTTTGGAATATTAATTGCATTATTATCAGGGATGTTAATGAGTATACAAGGTGTATTTAACACAGAAGTGACAAAACAGACTAACATATGGTTATCTTCTACATTTGTACAACTTGTGGCTTTTGTTTTATGTTTTATAGCCTGGTTTTTAGTTGGTAGACAAGCATCTTTTACTTCATTATTTAAAATAGACAAGAAGTATATGTTATTGGCTGGAGTATTAGGGGCATTTATTACCTTTACTGTAGTTTTAGGGATGAGTTTTTTAGGCCCTGCAAAAGCAACTATCCTAATAGTCACAGCCCAACTTATAGCCTCTTATTTAATAGAACTCTTAGGGTGGTTTGGTACTGAAAAGGTCGATTTTCAATGGAAAAAATTATTTGGAGTTATAATTATTATAATTGGGATTATTGTATTCAAATGGGAATCTAAACAAGCATAAAAATGATTTAATATTTATCTATTGTAATATTGTTGTTTATTGGTTAAAATAAAATGTATAAGTTTGCATTGAGGATATTGTGTGAATGGTTTCGTTAATAAGGAGATCATTTATGAAATTAAACAAGCTTAAATTTGTTGCAATTTTGATGTTTGCTGCAGTAGCTGGAATTATTTATAGCTGTAAGCACAGTGATGAGCCAGACATTATATCTTTAGATAATGATGAAGATGTTTCTACTTCAGAATATGACTTACAATTAACAAAACCTTCTCCTAATAAGGACAATCCTGAGACTAATGAATCTTTGCAAGAAGCGAGTATTATAGAGTCTGAGACCATAATTTATGTTCATATATGTGGAGCTGTTAACAAACCAGATGTTTACGAAATCAATCAAAATACAAGACTTTATGAATTGGTTAAACTAGCAGGAGGTTTTACTAATGATGCTGCTAATGACTATATTAACCAAGCAACTATTTTAAATGATGGACAACAAGTTTATATTCCAACTAAGAAAGAAGTAGAGGATTTGGACTTTCAGTCTCCAATTAATGAATCTGTGGAAACTGCAAGTGAAAAGATCAATATTAACAAGGCTTCCAAAGAAGAATTAATGACATTAACTGGTATTGGCGAATCTAAGGCTAATAGTATAATTGATTATAGACAAAAAAATGGCAACTTTAAAAAAATTGAAGAAATTATGAATATAAGTGGTATTAAAGATTCTGTATTTAGCAAAATATCAGATGACATTACAGTAGATTAAGAATTTGAATAAAGAGGTGGTTATGTGGCGAGAAGAGTACTAGTTGTTGACGATGAAAAATTAATTGTAAAAGGGATTAGATATAGTTTGGAACAAGAAGGCATGGATGTTGATAGTGCCTATGATGGGGAAGAAGCATTAGAGCTTGCCAGGGCGAATAAGTATGACATAATCCTATTGGATATCATGTTGCCAGAAATGACTGGTTACGAAGTATGTCAGAATATACGAGGATTTTCGGATGTTCCAATTATAATGTTAACTGCAAAAAGTGATGATATGGATAAAATTCTTGGATTAGAATATGGAGCTGATGATTACATAACAAAGCCATTTAATATTCTAGAGTTAAAGGCGAGAATTAAAGCTATTTTACGAAGAAACAGAAAACATAAAGAGAAGACTAGCAGCAAGAAGGTCATTATAGGAAAGTTAATACTTGATATAGAAAGTAGAAGAGTTTTTATCAACGATGAAGAGGTGAATTTAACTGCTAAGGAATTTGATTTATTGAAACTGTTAATACAAAACCCCAACAAGGTATATAGTAGGGATGATCTTCTTAATTTAGTATGGGGTTATGATTATCCAGGAGATGTAAGAACTGTCGACGTTCATGTACGAAGACTAAGAGAAAAAGTTGAAAACAATCCTAGCGATCCAAAATATATACATACAAAATGGGGTGTTGGTTATTTCTTCCAAAACTAAATCTAAAGTATGTTTTTTAAAAAGTATGAGGGTCAACATTTTTGTTGCCCTCTTCTTAATTGGTAGCATACCCTTGCTTATAATTACAGTCAACATGATTAGTAGCTATAATGAGAATGCTAGGTCTCAAAGAATTTTAGAATTACAAAGCCAAGGGGATTTTTTAAGTAACTTAATATTATCTTCAGGCTATCTTGAGGATACATCTCTTGATGCAGTAAACCAAGAGATTCAAAGAGATTCTAATTTTTATCAGGCAAGAATTATTATAATTAATAAGAATTTAGATATTGTAAAAGATACCTATGGATTAGAAGAAGGAAAAACTATTATTTCTCATGAGGTTATTGATGCCTTAAGAGGCAATAGTAGTATTAATACTGAAAAAAATGATCAATACATTGAGATGGTTTTACCAATTAGAGACAATTCAACTAAAGAAACTCACGGTGTATTGATAATGAATTTTGCGATAAAAAATATTAATGATTTATCGAATAGATTAATGAATAATTCAATAATAATGATTACTTTTGTTTGTATTTCACTAGCAGCGATTGCCTTTTTCATATCAAGTAGGTTTATGAAACCGCTTAACAAACTTACTCGTTCTATTAATTATTTACAAGAGGGGCATATGGATGAGGAAGTTGCAGTTGAAGGTTATAATGAGATAAGAAACATTCAAAAAGCTTTGAATCAAATGCTGTTAAAGATAAGGAATTTAGAAAACTCAAGGCAAGAATTTGTTTCGAATGTATCCCATGAACTAAAGACTCCGCTTACTTCTGCTAAGGTTTTAGCAGATTCATTATTAGCCCAAGAGGATGTTCCAACAGAGCTTTATAGAGAATTTTTAGTTGATATAACGGATGAAATAGATAGGGAAAACAAGATAATTAATGACTTGTTAAATCTTGTTAAGTTAGACAAATCAGCTAGTGATATTAGTATAAGTACAGTGAATATTAATGAACTTTTAGAGATGGTATTAAAAAGACTTAGACCTATTGCAAAACTAAGGAATATTGAATTGGTTTATGAGAGTTACAGAGATGTAATGGTAGAAGTAGATGAAGTTAAAATGTCTTTGGCATTTACTAATTTGATTGAAAATGCTATTAAATATAATTTAGAAGACGGTTGGGTAAGAGTTTCACTTAATGCAGATCATAAGTATTTTTATGTAAAGGTTTCTGATTCGGGCATTGGAATTCAAGAGGAAGAACAAGATGCAATATTTGAAAGATTTTATAGAGTTGATAAGGCACGCTCAAGAGGAACAGGTGGAACGGGTCTAGGACTTTCTATAACGAAAAATATTATTTTAATGCATAAGGGTGCAGTTAAGGTTTATAGTAAAGAAGGTGAAGGTACAACCTTTACTGTTCGTATACCAATTAATTATATAGGGTAAATTTTACAATACAGTAAAATATTTTATTTTATATGAAAGGTTTTGATATCATGAAAGACCATTTGTTAACTAATAATATATATAAAAGAAAAAAAACAATTTTGTTATGCATTATGTTGTTATTTTGCATTTCACTGTTGAGTTGTAGTCAGGATAATAATTCTGATTCAAATGCTAATGATGAAGGGCAAACTAAAATATACTATCTTGATGCAAACCAGACTAGTATTGTAAGTATGGATTATACTCCGGTAGGAACTTCAACAACAGAATTGATAGAAGAGTTGATATGGGCTCTTAGTCAAAGTCCAAAAAGCTCTTCTATGAAAAAAGCTAAGCCTGATTCTATAATAATTCAAGGCTATCATCTAACTAAAGATGGAAGATTAACTTTGGATTTTAATTCTGAATATATAGAGTTTACAGGTGTTGAGGAAATTTTATCTAGAGCAACTATAGTAAACACCTTATCACAGGTAGATGAAGTTGATTATATAGAATTTACAATTAATAATCAGCCATTAATGGATTATAATGATAAACCTGTTGGTCTTATGGAAGAGAGTGACTTTATTTATAATACAAATGCAGAAAATGTTTATGTTACAGTGTATTTTTCAGATGAAGAAGGTTCATCTCTTGTAGCTTCTAACTTAAAGATAACTTATGATGGTAATATTCCTATAGCGGAACTTATCGTTAATAGGATACTTTTAGGTCCACTTGAAGAGGGAATGCAATTAACAGTTCCAAAGGCTAGCAAACTAAACAGCATAATAATAAAAGAAGGTATTTGTTATTTGGATTTTAATGAAGAGTTTTTAAACAAGAATCCAGAAATAGATTCAGAAGTCGTTATATATTCTGTTGTTAATTCTCTTGTTGAATTATCTTATATTAACAGGGTTCAGTTTACCATTAATGGAGCTAAAATCGAGAATTATAATGGAATACCATTTGATGGACAATTTGAACGTAAACTTGAGTTAATTGATGAAAGCAACTAATAACAGATAATGGTATTGTTACATAGTGGATTTACCAAGGAGGTGACTATTTGCTTATTAAAAGACCATTCATATGGTTTTTTGTAATTTTTCTTGGAGGAATGGGACTCTATAAACATTCACCATTCCTCATCTGTTTTTTTCTTATAATTCTTATTGTCGGAATAATTTTGCTAAGTTATTATTTTCTAATTGTTAAAGGATATGAGTTCCTATCATTTAGTTTTTTGTTTTTATTACCAATTTTTTTTGTTTTAGGTTTTTTACTTACAAAACAAGCATTTTTAGAAAATGAAATGGATATATATTTTGATGAAAAGGTTGAAGCTAATATTGTTGGCAAGATAAAAACAATTGAAGACAAAGAAGATTATCAATTATTATTACTAAAAGACTGTACAATAACAATAAACTCAAAAGATAAAAACAAACAATTTAAAAACATTTCTATAAAAGTCTATAACAATTCTCCGATTATATGCCGAATAGGTAATAAAGTTTTCTTAAGGGGTCAAGTAATTAAATTTCAAAAAGCAAGTAATCCTGGACAATTCGATGAATACCAATATAATAAAATGCTAAAAACTGATTATAAAGTTTACTGCGACTATATTGAGCTGGTTAATCAAGAATATTCTTTTTATCACAACTTTTTACATAAGATAAAGAAAAAGGTATTTAATATATATGACAAAATATTACCCAAAGAAAAGTCTGGCATATTATCCGCGATGATTCTAGGTGATAAAAGTAATTTAGAAGAGGATATAAAAGAACTTTACCAACAACATGGTATATCACACATATTAGCTATTTCAGGTTTGCATGTGTCTATCATTGGAATATCTCTTTATAATATTTTGAAGAAAATAGGTTTAAAGACAAATTTATCAGTTTTCTTATCAATTATTATTATTTATTCTTATGGAATACTTACTGATTTTAGTGTGTCAACTAATAGAGCAGTTATTATGCTATTCATTCTACTTATTGCTAAAATAATTGGTCGAACTTATGATTTGTTATCTGCAGTTTCATTGAGCGCATTAATCATATTAATACAAAATCCACTAGAAATATTTTGCACAGGATTCTTATTGTCCTTTGGAGCAGTTTTGGGTATAGGCCTAATTTATCCAGCTTTTTCAAAGCTAAATAAAATTAAAAACAATCTTATTAAAGGTTTTGTGGATGGCTTGTTAATTAGTATAAGCATACAAATCATGACACTTCCTGTATTGCTATATTTTTTCTTTGAAATATCTACTTATTCTATTTTGTTAAACATAATATTATTACCTTTTGTATCAATTATAATAACTTTTGGAATTATAGCTGGTGTTTTAGGCATCGTATATTTTCCTTTAGCTAAGTTTTTCTTAGGAATAGTTTTTTATCTATTGGAATTTTATGAAGAAGTATTAAATATAGCAAGTTATTTTCCTAAAAACTCTTTGTTAATTGGAAGACCTAAGTCTGAAATTATAATCACTTATTATACTATTTTGATTTTATATATCTTGTTAAATTATTGGAAGGAAAACAAATATAGTCATGCATTACTCCCGCTTTTAATAATGCTTTTTATACCATTTCCCAGCAACAATTTAGAGTTAGTATTTTTAGATGTTAGTCAGGGAGATGGCATATTTTTAGAAACTAGCAATGGAAGTAGATATTTGTTTGATGGGGGAAGTGCTGATGTAAAAGAAGTGGGGAAGTATAGAATCATACCATTTCTTAAGTCTAAAGGAATAAAAAAACTTGACTATGTTTTTATATCTCATTTTGATAAAGACCATATAAATGGAATAATAGAATTAATGGATACTACAAATCTGCAAATCAAAACCCTAGTGCTTCCCTATTCTTATAAGAATTATAGTAATGATAGTAAAATATCAGAGGATAAATTATTTGTAGAATGTATTAGACTAGCTACAGAAAAAGATATAAAGATATTATATATGAAGGAAGGTGACTTCATAAAAAATGATGAAATATTAATAAGGTGTTTACATCCAGTAGAGAATATTTTCTACTCTTCTAAGAATGAAAACTCTATGGTTTTAGATATTTGCCATAAGGAGTTTAATGTATTGCTGACGGGTGATGTAGAAGGAAAAGGAGAGAAGTTACTGTATGAAACATTATATAATGAAAAATCTAGATATGATGTACTTAA
>CAZJCV010000016.1:0-42696 GCA_964544535.1 uncultured Lachnospiraceae bacterium | reverse complement strand
TCCTTATCAATATCTATGGGTAGTAGTAATGGGACTGCCTGGCTAGCCTTAATTGCTTTCATATAATTAGATTGAATTCGTAGAAAATCGTCTTTGTAATCAACTTGTGGGGTGATAGCTATGATGGGTTTTCTTATATGTTGCTTATCCATTTCTCATCCTTTTTTTGGCTTATATAAATATAATATGTTGTATTTGCCATACTATGAATGGGACAGAGGGATAGCTTAGCTGCCCACTTGTAAAACCATTCATTCTTGTATATAATTATTAATATTATTTTCAATAGTTTATCATAAGTATTATATGATTACAGATATGGAGGGCACAATGTCCAACAACTTATATCCAAGAAAATGGATTCGTTCAATTTATACTGATGTGGATTTTCAAAAGTTATACAAGGCAGGTTATCGTGGTATTATATCTGACATAGACAATACACTAGTTGAACACGATGCAGATGCTAGTGAAGAAGCTATTATATTTTGTAAAAAACTAAAAGATATAGGTTTCAAGCTTTGTCTTATGTCTAATAATGATGAAGAAAGAGTGGCAAGGTTTAATAAAGACATAAATGTCCATATGATATATAATGCTAAGAAGCCTCTTTTAAGCAGTTATAATAAAGCAATGGAATTGATGGGAACCAATAAAAAGAATACAGTGTTTTTTGGAGATCAGATTTTTACTGATATTTATGGTGCAAATAGAGCAGGCATTAAGAGTATCTTAGTTGATCCTATAAGTCCAAGAGAAGAAATTCAAATTATTATAAAAAGATTTTTTGAAAAGATAGTTTTGTTCTTTTATAAAAAACGTATAGCCAAGCAAAAGAAAAACAATATAGTTTTTATTGGTTTTATGGCTAGTGGGAAAACTACTATAGGTAAAAGCTTAGCAGAGAAAAAAGGATATTCATTTATAGATACTGATGAGTGGATTAGTAACAAAATGAATACACCTATAAGTGAGATATTTGATAAAAGAGGTGAAGAATATTTTAGACAGTTAGAAACCAATACAATAAAAAAGCTCTCTAAAAATTTTGATAATACAATTATATCAACTGGCGGGGGACTAGCAATTAGGAAGGAAAATGCTCGTTATTTAAAAGACATGGGAACAGTAGTATTTTTAAAAGTATCAAAGGAGATTGTCATAAGTCGTATAGGAAAAAATGAAGAAAGACCACTACTTGCTGGCGAAGACCCTGAGAAAAAGATAGAAGCCTTGCTTAAAGAAAGAAATCCTATATACGAACAGCTAGCAGATGTTATAATTGATACAAATAATAAATCAATTAAAGAAATTGTTGATGAAGTGATAGAAACTTTGAGAGGGCGTGAATAGTTTATGAAGATTTTAGTTATTAATGGACCGAATATTAATTTTCTTGGAATTAGAGAGAGGGAAATTTACGGAGCCGAAAGTTATGATTATCTTGTTAAATTAATTGAAGAAAAGGCTGAGAAAGAGAATTTGGATATTGATATGTTCCAAAGTAACTACGAAGGTGCAATTATTGATCGCATTCAGGATGCCTATACTGATGGAACTGAAGGAATTGTAATTAACCCAGCTGCCTATACTCATTATAGCATAGGCATAAGAGACGCATTGTCTCTACTTTCTATTCCAAAGGTAGAGGTGCATATATCTAATATTCACAAAAGAGAAGAATTTAGACATACTTGTGTAACAACGCCTGCATGTGATGGGCAGATATGTGGACTCGGTTTAAAAGGATATTTATTAGGGATTGATGCTGTTAAAGATATGGCAAATAGTATATAATTAGTATGATGATTAAAATAATTAATAAAATAGTTGAAAAAAATATAGGTCTAATATAAACTATTTATAGTAATCTAAGGAGGAAAACAGATGGTATCAGCTGGTGATTTTAAGAATGGATTAACGATTGAATATGAAGGTAGTGTATATCAGGTAGTTGATTTTCAGCATGTTAAACCTGGAAAAGGTGCGGCATTTGTTAGAAGTAAGTTAAAAGATATAAAGCAAGGTGGTTTTATAGAAACTACTTTTAGACCACAGGAGAAGTTTGAACAGGCACATATTGATCGTAGTGATATGCAATATTTATATTCAGATGGTGATTTGTATTATTTTATGGATAATGAAACATTTGATCAAATAGCACTTGAAAAGGATTTGGTTGGAGAAACATTAAAGTTTATTAGAGAGAATGAAACAGTTAAGATTCTTTCTCATAATGGCAGTGCATTTTCTATTGATCCACCGATTAATGTTGAATTAGAGGTTACAGAAACTGAGCCAGGCTTTAAGGGAGATACTGCAACTGGTGCTACTAAGCCTGCAACAGTTGAGACAGGGGCTTTGGTATATGTACCCTTATTTGTTGAGATTGGTGATAAAATAAGCATCGATACTAGAACAGGTGATTATTTAAAAAGAGTTTAGTTACTTAATTTACTGTTGTAGGTTAACTATTATGTTAAACTACAGCAGTTTTTTTATTTTAGCGCTTTACATTTAAGAGTAAATGCACTATATTAATTTAAAGTGATAGCATGCTAACTGTGTGAAACTTTTAACATTTGACAAAGTAGAGAATAAAGTATAAAATTATTAGAATTTAAGAAGAAACTAAAACAATTTTGAAACAATATTAATTACAATTTATAGGAAAAGGTGATGTTAACATGAAAAGTGATTCAGTTAAAAAGGGTATTAGTCAAGCACCTCATAGATCTTTATTTCGCGCATTAGGAAGGACTGAGGAAGAATTACAAAGGCCTTTAATAGGTATTGTTAATTCCTTTAACGAGATTGTACCTGGACATATGAATTTAGATAAAATAGTAGAAGCTGTAAAAATAGGAGTCACAATGGCAGGTGGAACTCCAATGGAATTTCCGGCAATTGCAGTCTGTGATGGTATTGCAATGGGTCATATAGGAATGAAGTATTCTCTTCCAACTAGAGAACTTGTAGCAGATTCAACAGAAGCAGTAGCAACAGCTCAAGCTTTTGATGCTTTAGTTATGGTACCAAATTGTGATAAGAACGTTCCTGGCTTACTAATGGCAGCAGCTCGTGTTAACGTACCAACTATATTTGTCAGTGGGGGGCCAATGCTTGCAGGTTATGTTAATGGACAAAAAACAAGTCTTTCTAGCATGTTTGAAGCTATTGGAGCACATAGTGCTGGCAGTATGACGGAAGAAGAAGTAGAAGAGTTTGCTAATAACGTTTGCCCAACATGTGGTTCTTGCTCAGGTATGTATACAGCCAATAGTATGAATTGCTTAACAGAAGCTATTGGAATGGGATTAAGAGGCAATGGAACAATTCCAGCAGTATATTCAGAAAGAATAAGACTTGCAAAACATGCTGGTATGAAGATTATGGAATTATTAGAAAAAGACATAAGACCAAGAGATATAATGACTAAGGAAGCCTTTTATAACGCTCTAACAGTAGATATGGCTCTAGGTTGTTCTACTAATACAATGTTACATTTACCTGCAATTGCCCATGAAGCTGGAGTTGGTTTAAGCTTAGATATTGCAAATGAGATAAGTGCAAAAACTCCAAACCTTTGTCATTTGGCTCCTGCAGGTCCAACATATATGGAAGATTTAAACCAGGCAGGCGGAGTTTATGCAGTTATGAAGGAATTAGACAAAAAAGGTATACTTAATACTGATTTAATAACAGTAACAGGAAATACAGTTGCAGAAAACATAAAATCAGCTGTAAATTTAAATCCAGAAGTCATTAGACCAAGTGATAACCCATATAGTGAAACAGGTGGTATCGCAGCACTAAAAGGCAACTTAGCTCCAGATGGCAGTGTAGTAAAACGTTCTGCTGTAGCACCTGAGATGTTAGCTCACCAGGGACCAGCAAGAGTATTTGACTCAGAGGAAGAAGCAATAGCAGCAATTCATGCTGGGAAGATTGTTAGTGGTGACGTGGTAGTAATTCGCTATGAAGGACCAAAGGGTGGACCAGGAATGCGAGAAATGCTAAATCCCACATCAGCAATACAAGGAATGGGACTTGGCTCTACAGTTGCATTGATTACAGATGGACGCTTTTCGGGGGCATCAAGAGGAGCATCAATAGGTCATATTTCTCCTGAAGCAGCAGTAGGTGGACCAATAGCTCTTGTAAAAGAAGGAGATACAATTCAAATCGACATAGAGAATAACTCTTTAAATCTTTTAGTATCAGATGAAGAATTAGAAGCAAGAAGAAAAGAGTGGAAACCAAAAGAAGCCAATATTAAAACAGGTTATTTAAGAAGATATGCAGCAATGGTTTCCTCAGCAGATAAAGGCGCTATTTTACAAGTATAAGGAGTAGGGGTGATAGTATGAAAATGACAGGTTCTCAAATTTTAGTTGAATGCTTAAAGGAACAAGGCGTAGACACTATTTTTGGATATCCAGGTGGCGCAGTTCTAAATATATATGACGAGCTTTATCGCCATCAAGATGAAATAACACATATTTTACCTTCTCATGAACAAGGTGCTGCTCATGCAGCAGATGGTTATGCTCGTTCTACAGGAAAAGTTGGAGTATGTTTAGCAACTAGTGGGCCAGGAGCAACTAATCTAGTAACAGGTATAGCAACTGCCTATATGGATTCTGTACCAATGGTTGCCATAACAGGTAATGTTTCTGTTGATTTACTTGGAAAGGATAGTTTCCAAGAAGTAGATATAGCTGGGATTACTATGCCAATCACAAAACATAATTTCATAGTAAAAGATGTAAATAACTTGGCTCATACTATAAGGAGAGCATTTCATATTGCACAAAAAGGTAGACCAGGTCCAGTATTAGTGGACATTGCAAAAGATGTTACTGCTAATAAAGCTGACTATACCAAGGAAGAAATTAAGCCTATAGAAGTAACAAATAATACTATCAAAGAAGAAGATATCAATGCAGCAATTAAGATGATAGAAGAAGCAAAAAAACCTGTAATTTTCTTAGGTGGTGGAGCAAATATTTCAAATTCGCAAAAAGAAATTGTTGAATTTGTAAAAAAAGTAAATGCGCCAGTTGTTGATACATTAATGGCAAAAGGAGCATTTCCAGCGACTGATCCACTATATATGGGTATGGTTGGTATGCATGGTACAAAAACAGCAAACCTATCAGTAACAAAATGTGATTTACTAATCACAGTAGGGGCTAGGTTTAGTGATCGTGTAACAGGTAATGCAAAAAGATTTGCAAGAAATGCAAAAATAATTCAAATTGATGTAGATCCGGCAGAAATCAATAAAAATGTTGAAACCAAACAAGCTATTATAGGTGATATAAAAGAAGTACTTAAAATATTAAACAAAAAATTAGAACAACAAGACCATACTGACTGGGTAGAGCTAGCAATGGAAAAGAAAGCAAAGTATCCATTAAAGTATAACGAAGACATATTAACAGGTCCATATATTTTAGAAAAGTTATACGAATTAACTAATGGAGACGCTATAATTTCAACAGGAGTTGGTCAGCATCAAATGTGGGCAGCCCAATACTATAAATATAAGAATCCTAGATCCTTTATTACTTCTGGAGGCTTAGGTACAATGGGATTTGGCTTAGGTGCATCAATAGGAGCCCAAGTTGGAAATCCAGACAAACAAGTTATTAATATTGATGGTGATGGTTGTTTTAGAATGACTTTGAATGAACTAGCAACAGCATCACGCTATAACATTCCAATTATCCAAATTATTATGAACAACTGCGTTCTTGGAATGGTTAGACAATGGCAAACCCTTTTTTATGGTGAAAGATATTCCGAGACAACACTAACTAAAAATGTAGACTTTGTTAAACTAGCAGAAGCACTTAGTGTTAAGGCATATCGTATTAGTAAAAAAGAAGAAGTAGAAGATGTACTTAAGAAAGCACTGCAAGCAGATGGTCCAGTGTTAATAGATTGTATTATAGACTCTGACGATAAAGTTTGGCCAATGGTAGCACCAGGTGCAGCTATAGAAGAAGTATTTTCAGAAGAAGATTTAATAAATGGAAAGAATTAAAGCTTATATTTATTTTATATAAGAGATTATTGCAAACTGAAGAGTTGTTCTAGACAACTCTTCTTTTAATATTATAGATATGCTTACTAGGAGACTACAAAATGAATTTTAGGAAAATGATTTTATTGGCAAGTGGATTAATAATATCAATCTTAATAAGCAGAAAGTTGTAAATTACTATACTTTTAGTAGCGATTGGAATAGGAGTGTCTAAATACTTGACCTCCTTAATCGAAAAAGAGTAATCCTTGACATATTTTTAACCTAGTTTTATAATGTACTTAGTTAAAGTGACTCAGTGCCAAAATCCAATAATTTTGACATTGAATTTACCTTATATAAAAATACTCATCAATCAAAGGAGGATACAATAAATGGGAAGAGTATATAACTTCTCAGCAGGACCAGCAGTTTTACCTGAGGAGGTTTTAAAGGAAGCAGCAAAGGAAATGCTTAATTACGAGAATTCAGGAATGTCTGTTATGGAGATGAGTCATCGCTCGCCGAATTTTCAAAAGATTATTGATGAAGCTGAACAGGATCTAAGAGATTTGATGGATATACCAAGTAATTACAAGGTTTTATTTTTACAAGGAGGAGCATCCTTACAATTTGCTATGATACCAATGAACTTAATGAAGAATAAGGTTGTAGATTTTGTTATTACAGGTAATTGGGCAAATAAGGCTTATCAGGAAGCCTCAAAGTTTGGTAAAGCCAATATTATAGCATCATCAAAAGATAAGACATATTCATATATACCTGATTGCAGTGATTTGCAAATTAGTGAAGATGCAGACTATGTACATATATGCCAGAACAACACAATTTACGGTACAAAGTTCAATACCTTACCAAACACAAAGGGGAAGCTATTAGTTTCTGATATTTCTTCTTGTTTTTTATCAGAGCCAATTGATGTTAGCAAGTATGGAATACTTTTTGGTGGAGCACAAAAGAATGTAGGACCTTCAGGAACAACTATTGTTATTATAAGGGAAGACCTTATAACTGAAGATTGCCTAGAAACTACTCCTACAATGTTAAAATATAAAACTCATTCTGATTCAGGTTCTTTATATAATACACCTCCTACATATGGAATTTATATATGTGGCAAGGTATTTAAGTGGATTAAGAATCTTGGTGGATTGGAAGTAATTCAAAAACTTAATGAAAAGAAAGCCAAGTTATTATATGATTATTTAGATGAAAGCAAGATGTTTAGAGGTACTGTTGTAAAAGCAGACCGTTCTCTTATGAATGTTCCATTTGTTACAGGAGATGCCGATTTAGATGCTAAGTTTATAAAAGAGGCAAAAGAAGCCGGTTTAGAGAATCTAAAGGGTCATAGATCAGTTGGTGGCATGCGTGCAAGTATATATAATGCTATGCCTTATGAAGGCGTTGAAGCGCTGGTAGAATTTATGAAGCATTTTGAAGAAAAAAATTAATCTAAATAAAATATGTGAGATATAAAGGAAAGGCAAGGTTAAGTAATATGGGAAAGTATATATGCTTAAATCCTATTGCTGAGGTAGGACTTAAGTTATTTGGTGATAAATATACACAAACAAATAGTGTAGATGAAGCAGATGTCATATTAGTCAGAAGTGCTAGTATGCATGATATGGAACTACCAAAGGATATTAAAGCAATTGCTCGTGCAGGTGCAGGAGTAAATAATATTCCAATTGATAAGTGTTCAGAAAAAGGTATTGTTGTTTTCAACACACCTGGAGCTAATGCAAATGGTGTTAAAGAAATGGTAATTGCAGGATTAATTCTTGCATCTCGTGATATTATTGGTGGAATTAACTGGGTGCAAGAGAATAAAGACGATCCTGATTTGCTAAAAAATGTTGAAAAAGCAAAGAAACAATTTGCGGGTCACGAAGTTAAAGGTAAAAAACTTGGGGTGATTGGACTAGGAGCGATAGGGGTCTTAGTTGCGAATATAGGAATTCGTTTAGGTATGGAGGTATATGGGTATGATCCATATATTTCACTTGACCACGCATGGCATGTATCTAGACATATTATTCATGCTACCAACAAAGAAGAAATATATAATGAATGTGATTATATTACACTTCATCTTCCTTCAACTGATGATACTGAGGGAATGATTAACAAAGAATCTATTGAACAGATGAAAGATGGAGTATCTATTCTTAACTTTGCAAGAAACACCTTGGTTAATGATGATGATATTATTGAGGCACTAAACGCGGGTAAAGTATCAAAATATGTTTCTGACTTTCCAACACCAGCAATTGCTAATGCAAAAAATGCTATAGCAATACCTCATCTAGGTGCATCAACTGAAGAATCAGAAGATAATTGTGCAACCATGGCTGTAAAACAAGTTAAAGACTACGTTGAAAATGGAAGTATATGCAACTCTGTTAACTTTCCAACAGTTGACGCAGGTAAGCTTATAGAAGGAAGCCGAATAACAATTATTCACAAGAATATTCCTCAAATGCTAAATCAATTTACTACTATATTTGGGTCAGAAGATATTAATATATCTAACTTAGTTAACAAGAGTAAAGGAAATAATGCTTATACAGTAATAGATATCGATGTTGAATGTGATTATCCAGAGGTAGCTATTAATAAGATAAAAGAAATTAATGGTGTATTAAAAGTTAGAAAGTTATAGAAAGAACCAAGTGAATCTCCACATATAGATGCTTTAATCTTTATGTGGAGATTTTAAAATAAGCAAAAAACAACAGGAGGAATAATAATGGCAAATATTAAACCATTTAAGGCTAT
Organism: uncultured Lachnospiraceae bacterium; assembly: GCA_964544535.1. GTDB lineage: Bacteria > Bacillota > Clostridia > Lachnospirales > Lachnospiraceae > JAAYRG01. The sequence goes on along the minus strand of CAZJCV010000016.1, from coordinate 33,860 downwards.
AAGGCCAAATAAAGAAGTAGTAGATAGAGTTGCTGCATTACCTTATGATGTATATAACAGGCGGGAAGCCAAGGTTGAGGTAGATAAGGAACCCTTATCATTTCTTAAAATAGACAGAGCTGAGACTCAATTTAGCGATGATGTTGATACATATGATGATAGGGTTTATGAAAAGGCTAGTGAAACATTATGGTCTATGTTAGATGAAGGAATATTTATACAAGATGATGAAGAATACTTTTATATTTATGAATTAATAATGGACGGAAGATCTCAAACAGGAATAGTAGGTTGTTCATCTATTGACGATTATGAAAGTAATGTTATTAAGAAACATGAAAACACAAGAAAAGAAAAAGAAATAGATAGGATAAAGCATGTAGACACCTGTAATGCACAAACAGGGCCAATATTTTTAGCTTATAAAGCAAATAAAAAGCTTCAAAGTATTGTAGACAAAGTAAAAACTAAAGAAAAGCTTTATGGATTTACTTCATCTGATGAGATTACACATAATATGTGGTTAGTTAGTGATAAAGATGACATTAGTGCAGTTAAGGATATTTTTAAAACTATGGATAGTATTTATATTGCAGATGGACATCATAGGACTGCATCAGCTGTTCGTGTTGGTCAAATGCGAAGAGAGGCTAATCCTAATTATAATGGACAAGAAGAGTTTAACTACTTTTTATCTGTTTTATTTCCAGATGACCAATTACTCATTCAACCATATAATCGTACAGTTAATAGTTTAAATGGATATTCTAAAGAAGAATTTTTGCTTAAAGTCGGAGAGAACTTTGATATTAAGGAATTAGGAAAGACGCCATATGCACCAGAAGAAAAGAATACTTTTGGAATGTACCTTGATAAGACATGGTATAAGTTGCAAATAAAAGATAAGTTTTTAAATCCTGAAAACCCAGTAGAGTCCTTAGATGTTTCTATACTACAAAATTATCTGCTTGATCCTATACTAAATATAAAGGATCCTAAAACAGATGAAAACATAGACTTTATTGGTGGTATAAGAGGATTAGAAGAGTTAGAGAGAAGGGTTAACCTAGATATGGAGGTAGCTTTCTCCATGTATCCAACAAGTATGGCTGAACTATTTGCTGTGTCAGATGCAGGAAAGCTTATGCCACCAAAGTCCACTTGGTTTGAGCCTAAGCTAAGAAGCGGACTATTCATTCACAAGATTTAAAAAATGTTCTGAACTAGTAATATATATATAAAAGTCCCACTAGCAATGCTTAGCAGGGTATTTCTTCTCCATATATGTAAGATTATTATAGCTGTTATTGCTATTGCTTCTGGTAGGGCATTGGGATAAAGGAACAAATTAATATCCTTTAAACAATATACAACGAGCATGGCTATTATAGTGTTTGGGAGTACTTTTCCAAGGTAGAGTATATATTTTGGTGTTTCTTTATTATCAGGAAACATTAAAAATGGTATTGCTCTTAAAATGGCTGTTACAAGAGCCATGATTCCAAACATTATTAATGATTGATTTATAGATAAAGGCATATTAGATGCTCCTTTCAAATCTATTACGAAAAACTGTTACTAGTATTATAATTAAAATCATGGTAGGGATTAGAAAAATACTTGGGCCAAATATTAAACGGCATGCTATAGCACTACTAGCACCTATTATTTCGGCAGAATGATTTTTCTTTGATAGTAGTTGCTCTATGAATATTACAACAAACAATGCTGTTAAGACAAAGTCTATTCCTTTAGTATTAAAAGGTATGAAGTTGCCAAGTATACTTCCAAGGATAGAGCCAAGGACCCAATACATATGGTTAAGTAGGGTAATATAAAAAAGAAACCATCCCCTATCAATATTTTTGGGTGATTTGCTGCTTGATAGTATTGAAAATGTTTCATCTGTTAGACCATGAATTAGATACCACTTTTTCTTGCCAAGGCCTTTAAACTTTGAGAGCATGGTAATTCCATAAAAGAGATGTCGTGCATTTACCATAAGGGTCATTAATCCTGCGTAAACAGGGTGAAATCCGCTTGCAACAAGTCCAACAGATACAAATTGCATGGAACCGGCATAGATAAATATACTAGATAAAAGAACCCATATAATAGAATAATTTTTAGTATCCATTAAGACGCCATAAGCAGCTCCAAGCATTAAGTAGCCAGTTAAAACTGGTATAGTATGTGGAAAAGCTGCTTTTAGAGCGTCTATGTGTTTTTTGCTTTTCATATATTTACACTCCTATTTTATAATTATAGTATTTTATTAATAAGTAAACAAGTAATTTGATAAAATGCTTTATAATCAAAGAAAGTTGTGATATTATGTTATAATATGAATTATTGTTAATGATAAGTTGAAAGGCATGGTAATTAGCATGGGAACATTATTTAATTTGGACAATCCAGTTTTTACAGCGATCAATAAGTTTGTAGATATGTTATTTCTTAGTATTGTATACATAATAGTATGCATACCTATAATAACTATTGGACCTGCAACAACGGCCTTATATTATACAGTTGTTAAGAATATTAGAAAAGAAAGAGGCTATCCTTTTAGGGAGTTTTTCAAAAGTTTTAAAGATAATTTTAAACAAGGAGCTCTTATTACAATAATGTTAGTAGTGGCATATATTGTTATGTATATTGACATTCAATTTGCAAAAACATTAACGGGGATACAGAACATGTTTTTTGTTAGTATATTTATGGGGATGTTAATAGTTTTAGTGTCTGTTAATATATATGTGTTTCCTTACTTATCCAGGTTTGAAGCTAAAACCAAGCAAACACTTTTAAACTCACTATTTTTAGCAGTTAGACATTTACCATCAACCTTACTTTTGATTGTGATTTTAATAGCTGGATTTAGTTTGGCATTTATAGTACCTATTTTTATTATTATTGTCCCATCTCTTACTATATTGCTTCAATCTTTTTTAATTGAGAGGGTTTTTAAAAAGTATATGCCAGACAAGTCTAAAGATAATTTAGAAGAAAGAATTGATGAATGGTATTTAGAATAGAAAGGAGTGGGCTATGGAAGTCAAATTAACAGACATATTCGGGATTAATGTTTTCAATGATGCTAAAATGGTTGAATGTCTGCCTAAGAAGATTTACGTAAAACTTAAGCAAACAATTGAGAATGGCGATGATTTAGATGTGGAAGTTGCAGAAGTTGTAGCTAATGCTATGAAGGACTGGGCGATAGATAGAGGAGCAACCCACTATACTCACTGGTTCCAACCTATGACAGGCATAACTGCAGAAAAACATGATTCCTTTATATCACCAACTGTTGATGGAAAAGTTATTATGGAATTCTCAGGGAAGGAATTAATTAAAGGAGAACCAGATGCTTCTGCTTTCCCATCCGGCGGAATAAGATCAACATTTGAGGCAAGAGGTTATACTGCTTGGGATTGTACTTCACCTGCATTTTTAAGAGAAGATGCATCAGGAGTTACACTTTGTATTCCTACTGCTTTTTGTTCATATACAGGAGAAGCCTTAGATAAGAAAACACCTCTTCTTCGTTCCATGGAAGCAATTAATGATCAAGCTGTTAGAATTCTAAAGTTATTTGGACATACTGATGTTACAAGTGTTAACTCAACTGTGGGTGCAGAACAAGAGTATTTCTTAATAGACAAAGCAGAATATTTACAGAGAGAGGACTTAATATTTACAGGTCGTACCTTATTTGGAGCAATGCCACCAAAGGGTCAGGAATTAGCTGACCATTACTTTGGACATCTACGTGAGCGCGTAGCTTCATTTATGAAGGATCTTAATGAAGAATGTTGGAAGATGGGCATACTTGCAAAGACACAGCATAATGAGGCGGCGCCAGCCCAACATGAGATGGCTCCAATTTACTCAACTGTTAATATTGCAACTGATCACAATCAACTTACAATGGAATGTATGAAAAGAGTTGCCAACCATCATGGTCTGGAATGTCTACTTCATGAAAAGCCGTTTGAGGGGGTAAATGGATCTGGAAAGCATAACAACTGGTCATTGGTAACTAATACTGGTAAGAATTTATTTGATCCAGGCACAACACCCCATGAGAATGTTCAGTTCCTATTATTCTTCTCAGCAGTACTGAAAGCTGTTGATGAACATGCTGATATACTTAGACTTTCTGCTTCTAATGCGGGTAATGAGCATAGACTTGGTGGAAATGAAGCTCCACCAGCTATTATTTCTGTATTTATTGGAGATCAACTTGAAGATGTTATATTCCAACTTATTGAAACTGGTGAAGCAACTAGTAGTAAAAAATCAGGTAAGTTTAGTGTAGGTGTACATAGAATACCAGAATTTTATAGAGATGCTACGGATAGAAATCGTACATCACCATTTGCCTTTACTAATAATAAGTTTGAATTTAGAATGATTGGTTCTTCAATGTCAATAGCAGATGCCAACACTGTAATTAACACAATTGTTGCAGACTCTTTATCTGATATGGCTGATGAACTTGAATGTGCAGAGAATTTTGACTTAGCTGTTCATGACTTAATTAAGAAAACTGTTACTGATCATTATCAAATTGTGTTTAATGGAAATGGTTATTCTAGGGAATGGGAAGAAGAAGCCACAAGAAGAGGTTTATCTAATTATCCTTGTTATCTAGATGCAATACCTACTTTGGTATCCGACAAAACAGTTAACTTGTATGAAAAGCATCGTGTTTTTTCTAAGTCGGAATTATATTCGCGTCTTGAAGTTGAATATGAAAACTATTCGAAGACAATTAATATCGAAGGAATAACTATGATTCAAATGACAAAAAGGAAGTATATTCCGGCAGTCATAAGCTTTTCGAATGAATTAGCACAGTCAATCAATTCTATTAAGACTGCCTGTGAAGCTGCAGATACAAGTGTACAAGAAGAAATGTTAATCAGCACACTGGACTTGCTTAGTCAAGTTCAGAAAGCTCTAAAACAATTGGAAGAACTTATTAAACATGCAGAAACAATTGCAAAGGAAGACTTAAAACCTTTAGAATACAATAAAAACAATATAAAAGGACAAGAATTATCCTTGTTTTTTAAAAACAGGGTCATTCCTGTTATGGAAGACTTAAGAAAGTCAATAGATCAATTGGAATTAATCCTACCTAAGGATCTTTGGCCAGTTCCAACTTATGGAGACATGCTTTTTGAAGTGTAGAAGTGTTGGGGGGGACATCCCCCAACACGCTATTTCACTAATACATTTTCAATTTCTGCAATATAAAGAGTGTGATAATCTTTTTCGGGATAATGATTACTAATAACTGTTTTATCAATAAAAAAGTCTTCTTCAAATGGCATTGCAAACAACTTTTTGCATGTTATTACCAAAGATGCCTCTTGGAAGAAAGGTGTATCCGCATCATAAGCCAAAGTGAAATGGGCTTTTTTTATTTTGTTCTCATCCCTGCCCGAAACACTTCCTAAATAACTTAATGTTTTCTTATATTTTTTATCATAAAATGATAATGAAAATGAATCTGAAGCGTCAACAAATTTTTTTGTATAGCGCTGTGGACGTATAACTATAAATGCAACATTTTTATTCCACATTACCCCTAAGCCACCCCAAGAAGCAGTCATAGTATTTACCTGGTCACCGTTTTTTGCAGTAACTAACATCCAGTCCTTGCCGATCTTTTTAAAAGGATTTTCTTCAAGTTCTTCTGCTTTAATTTTTTTAAAAACTTCCATTTATAAACCTCCAAATGATCAAATTATAGTTTTACTAATAATATTATATATGATATTATAAAACATGTTAAGTGTGTTAAATGAAATGTCTCTTTTAACACAAAAAGTTGAAAAAAAAGGATAAGAAAAAAGGATAAGAAAATGAAAAAAATACTTATAATAATTCTTAGTTTTATATTTGTTATTTCAGTCAGTCTAGTTATACGTGAACTTTATTTATACAATTTAGATAAAGAGTTGTATAAAGATATCCAAACAAACAAGCCTAAAGTAAGCTACATTAAGGAAGAAGACACGTCTTATGAGGAAGAAAAGGAGACAGATAAAGTTGAAAGTGATGAACCTATAGAATTAACGGAGGAAGAAAAAGAACTTTTAAGGATTAATAGTGATTATAAGTTTTGGATTAATATAAATGAAACAGATGTTGATTATCCGGTGGTACAAACTGATAACAATGAATATTACTTAGATCATAACTTTACAGGAGAAGACAGCAAGGCGGGTACTATTTTTATAGATTATAGAAATGATATTTCGGAAGATAAAAATATTGTTATCTATGGTCATTTTATGCGAGACAGGACCATGTTTAGTGATATAGCTCAGTACAAAAAAGAAGATTTTTTTAATGATAAATCTAAATATATAAGCATAATACATGGTAATAAGGAGTATAAGTATGAAGTTTTTTCTGCTTATCCAATACGTGCTAATGAAATTGTTATACCTTTAGACTTTGAAGATAATATTGAATATTTAAGATATTTAGAAGAGTTAGTTGATTTATCCTTGCAAAAGAAAGAAGTTAAATTTGATACAGACAAAAAAATGCTCACCTTAGTTACATGCAGTTATGAGTGGGATGACACGAGGACGTTAGTTCATGCAATTCCCATTGATTAGTTGCAAGTTCTTTTTTTGTTCTGTATAATTGTAGTAGTGTTTACTGTGATTTAGAAAGGGAGGTGAAATATGGTTGAGGATAAGAAATTTGCAGTTTTAATTGATGCTGATAATGTTTCATCAAAGTATGTAAAAATCATTTTTGATGAAATTTCAGACTATGGTGTTGCAACCTATAAGAGAATTTATGCTGATTGGACAACACCTAATTCTTCTTCTTGGAAGGATGTATTACTTGAAAATTCAATAACTCCAATACAGCAGTATGGTTATACTGTGGGTAAGAATTCTACTGATGCAGCTATGATTATTGATGCAATGGACATTCTGTATTCAGGTCATGTAGATGGATTTTGTATTGCCTCTAGTGATAGTGATTTTACAAAATTGGCATCTAGATTACGCGAATCGGGTATGTTTGTTGTGGGAATGGGAGAGAAGAAAACCCCCAAACCTTTTATTGTTGCTTGTAATCAGTTTAAATTTCTTGATATATTAGCTCAAACAGATGATACGAATAATTCTAGTGAATCATCAACTGATGTTGCAAAAGAAGGTTCTTCATTGCTTTATGGAGGAAGTTCTAAATTATACGAAAGCAAGAAATACAGCAATACAGATTCTGAGAATGGTGATTTATCAAAAACTATGACAGATATCAATGTAATTAAAACAACAATATACAAAATGTTAAATGAAATTGATTCAGAAGATCAAAGTATGAATATGGGTGAGTTGGGAAGTAAGTTGGTAAAGAGATATCCTGATTTTGATGTAAGAAATTATGGCGATAAGAAGTTATCAAAGTTTCTTAGTAAGTTTGAATTTCTAGATATCAAAACTAAAGGAAAAGATGGCACTTCAATGTGGGCTTCTCTTAAGCCAAACACTGAGAATCATATAGAAGAAAAAGGTGATTTAGAAGCTTCCAGTGGAAAAACCTATAGAAAACAGTATAAAAGCAGCTATAGAAATAAAAATTATAAGAAAAAGTATTGAAATTTTATTAACTGAGGGGTTTATATATGAATACTCTGCAACAACATATAAAACAAAAGGAATTTTCAAAAGTATATTTATTATATGGTGAAGAAGACTATCTTAAAAAAATGTATAAAGATAGCCTTAAAGCAGCAATAATAAGCGATGATTTAACTATGAATTATTCGTATTATGAAGGAAAAAACATAGATGTCAATGAGGTGATTGAAAAGGCGGGGACATTACCTTTTTTTAATGATAGAAGACTAATTATTATTGAAAATAGCGATTTGTTTTCAGTCCAAAACTTATTGTCGGATCGTTTAAATACTTTACCAGAGTCTACTCATATTATATTTGTTGAAAAAAAGGTTGATAAAAGAAGTAAACTTTATAAGCAAATCAAGAAAAATGGAACAATTACAGAATTAAAAGAATTAGATAATAAAAAACTAAAAGTATTTGTTGCATCTCTACTAAAAAAAGACAATAAAAAAATCACAGAAAACACTGTTAGTTATTTGCTAGATAAAACTGGCACAAATATGTTATATATTCAAAATGAAGTGGAAAAGCTGATATGTTATGCTTATGACAGAGATTTAATTACAAAAGAAGATATAGATAGTGTCTGCACAGAGCAAATAGAAGGAAAGATCTTTCAAATGATTGATGCTATTGTAGTAAAGAATAAGGATGCTTCTTTAAAGCTTTATTATGATTTGTTAGAACTTAAAGAAAAACCTATGTCTATATTGTTCTTGCTTTCAAGACATTTCAAAATACTTTTACAAGTAAAAGACTTAAGCAAACTTGGTCGTGATAAATATTCTATAGCTGCTAAAGTTGGCGTGAGTCCATATTTTGTGGGTAAATATATTGGACAATCAAATAAGTTTTCTGTGGACACATTAAAAGGTAACTTGTTTTTGTGTAATCAAGCAGAGGAAGATGTTAAAACCGGAAGGCAAAACGACCAATTAGGTGTAGAGTTGTTGATTGTCCAGTTTGCCAACAATTAAGCCTTAGCCTTCTTAGCAAGCTTATAAGACAGGGAAGTTTGTAATTCTTTTACTGTGCATAAGGTATCTGCATAACCTACAACCCAACTTTCCTTGAACTTAGGGGGTGTAGGTGTAACAGGGAACATATGCTTTAAGATAATATCTGCTTCAATCTTATTCAAATCAAAATCTATTCTAGCATTATTATAAGCTTTTCTTGAGTGAAAAAAAGCATGCAATCTATGGCTTTTATCAGCCTTAGTCCAATCATATAGAAAGTAATCATGTAACAGAGCTCCTCGTATCAAGCTTGATAAATCAACTTTAAGATTCAAAATATTCACAATTCTAAGACTGACTACTGTTACATGTACTGAATGAGCAAAGGTAGTAAATATGTCATGGTGGTTAATGGATTTTTCAATTAACATACCATCAGACTCAAGAATATCTGTAGCGTATTTTTCAATTAATTTATATTCTATTGGGTATTTTCCTTTAAGAACTTCTATCATTTTAAAACCTCCAATTATTATCACAAAAGAATTATACAATATTTATACAAGAAAATCTTTAAAATATTATTAATTTATTGGATTAATTAATATGTAAATAAAAACTCTGAAAAGTTTTAATTGCACAAAAAGAAATAATATGCTATGCTAAGCGCATAAAAGAATAATATGCACCTTTTGATGCATAAGTACAAAGTATGCAAGAAAAACGCATAAACCTCGAGTGAATTATGGAAACATTCAGTGGGCAGGAGGCGATACTATGTTATTTGAGTTTTCATACAAACCATATATTGCGTTAATAGGAGATATTAAAAGCTCTAAAAAGATTGAAGAGCGAAAAAAGGTTCAAGATAAATTAAAATACACATTAGATAAAATAAACCAAGATTATAAAGATGATATTTCGTCAAAGTTTATTATTACTCTAGGAGATGAGTTTCAAGGTCTTTTAAAAAGAGGCAAAAATGTTATTAAGATAGTTGAGCAAATACAATTGAATATGCATCCAATTGCTATAAGGTTTGGCATAGGCATAGGGGCAGTTACAACTGAAATTAACTACGATATGTCAATAGGTGCTGATGGACCAACCTATTACAAAGCAAGAGAAGCTATAGAGTTTTTGAAGGAAAATGAACTAAAGAATAAAACTTATGTATCTGATATAAGAGTAGAAGTTGAAGAAGATACAAATCAAATAGCTGATATGATAAATACAATATTATCCTTATTAACAGTATTAAAAGAAAACTGGACTGATAGACAAAGAGAAATAATATTGGATTTTTTAAAAAACCAGGATAGTCAAAAAAAGACTGCTAAAAGGCTGGGAATTGTTCAATCAACAGTACAAAGGGGGCTAAAGGGTGGTAATTATTACACCTATAAAGAAGCCATAGATACACTTAATCATGTATTTAGCAATATTAATTAGATAAGGGGAGATTATGTTTAAAGAATATTTAATAGTGTTTCTCTTGGGACACATATTAGGTGATTTTTATTTACAAAGCGATAAGATGGCAAAAAATAAAGAAAAAAATATAAGATGGGTATTTATTCATAGTGTGGTTTATTTAGTGAGTATGATCTTTGTAACCCTGCCATTTATATCATATGAATTATTGAAGGGTGCGATCTTAGCAAGTGTTCTTCATTTTATAATTGATATTTTAAAGCATATATACTTTTCAAAAATTATAAAAAAGGTTAAAATAACTATAGAAATAGAACGTGATATATTTTTCTTAGATCAAGCCTTGCATTTTATCAGCCTAGTTATGGTTGCTTATTTGCTTGCATATTCTAATGAGCTAATAATCAGATTTAACTGTATTGAGATGTTCTTCTATATTAGCAATATTCAGCTAATGAAATTTTTATCTTGGGTTTTAGCCTTATTAATATCACACAAGCCTGCTAATATAGTAATTCAGAACTTACTAAAGAAATACAAAGTCGAGGAAGAGAAAATAGACAAGAAGAATGATAAGAATGCGGGCAGGTTTATTGGCACGCTTGAGAGGATTATCATGTTAATATTTCTATCAATCAAACAATATTCAGCTATTGGACTGGTTCTAACAGCAAAATCAATAGCTAGATACGATAAGATTTCTAAAGACAAAGATTTTGCTGAATATTATCTTCTTGGAACTTTAATAAGTACGACACTTGCAATTGTTACGTCTTTTATACTTTGAGAGAAAATAATTAGCTAATTTCAAAATTAGAATACTAATAAAAGAGAAGAGCCATATACATTATATAATGTATATGGGCACTTCTCTTTTATAAAATGTTAACTATCTTTTCACTTCTGTACCACACTTAGGACAAAAAGCGTTATTGCCTTTAACAATAGTTTGACAATTTGGACATTCTACTGCAGATTCGTCATCGCGAATAATGAAGTAAATAATTGCACCTGCAAACCATGATATCAATATAATAATAAGCCATAATGTGCCATTCAGATTTCGCTTATTAGCATCTCTGTATATGTATACCCCCAGAAAAATTGTTGCGGCGATAATTATCAAACTAAATATACCACCTAAAACTCCAACAACACCACTGGCAAATCCAAATCCTGATAACATAATACTTACCCCTTTCTAAAAAATGATTATTTTAAAGAAAGCATACTTTCAAATATAGCCTTCTTAAATATTACTGTTGTCATTATATCAAATAATTTTTAACAATTCAATCATATAATCATAAAAATTGGAATTTAATAAGGTATAAACAAAAAAAGCGCTAAAAATATTAGCGCTTCTTGACTTATATTCTAAATTATTCCATTGAATTAACAGTTTTAGTTAATCTGGATACTCTTCTAGCAGCTGTGTTCTTATGGTAAACACCTTTAGACACACCTTTACTAATTTGAGTTACAGCATTAGTTAAATTAGTTTGAGCAAGGTCTTTATCGCCGGCAGCCACAGCAACTTCAACACTCTTTATAGCAGACTTAACTCTTGTTTTAACAGCTCTATTTCTAAGAGTTTTTTTCTCATTCACACGAACTCTTTTCTTTGCAGATTTTAAATTAGCCAATTGTACACCTCCAAAATATAAGTAAATTTAATTTTTGTTACATTAAATTCGGACACGGACGTTTAATGTGAACATACTTAACTATCTTAGTATAAAGGATTTGTTATGTCAATACATAATTTTAAAAAAATAGAAGAAAATATCTAATATCATAAAAACTTTGCAATAGGAAAATAAAAAAGAAAGGAATGATCATCATTAATAAAGAAAATCAAAAAGATCAAATAGTAGTACCAAGAACAGACCTTGCATTAGAAGTTAGGGAAACTTTCGATGATGATGATGTTGAAATAATGGGAGTTGCTCTTACAGAAGACTATGATGAGACAACTAACATCCGTGTAACGACTGTTGAGATAAAAGATGAAAAAGGTGCTAATGCAATGGGAAAGCCTATAGGGACTTATATAACTATTGATGCAGCTAGACTTAATGAAAATGACGATAGTTATCAGGAACCAGTATCAAAAGAAATTGCCAGGTACTTAAAGAAACTTATAGGTGATAATAAAAACAGGGAAGTATTAGTTGCAGGGCTTGGCAACCGAGAGATAACACCTGATGCCTTAGGCCCAGAAGTAGTGGATAACCTCTTTATTAGTAGACATATAATAAGAGAATATGGACATGATTTTCAGGAAGAAAATAATTTAGTAAATGTAAGTGCTATTTCTCCAGGAGTTATGGGACAAACAGGAATGGAAACAAGAGAAATCCTCAAAGGTATTATAGGGGAAACTAAACCTAGCTTGCTTATTGTAATTGACGCCCTTGCTTCAAGAAGTGTAGAACGTTTAAATACAACAATACAAATTACAGATACTGGTATATGTCCAGGTTCAGGTGTGGGAAACAACAGACAAGCTCTAAACAAAGAAAGTCTTGGAGTGGAGGTAATTGCCCTAGGTGTACCAACAGTAGTAGATGCAGCAACTATAGTTAATGATACAATGGAAAAATTTATGACAGATCAGGGCTTTGGACAAAATGAAATTCAGCAATTTAACAAGGAAATCAACCAACAAATTATCTTCAATATGTTTGTAACCCCTAAAAACATAGATGAGTCAATAAAAAGAATTAGTTTCACAATATCAGAAGCACTAAACTCCCTTTTTGTTTAAAGTTAGAATTTTAAGCCTTTAAATTGCATATGATAAATTAGGGCCTAGCACCTAATTTATCATTGATTGGAGAAAAAAATGAAAAGTAAAGCTGTAAAAAGATTTTATATTTTCATTTGGATTATAATATTCGTAGTGAGCATGCTACTATTAATAGAAAATATACATTTTATACATAAAGAAACTAAGAATATAAATATAGAATTAATAGATAAGGTTAGGCATACAGAGGAACTGCTTAAGCCTAAAATACATAGTGATATACCCATATTGGAATATACGGCAGACAAGGCAAGGGGTGGAAGTCATAATGTGATTTTGGACACGTTAGCTAAGTCCTTCCCAATTAATCAATATGCTACTGATAGTAATTTGACAAACAATAGTAGTGTAATGAATAATAAAGGAAGAGTAAGTGATGTTGTAGGAATTATAGAAGATATAAAAAGTGAAAGACAAGAAAATAACTCTAAAGGAAATGTAGAAAGTATAGATAATAGTATGGAGTTGTTTATTGATATTATAGACGGTGGAGTTGAAAAACTAGAAGGTGAAGAAGACACAAAAAAGGTGGAAAGTCAAGAAGTGATTGCACCTGTAAATGGTGAACATTTCACATTAGAACAACTATTAGACAGACAGTATTTATATAGGAACTTTTACATAGTAGATCCTTCTACTTCTGTATCAAACGAATTGTTTGATGCCAATATATTGGTGAAAAAAGATTTATCTATAAAAAAGGATTCAAGCAAGCCACAGATTCTAATATATCATACCCACTCGCAAGAGACATTTTCAGATAGTAGAAAGGATGTAGAGGAAGATACAATAGTAGGGGTTGGAGAAGAACTTGCTAAGGTCTTATCAGACTATGGTTATAATGTAATTCATGATAAAACCAAATATGATATTATGGGAGAGGGTCTAGATAGAAATCTGGCATATAGTTATGCGCGTGATGGTATAGGAAAAATATTAGAAGAAAATCCAAGCATAGAAGTTATATTAGATATACATAGAGATGGGGGTAAAAAAAAGAGAGTAACAAATATAGACGGGGTAGACACTGCACAGGTTATGCTTTTTAATGGCATAAGTACCAATGCAAAAGGCCAAGTAATTGAACGTTTACCCAATAAAAACCTTCAAGGAAACCTAGCTTTTAGCTTACAAATTCAGCTAAAAGGTCGAGAAATTTTTCCTGGATTAATGTATAAAAATTATTTAAAATCACTACGTTATAACCAACACTTTAGAGAAAGAAGTATTCTTGCAGAGGTTGGAACTGATAAGAATACAGTGGCTGAAGCAAAAAATGCTATGAATTATCTAGGAGCTTTAATAAATGAAGTCCTAAGTGAATAAATATAAAAACACTTTCTTGTAAGAGTTAAATCTTCATGCTATACTATGTTAAGTTTAAAAGAATAGGCTTAATTTAGGAGGAAGAAAATCAATGACAGACCAAAGCAAAATACGTAACTTTTGTATTATTGCGCATATAGATCACGGAAAATCGACCCTGGCTGATCGTATAATCGAAACTACAGGACTACTTACAGATAGAGAGATGCAATCTCAAGTTCTTGATAATATGGATATTGAAAGAGAACGTGGTATAACGATAAAGGCACAAACGGTCCGTACTATATATAAAGCAAAAGATGGAGAAGAATATTTATTTAATCTTATAGATACACCTGGGCATGTTGACTTTAATTACGAAGTATCAAGAAGTTTAGCAGCTTGTGAAGGAGCTATTTTAATAGTGGATGCAGCTCAAGGTATTGAAGCACAAACCCTAGCCAATGTTTATTTAGCACTAGAACATGACCTTGAGATTATTCCTGTTATTAATAAGATAGACTTACCAAGTGCAGATCCAGATAGAGTAAAAAGTGAAATTGAAGATATAATAGGACTTGATGCTTCAGATGCTCCTTTAATATCAGCCAAAGATGGAACTAATATTGACCAAGTATTAGAGCAGATAGTTGAAAAAATTCCAGCACCATCTGGAAACAAGAGTCAACCCCTACAAGCTTTAATCTTTGATTCCCTTTATGATACATATAAAGGAGTTATTATTTTTGTTAGAATAATGGAAGGAACTGTTGGTATAGGGAGCAAAATCAAGATGATTGCCACAGATGCTGTTGCAGAAGTAGTGGAGCTAGGAACTTTTGGTGCAGGAAGGTTTATTCCAGGTAATGAATTGTCCGCAGGAGCAGTAGGTTATATAGCAGCTAGTCTTAAAGATGTGAGTCATACACGTGTAGGAGATACAGTTACTGATGTTAATAACCCTTGTAAGGAAGCACTTCCTGGTTATAAAAAGGTAAATCCTATGGTTTTTTGTGGTATTTATCCTGCTGAAGGTGGAGACTACCAGGATTTAAGAGAGGTGCTAGAAAAGTTACAGCTAAATGACGCCTCACTTCAGTATGAGCCAGAAACATCTATTGCTCTAGGATTTGGATATAGATGTGGATTTTTAGGTTTATTACATTTGGAGATTATACAAGAAAGAATAGAAAGAGAATTTGATCTAGACATTATTACTACGGCACCTAGTGTAATATATAAAATTTATAAAAAAAATGGACAAGTCTTAGAAATAACTAATCCAACTGATATGCCAGACCCTACAGAGATTGAATATATGGAAGAGCCTGTTGTAGATGCTGAAGTTATGGTAACGACAGAATTTGTGGGATCAATAATGGAATTATGTCAAAATCGCCGTGGGATTTATCAAAGCATGGATTATTTAGAAGAAACAAGAGTTTTATTAAAATATGAAATACCTTTAAACGAAATAATTTATGACTTTTTTGATGCACTCAAATCAAGATCCAAAGGATATGCATCATTTGATTATGAGCTAAAAGGATATACTAGATCTGAACTAGTTAAATTAGATATATTAATAAATAAAGAAGAAGTAGATGCTTTATCCTTTATTGTATTTGAAGGTACAGCATATGAAAGAGGCAGGAAAATTTGTGAAAAGCTAAAGGATGAGGTTCCAAGACATCTGTTTGAAATTCCAATACAAGCAGCTATAGGTAACAAGGTTATTGCAAGAGAGACCGTTAGAGCTCTTCGTAAGGATGTGCTTTCAAAGTGTTATGGCGGAGACATATCAAGAAAGAGAAAGCTATTAGATAAGCAAAAAGAAGGAAAGAAACGTATGAGGCAAGTTGGCAACGTAGAGATACCTCAAGAAGCATTTATGAGCGTATTAAAACTGGATGAGGAATAAGAAGGAATGATGAAGATGAATAAAAAACAAGAACTTGGAATATATGTTCATATTCCCTTTTGTGAAAAAAAGTGCGATTATTGTGATTTCTTATCTAGACCGGCAAACAGTAAAACTAAGGACGATTATGTCCAAGCAGTACTTAATGAAATAGAAAGTTATAAAGAGTCAATGCAGGAGTACCTTGTAAAAACCATTTTTATTGGGGGAGGTACTCCTTCTTCTATACAAGCAGAGTATATTGCGAAAATATTACTAGCAATAGAAGAAAGTTTTTTTGTTCAAGCAGAAGAAATAACAATAGAAGTAAATCCTTCTAGTATCAGCAGAGATAAATTACTAATTTATAAAGAACATGGGATCAACCGCCTTAGTATTGGACTACAATCAGCAAATAATGAAGAGTTGAAATTTCTTGGGAGGATTCATACTTATGAAGAATTTTTGGAAAATTACAAATTAGCAAGGAGTACTGGCTATAACAACATAAATATTGATTTAATTTCAGGATTACCAGAGCAAAATATAGAGAACTGGGAAAATACTTTAAAAAAAGTAACAGAACTTAATCCAGAACATATATCTGCTTATAGTTTAATAATAGAAGAAGGCACTCCCTTTTACAATAAGTATTATCAATGCGAGCCAGATGAAGAGTATGATAGACTAATTTATTATAAAACCAAAGAAATTCTAGAAGCAAAAGGTTATAGTCGTTACGAAATATCTAATTATGCTAAAAAAGGATATGAATCCAAGCATAATAATTTATACTGGAAACGAAAACCTTATTTAGGTATAGGTTTAGGTTCATCTTCATTAATAAACAATACAAGATTTCGAAATGAACAAGACATAAAGAAATATATAGAAAACTCTAGAAGTCATAACTTGATTCAACAAGATATAAAAATTCTTTCCAAGCAAGAAGTTATGGAAGAATTTATGTTTTTAGGTTTGCGTATTATAGAAGGAATCAAAAAAAACCAATTCAAAGAAAAATTTGGTCTTAACATAGAAGATATTTATGGCAATGTAATAGAACAATCTATCAAAGAAGGTGTAATCGGTGAAAATGGTGACAAGATTTTTTTGACTGAATACGGCTTAGATGTGTCCAATTATGTGCTAGCAAGATTTTTGTTAGACTAGTATTACAAGTCTAATGTTTTAATCTTGTTTAATATTAGGAAAAATAATAAAAAAATAAAAAGAATACTTGACAAATGTTAAATATGGTGATAATTTATTAACTAGAAGTTAGCACTCCTCGAGAACGAGTGCTAACAAATGTAGAAGGTGAGATTATGGAGTTAGATGAGAGAAAATATAAAATACTAGACTCTATTATAAAGTGCTATTTAGAAACTGGTGAGCCAGTGGGTTCTAGAACTATCTCCAAGGATTCTGGCTTGAACCTAAGTTCAGCAACCATAAGAAATGAAATGGCTGACCTTGAAGAACAAGGGTTTATTATGCAACCTCATACATCCGCAGGTAGAATTCCAACGGATAAAGGTTACAGACTGTATGTAGATCGTATGATGCACAACAAGTATGAAGAAGTTGATGAATTAAAAGATTTATTAATTGAAAGAGTAGATAAGATGGATAGTCTACTTAGACAAATTGCCAAACTTCTTGCTGTGAATACTAACTATGCAACCGTAGTTTCAAAACCACAGTATAGAACGAAGAAAGTTAAGTTTATTCAAATTACTGATATAGATCCAGACCAGATACTTTTAGTAATAGTAATAGAAGGTAATGTTGTAAAAAACAAAATAGTCAGAATTGATGATTGCTTAGACAAGGAAACTATTTTAAAACTGAACATTATTTTTAATACGTTTTTACAAGGACTTGATTTATCAGAGATTAATATGACTATTATTCATAAGATGAAGCAACAGGCAGGCGATTATAATCAACTAATAAGTGACATACTAGATGCTATTGCTACAGCTATAGGAGAAGAAGATGAGGTAGAAGTATATACAAGTGGTGCTACAAATATCTTGAAGTATCCAGAACTTACTGATACAAAAAAAGCTGTAGATTTAATTGAAGCATTTGAAGAAAAAGATAAGCTTGTAGAACTTATCGAATCGACAAGTAAGAATGAGGAAACTGGCATACAAGTTATGATAGGTAAAGAGTCAGAAGTCACAGCAATGCAAGATTGTTCAGTTGTTACAGCAACATATGAAATACAAGAAGGAGTATTTGGAAAGATAGGTATAGTAGGACCAAAAAGAATGGATTATGAGAAAGTTGTAAGTTCGCTTAATTCCATTATGAAACAGCTTGGAGATATTTTTAAGAAAGAAGAAAGTGATGAATAAGAAGTCACATACAATAAAATAATGAAAGGTGGAGTATACATTGAAAGGTGATAATATTGAAAAAGACCTTAATAGTCAGGAGGAATCTGAAGGTGTAGATAACTTACCTAAGCAAGATGATTTATCAACAGAAGAATCAAAAAGCAATGATTTATCAAAAGAAGAATCAAAAAGTGATGATTTGTCAACAGAAGAATCAAAAAGTGATGATTTATCAACAGAAGAATCTATGATTGAAGAACTAAATGATAAACTACTTAGAAAAGCAGCAGAGTTTGATAATTTTCGCAAAAGGAATGAAAAAGAAAAAAGTCAAATGTTTGAGATTGGGGCAAAAAGCATAGTGGAAAAGATTTTGCCAGTTATTGATAATTTCGAAAGGGGATTAGAAACAGTTCCCCAAAATGATTCGGACAATGCCTTTGTTGAAGGAATGCAAAAAATTTATAAACAATTATTAACCTGTATGGAAGAAGCCGGCGTAAAGGCAATTGAAGCAGTAGGAAAAGAATTTGATCCTAACTTTCATAATGCGGTAATGCATGATGAAGATCCAGAGCAGGGTGAGAATCTAGTGATAGAAGAGTTACAAAAAGGTTATATGTACAAGGATAGTGTAGTACGATACAGTATGGTAAAAGTAGTTAACTAACAATAAGCATGCATATTGGCTTGCTTCACATAAATTATAATTTGATATTAATTAGGAGGAAATAAATAATGGGAAAGATAATAGGAATTGATTTAGGTACAACAAACTCATGTGTTGCCGTTATGGAAGGTGGAGAACCTATAGTTATATCTAATGCTGAAGGGGCAAGAACAACTCCTTCAATAGTAGCATTTACTAAAGCGGGTGAAAGGCTAGTAGGAGACCCAGCAAAGCGTCAAGCAGTTACTAATGCAGATAACACGATTTCATCTATTAAGAGACATATGGGAACGGATTACAGAGTAAAAATTGAAGAAAAGAAATATACACCACAAGAGATTTCTGCAATGATTATTCAAAAGTTAAAAGCAGACGCAGAAAGCCATTTAGGAGAAAAGGTAACAGAAGCGGTTATTACTGTACCAGCTTACTTTAATGACTCTCAAAGACAAGCTACAAAAGATGCTGGTAGAATTGCAGGTCTAGATGTTAAGAGAATTATTAATGAGCCTACAGCAGCAGCTCTAGCTTATGGACTTGATAATGACGGCGAACAAAAGATAATGGTATATGACTTTGGTGGAGGTACATTTGATGTATCTGTTATTGAAATTGGTGACGGAGTTATTGAAGTTCTAGCCACATCAGGTAATAACAAACTAGGTGGAGATGACTTTGATGACAAGATTACTAGATATATGATTGAAGACTTTAAGAATAAAGAAGGGGTTGATTTATCTAGAGATAATATGGCCCTTCAAAGACTAAAGGAAGCGGCAGAAAAGGCTAAGATTGAACTATCTTCAGCTACAACTACTAATATTAACCTTCCATTTATTACTGCAACAGACACAGGTCCAAAGCATTTTGACATGAACTTAACAAGATCTAAGTTTGATGAACTAACACATGACCTTGTAGAAAAAACACTAGAACCAGTTAAAAACGCTTTAAAAGATGCTGGAATTTCAGCTTCTGAACTTAATAAAGTATTACTTGTAGGTGGTTCTACTAGAATACCTTCAGTACAAGAAAAAGTAAAACAAGCAACAGGTCAAGAGCCTTCTAAGAATCTAAATCCAGATGAATGTGTTGCGTTAGGTGCAGCTATTCAAGGTGGTAAACTAGCTGGTGATGAGGGTGCTGGAGATGTTTTACTGCTTGACGTAACACCACTGACACTTAGTATTGAAACAATGGGAGGAGTTGCAACTAGTTTAATTGAAAGAAACACTACTATCCCAACTAAGAAAAGCCAGATATTTTCAACAGCAGCAGATAATCAGACAGCAGTTGATATTCATGTAGTTCAAGGTGAGAGACAATTTGCCAAGGATAATAAGAGTCTTGGACAGTTTAGATTAGATGGTATTCCACCAGCAAGAAGGGGCGTTCCTCAAATTGAAGTAACCTTTGACCTTGATGCAAATGGAATTTTAAATGTATCAGCAAAAGATTTAGGAACAGGCAAAGAACAAAACATCACTATAACTGGTGGTTCTAACCTTTCTGATGATGATATTGATAAAGCTATTAAAGAAGCGGCAGAATACGAAGCAGAAGATAAGAAGCGAAAAGAAGGAATTGATGCTAGAAACGAAGCCGATTCTCTTGTGTTCCAAATAGAAAAAGCGATTGAAGAATTTGGAGATAAACTAAGTGTAGACGAAAAGACTGAAGTAGAAGCAGACGTAAAACACCTTAAAGATCTATTAGAAAAGATTAATCCTGAGAACATGACAGATGGTGAAATAGCAGATATTAAGTCGGCTACAGAGAAGTTATCAACTAGTTCCCAAAATGTATTTGCAAAAGTTTATGAACAAGCACAAGCAGGTGGCAATGCAAGCGAAGGGACTTACGATTCAACAGCTGAAGATTCAGACCAAAACAACGATGATGTTGTAGATGGTGATTACAAGGAGATATAATACATTTTACTTGACTAAAAAAATGATTTGTACTATATTGGTTATGGTAAATCCGTAACAAGAAATAGGCGGTCTATCTAGACTGCCTATTTGTAAATAATGTGTATATTAAGAAAGTTTTGAATACACAAGGAGGATAGAATAGGTAATGGCAGACAAACGTGATTATTATGATGTCTTAGGAGTGTCAAGGGACGCAACAGAAGCAGACATTAAAAAGGCATATAGAGTATTAGCCAAAAAATATCACCCTGATGCAAACCCAGATAATAAAGAAGCAGAGGCTAAGTTTAAAGAAGCATCTGAAGCCTATGCAATTTTAAGTGATAGAGATAAACGTCAACAATACGATCAATACGGTCATTCTGCATTCGAAGGTGGAGCTGGCGGCTTCGACTTTAATGACTTTGATTTTGGTGATATATTTGGAGACTTGTTTGGGGGCGATATATTTGGAGACTTATTTGGCGGTGGCAGAAGAAGAGGATCAGCTGCAAATAATGGTCCAAGAAGAGGTGCAAATGTCGGCACTAGTGTAAGAATAACATTTGAAGAATCTGTCACTGGTACTGATAAAGAACTTGATCTTAACTTAAAAGATGAATGTGAGGTATGTCATGGCTCAGGAGCGAAGCCGGGAACATCACCTGAAACCTGCAGTAAATGTAATGGTAGAGGCCAAGTAGTGCACCAACAACAGTCTTTATTTGGTATGGTGCAAAATATACAAACTTGTCCAGATTGTCGTGGAAAAGGTCAAGTGATTAAAGAAAAATGCTCTAATTGTTATGGCTCAGGCTATACATCTAAAAGAAAAAAGATTCAGGTTACCGTACCTGCAGGTATAGACAATGGACAAAGTATTCGCATTAGAGATAAGGGAGAACCAGGTATTAATGGCGGACCACGTGGAGACTTATTAGTAGAAGTTCATGTGAGCAGGCATCCTATTTTCAGAAGAGAAGGATACGATATATATTCCACAGCACCTATTTCCTTTGTAGAAGCAACACTTGGTGGAGATGTAAGAATCAGTACAGTAGACGGTGATGTACTTTTCACTGTTAAAGCAGGAACACAAACTGATACAAAGATACGCTTAAAAGGAAAAGGAATGCCTACAATAAGAGATAAGCAAGTGCGTGGTGATCATTATGTAACTTTAGTAGTTCAAGTCCCAACGAAGTTAAGTAACCAGCAAAAAGAAGCCCTAAAAAATTTTGATGCAAGTATGAATGGTGATAAAGCAGATAATAAATCTAAGAAAAAGTTTTTTGGTGGCAAATGATAAAGGATAAGGGATAGCAAGTGAAATGGTATAAAATCACAATATCAACTACAATTCATGCAACGGACTTAATAACTGCAATGTTATACGATATGGGCATTTCAGGTGTTGAGCTAATTAATAATGTCCCTATTACTGAAGAAGAAAAGAAGAAGATGTTTGTTGATATTTTGCCTGAAGTTATAGGGGATGACAAAACTGCCCAGTTAATTTTTTACCTAGAAAAAGATAATAACATACAGAAGGTTTTGCATGATGTTAAGAGTGGTATTGATAAGCTAAGATCATTTGTGGAGATTGGAAGTGGCAGTATTGATGTTACTGTAACAAAAGACGAAGACTGGGCTAATGAGTGGAAGAAATACTTCGAACCATTTAGAGTTTCTGATAATATAATTATTAAGCCTACTTGGAGGACACTCAGTGGAAAAGATGAAGCTAAGGAAGATGATATTATAGTTGAGATTGATCCTGGTATGGCCTTTGGTACAGGAACTCACGAAACAACCCAATTACCAATAAAACAGTTAACAAAACATCTAAAAGCAGGACAAAAAGTTTTGGATATTGGTTGTGGTAGTGGAATATTATCAATTATATCAAACAAACTTGGTGCAAGAAGTGTAATAGGTATAGATATAGATGGGAATGCTGTTAATATTGCAAAGGAGAATATCGAGATAAATGATATTTCTCAAGAGGAAGTCACTATTTTATTTGCTAACATATTAAATGCAGAAGATAGAAAAGAATTAGATAAGACACTAGACCATAATTATGATATTGTGGTGGCCAATATTCTTACTGAAGTAATTATAGAATTATCAGAGCATGTAGGAAAGTACTTAAGGCCAGAAGGCTATTTCATTTCATCAGGTATTTTATATACTCAATCAGACAAGGTACAAGAAGCAATTTGTAAAAATGGAATGGAAATAGTAGAAGTTAATGTTAATGGCGATTGGGTATGTATTACGGCAAGAAAGAAATAAAACTTATTTTGTAGAGATAGAGGATGAAGGATAATGGAAGCATATTTAGATAATGCTGCAACGACAAAAGTATTTAATTCTGTAAAGGACATAATGGAAAAAGTATTATGTGAAGATTATGCAAATCCTTCTTCTTTGCATGTTAAAGGATTAGATGCCGAAAGATATATTAGAAATACTAGAGAAATA
Source organism: uncultured Lachnospiraceae bacterium (assembly GCA_964544535.1). Classification (GTDB taxonomy): domain Bacteria; phylum Bacillota; class Clostridia; order Lachnospirales; family Lachnospiraceae; genus JAAYRG01. The sequence continues at coordinate 10,362 of CAZJCV010000016.1, read as the reverse complement.
ATTGCTAAACATTTAAAAGTAGAAGAAAAAGAAATAACTTTCACATCGGGAGGTACGGAATCCAACAATCTTGCATTAGTAGGTACAGCTTTTGCCAATAGAAGAAGTGGAAAACATATTATTGCTTCAGGCATAGAGCATCCATCGATATACAATGCATTGAACTTTTTAGAAGATGAAGGATTTCGTATTACTTATGTTCCGGTTGATTCTTGTGGAAAAATTATTATAGATGAACTTATTAAGGAAATCAGAGAAGACACTATTCTTGTTTCTATTATGTATGTTAATAACGAAATAGGATCTGTTCAAGATATTAGTAAGATTTCTACTTCCATCAAAAGAGTAAATTCAAATACTTTATTACATGTAGATGGAGTACAGGCATTTGGTAAGTATAATATTTATCCTAAAAAAGAAGGGATTGATCTTTTATCAATAAGTGGACATAAGATCCACGGGCCCAAAGGTGTTGGAGCCCTTTACCATGGTGAAAAAGTAAAAATTAGTCCTCTTATGTTTGGTGGAGGACAAGAAAATGATCTTCGCCCAGGAACTGAGAATGTTCCAGCTATTGCAGGCTTAGGACAGTGTATAAGTGATATTTATAAAAACCATGAAGAGAAAATTGAATCCTTATATCTAATAAAAGAACAATTTGTTAAAGGTATCATTCATTTAGATGAACTTATAGGTGGAGTATCAATTAATGCCATAGAAGAAGGTATAAGAGAAACGGCACCACATATTTTAAGTGTAAGTTTTAAAAACATTCGTAGCGAGGTACTACTACATGCATTAGCAGACAAAGGTATTTTTGTATCATCTGCTTCTGCTTGTTCTTCTAATCACCCAGACATAAGTCATGTCCTAAAGGCAATTGGAGTTGAACAAGATTTGTGGCATGGTACAATAAGGTTTAGTTTTTCATTCTTTACAGGAGCAGATGAGATTCAATACGCATTAGATTCACTAGAAGAATTAGTGCCAACACTAAGAAAATATCAGCCTCATTAAGCTGATGAAAGGAATTTACAAATGTATAAAGCATTTTTAATAAAATACAGTGAAATAGGTTTAAAGGGAAAGAATAAATATTTATTTGAAAATGCTCTAATAGAGCAAATAAAAAAAGCATTAAAGGATTTGGGTGAATTCAATGTAAGCAAAGCTCAAGGTAGGGTATATATAGAGTGTCCTGATGTTTATGATTATGATGACGCTGTAGAAGCTCTTAGGTCAGTGTTTGGCATTGCATGGATCTGTCCTGTTAAGATATTAGACTCCATAGACTTCGATGTAATCAAGCAAAGTGTTGGAGAATACATTGATAAAAGATATACTGATAAAGATTTTACATTTAAAGTTGGAGCAAAAAGAGAAGATAAACGATATCATTTAACTTCTCCTGAGATATGTGCCAGGCTTGGAGGATATCTATTAGAATTATACCCAGAGATGAAAGTAGATGTTCATAAACCTGAGCTTCTTATCATGGTAGAAGTCAGAGATAAGACTTATATTTACTCTGAAAATATTAAAGGACTTGGTGGTATGCCTGTAGGAAGCAATGGTAAAGCTATGCTTCTGCTATCAGGAGGTATTGATAGCCCTGTTGCGGGTTATTTGATAGCAAAACGAGGAGTTGCACTTGATGCTGTATATTTTCATGCCCCACCTTATACGAGTGAAAGGGCAAAGCAAAAGGTAATAGATTTGGCCAAGTTACTATCTAAGTATACTGGACCAATTAATCTTCATGTAGTAAACTTTACAGATATACAATTATATATATATGACCAATGTCCTCATAATGAACTAACAATTATTATGCGTAGATATATGATGAAAATAGCAGAAATTATTTCAAATCAAGTTAATGCTATAGGACTTATCACAGGTGAAAGTATAGGACAAGTAGCTAGCCAAACTCTTCAATCTCTTGCAGTGACTAATGAAGTGTGTGATATGCCTGTTTTTCGTCCACTAATAGGCTTTGATAAACAAGACATTATTGAAATATCAAAAAGAATCAATACTTATGATACTTCAATTTTACCCTATGAAGATTGTTGCACTATATTTGTTGCCAAACACCCAGCAACAAAACCTAAGTTATCAAGGATTCGTAATTCTGAAAAGAAACTAGTGGAAAAAATAGATGCTTTACTAGAAGAAGCAATAGAAACTAGGGAAGAAATATTGCTATCATAAAGTATTGTAAGCAATTATTTGTTGGTATTAGAATAAAAATGAATGAAAAAAGAGGATACAGATATGTACCCCCCAAAAGTAAAACATACTATTCAACGATATAAGGTTTTAAAATTTCAAGAATTTCTTCAGAATCATCAGAATCATGAATGTTTAAGTCAATTGGTTTTGATAAGTCTAAACTGAAGATACCCATGATAGACTTAGCATCGATTACATATCTTCCAGAAACTAAGTCTAAATCTGCATCGAACTTAGTAACATCATTTACGAAAGATTTTACCCTATCAATTGAATTAAGAGAGATTTTTACAGTTTTCATGTTACAATCCTCCTTATGGATTAATTATATTTAGTAGCACTATATCGCCACTTGCTTATAATAGTACATTTTTACAAGCGAAAAGTCAATATACAAAGTAAATAAAAAACAATAGTAGATATAGTAAGTAATACAATATATAAGAGAAAGTGGCGCTTATATATAAGGAAAATTCTTGCAATGTGCTAAAAAAATGAAAGGAAAAAAATGATTTATAGTAATAATGATAGAAGGAAACCAAAAACAGTTGCTTTCCATACTTTGGGTTGTAAGGTCAATTCATATGAAACAGAAGGAATGCAAAGGTTATTTACAGATGCGGGTTTCGAAATATTAGATTTTGATGAAAAAGCTGATATATATGTAGTAAACACTTGTACAGTAACTAATTTGGCAGATAGAAAGTCACGCCAGATGCTACACAAGGCAAAAAAAACAAACAAAGATGCTATAGTAGTTGCAGCTGGATGTTATGTCCAAACATCAACAAGCAAAACTGAAAATAAGGAAGATGTAGTAGATCTTATAGTTGGAAATAATCACAAGCAAGATATTGTGAAAATTGTTAGACAATATATGGATGACGTGCTTGAGAATAAATATGTATATGTTTCAGACATTAGTAAAGTAGATGAATTTGAAGAATTAGGAATTGAAACTATATCAGAAAAAACAAGGGCTTCAATAAAAATACAAGATGGATGTAATCAATTTTGTTCATATTGTATTATTCCATATGCACGAGGGAGAGTTAGAAGTAGAAAAATAGATTCCGTAATAAAAGAAGTAGAAAAACTTACTGAAAATAACTATAAGGAAGTTGTTTTAACAGGAATTCATGTATCGTCTTATGGTATAGATTTTGCTGATAACTTAGATAAAACACCGAAACTTCTAGAATTAATTATGAAGCTAAGTAAGATTAAAAAACTAGAAAGAATACGACTTAGTTCGCTAGAACCAAGAATTATTACAGAGGAATTTGCAAAGACACTATCAGCAAATCCCAAGTTGTGCCCTCATTTTCATTTATCACTACAAAGTGGATCTGATGAGACCTTAAAAAGAATGAACAGAAAATATACAACTGCTGAATATAAGCAAAAGTGTGATTTGCTACGTAAATACTTTAAAAAGCCTGCTATTACCACGGATGTAATTGTGGGTTTTCCAGGAGAAACTAAGGAGGAATTTAATATATCAGCAAAGTTTGCGGAAGAAATTAATTTTTCACAGATGCATATATTTAAGTACTCCATACGTAAAGGAACGGTTGCAGAGAAACTAGCAGGTCAAGTTGACAACAAAACAAAAAAGATGAGAAGTAGGAGTATGATTGAACTTGCCAAAAAGATGAAGAAGAAGTATATGTCCTCATTTATTGATAAGCTTGAAAAAGTTTTAGTAGAAGAAGTAACAGAAATTAATGGTATAAAGTATAATGTTGGACATAATGAAAGATATGTTAAAATTGCATTTGAAGCTGATGAAGATTTTTCAAACCAAATAGTGTCTGTAAAGATTAAAGAAAACTTAACAAATGATATAATGATTGGTATGTTACAGGAATAAATGCTTCTTTTACTATTATTATAGATTGAAATTTATGTTAAACTATATTATTATAGATATAATTGATGAAAGAAGGACGTGATGTTGTGCAGGAATTTAATAATAATACACAGTATTTTAAAAACATACAAAAAGATAAAGAAAAAACCGTAAAGGATGTAATAGCACGTGTATATAGTGCACTAGACGAAAAAGGATATAATCCTGTTAATCAATTTGTAGGTTATATTATGTCAGGTGACCCTACTTACATTACTGGTCATAAAGGAGCTAGAAGCCTAATAATGAAGGTAGAACGTGATGAGATATTAGAGGAACTATTCAAAAGTTATATTAACAATAATTTGAGAAGATAGTAATTATATGGAGCAAAGATGAGAATAATTGGATTAGATTATGGCAGCTTAACTATTGGCGTTGCTATAAGTGACGAGCTACAGTTGACAGCTCAAGGCGTAGAGACTATACATAGGAAGAAAGAAAACCATTTACGTAAGTCTCTTGCTAGAATTGAAGAATTAATTAATGAATACGGTGTGAATCTAATTGTACTTGGCTATCCTAAGAATATGAATAATACAATTGGAGAAAGAGCAAGAAAAACAGAAGAATTCGCGAAAAAACTTGAAGACAGAACAGAATTAGAAGTAGTTCTTTGGGATGAGAGGCTAACGACTGTAATGGCAGAACAAACCCTAATATCAGGGGATGTTAGGCGTGAAAACAGAGGGGAAATTATAGATAAACTTGCTGCAGTATTTATATTGCAGAATTATTTAGACTTTATTAGTAATAAGAGCAAGAAGTAGTATTTATATGCGATATGGGAGCAAATAATGGAAGATAAAAACACAATAACTTTTTATAGCAATGATAGTGAAGAAGAATTTATATTAATAGAACAAACGAAACTAAACGGTCAAACTTATTTATTAGCAGCTACACAAGAAGATGAGGAGACTGCTTATATATTAAAGGATTTATCAGAACTAGATGAAGAAACATCGATATATGAGATTGTGGATGATGAAGAAGAAATCAAACTACTTTCTAAGATCTTCGAAGAATTGTTAGAGGATGTAAGTATCGAGTTATAACAAATAATAATTTAGAACAATTTTAATTAGTGTAAAGTATAAATTAGATAGTAGGTTTTGGTAGGTGGAATATGCCAGATAAAAAAGAACGGTTTAAACAATTGTTAAGAGAAAACGGACTTAAGGTAACATCACAGAGAATATTGATTCTGGAAGTATTAGAAAAAAGACCGGACAAACATTTGACTGCTGAAGAAATATACGAATTAGTACAAAAAAAGAATTCTGATATAGGATTAGCAACGGTTTATAGAACTATTCAGTTGCTATCAGAGTTAAACTTAATTGATAAGCTAGACATAGGCGATGGTCATGTTCGTTATGAAATTGGAAAACAAGACAAAAATGACCAACTACATCGTCACCATCATTTGATATGCTTAAATTGCAATAAAATAATATCCTTTGAAGGAGATTTGCTAGAGCAATTAGAGAATACAATTGAGAAAACTATGAATTTTGAAGTTTTAGACCATGAAGTAAAGCTTTATGGACATTGTAAAGAATGTAGAGAAAAATCAGAACTATAATCTAATTTATAAGACTGCACTTAAAACAAACAGATATTAAAAATATGGAGGTGCAATCTTTTGAAAAAAAAGCAAAAGACATCAAGTAAGGACACAAAAAGTGTTAAAATTATACCCTTAGGTGGGTTAGAAAAAGTCGGAATGAATATAACTGCATTTGAATGTGAGGATAGCATAATTGTAGTGGATTGTGGAATATCATTTCCGGAAGATGAAATGTTAGGTATAGACAGTGTAATACCTGATATAACATACTTGAAAGAGAATAAACATAAAGTGAAAGGCTTTGTCTTAACCCATGGACATGAAGATCATATTGGAGCCTTACCTTATATATTAAAAGAATTGAATGTTCCGATTTATGGGACCAAACTAACAATTGGAATATTAGAGAACAAACTAAAAGAACACAACTTATTACAAACTACTAAAAGAAAAACAATTAAACATGGCCAAGCAATAAACTTAGGATGTTTCCGTATTGAGTTTATAAGGGTTAATCATAGCATTGCAGATGCAACGGCTTTCGCAATATTTTCTCCAGCAGGGACTATTGTTCATACTGGCGACTTTAAGGTTGATTACACTCCAGTACATGGAGAAACAATTAATTTACAACGCTTTGCAGAACTAGGTAAGAAAGGCGTACTAGCCTTACTTTCAGATAGTACTAACGCAGTAAGAGAAGGGTTTACTATGTCTGAAAAGACTGTAGGGAAAACTTTTGACAATATATTTGCAGAGAATGAAAAAAATAGAATAATAGTTGCAACATTTGCTTCTAACGTTGATAGAGTTCAACAAATTGTCAACTCTGCTATAAAGTATGGTAGAAAAGTTATAGTTGAAGGAAGAAGTATGAAAAACATTGTAGCAACTGCGTCAGAATTAGGATACTTAAGTATGCCTAAAAACATTCTGATAGATGTTAGTGAGATGAAGAATTATTCTGATAGCCAAATTGTTGTTATTACAACTGGAAGCCAAGGTGAATCCAGAGCAGCACTATCTAGAATGGCTGCTAATATTCATAGAAAGATTTCGATTAAGCCATCAGATATAATTATCTTTAGTTCAACGCCAGTTCCAGGTAATGAAAAGGCTGTTTCTAAAGTGATTAATGAACTATCTACAAAAGGCGCCAATGTTATATATCAAGATACTCATGTGTCAGGCCATGCATGTAAAGAAGAATTAAAGTTAATATATGCATTAACAAAGCCCAAATATGCGGTACCTCTTCATGGAGAATATAGACATTTGAAGGCTAATGCTTTAATAGCAGAGTCTATGGATGTTAATAAAAAGGATATATTCTTACTAGATGCAGGAGATGTATTACAAGTAAATGAGAAAGATGCAAGAATAGTTGAGAAAGTTCAAGCTGGTGAAATATATGTAGATGGACTTGGAGTTGGAGATGTTGGTAATATAGTTTTAAGAGATAGACAACAGCTGTCCGAAAATGGGCTTATAATTATTGTAGTAACATTAGAGAGATATACTAACAAAGTAATATCGGGTCCAGATGTGGTATCAAGAGGATTTGTATATGTAAGAGAATCAGAAGACTTAATGGATGAGTCAAGGGCAGTTGTAGAAGAAGTTCTTGATAAGTGTCAAAAAAAGAAAATAACTGATTGGTCAAAAATGAAAAACGAAATCAGAGATTCATTAGGAGATTTTCTGTGGAGAAAGACAAAAAGAAGCCCTATGATATTACCTATTATTATGGAAGTTGAATAGAGTAAGACTAGAGATATTTATTTAATAAGGGTTTCATACTAAGAAAGGCTTGGTCATTATTATGTCATCAAAAACGGGGATAAATACATCATTACGTATAATCAAATTTATATTGCATTTGCTAGTTAATATTACAATTTATTTAGCAATTATATATGTGGCAGTAAAAGTTGGCAGTGTAGTATATAATACAAGCTACCAAGTATTTGGTAATAAAGATATTGTAGAGTCGGATGGAATAGATGTTTACGTTAAAATCGACCAAGGTGAAACAACTATGAATGTTGCAAGTAAGCTTGAACAAAATAAAGTAATTGATAACAAACTTTCATTTTATATTCATGCCAAGTTAAAAGAATATCCAATTATGCCAGGAATATTCACCTTAAACACATCAATGAATTACGATGAAATATTTGCTGTTATTACAGTTCCAAAGTCAGAAGAAGAGTTAGAAGAAGAGTTAGAACTAGAAGAAGAAGTAGAACAAAAAGATGATGACACTTTGGAAGGAACTTAATATAAAAAATTGCATAAAGATATTGGCGAACCGTAAGAAGGACTTAATGGTTCGCCTTTCTTAATAAGTAAGGAGTAGTTTATGATAGTAAATAAAAGTGTAGTTGAATATATTAACTCCCTTGAGGATGAACTACCAAAACATTTAAAAAAACTTGAAGAAGAAGCAAAAAAAGAGAATGTACCTATAATTAAGAAAGAGACACAAGCCTTACTTAGGTTTATTATAAAACTTAATAAACCCAAGAAAATACTTGAAATAGGTACGGCAACAGGTTTTTCAGCTATTTATATGAGCGAATATATGCCAGAGCATGCAAGTATAACAACAATAGAAAAAGCAAAAATGAGACTAGAAAAGGCAAGAACAAACTTGAAGACATCTCCTAGAGCTGACAAAATTACCCTCTTAGAAGGAGACGCTTTAGTTATTTTAAAGGAACTAGCTAGAGATGCAAATCAGAGCTATGATTTTATTTTTTTAGATGCAGCAAAAGGACAATACCTTAACTTTCTCCCAAGTATTTTGGACTTATTAAGTTATAAAGGGATGCTTATTACTGACAATGTTCTTCAAGATGGAACAATTTCAGGATCAAGGTATGCCATTAAAAGAAGAGATAGGACGATTCACATTAGAATGCGAGAATATTTGTATCAGTTAAAACATACTAAGGGTCTAGAAACTATCATTATTCCTGTAGGAGATGGTGTAGCTTTGACAACTAGTGAAAGGAATGAATAAGAACATGAGAGAATACAAAAAACCAGAATTATTATTACCAGCAAGTAATTTAGAAGTATTAAAACTTGCATTTTCATATGGTGCAGATGCAGTATATATTGGTGGCGAAATGTATGGCTTAAGGGCAAAGGCTAAAAACTTTTCCCTAGAAGATATGAAAGAAGCTATAAGCTTTGCCCATGAAAGAAAGAAGAAAGTATATGTTACGGCAAATATAATAGCTCATAATGAAGACTTAGAAGGCTTTAGAGAGTATTTTAAAGAATTAAAAGAAATACAGCCAGACGCATTAATTATTTCAGACCCGGGCGTACTAGAGATTGCCAAAGAAGTAATTCCTGATATGGAAATCCACATTAGTACACAAGCAAACAATGTAAACTACAAAACTTATCGTTTCTGGAGCAAGATGGGGGCTAAAAGAGTAGTATCTGGCAGAGAACTTTCTTTAAAGGAAATCAAAGATATAAGAAACAATATTCCAGATGATATAGAAATAGAGACCTTTATACACGGAGCTATGTGTATTGCATATTCTGGACGATGTTTACTTAGTAATTACTTTACAGGTAGAGATGCTAATCGTGGAGCCTGTACTCACCCCTGCAGGTGGAAGTATCACCTAACAGAGGAAACCAGGCCTGGAGAATATTTACCAGTATATGAAAATGAAAGAGGGACATATATATTCAACTCAAAAGATCTGTGCATGATTGAATATATACCAGAACTTATTGATGCTGGAATTGATAGTTTTAAAATAGAAGGAAGAATGAAGAGTGCTCTTTACGTAGCTACAATTGCACGTGCTTACAGAAAGGCAATTGATGATTTTTTTGAGTCTCCTAAACTATATGAAGCAAACAAAGCAAAATATAAAGAAGAGGTAGAGAAAAATACCCATCGAGAATTTACAACAGGTTTTTTTCTTGCTAAACCTGATAAGGATTCGCAAATATATAACAAGAATACTTATGTAAAAGCATACACATATTTGGGTTTTATCCAAGGGAAAAATCAAGAAGGATATTATGAAATAGAACAGCGTAATAAGTTTAGTGTTGGAGATGAACTTGAAGTTATGAGGGCGGATGGAACGAATCTTTATCTAAAAGTAAAGGACATGAAAGATGAAGAAGGACAATCTATAAAGAGTTGCCCGCATCCTAAGCAAAAGTTTTTTATTGATATTGAGGCAGACTTAGATAAATATGATATACTTCGTAAAAAGGTAGAAGCGTAAGCGTAATAAAAGAAAAAGGATAAGTCATACTTGGTCTATTTTAGTTGGAAGTGCACTAATTATGGTGTATAACATAAACTAGAAATGAACCCTAATTACTAAGAGGTGCTTTATCCATTGAAATCTTTTCCCCAACCTCTAAATACAGAGGAAGAGGCCTATGTCATAAAGAAGTGCAAAGCTGGTAGTAAAGAAGCTCGGGATACACTTATAGTGCATAATCTTCGTTTAGTAGCTCACATTGTAAAAAAATACTACACGGGGAATAAAGATATAGACGACCTGATATCAATTGGTACTATAGGTCTTATAAAAGCAATTGATACATTTGATCCAAACAAAGGAATTAAACTTGCAACATATGCCTCTAGGTG
>CAZJCV010000015.1:0-43365 GCA_964544535.1 uncultured Lachnospiraceae bacterium | reverse complement strand
AGGAGGAAATTATATGAAACGTGTTTTATTTGCATCATCTGAAGTGGTTCCATTTGCAAAAACTGGTGGTCTTGCAGATGTAGTAGGTTCCCTTCCATCATCATTTAATAAAAATTCTTATGACGTAAGAGTTATTATGCCGAAGTACGGTGCAATACCTAAGGAATATACTGATCAAATGAACTTTATTACTCATATTAATGTTTCCTTAGGCTGGCGAAACAAGTATTGTGGAATATTCGAGCTCAAGTATAATGGCATAACCTTTTATTTTATTGACGATGAGTTCTATTTTGGAGGACCCACATTATATAGTTATATTCATGAAGATGTAGAAAAATTCTCCTTTTTTAGCAAGTCTGTTTTATCAATCTTGCCACATATTAATTTTAGACCTGATCTCATACACTGTAACGACTGGCAAACAGGCCTTATTCCTGTTATGTTAAACGTTCAATATCAACATGATGAATTTTATAGAAATATTAAGACTATTATGACTATACATAACCTGAAGTTCCAAGGCCGTTGGGGGCTAGACGAAACTCAAGATGCCACAGGCCTTCCTAAACATATCTTTACTCCTGATAAACTAGAGTTTAAAGGGGATGCAAATTTATTAAAAGGTGGTATTGTATACGCCGACCATGTCACTACTGTTAGTGAAAGTTACAAAGAAGAAATCCAAACATCCTATTATGGCGAGAATTTAGATGGACTTCTTCGAGCTAGAAAGGATGATTTAACCGGCATTGTAAATGGAATTTCTTATAGTGAATACAATCCCTCTACAGATGAATTAATATTTGCAAAGTATAATCGTAGAGATTTCCCAAGTAGAAAAAGAGAAAACAAAGTTTCTCTACAGCGACAACTTGGTCTAAAACCCGATAAGAAAGTTTTTTTAATCGGAATTGTTACTAGACTTACAGATCAAAAAGGTTTGGATTTAATTGCCTATATTATGGACCGTTTCTTAGAACATGATATGCAATTAGTTGTATTGGGAACTGGAGATGCCAAATATGAAGATATGTTTAAAAATTACGCTTTGAAAGATCCTGACAAAATATCAGCTAATATAACCTTTTCTAATGAATTAGCCCATAAGATTTATGCCGCAGCTGATGCCTTTTTAATGCCATCGCTCTTTGAGCCTTGTGGTTTAAGCCAACTTATTAGTATGAGATATGGAACCGTTCCTATAGTTCGTGAAACAGGAGGTCTTAAGGATACAGTAACTCCATATAATATATTTACTCAAGAAGGAACTGGTTTTTCTTTTAGAAATTATAATGCAGATGAAATGTGGGATGCCATTTGGGCAGCAAAGAAAGTGTATGATAATAAAGCCGAATGGAACAACATCGCAAGGTCTGGAATGGCCCAAGACTTCTCATGGGAAAGTGCAGCCAAAAAATATGCAGAATTATATTCAAAACTGCTTGATTAATATTATATAGCAAAAATCACCCCTAGTAGTATTTTTCAACTAGGGGTGATTTTAAATATACAAGGACTTTATTTGCGGTGGACAACAAAAATTATAAACACTATAACTCCGTTCTTCCTTCTAGAGCCCTAAGCAATGTAACCTCATCAATATTCTCGAGGTCTCCTCCAACCGGCACACCACTTGCAATTCGAGTAACCTTAACATCAGTAGGTCTTATAAGCTTACTAATATACATTGCTGTTGTTTCTCCCTCAAGACTAGAGTTAGTCGCAATTATGACCTCTTTCACATCCTTTTGTAAACGCTTTATTAGTTCTTTTAACTTTATATCTTCTGGTCCAATTCCATTCATCGGTGATATTGCTCCATGAAGAACATGATATACACCCGTGTATTTACCTGTCTTTTCATAAGCAGATAAGTCCCTTGAGTTTTCAAGAACCATTATAGTTGATTGATCCCTTTTTGCACTAGCACATATAGGACATAATTCTTCATCTGTTAGGGTGTAACATTGTTTGCAATACTTTATATTTTGTTTGGCTGATGTGATCGAATCAGCTAAACTCTTAACCTGGTCTTTTGGCATATTAATAATATGAAAGGCCAGACGTTGGGCAGTTTTTACCCCTATCCCTGGAAGCCTGGATAGCTCTTCGATTAATTTACTAATCTGATTACTATAATAATTCATTAGAAAGGAAGGCCTCCTCCTAATCCACCTGTAATATCACCCATTACTTCTTGTGTCTCTTCTTCCATATTTCTAAATGCTTCATTTACTGCTGCCATAATCAAATCTTGAAGCATTTCAATATCATCTGGGTCTACAACTTCCTCTTTAATCTCTACGGATGTTACTTCTTTTTTTCCTGATACTTTAACAGTAACCGCTCCTCCACCTACTGAAGCTTCCCAAACTTTATCTTCAAGTTCTTTTGTCTTTTCTTCCATCTTCTTTTGCATTCTTTGAGCTTGTTTCATTAGATTGTTCATATTGCCAGGCATACCACCTGGGAATCCTCCACGTCTTGCCATCTTATTAACTCCTTTTTATTTTAATCTTCATATTCTATTTCAATATGTTTTATAAGTTTCCTTAAATCAGGTTCTTTTTCACTATTTCCTACTTTGCTATCGTCTCTTCTATATTGTATTTCTATATCTATCTCTTTATTAAGAACTTTAGAAATAGCCATCTTTAATTCTTGCACCTGTTGTTCTTTGGCTATTCTATCTAAGTCAAAAGTGTCTCTACACGATAAAAGTAGAGAATTGTCAGGACCTACTTGTGGCCTTGCTTTTTTTAAATGCGGCCTCCAACTAGCAGGCACATTAGCTACTATGTGATTCCAACTTCTTCCTATGACTTTTAAATCTTCTGGTAATGCTTTTGCTATTTCCTTAACTTTATCCTCTTCTTGCTTTGTCTTGTCAGCTACAGTAACTTTTTCTTTTGTTGGGGCTTGCTCTCTTTTGCTTTGGCTTTGTATTACGACCCCTTTTTCAAGCTTATCTTCTAACAATCTAATTCTTTCAAGGAGTGATTCATTGTCTAACTCCATTTGCGGAGTCATAAGCTTAATTATAGCTACCTCAACTAAAACTCGCTTTTGGGATGAGTATTTTATTTGATTTGATAACTCTGCCAAAACATGTATATATCTAATTATAGCATTAATATCTAATTTGTTTGCTTGTTCCTTAAGTATTGGGATATCCTCTGAAGATATATCTATTTTCTCTAAGTTTTCTTCTGATGATTTTACCAAGAGCAGGTTTCTTAAATACCAAGTGAATTCTGTAATAAATATTGATAAATCTCTACCTTCCATAGTGACTCTTTCTAGCAATTCCATAGAATCAGATACTCCTTGGCTTATAACATAATCAAGTAATGATGAATATACCTCTACGTCCATTGCTCCTAATACATCTAAAACCCCATCGTAAGTCAGTTCTTGTCCTATATAAAACGAAATACATTGGTCTAATAAACTCAATCCATCACGCATAGAACCATCGGCCATCCTAGCAACATAGCGCAAAGCCTTTTCCTCAGCTTCTATTTCTTCTGTTAATAAAACTTCCTTTAATCTCTTTGTAATAATTTCATTTGTTATTCTCTTAAAATCATATCTTTGACATCTTGACAGAATAGTAAGAGGTAACTTCTGAGGTTCAGTTGTTGCTAATATAAAGATTACGTATGATGGAGGTTCTTCTAAAGTCTTTAATAAGGCATTAAATGCTGATGTTGTTAGCATATGAACCTCATCAATTATATATACTTTAAATCTTCCTTGTGAAGGAGAGTAACGCACTTCTTCTACAATTTCCCTTACGTTATCAACTCCATTGTTGGAAGCAGCATCTATTTCAATCACATTCATTATAGTTTGCTTATTTATATTTTTACAAGTGCTACATTCATTACATGGGTTCCCTTCTGCCGGATTCTCGCAATTTACTGCCTTAGCAAAAACTTTAGCAACTGTTGTCTTTCCAGTTCCCCTAGTTCCACAAAATAAATAGGCATGCCCAATTCGGTTTGCCTTAATCTGATTCCTTAAAGTTGTTACTATATGATCCTGCCCTTTAACATCATTAAATTCTTGAGGGCGAAACTTTCTATAAAGGGCTTGATATGCCATATCTACACTTCCTCTTAAATACTTTATGCCTTTAATATTCTACCAACTTAGCTGATCCTTGTCAAAGCTCTTCATACAAGAGACCTTTTTTCCTTAATGCCTCTTCTATATTGTCTAATATCTTTTCTGAATCAGCTTCTACTGTATGTATATGAACATCATTAGTTAGCTCTTTTAGTGGTTTAACCTTACCTGTCTTTAATTTATCAACAAATTCATATACATCATCCCTATTGTTGATAATAAGGTCTGTCGAAATGTTACCATAAACTCCATGAGAGACCGCCACATCTAATATTCTTCCACCCGAATCTACTATTAGACATAGTTCTTCTTCTATCTCTTGCGTTGAATGTTTTACTAAAAATGAGCGACTAAGTTTATTTGTTTGTTGTTTATATAAAATATAGCCCTTGTTTGTAGAAATTATCTTATTATTAGAGGCTCTAAGCAAAGCTATATCTTGAACAATTACTTGACGGCTAACATTAAATCGGTCTGCTAATTCTGATCCAGAAATTGGATCAAGTGATTCTTCTAATATAGCTATTAGCCTTTCCCTTCTCTCATTACCATCCATAACTTCACCTTCTTTATCCCACAAACTACTGACTTTATAGTATAATATCTTAGCTTAAATTGCAAGATGCAGGAACACACTTTTCCATAAAAAAACTTAGGCAACTATCTTCATTGCCTAAGTTTTCACTTTAGATTTAAATTTTCTTTTAAGATCATCCTTTTTCTACATTATATTCGTTCTGTCAATTTCAGGAGAAGAAGGATTTACTATTGTTGGAGGACCTGGAGGAACTACTTCAGGTTGTGGGCTGTTTTTAGGTTTTACTTTTTCAGGTTCTGGCCTATCTTGTTCTGGCCTTGGTTCTAATTTTTTCTTTTCCATATTACTAGCTTTCCTTTCAAAATATTCTTTGTATAAATAGTTTGTCCATTTTGATGCCTTATATTTACTACTTCTATACTTTTAAAAAATCTCATGTTATAATCTAAACATTATAATGACAAAACGTTTACTGCATAGATTGAAGGGTGAGATAAAATGTTTAGATTATGGGCAAAAATCATAAAAGATAATAAATTAATCAAAGATCTTGTAATAGAAAATGATAAACAAAGCTTAAATCGTACTAGAAAAGTTTTTCAGGCAATTAATGATGTCTGCTATGAATTTAACTTAGCTGAACCTATTTGGCTAAATGCTACAATAGAGGATTTTAAGAGGCATGATAAAACTAGATTTACTCAAGATAATTTTATGGAAAACATTGATTTTGACTATTTAGAAATTCATGTTATTGAAGAGGATGATTGACTATTTCTTATACAACTTATCATTGTAACCCTGATTTAATTATAGGTTGACAACTATCTTTTTATACATTATACTATTTTTATTACTTTTTAATGATAAGGCATGGAAAATTGTACTCCCTGCTGAGAAAGGCTCGGTAATTAAAATGGCAAAAAAATCTTCTTTTACAACTAAAGACATTGTTATAATAGCATTAGCTGTAACTCTTATTACTATCTGTTCCTGGATTTCCATTCCTACTATAGTTCCTTTTACAATGCAGACCTTCGCTATCTTTACTGTTATAGGCTTGCTTGGAAAAAGACGTGCAATTATATCTATACTTGTTTACATAGCGTTAGGTATTGTTGGTCTTCCTGTGTTTTCAGGTTTTTCTGGCGGTATCGGTAGATTGCTTGGTTCTACTGGGGGCTACATTATCGGCTTTATCTTTTCTGCATTTATCACCGGTTTTATAATTGAGAAATTTGGTAAGAAGATTCATATAATAATAATTGCTATGGTTCTTGGCTTAATTGCTTGTTATACCTTTGGAACAGCATGGTTTATTTATGTTTATACTAACACCAATGAACCAATAGGTGTATTTGCAGCACTTTCCCTATGTGTTTTTCCTTTTATTATTCCTGATGCACTTAAAATTGCTCTTTCTATTTTGACTATTAATAGGGTCGGTAAGTATATAGATGTATAAAATGGAGGTTAAAATTGACTACTAAAAACAAAGTTCTGTCTGTTTTAGAAAAAAACAAAGGCAAACATATTTCTGGAAGTAAAATTGCAGAAGAACTAAATATTAGTCGCAATTCTATTTGGAAAGCTATTAAGTCCTTACAAGATGAAGGGCATAAGATTTCTGCTGTTACAAATAAGGGATACAGCCTTGACCTTCAGAATAGGCTTTTGTCTAGTCAAAGTATAAGTAAACACCTTAAGTCAGATATGTTTGATATAAAAACATATAAAACACTCGAATCTACGAATTCCTTGTTAAAGCTTGATGCTGAAGCAGAAGCTCCTACTGGAACAATAGTAATTTCTGAAGAGCAAACAAAGGGTCGTGGGAGAATGGGTAGATCCTTTTACTCTCCTGGAAATACTGGCATATATATGAGCATACTTCTTCGCCCCAAAATTTCTGCATATGAATCACTTTCTATTACTACTTGTGCTGCTGTTGCTGTCGCAGAAGCTATAGAGATGAATTCAAATAAAAAAGCTGAAATCAAATGGGTAAATGATATTTTTGTAGATAATAAAAAGGTATGTGGTATTTTAACAGAAGCTTCTCTTGATTTAGAAAACGGAGGCTTAAGATATGCAATATTAGGAATAGGAATTAATGTCTTTGCTCCTAGAAAAGGCTTTCCTGATGACATTGCTAGTACTTCTACTTCCATATTTCAAGATGAAGATTGCTCTGGAGAACGAAGAAGTAAGCTGATTGCTGATATTTTAAATATCTTTTTCAACTATTATAAGCATATACAGGAAAAAGCCTTTTTAGAAGAATATAAAAAACGTTCCTTAATTCTTAACAAAGAAATTAATATTATAAGAGGCAAAAACACTCTTGAAAAAGCAATAGCTTTAGATATTGATGAACAATTTCGCTTAAAAGTAAAAAAAGAAAATGGTGAAATTGAATATCTTAATTCCGGTGAGGTTAGTATAAGAAAAACATAATAAATAAAACCGCTGTTATAAACAGCGGTTTTATTTATTCTTTATTTATAAACGTTTTATTAACTTTTCTCTTTCTTCTTCATATCCTGGTTTGCCAAGTAAAGCAAACATATTCTTTTTGTAACTTTCAACACCAGGTTGATCAAATGGATTTACTCCTAAAACATAGCCACTTACTCCACATGCAAATTCAAAGAAGTAAAATAGTTGACCTAGATAATATTCATTTTGCTCTGGTATGTTTATAAGAATATTAGGAACTGCTCCATCAGTGTGAGCTAGTATTGTTCCCTTCATAGCATTCTTATTTACAAAATCCACAGATTTACCTGCTAAATAGTTAAGTCCATCTAAATCCACCTCTTCCTCTTCTATAATAATTTCACATGATGGATTCTCAACGTTTAAAACTGTTTCGAATAATGTTCTTTGACCATCTTGAATAAATTGCCCCATTGAATGCAAGTCTGCAGTCAAATTAACAGACGCTGGATAAATACCCTTACCGTCTTTTCCTTCACTTTCACCATAGAGTTGCTTCCACCATTCAGAAACATATTGTAAGGAGGGTTCATAATTTGCTAATATTTCAATTGTTTTTCCTTTTCTTAAAAGAATATTTCTTATTGCTACATATTTAAGGGCTTCATTATCTTCAAAACTATTGTTAATACATACTTCTCTCATTGAAGCTGCACCTTCCATAAGCTTTAAAATATCTGCCCCACTTACGGCAATAGGAAGTAGTCCTACAGCTGTTAAAACAGAAAAACGTCCACCTATGTCATCAGGAACAATAAAACTTTCATAGTTTTCTTCAGTCGCCAAATTCTTAAGTGCGCCTTTTTCCTTATCTGTAGTAACGAAAATACGATTACGTGCTTCTTCTTTTCCATATTTCTCAATTAGTTTTTTCTTAAATACACGAAAAGCAATAGCTGGTTCAGTTGTTGTTCCAGACTTACTTATCATATTTATTGAAAAGTCCCTGTCTCCTATTACATCATTAAGATGTGTCATATAATTACTACTTATATTATTACCCACAAAATATATTTCCGGTGTTTTTCTTTCATCTCTAGATATATTATTGTAAAAACCATGCCTTAAAAATTCAATCGCTGCTCTTGCGCCTAAATAAGAACCGCCTATTCCTATTACTATAAATACTTCTGAGTTTTCTTTAATTTTCTCAGCTGCTTTAAGCACTCGATTAAATTCTTCTTTGTCATAATTTATAGGTAAATCAACCCATCCTGTAAATTCACTACCTGCTCCAGTTTTATTTATTAGGTGTTTCTTTGCATTTTCTGCTATATCCTCCATTAGCTCTATTTCGAATTCTCTAATAAAGTCTAATGTTGAATTATAATCAACCATTACTCTTTTATCCATTGTATAATCTCCCTTTTCTTATAATAAGTTATAATCTCATTATATTTTATCAAATAGAAATTTTTAATTCAATACAAATAAAGAGATCTTCAATTTATGCCAAGTACTTTTTTAGTATCTCTTCAATTATTTCTTCGTCTTGCATCTTTTGTTTGAGTTTATTTATATCAGATGTTTTTCTTTGATCGCTGTCAGCAATATCTGTAACTCCATTATTTGCAGAGGAGTTTATATCAACAACTATTGTCGCTGCAACTTGATCGTTCTTTCTAGCTTCTAACTGTCTGATTTCTTCTATCTCTTTCTTTAACCTTTCTTTTCTCTGCTCGGCAGGAGTTTTCTTTTTGTTCTTGTTCTTCTCTGTAGCTAATTGTTTTTCTATACTTAAGGCCTTTTTAATTTCAACTTGTCTTGCTTTTTCTTCTCTCTTACGAATCTTTGCCAATTTTGCTGCTTCTTTTGCCTCTATTTTTCTTTTTTTATAATCTTCTCTTCGTTTTTTTCTCGCTGTAATCCTTGCTTGTTTTTTAAATATTCTAGTTGCTTTTTTCTTTTCCCTATTGCTTTTCAATTTTTCTTTCCACTGCCTAAACCTTGCTTCTTTTATTAGTGGCTCTTCTTGGATAGAACTTAATTCTTCTATTGTTTTCTTATATTCTTCAATTATTTCTGGATTACTTTCTTCCTGTTCGATTCTAGGTTTTAAAAAATTATAAAAATAATCTAATATGTTTAATTTAATCATTTCCTTTTTTATAGTTTTGTTAGACATAGACTCGCAAATTATCAACAATCCGCTTGTTAAGAATCCCACAGTTAATACACTTAAAATCCACATACTACCTGCTTCGAAGATTAGTCCCATTAATACGGACGTACAGGCAATTAAGATGTTTAAATTATCAACTTGTCCACTTAATCTTTCCCAAGTTATCAACCATAAACCACATACTTTGTGGTTTATTAACTGTTTATCCACAAAAACATCCACATTGTTAACACCTATTTTTAACTTATGAAAACTCTCAAACTTAATTCTCATATTACTAAGTGTTTTGTTTTCTGTATGCTCTATATTTCTTGAAGCCTTTATCATCCTTAAATAAACTGTATAAAGAATGAACTTTAGAATTACACCAACACAAAAGACACTCATCATAGCATAAATTAATACATTTTCATTAAATAACTTTAGCAACAAAATAATCCCCTCACCTCTCATTAATTACCAAATATTATAACTAAGTTTTTACTATTTTAAAAGAGGTTAGGGGGTATAATCGTAGGACAATAGTAGTCTGAAATCGATAAATTATTATTCAATATAACAAGTTTTTTGTGTTTTCAACTCATTTACTCTTTCTTTTTTTGTTTTTGTGTCAAGGTTTGTCATCAAAAAATTTATAAGTTAGCTAGCATTTCTAATAATAGTCTTACAGAATTTTCAATTGCTTTTGTTTCAAACTTATTATAATCTATTTGGGCACTATCATCTGCCTTGTCTGAAATTCCTCGTATAATTAAAAATGGAACGTTATTTAGAGAGGCTACATGAGCAATAGCTGCTCCTTCCATTTCAACACAATATCCCTTAAACTGAGATAGTAACCAAGATTTCTTTTCTTTATCTTGTACAAATTCATCTCCACTTAGAACTCTACCTATGTGTACATTTATATCAGGGTTCACCTTTATACAAGCGGCATAAGCCTTTTCTATCATATCAGTATCTGCTACAAATATAGAACTTTTCATTCTTGGAATTTCTCCATGTTCATAGCCAAAGCCTGTAGCATTCATATCATGCTGAAGTGCGTCTTCTGATAAAACCATATCTGCAATATCAATCTTGGCATTTAAAGCTCCTGCTATTCCTGTGTTAATTATTCCTTCAACATTAAACTTATCAATTAGTATTTGAGTGCAAATTGCTGCATTAACCTTACCAATTCCAGATCTTACGACAATTACGTTCTTATTAATAAGTTCTCCTTCATAAAACTCCATAGATGCTAGACTATGCACTTTAACATTTGTCATGATTTCTTTAAGCTTGTTAACTTCTTCATCCATTGCTCCAATAATCCCAATATTGTTCATCTTTTTATACATGATGTGATTTTTAAAACATCATGTTCTCCTTATATTATGTATTTAGGTTGATCAAGCTAACCTATAAGCTTTCTTTTAATATTAAAAAAATTATATATTATATATGTTAGTAAAACAAGCACAAAGACTTTATTTGGATTATTGATAAATTACTCAGTAATATTTTTAAAAACATATAATTATTTCTTATATTCTTGTATAAGGATTAAAAGATGGTATAATCTTATTATAAAACAAGGGATGGAGGAAATAGATTTGAAACGAATTATATTAACAGGTGGTGGAACTGCAGGCCATGTTACACCAAATATTGCTCTCCTTCCTGCCTTAAAAAAAGAAGGATTTGATGTTCATTATATTGGCTCTTATAATGGAATTGAAAGAAAATTAATAGAGAATATGAAGGTTCAATATCACGGAATTGCCTCCGGTAAGTTCCGTCGATATTTTGATATTAAAAATTTTACCGATCCTTTTAGAGTTCTTAAAGGTTATAGGGAGGCTTCTTCATTAATTAAGAAAATAAAACCAAATGTTATATTCTCAAAAGGAGGTTTTGTGTCTGTTCCTGTGGTTACTGCGTCAAAAAGAAGACGAGTGCCTTGTATTATTCATGAATCAGATTTAACACCAGGCCTTGCAAATAAAATCAGCATACCTTTTGCAGATAAGGTATGTGTTAACTTTCCTGAAACTTTAAACCATATTCCAGAAGGAAAGGCCGTTTTAACTGGAACTCCTATTAGAAAAGAATTATATTCTGGGAACAAAATTCAGGGGCTGGAGTTTTGCGGATTTTCACTTAATAAGCCTGTGATTTTAGTAATGGGAGGTAGTTCTGGTGCGCAAGCTATAAATATTCAATTACGCGCTACTTTACCCGAAATATTAGAAAAATTTCAAGTAATTCACCTTTGTGGAAACGGAAATATAGATAATGAATTTAATAATTTGCCAGGATATGTTCAATTTGAATATATAAACGAAGAGTTAAGCAATCTCTTTGCTGCTGCTGATATTGTAGTTTCTAGAGCTGGAGCAAATGCTATTTGCGAATTATTAGCCTTAAGAAAACCAACTGTTTTAATACCATTACCACTTGGAGCTAGTAGAGGAGACCAGATATTAAATGCTCAATCTTTTGAAAGACAAGGGTTTTCCTTTTTACTTAAAGAGGAAGAATTAAATCCCAGTACTTTATTGAATGCTATAAAGAAAGTATATATAAACAAAGAGATGTATCTCGATAATATGAATAAAAGCGAACAGGGTGACTCGATAGAAACAATAATGAATTTAATTGAAAGTTTAATTTATTAAACTTTCAATTAAAAGTTGTCTTCTATTTCTTTCGCTATAGCAGATGCTTCTCCTTCTTGATATTTATTATGGTTCCATCTGAAAACAACTCCATCATCCTCATATCTTGGTATAAGGTGCAAATGAAAATGAAAAACTGTTTGTCCTGCAACTTCACCGTTGTTTTGTAATAGATTTAATCCCGAACACTTTAATACTTCCTTCATAGCCTTTGCTACTTTTCTTGCAACAGTAAATATTCCAGCTGCTGTATCGCTATCCATTTCATATATGTTTGAAAAATGTTTTTTCGGAAGTAATATTGCATGTCCCCTTGTAGCTGGTGCATTATCAAGAATGACCTTAAAATCTTCATCTTCATATATAACATTTGATGGAATTTCATTTTTAATTATCTTACAAAACACACAATTACTGTTCATTATAATCTCCTTTTTAATTGTCTAGGTTTTCCTTATTATTAAAAGTGTCAACTGATGTCACATCTTGTCGAGAGATTTTTATTGAATTTATTACCATTATATGTTAAAATCTTTCTGGAGGTGTGTAATGGACCCAAAAGAAAAAGATAAACATTTTGCAAATTCAACAAACTTTAATTATGAATATACTAATTCTTCAAATCAAGATGCAGACTTTTACAATCACTTAATTGGTAAAATGTGTCATGAGCTTAATAATCCCTTAACATTGATAAGTAGCACTATTCAACTTATGGAAGATAAACACCCGGAAGTTAAGGATATAAAATATTGGAGCCAACTCTCATCTGATGTAGATGATTGTATTGCCTTAATAAGCAGTTTTAATACTTATAGGAAGTTTATCAATATATCAATTAATCAAGACAATCTTTTAGACTTGATTACATCTGTTGTGAATTCCTTTAAAGCATTAGCAGAAAAAGAAGATGTTAAGCTTAGCTTATCTATAGATGAAAGTTCTAAAAAGCATTACTTAAACTATCCTTTTGATAAGATAAGACTTAAACAAGCTTTCACTAATTTAATTAAAAATGCTATTGAAGCCGTTGCCCCTGGTGGCTATGTTTCCGTGGATTGTAGTTCTAATAATGACAATATAATAATCTCAATCCATGATAACGGTGAATCCATATCTTGCGAATTAAGAGAAGAAATATTTACTCCTTTTATAAGCAAAAAGACTGAAGGTTTAGGCTTCGGTCTACCCATAGCGAAAAGCATTATTTCGTCACACATGGGTGATATAAATATAACTTCGAATGATAAAGAAACTTCTTTTATAGTCCAACTACCAATTAGTTAATATATAAGATTCAATCTTTAATACCTTAATTCCCAGAGATTAAAAAGGGAATGCCTGATCAAATTTTCGCAATGTTTTAAAGTTACCTTTGGCCGTTAGTTCACCAGTCATAAAGGCTTGCTGAAATGATGTACTGCCTTCCACTAATTTGTCCATTCCTCTTTTACTAATCTTGGCAAAAACATCGACCTCGTCTTTTTGTCCATATTTGCAATTCAACTTTTCATTGTCAATATCAATAATTATTGTTTTATTCAAGTCAGTTATATGAATTCCATAACTAGCTTGAAATTCTGAGATGGGATTAAAGCTCTTCTTCAATAAATATACATAATCATATTCCGAATCAACTTCTTGTTCCTCTTTTTCAATTATATCTTTGAAAAATTCCGTAAGTTCTTCAATATCTTCTTTTTGCTTCTTTACATAACGATCATCAGAAACATACTTAGAAAGTTGTTCACTTTCTTGAGGTGTAAGTTCATGAGGTGTTTTTAAAATCTTCTTCTTAAACAAACTGTTACTAGAAGGAAACCCCTTCTTTTGTTGATTTATGAGTCTATAGAATTGCTCAGCTGCTTTTTCAATCATAATTGCATATGACTTGTTAGTTTCAAAGTCTATTTGATTTTCCACATAGGAACAAATTCCTGGTGATACCACACCTCCCAATATCTCCCAAGCTCTTACTATGTAACTCACGGCTTCTCTTTCTCCATATGTTGTTGAGATTACTGTAGGCATAAGGTAGATACTGCTTAATTTTTGCTTATCTGCATATAGCCAACATGCATCTAGAAATTGCTGCATATAGCCTCCAATTCCTAACCATTCAACATTTGCTGCTAAAACAATTCCATCAACATCTTTTAATGTATTAACCAATGTTGGAATGTTGCTCTTATGTTCATATAGATTATATAAATTCACTCGAACTCTTATCTCTTCAAGAGTTTCTTTAAGCTTATTAACTACATAAATCGTAGGGTCTTCTATTAAGCCTCTGCCTCCATAATAAATGTTTATTATCATTAATTAGACACCCCTAACATAAGTATTTTTTTTCTTTGGTGTTCTATAAATAATAGCTGCAATTAAAAAGCCTGATATTAAGCCACCTATATGTGCTGCATTGTCAATACCTTGGCTAGTTAAACCACCATATAAACTAAAGACAACAAATAAGACCATTTGTCTTGTGCTAATATTCTCAAGACGTCCTTTGTTCCTTATAATAATGTTAACCATAGCACCTACAACACCAAAAATTGCACCTGAAGCACCAATCGAAATTACATTAAATTCATTGTACATATTATAACCCATTGAAACAATTCCCGCAATAATGCCTGATCCAAAATACATAAGTAAAAAACGCCATTTACCTACAGCTCGCTCAAGATTGTCTCCTAAAAAAAATAGTACTAGCATATTGTTTGCTAAGTGAGATATATTGGAATGCAAAAACATATAAGTTAACAAGCGATAAAACTCACTAGAATAAACAATTGTAGGCCAATATATTGCCCCTAACCACACTAGACGTTCATCACCTTTATATCTACTTATAATACCTATAATAATATATATTAGGATGTTGATTATAATAATTGTTGTATTCCACTTAGTCATATATTGACTAATAATACTTTTTGTTGATTTTACACTTACGTAATTAGGATAGTCTTGACTTAGTTCAATATCTTCTTCCTCTATATTATTTCTTTTGACTTCTTTTAATATATCTTCAATCTGTTCTTTTATGGACAAAAACTTATCATCCTGATTTTCATAGATTATTAATTGAAGAGAATGTGTATCAACAACCCAAAAATTGTTATTTGCCGTTGCTATCTCTTTTGTATTATCAGAATTAGAAGTGCTTATAATTCCTAGTAAGTTTATATTGGAATATCCCTTACTATAATAATAATTAGTAATCTGTTTATCAATATTAGCTAATTGTTGACATGTATATTCTAAACCAGAAGGACAATCATATATGGCAACTATATAAATCTTTTCTCCTTGCACATATTGGAACAAACTTATATTATCCCTATTAATTCCCATACTAATAAATCCCATATTAATTAAACTAATATATATTTTTTTTAATATCATAGCAGATTTCCTTTATCCTTGTTATTGAGGTTTCTAATGCTTATTTTATAATTCGGCTGCTTATTCTTCCCAATTAAGTGAACGTGCAACTGCCATCTTCCAACCTCTAATACTCTCCTGTCTCTTCTTATCTTTCATCTTTGGTTCAAAAGCATTTGATAATTCCCAATTTTCTTTTATGTCCTCTTTGTCTTTCCAATAACCAGTTGCTAGTCCAGCCAAATACGCCGCTCCAAGTGCAGTTGTTTCAATACAATAAGGTCTTTTGATTCCTATATTCAATATGTCAGATTGAAACTGCATTAAAAAATTATTAGCACTAGCCCCACCATCTACTTTTAGATCCCTAATTTTGATTCCAGAATCATGCTCCATTGCTTTTATAACATCATAAGTCTGATATGCAATAGATTCAAGGGCTGCTCTTACAAGATGCTTTCTGTTTACACCCCTTGTAAGTCCAATTATAATTCCTCTAGCATATTGGTCCCAGTAAGGAGCTCCCAATCCTGTAAATGCAGGCACAATATAAACACCATTAGAATCCCCAACTGATGATGCTATGCTATCTGTCTCTGTAGCAGTATCTATAATTCCAAGCTCGTCTCTTAACCATTGTATGGTAGCCCCTGCTGCAAAGATACTTCCCTCTAACACATACTGAATATCTTCACCTTCTTGATTGGCTGCTATTGTTGTTAATAAGCCATGTTCTGATTTAATTGAATCAACGCCTGTATTCATTAATAAGAAACATCCTGTTCCATATGTATTCTTAACATCTCCTGGCCCAAAACCACATTGACCAAATAAGGCCGCCTGTTGGTCACCTGCTACACCTGCAATTGGTATTTCTCTTCCGAATATTTCCTTGTCAGTATATCCAAATATACAGCTAGAAGGCTTTAACTTAGGAAGCAGTTTTCTTGGTATATCTAGTTTAGAAAGGATTTCTTCATCCCAATCGAGTTTATTAATATCGAATAACATTGTTCTTGAAGCATTTGTATAATCTGTAGTGTGGATTTCATCTCTTGTAAGATTCCAAATTAACCATGTATCAACTGTCCCAAATAGTAAATTCCCTTCTTCTGCTTCCTTTCGTGCACCTTCTACATTGTCTAATATCCACTTTATTTTTGTAGCAGAAAAATAAGCATCTGGTATTAAGCCAGTTTTTTCTTTAATAACTCTATCAAAACCTGACTTTGTTAATTCATCAATATAGTTTGAGGTTCTCCTACATTGCCAAACAATTGCATTATAAATTGGCTTTCCTGTGTGTTTATTCCACACAATCGTTGTTTCTCTCTGGTTTGTAATCCCAATGGAATCAATTTGTTCTGCGTTAATTCCCAACTTTTCCATGGCTCTTTTGGCCACACTGATTTGTGTGGACAAAATCATCATTGGATCATGTTCAACCCAACCTGACTTGGGATATCTTTGTTCAAATTCTTTTTGAGACACACTACAAATTCTGCCTTTTTGATCAAATAGTATACATCGTGAACTTGTGGTACCTTGATCCAATGCCATTACATACTTTTTCAATAGAAACCCTCCATACATTCGTAGTTATATAAATATATTATAACGTTAAAGGGTTCTTCTTACAAGTAAGAAGTAAGATTAATAAATGGCTTGTTTTAACACAAACCTGCACCTTGAAAACCTTACATTGTCATTAATTCTAAGCTTATAAGAAAGATGTTCTTCAATCTTTTTATCATTTATGTAAGTACCATTAGTTGAGCCTAAATCTGTGAGTAAAAGTGTATTATCTATCACTTCTATTTTTGCATGAAGCCTACTTATGGTGTCGTCGTCAATTTTATAGTTTACTCCTTCACTGTTTTTTCCGATAATAAAAGGAGAAGCATTAATATATATATTTACTTTGTCAGCATAATTTGACCTATTAGCATTGATCTCTTCTTCTAAATAATATGTTCCATTATTTTTAGAAGTGTTAATAACATCATAATCAGTAATCAAATCAGTGGCCTTTTTTTCCTTGTCCTTATTAAAGATAGTACACGTTATTATCCCTTCCACACATATTAATACTGTTAGAAGACATATCAGCTTTACCATGTCTATTTTTGTATTGAATGTATTGTGTAAAAGTTTTAGTTTAAGTGCCAATAAAAAAATTATAAATCCAATAAGAAATGAAATTATAGCTAACACATAGCCTTTTATATTTACTTTAGAATTGTTAAGGATATGGTTTCCATTAACACCTTCCTTTTCTTGCTTTAGACATTGTACTTCAAAAACTTGAGAACCTGATTGATCTAACTTGACGTCCTTTCTAATTTCCTCCACATGTGATTTTTTTTCTAAATTATTAGAAGCTATGTCAAGGCTTTCCTCCTTTTTAAATTCCTTATTTAGTTCCATCTTTAATTTCTCAAATGTTATATTGCTCTCCTTTATCTCCTTATATATAGCATAAATTAACAAAACTGCCTCTTCATCCTTATAATCTACTTTGTTTAAGAAATATTCAATTAATTTTGAAAATTGTTTTGTTAGTGGCTTATCATAGCCCACATAGTAGCATAAATAAGTTTTTTTATTGTCCTGTTTTATGTAAATATATTTAGGAAATAAAACAAAACCATCTTCTTCTAAAAGATATTTATTGCTATTTTCCAAGACTTCAACAATATCTATTAAAAGGGTTTTTAACTCCAAATATCCTATTAGTTGATTTTCGTATATATTATATAAGGACTGTTTTAGACTTATATTATAATAAAAGAACTCTTTGTTATCAATGCATCTTAATTCTGTTGAAAGAAGTCCAGGAATATTATTATTTAATATCATTTTAGACATATAACCTTTTAAACTATCTTTTTTCCCTTCTAATATTAAATAACTATTTTTCATATCAATTACATATTTTGCATCCATAATTTTATTTCCTACCCATATGTTTATTTTAAAGTACTAGCTGCTTTTTTTAACTTGTTGATTATTTGATTTACAGAATCAATTTTCTCACCAATATCTGCTGATACTTGATAAGCTCGAATAAAATCTGACGGTTTAGTGTTGTGTTCTTCGCTTTTCATAATTATATTTTCACTTCCTACAAAGAAGTTTTCTAATATTTTTATAGGAAAGTTCACCTTCATGTTTACTATTATTGTAGTGTTTGAAGCCTTTACCTCTACATCTATATCATTAATTTTTGCAATTAATAAATTATCATAACCATAAGAATAAATTAAATTCTTTATTTTCTCTTCTTTACAATCAAAGTCATTGTCAACAGGATAAAAAACTGTTCTTTCTAGATAATCATTATAGGATAAAGCTCCAGTATTTATATCAATTTCATTTGTTATTAAGCCTTTCCCCCTTATTTGTCCTTCATGAATAATTGCTTGCATTTTCCCGTAATCGTGAAGATAAAATCCTAAATATATAAGAGCAATAATTATATATAAAACAAACGGGAATATTAGAGCTGCTTCTACTGTGTAGCTTCCTTCAACTCTTTTCTTATAAACTTTTTCCATCTAATAACACCCCCAATAATGCTATAAATACAAATGGGATAAATGGAATTGAGCTTTTCCTGCTTACCTTTTTTACAAGCATATAGACAACAGAAAAAAATGCTGCAAATAGCAAGCCATAGATCAACAAAAGTGAATTTATATAAAAGCCCAAGCTTATACCAGTAATGCATAAAACCAAGCCATCTCCTATACCTATTTGGCCTCTTGTTGCCTTGTTAAGTATAATAAGTACCACCCCCAAGACTAAACCGCCTACTCGATTCCAAAATAATAATTTACCTTGGATTATTGATATTGTAAATAACAAAATAAAACCTATTAATATTACTATTAAACTTATTTCTTGCTTCTTAATATCTTGTATACTACATAGAAGAAGCCAAAAAAATAAGATTGTTTTAAAGACTATATCTATATGTATCATTAAACACTCCTTAATTTGTTTACCTCTTGCATCTTTCACACAAGCTTCTATCTTTTACCTGAGAAAGTGGCACTTCTTTAATTGTTCTCTTTAAGCCACTGCAATTCGCATTGATATGATATCTATCACCATTTGTTGTAATATAAACTAAATTTCCTGGCTTTAAATTTGAACCACATCTTTGGCACTTTTTATATTTGCCACCTGAATCATTTCTAAGATTTTCAATTTGTTCAAAGGGAACTTGCTTGATAGATAATTGTAAATGGGTGCATTCCCTTGATGTATGATATACTGTGCCTGTTTCTGTTATATATACCATTTCTTCATCTGTGTCTTCAGTAGTTTTTTCTTCAAATTTTGCTAAGGGCTTATAACCACTCCAACCTCTTAACTTTGCTCTTTGCACTATTTGAAAGTTGTCTATGTTAAAAAAAAGTGTCGGTATCTTAATCTTATAATTTATAATTACATCTACAATATCATTCTCTTCCATATAGTTGGAAAGGTAGGTATGTATCCCTGCAAATCCTCCTTTAATACAAGACCCATCTAATAATTTTAAATCAACATTATCATATAATGCGACTTTAAAAAACGCGCTATAATCCTCTTTGTTTTCTTCATGAAGGCTATCATACACATATCCGTATTTTGCAGCTTCTAAGCCTATATTCGTTATCCCTTCTTGTAAATTATCATGTATGATCATAATTTGAAGGAGATATATAAAAGTAATTATTGAAAAGATAAATATAGGCAGTACTAAGGTTGCTTCTAATGTAAGAGAAGCTCTTTTTTTATATTTCAATTGTTTTCGTGTTTCCAATCCTTTCTCCTTATAATAAATTAAATTTTATATTAGGGTGAATTGCTATATCCGTTCGTTTAAAATTATTTTTCTTGCTTTTGGACTATATGCTTCTTTTACTTGGAGAGAGATTTTGTTTTTATTTTTTTGAACGGATATAGCAATTCACCCCAATGTCTTTTCTTTTCTAGTAAGAATACTCCAGAGTTGTATTGTAGTTGTATTCTTCATTTGTACTTCCTATTGTTCCTTGAACAAAGGGTAAGGATATAAATTTATCTTCCATAAGAAAGCTAGAAGAAACTTGAATTCCATATATACAATTACTTATAAAAAATGTTTCTTCATAATTCTTTTGCATATTTACCTGAATCATATCTAATGCTCTGTATGTTTTAGTTTCACTCTTCTTCAATAATAAAAGGATGTATAAATAGTCCGAATAATCATGATATAGTGGTGATTCTTGATTATTAATTTTATCTACCTTTTTCTGAATTAACTCTTTGTTTATAAAAGGTAAATCTTTAAGTTCTATGCTAAAATCCTTTAATTCCTTAAAAATCGCTACTGTTTTTTCTCTTAATAATGTTGCAATATCAACAAAACTTTCTGCTAATCCCCATACAAGCAAAATAATGGTCTTGGTTATAGTAACTAAGACAGGTATTCCTGTAAATCCCACCAATAATACGGCTATCTCTCTTGCTTGTCTATTACTTTTAGAATTAATCATTAATGATGTTGTGTTCATTAGCATTCTAAAAATCAATAAGTCTGATGCCAATGCTTTAAGATTATCGTAATCTGAATCCTTTCCTTTTAATATATACTCAATTTCATACTCTAAGGCTGTAGGCATTTCAACTTTTGTTTCTGTTTGTAAAGTCCCAAAATGATCTAGATAATATTTTTGACAAAGTAACTCTTTAACCATCATGTCTCCTGTTGATGTTAACAAATTACTTGATTTAAGGTTTTCTGAAAAACCTTCAATGATTCCCATAAACTTTTCTATTGCGTTTGATGCATTTAAATCTTCAAAGTTGTCAAACACATTACTAGAATTATCTTCTTTGCTTTTATATTGGTATGATGGAAGCGCAGCTTTGTCTATGTCGTTTAGTTTTTTTTCAGAAAGTTCATTACCATCCACTATAACAAGATTCATAATTCCATCAGCTATAATAGAGTTTGCACCATCAAATATTTTTGGTTCTTCATCTTTTCTTCTTAGATCCTTATAGTCTAGATTTAAATACTCATGACTATAATTTGAAAAAGTTTCTTTCATTTCTTTTAGTTTTTCTTTGCCTTCTATCCATGACTCCTTTTCACTGCTAACTTTAAAATCTAATTCACCTTTTAATTCTTTCATTATATTTTTGTTGTTCTCCAGGGTTGTTTTCATTCCTATAAAGTTATATGTATTATTACCCTGTAGCTTACTGCCTTTATATTTTTCTATTTCAAGATAATCATTCCATAGACTAGTGTAAAAGTCTTCACTTACAGAATCCTTTTTTTCTTTTAATACAGATTTATAATTATTTATTAATTTAGTACTTTCTGTTTGATTCTTAATAACCATAGTTACATCTTTAACTGCACTTTCAATTACTGTTGAAGTGTTGTTAATTAATGTTTTCACTTCACTTTTAAAGTTATTAAAATTAGAAATAAGTTCTTTTTCTTTTGCATCATATTTTTTTATAAGCTCTTTGAGGTTTTTTATTTCTTTTTTTAGTCTTTTTAATTCGTCCTCATCATTAATTTCATCTTGATCAATTTGTGTTTTATTTGTATATGTTTTTTCTGCTTCTAGCCTAGCGTTGTGGTTTTCTAACAATAAATCTAAATAACTAATTCCTTTGTCCATTAATCTTTTTGGATTCAGATATTCTCCTTGTAAGGAGGATGCTATCCATTCATTCTCTGGATGTGGGTTGCTAATTGTTGACTCTGATACACAGATCTTTTTGACAAAATAGTTTTTAATTTGTAAACTGCCATCCTTATTTGTTTTAGGACCTTTTGGACTTATATCAATTCCATCTATCGTTTTACTTAAACTTATAACATCTTTACATATATTAGAGATTCCTTCTTCTGCCTTTATCTTTTCTTTAAATATCTCTTCTGTCTCTGCAATATCTTTCAATCTAGATTGATCTATAATATTTGCATTTTCAAGTAAAGACTCTACACCATCACCTGCTAACCGATACTTAGAATATTGAATTCCTTGATCAACAAACAACCCACCATTATAATCCATAAGTGTTTTTATATCATTAATATTTACTTCTTTAGTTTCTAATTCGTACAAGTTAAAGTTCTCCATCGGTATCTTATGGTTTGCAACGCTTATATCTTCATTAGGGTTAAATGTATACTGCATATAAGAACATATTTTGTCTTCTAGTATATCTTCTTGAATGATATTAGTGCCATATCCTCCATCTAATCCAAAAACATGATATTCTTTAAACAAAGGATAATAAAATTCTGCCAAGACAGAATCTAAAGCACTATATAATGCTCTCTCAGCATATACTGACATGTTATGCACTCGTAAGGCCTCTACAGTTGTCATGATCAAAGAGATTACAATAAGCATAAGCAAAGTTAAAAACACTGTTATTGAGCCTTTTATATTTTTATATTTATTCATTTAATTTAGTACTTTTCCAGTGTCTTTTGTTATTGCTGAAAAGATTCTTTTTACCAAGGCTTGCATTTGACTTTTGAAAATTATAACTAATCCAATAAGTATAACCAATATTAAAATTATCTCTACTACTCCAATTCCTTCTTCTTCCATTATAAACTCATTAATACTTTCTTTTAAATTTTCCATATTTTTTCCTCCATTTTTTATAATTTAAAAGATAAAAATGCTGGTACAATTACAATTACTAAAACAATTAATAACATTAATATCATTGGAAATAAAAGTTTAGTTCCTGCTTCTTCTCCTATTCTTTTTGCCAATTCTTTTCGTTCTTCAAAAGATTCAACTGCTTCAACTTCTAATATTTTTAGTAAATCTGCTGATCCTTTTTTAATATTCTGTGCAAGCAAAGAAGTGAATCTTAAATATGGCAGTAACTTCACCCTACGTCCAAAACTCTCATAAGCTACAACTTCAGATTTTCCAAGTTTCAATTCATTACTAGTAATTATCATCTCCTCATATATATATCTTTTGCCTGCTCCCTTTTGCTTATAGTCTTGTACAATTTTCTGCCAAGCATTTGCTAGAGGCATTCCTGCTCCTAATAATAGTATTATCTTGTCTATTATTTCAGGATAATCTAAAAGCATTTGTCTGTTTCTTTTATCTACCTTCTCATACAAATCTTTATCATATGCTAAGAAAATTGCTATGGCAGCTACAATCCCTATAATAAGAAGAGTAGTACTTGATGAATCCTTTTTTTCCTTCCATAACACCTCCATTTCACCTACAGTGTTGGGTAATTTAACTTTTTCATTTGTTATAGAGCTTTCATCTTCCCTATCTATCTCTTCCATAAGTTTTCTGTAAGTCAGTTCTTCTTCTGTAAAAACTCTTGGTAAAACAATTGCTTCTAGCTTATACTCTACTTCTATATCATAATACTGAATCTTAGCTAAAATCCATGTCTCAACACCTTGCTTTAAGTCTTCGTTGTTGACTTCTCCTTCTCTCGTAATTAGTTGATAATCTTCAGTTTCCCATATAATATATAAATCTGTCCCAGGTATAGAAGAAATCAAGTTAAGATCGTCGGTAACTTCTTTCAAAGACTTATTTTTACTTAAAATTGTAGAGTCTATATACTTTTTAGCTTTTAATATTATTTCATTCAATTCTTTCTTATCATATTTCCTTCCCTGGACATCTAAGTTTACTTCATCTTCTAAAACAAGTTGGCCATCTTTCGTAATACATACATCTAACTTTAGATTATTGGTATCTTCATATGTTTTTGGCCTTGAAATGTAATTACCTTTTTGCAAAACACTACTGTTATGTGTATTTATATGGCTTAAGATAGAGAACGTATTAAAAACAAACACAACTAGTCCAAATATTATAATTTTCTTGCACATATATATTCTTTTTATTTCATCAATGTGTTCTCCTACATAAATTGCTTTTAAAGATTCTTTTTGTCTTTCTAGGTTTATATGCTTTTTAAATTTACTTATGTAATCATAAACAAACAATCCTGCGGGAAAAAATTGTTTCAATTTATATTTTTTTGAGTCAAGTCTGTCTATAAATTCTTTTTCATAATTTTTTGATATAATTAATATAAAAACAAATAAAAATAGTATTGCTATATTTATTAGAATCATCCTACACCTCTATATCCATTATTTTTTCTGCTATTTTGTAGGCAAAAAGATATATTATTAATAATACTGTCATAATGAAGATTCCGCTTATATTATTGTATAAAGGATCTAAAAATCCAGATGAAAAAATTTTTAAATATAAAATAATTGCAAATGGTATAAGGTTCATAATCTTTGCTTCAAATTTTTTTGCTGTAATCATTGTTTGTATTTCACGCCTAGTCTCTATTTTTTCACTAATTGAATTACCTGATTTTCGTATTATCTTTATTAAGTCTCCTCCTGTTCTTTTGGCAGTAGTAAATACAGCAGAAAAATTATTTATATCTTCAATTTTGCTACGTTTAGCAAAATCCTCAAGTATTTTTTCTATTGTAATATTCATTTGAATCTGGTTTATCATGCTTTGAAATTCTATAACAATTAGAGCATCTTCTGTATACATAAGCTTTAGATCTTTGCATGCTTCTTCAAAGGCATTTTCAATAGAATAACCTGCATTTAATGCTGAAGAAATACTTATTAGTGCATCTTTGAATTCTAGATTCAATTGCCACTTTCTTTTCTTAATTAGTTCCTTTTTCTTATTATTAACATAATAAAATCCATAGGGAATCATCATGAGTATTCCGATAACACTTGAATAAAACATATAACCAACAAAAACACCTCTTATCTCGCCTTGAACAAAATACTTAATCAAGTCCTTTTTTGAATATTTATAATGATTATAATCTTCTATCACAATATCCCTGCTTTTCTTAATTTACTATTATTGATTAATTCATTTTTAGTCTTTTTTATTTGACCAATTACATTTCCCTCCTCATCTTCACCCTTATCATCAAATTGATACAACTTATTCAAAATATATTTTCCATCTCTACAAGCAATAATCTCTGATACTTCAATCACCTTTCTACTTTTGTCCCTAAGCCTATCTAGATGTATAATAATATCAAGGGCTGAAGCTATCTGCTTACGTACTGCTTCTATTGGTACTGAGCTATTGCCCATAATACATAAAACCTCTAATCTGTTAAGCATATCAATAGTTGAATTAGCATGACCAGTTGATAAAGATCCATCATGCCCAGTATTCATTGCTTGCAACATATCTAATGCTGCACCATCCCTAACCTCGCCTACAACTATTCTGTCCGGTCTCATTCGCAAGCTACTTTTAATTAAATCTCTAATTGAAATCTCGTTTTTACCTTCAATATTTGCATTCCTAACTTCTAACCTAACCAAGTTTTTTATATTTCGTATTTGAAGTTCTGCAGAATCTTCAATTGTAATAACTCTTTCATCGTTTGGAATAAAGTTCGAAAGAACATTCAGAAATGTTGTTTTCCCAGAACCTGTACCTCCAGATATAAAAATGTTGTAACCCGCTATTACTAACCTTTCAAGAAAAATTGCTAATTCTTTCGTTAGTGAAGCAAATCCTATTAAATCTTTAATAGAAATAGGCTCCTCTGGAAACTTCCTTATGGTAACCACTGGCCCACTTAATGAAACTGGAGGCAATACAATGTTTACTCTAGAACCATCTTCAAGCCTTGCGTCAACAATTGGGTTGCTCTCATTTACTATCCTATTAGACCTGGATACAATTTGTTGTATAATATCTTCTAGTTTCTTGTCTGATTCAAATCTTTCGTCCCATGGTATAATACAACCTTTTTTCTCAAAAAATATATTGTCATAACCGTTAATCATTATCTCTGTAATATCTGAATCCTCAATTAAATCTTGTAAAATATCATATCTTCTAATAGAATTAAAAATAGTTTTTTGAATATGCCTTTTATCTTCTATGCTAATATATCTTGATTTACTTCTAGTAATTATATTGTCATCGATTATTTCAACTATTTCTTCATCCTTATATTCTTTATATATATCTAACTGATTTACTACATCTTTTTTTATTTCTTCAATTAACTGCTGCATAGGATTCTACTATATCACCCCACTTTTTTGTAAACACATAGTTACTCTCTTGTTCATAGACAGTTTCAGGGGTTTCATTTGCTATATTAACCACTCTTATCAAATCAATTACCTCTTCATAACCTGTCCATATTAGTTGTTCTTTTAAATTATCATACAAACTTTGCTCCCATACATTATTTCTACTAATAAGAAGTAATTCATTACTTCTTCTGAAAAGTTCTAGGATTGTTGAAAAAAAACAACCTACGTTAAATATAACAACTTCATAATCAGAAGTTGTTAATTCCCTCATCCACACTTCTAAGTCCTTCTCAGTAAGGTCATAAAGATCCAGACCAAATGTAACTCCATGTAAATAATCAAAACTATTTAGTACTTGTATCTGTTCAGTCATCTTTGCTAATATATTATGGGTTTGTACTTTTAGATAATATAGAAATTCAGAAAGATTTTTTTCAGTTTTTACATCTGGAAAGATACTTTTTACATGTAACAAATTAAAGTCTATAAATAAGGTTTTTTTCCTTGTTCCATAGTGATTTGCTAAATTAAGTGCAAAGTTATCTTTAGTAAAGTTTTCATTCAAAGAAAATATAGTAATAAACTTAATCTTATTAGAATAATGTAAGTTGCCATTATCACCTAGCTCCGGAAAATAATCAAACAGCTCTATAATTATTTGTTCTGCAGATTGAAATTTATATATAACCTTTTCATCATTATCCTCTGAAACATAGCTTTCTTCTGAAAGAATACAAATGTGCCTGATATTATCATGTTCAATATTTTCACCTAGTTTATCCTCACTTATAAGTAGGACATCTATATAATTATCTGAAAGATAATCATATAATATTGTTTTATTAGTAAAAATTCTAATTTTTTTAATGGTCTTATGTCGTCTTTTTATATATCCCATTAACTTGCTGGAATATTGAACATCAGAATCAAATATACCTAAGCTTAGCCCCAAATATTATCACCCTCCTTCTTGTATTTGGTTTTCTTATATACTTCTAGTACTTAATAACTTTCAAAAATAATGGGATATTAAAATAGTAATATATGCTATGAATATAGCTATTGAGAAATGTATGACACCTTCAGTTTTGTCTTCTTCCTTCTGATAATATGGAATTATTTTTAGATTATTAGTGCTGGCTTTACCTACTGTCAAAGATTCTCGATACTCTTTTTTGGCTTTAGATATATATTTTTTAAAATGTGAGATTCTTTTGTATAGTGACTTTGTTTTTATAATATAAAGAACTGATAGAATTGCTCCAGCAAAAAAAGAAATGATAATAACTTGAATAACTGTTGATATACCCAAGTAACAGCCAACCACAGAAAATAACTTTATATCACCCGCACCTAGTACCTTAAATAAAAAAAGTGGAAATAAAATAATAACTGGTATAATCATTGCAATTAGAAAAATATATATTTCTTTAAGTCCAACTTCATTTAAGTTAAATAAAATACCTGTTGTAAGCCCAATTAAAATTGTATAGTTCCTGATTTTAAAAGATTTTATATCTTGGAAAACCCCTAGAAGTATAATGAAAGAAAGGATATACACCTTTAAGTAAATGTAATTCACCTCCCTTATTAAGATAAAACTATTTTACAATAGATTTGCCTTCTTTGTCAATGAAAATTCCAATAAAATCTAATTTTTGTCATTTCATCCAAATAAGTTAATCTTTTATATGCATATTGATTAAAATTAAATTTATTTTATGAAAAAATAAACTGATAAAGCATATAGTAAAGCAAATCCTGGCAAACCTAATAGCCCTACTGTTAAAGCTGTTATCCCATTCAGGCCTACAGCCATATCTATAGAAAAGCTTTTTAGTACTATATTCAGTATATAGATAGCTAATAAACCTCCTACAATTCTCAACGCAAAATTGACAATTAAATCAAATCTTTGTTTTATAAAACTAATCAATAATAAGACTACACTTATTATAATAATTGCTATAAATACTTTGCTTTCAAAGTTTAAATTCATTCCTAATTCCCCCATTTATGATTATAAAGGTAGACTTTTCTAACTATTGTAGTATATTCTACAAAATCCAAGACTATACTAATAATATAGAAATTAATCCTTTTATCATAATAATTACTTAGAAGGAGTATACTTTATGAAGCTATTTCCTAAAAAAAACAAAACAGAATATGATTCTTTACTTGGAGACATTGAAAAAACCAAAATAGCACTAGATAGTGCTTACTCAAACTTTGAAAATGTATCTGATCCAGATTTGATTGATTGTTATATTTATGAGTTAAATGCAATGCAAAAACGATATAAGTTTCTTTTAAGACAGGTAAAAGAAATAGATAAGAATCAATCTGACGTAGAAGGTTTAGTCGATTTTCCATGAAGACATAAAAAGCATATGTAGCCTTTAGCTACATATGCTTTTGTTTTCTAATATTAAGCCTTATATCCCCTATTAAGATCCTTATGATCAACATTTACTTCATTTAATTTGTCTTTATTATATGTTAGCCCTGCATAAATTTGTTGAGCATTGTCCATAACAGTTCCAGACTTATCTTCACCTTTTATGCCTTCAAAACCAACTTTAAGTTTATTAATTATAGATTTGGAATTCTTTAATTCCTTAGGATCAAGTTTACATATAGCATTTACTATGTTTCTATTTACATATAAATATAATCCTAGTAAATCATATGACATCTTATATTGATAATCTAAAGACTCCATCAAATGTGATATAAAGAGCTGTCCACTTTTTAAAGATCTTATAAATCCATCCTGATTACCACCTTCAAATTCTTCTTTCGCCAGCTCAATTTCTTTTATTATAAGTTCATAAATAATAACTACTAATTCAGTTGCTGATGCCTGTACAATCCTACCTGTATATTCTTTTGCTAGTTTATTATTCACACTAATGAGCCTACCTTTCTTAAATTCCACAATAGTTTTTTATAAGAATCCTTTCTTTAGCCTTGAAGTAAGGATAATATTGTCTGTGGCCTTGCATTTGCTTGAGACATCATTGCTGTTCCTGCTTGAGTTAAAACATCCTTTTGAGTATAACTTGCTATTTCTTCAGCCATATCTACATCTTCAATTCTAGACATGGCTTCTGTCATATTTACAGAAGAAGTATCCAAATTATTTATAGAAAGGTCTAATCTGTTTTGATATGCCCCAAGACTTGAACGTATACTTGTAACCATATTAATCGCTTCATCCAATACAGCAATTGCTTTATTAGCTCCTTCATTGGTATTAAGGTTTAAGAATTTGGTTCCTAGAGTCGTAGGATCAACCTTTGGAATTCGAATGCTCATAGTTTGACTTTCATTTGTTCCTATTTGTAGTTGCATTGGTCCTGCATCTAATACACTAAGTTTTGCTTCCCCTAATCCAATTCCTGAACTTAATTGTAAATTTATTTTAAAATTATTCTTATCTGTAATGGAAATTATATCTCCATCTGCAAAAACAGTTGCAGATGATGGAAATCCTTTTAGTTCTACTGAAGCATCTAATCCTTGAGATTTTGTAGTTTCATTTTCAAGACCTATTGCTTTAAGTAGTTCCATATTTTCTGATTTTATTTCGATCTTTGCATTTTTTCCAAAATTCTTGCTAGTAAAAATCATTTGTTTGCTCCTTGTATCTTCATCATAAACCGATTCAACAGATACATCAACTGCTTCACAAGTACTTCGTATTTTTTCTAAGGCACTTGTGTAATCATCCAAACGTGAAATTACCACAGCTTTATTATTAATATATATTGTTCCTTCTTGCTCCCTAATTGCTGATTCTAAGACTGCACTAGCTTCAATTTTACCTTTAGTAGCCTCTGCTAAAACGTCAAGATTATAGTCCCCAACTGAAACCCCATCAGACATATAAATCACTTTCATGTTATAGTTACTTGTGTGTGTTTTATTATCAATATCTCCATTTAAAAGAGTCTTTGAATTAAACTCTGTAGTTTCAGAAATTCTTTGTATTTCTTCATTTAATTGATTAATTTCCATGTTTATTGTTTCTCTGTCATCAGTTGTGTTTGTGTCAGTTGCTGCTTGCACTGCTAAGTCCCTCATACGTGACAATATTGCTCCTATTTCATTTAGAGCACCTTCTGCCGTTTGGATAACTGAAATGCCATCTGCTGCATTTCTAGATGCTTGATTTAACCCCATAATCTGTGTTTTCATTTTGTTGGAAATTGCCATTCCTGCTGCATCATCAGATGCATGATTAATTCTTAGTCCCGAAGATAATCTTTCTAAACTCTTAGTTAGTGCCCTGTTATTTTTTCTCAACAAACTATTTGCCTTTAATGATGGTATATTATGATTAATTCTCATTTCGCTCTCCTATCTTTTAAAATGATTTGTCCGTTTCCATGTCTCCAATATGAAGCAAAATCTCTTTACTAATTTTATATAAAGTCTGGGTGTCTTCCTTTGTTTGTTCTTCACTATTTTTTTTATTTTCTTCTTTATTATTGTATATAGCATTTCCTTGATTGTTAGAGTAGTAAATAGCTTTACAGCTTATTCCTTGTTTTTCAAGTCTCTCAATCATTTCATCTTTGGCAGCTTTTAAAACCTCTAATCCCTCCATATTATTACTACTAATAAAGCCTGTTAATTCTTTGTTATCAACTTTAAAATTTGCTACTACAGACCCTAATGTTTCTGAGAAAAGATTAATTTTTATTCTTCCTCTTTTATCTTCATTTCTTAATATTGTTAAATTAACATTAGTTACTGTTTCTCCTTTTACAATTGGTATTTGATAATGTTCCTTTTTTGATAAAAGTTTTACAAAAGACATTCCACTAGTTATCCTTTGTAAACTTCGGGCTTCTTTTAAAGAGAATATTTTATTTTCGAATAAATCCTTACAAATATCATTTATATCTTTTTCTATGTTTTCATACTCCTTACTTAAGTCGTCATATGAATTAAAGTTATTTATTACCCGATTGGAAATTTCCTCAATGTCTAGCTCTTTTAATGTATTATTGTTTAATAACTGACTTTCTTTATCAATATCTTTAATTAATTTATAGACGTTCTGATCTTGACTTAGTTGTCCTGTTGCAGCCCTTATATTATTAATACTTACAGGTATTTTTAGACTCTCTAAGTATTTAATAATATCTGGATTGTTCTCTACAAGATCTTGTGTTTTACTTATCTGTTCTGAAAAATAATCCTTATCTAAGCTTGCCTCATTTTGAGTTTGCTTCAACTGTTTACTTAGTTGTTCAATGGACATGTCATAGATTTCTTTGCCTTCTAAGGAATGAATCTTTTCAGGTGATATTTCTTCAAAAATATTATCAATAAAACCTTCATTGATTTGTACATCTATATCTTTTATTCCTTTGCTAAAGTCTTCTAAAGCTCCAAATTCCTCATCAAGGATTAAGTCTATCTCTCCATGACTTCTTGTTCTCATTGCAGTTAGTAAATTACTTAGCGTAACTTCCTGCCCTGCATTTATAACTGCTCCAAGAGCTGCCTCACCATTTTTATTAAGTTGATGTATTAATCGATAAAATCCAATATAAGATTCTTTTTCATTTTCTGAAATTTCTTGATTTTTTTCAAGCTTCCATAAATATTTACTAAATTTATTATTCTGTAATGATTCTGTATTTAATCTTTCATCTTTTATTTCTTTATTTATATCTGTAATAGGCATATTTAAAGGGTTTAAGTCTTTTTTAATAAAGCTTACAACCGTTGAAGGCAATAAGTTTTTCATCATATAATCAACCTGATTATCGTAAGCCTTAATAGACTTTATACTTTCCCTTGTTATATCCATGGAATTATATCCTAATATCCTAACTGCTCTTTGGTTTGCTTCACTTACTTCTAGCTCTAAAGATGTTAAAATCTCATCTATATTAGTAAATGCTTTTTCTATTTTATCTCCATAATATCTGTCAGGCTTTGTCATTAATGTTTCATATGTCTTGTTTGCTAATTGTCTATTGGCAATTTGATTATTTCCTTCTTCTATTAAGCCTACAATCGTTTGAGTTTCCATAGAAGCTAACGTGCTTCCTAATATTATAACAGGCATACTCCTTAGCTCATCTAAGCTTGTTAACACACTTTCTAAATAACTGACCTTTTCTAAAGTGACAGGAAGGCTTTGTTCTTCTAGTAAGTTTTGATAATATTTGTTTTCAATTTCTCTTAAGCCATCAACGATTCGACTTAATTTATCTGTCTCCAAATTAAAACCATTTTTTATAAGTTGCTTACCTGATGAAATAGTTAGTTTTAAACGAATTTCTTCAAGATTTCTTCTTAGTGAAATAGTGTCAATATCTATATCTGCATCTTGTTCAAAAGCAAAATCTAAGGTTAAATCATCTATATTCTGAAACTCATCAATAATATCATCTAGTCTATTGTAGGAAACTAAAGTTAAATTGGTTTTTTCTAGTGGTATTCCTTCTTCTATATTACTTACTATTCTATTTAATATTTCATCTTGAGTCATTTCACTTTTTATTATTTTTAAATCCTTAAGTTTCCAAAGACTTTTTTCTGTAATTGGAATGTCATTTTCTAAAAGCCATTTAGCATTGTCTATATTTTCATCATTTACTTCAAGTTTCGAATCTTGTATTGTTTTTAATACTTGCCTTTCTATGCTTTCAAAATCGCTATAACTATTACCCTGCCTATCTATATTTTGTTTGTTATCATAGCTTATATGCATACTCTTATATATATTTTCAATCGTTAGAGGCATATCATAAGATGTTAAATAAGATATAGCCTGATCAGACAAGTTTTCTGTCATAATAGCCTTCTCTAAAGCATTAGATATT
Source organism: uncultured Lachnospiraceae bacterium (assembly GCA_964544535.1). Taxonomy (GTDB): domain Bacteria; phylum Bacillota; class Clostridia; order Lachnospirales; family Lachnospiraceae; genus JAAYRG01. The sequence goes on along the minus strand of CAZJCV010000015.1, from coordinate 10,043 downwards.
TTTTCAATATTGCCTTTTGTTACAGGAAGTCCCTTATCTTCTAGTCTTTGAATTATCTTTTTATCTAATTTGCCTCCTCCATAACTGCTTCTTATTAAATCTATCTTTTCTTTATTAGCTTCTATTTGGTTTTCAAGGTTTTCTTTCTTGATAGCCCTTTCTTCTTTTATTCTTTCGATAGTTTTATCAAGTTGGCCTACATCATATTCCTTATAATTCATACCTTCTTTTGATAGTAATTCTAAATCCTCTACTCCGAATCTCTGGATTAGTTTATCCCACTTTTCTAAAGCACTATCTTTTACTTCTTCAGCCTTATCTTCTTTTTTAATATAAGGATCTGTCAAGTTTTTCTGGGAATATATAAAATCTTTTTTTCTAAAATCAATATTATTTATTTTTTTTTCATGATTTTTATTGATAATACCATGCTTTGTTAAGCTAACATTGGCATTGGCAATATCAATCTGTTTTTCCTTCTTATCTATTAATTGAATTTTGTTATTTATACCTAACGTGTTCATGGAATTCCTTCCTTGCCTTATAATTAAAAACACAAGTTTTTCTGCGAGATTGTTATTATATATTTCGGCAAGGAGCAAGAAAAAATTAGATTTAAATATACTTATTATATAAAGAATGTGTTTTATCATTTACTGTTAAATTAAAATAAGACTAACTAAATATGTGCCTTTTAACACATTCCATTAGTTAGCCTTATCTTATAAAAGTTTTACTCTCACGTCCCCCACGTGTCTTCTCCTCTAGTGGGAAGTTTTTTTCCTACTACGTAAATATAATATTATCATTTCTTGTGCACTTTGTCAATATATTAAATTATTATTATTATTTTTTGGTAATGTTTTTATTCTAGCAAAAAGAATGTTGAAAGTAGTCTTTCTAAATATTGCTGATCTATTTTTCCCATGGTCTCCCTAGCAGAGTGCATAGCAAGTAAAGGAACTCCTAAATCCACAGTCTTCATTGGAATCCATGATGATATAATTGATCCTAAAGTGCTGCCTCCTCTTACATCTGATCTGTTTACAAATTTTTGGTATTTTACTCCTGCTTTTTCGCAGAGTTGTTGAACAATCGCTACAGCTTCCGTATCATAAGTATATTTTTGATTACTATCTATTTTTATTACTATTCCTTGATTTAATTTAGTATGATTAATAGGATCAAACTTTTCAGGCCTATTAGGATGAAGAGCATGTGCTACATCTACAGAAATCATCAAACTATCTGCTAAAGTTTCAAATAATCTTTCTCCTTTGTTTGCAGCAAGTCCTCGATAAATTTTTTCAATCATCAAGTTTAGTATGCTTGAGTCTCCACCTTGCTTACTCTTACTACCTACTTCTTCGTTATCAAAAAGAGCTATAAGGTTGATTCCTTCATTTCTCCTCCCCTTAATAATTGCTTTTAACAAGGCTAAAACAGAAGTTAAATTGTCTAATCTGGGGGCAGAGATAAATTCTTCCTTCATGCCAAGTTCTGTTCCTTTTTCAGCATTATAGATATATATGTCATAATCCAAGATATCCTCTGGCTTTATATTAAGTTTCTCTCCAATATATTCTTTTAAAAATTCCTTTTTATTTGTCTCTTTTCCTTCCATTGAAAAAAGTGGAATTGTATCAATTTGTTTGTTTAATTCAACTCCTTTATTTATCTCTCTACTAATATGTATCGGTAAATTAGGTATTGTAAGAACAGGCTTTTTTATATCAAAAACCTTCATTTTGGGATGAAAGCAATCTTCACTTTTAATTGCGACTCTTCCTGCTATTGAAAGGGGCCTATCAAGCCAAGTGTTTATTATTGGACCTCCATATATTTCTGTATTTAACTTCAGATAACCATTTGAAATCATTTCTCCACTTGCTTTTACACGAAATCCTGGACAATCTGTATGAGCCACTCCTATCCTTAAGTTTTGTCCTTTATCCCAGCCCTTCCCAATAGAAAAAGCAAATAAAGATGTTTCGTAAAGGGATACATAGTAAGATCCTCCAAGTTTTAAATCCCATTCATCCCTTATATTAAGTTCAACAAAATTCGCCTCTTCTAATATTTTCTTGCCTTCTTTAACTGTATGATAAGGTGTGGTCCCTTTATTTATAAAATCTAATAATTCTTTACTTATTCTGTTTTCCTTCATCTTGTCTCCTTCTATAATTTGTTTTACATTGTTATAACTTCAAAATTATAAGTTGCTATCTTGACTTAAAGTCCTATACATACTATGGTATTTATTAATAATACTAAATAGATAAAAAAAAAGGACTATATATAATGAATGAATTATTATTTAACGAAGCTTGCAAATCTATACTCAATAATGCCATAGAAAAAGATGGGGTCATAGGTGACTCTTCCCAAATAGGAACACTTAAAGAAAAAACTGTTCATGCCATTGTTAAGAACTATGTAGAACCTGATCCTTCCTTTCATGAAATAAAAGTTGAGGGTTTTTATGCGGATATAGTAAATGAAAAAGGAATAATAGAGATTCAGACATCAAATTTTGATCGTCTAAGAAAAAAATTAAGTGTCTTACTCGATTTACATCCTATAACCATAGTTTATCCCATTGCCCATATTAAAAATATATATTGGATTAATAAAGAAACCGGAAAAATAAACCAACCTCGCAAATCTCCCAAAAGAGGAAATCCACATGATATCTTTCGCGAATTATATAAAATTAAATTTTTTCTTGCGCATCCAAATATAAAATTACATATAATTCTAATGGATATGGATGAATATCGTCTTTTAGACGGTTGGAGCAAGGATCAAAAAAAGGGTGCAACAAAGTGCGATAGAATTCCCAAAAAACTTGTAAATGAGATGCAAGTTAATTCTATAGAAGATTATAAAAACTTTCTACCTCCTGGCCTACCTGCTGAATTTACTGTAAACGACTATAAGCGTATAGCAAAAATTAACCAACGAAATGCAGGGCTTTGTTTACATATTCTAAACTACATTGGAGCCATTAAAAGAATTGGAAAAGAAGGAAGAGCTTATCTATATACTATAAATAATCAGCCTTAAGTTCAGCTAAAAGTAAATCCACCATTCTTCCATAACTTTTTACACCATCTTTTTGATTATTAACTTTTAAATATGTATCATTCATTTTTGTTGATGCTGTACTTATTACTGTATTATCAAATTGACTCCAATAGTTTGATTTATCTCTTAAGTCCGCATACATTCCCTCATAAAAGTAACTTCTAGTTTCATAATAAAGTTCAGGGTCTTCTTTATATAAAGCATTGCCTGCTTGAGTTAAGGCAAGCATTGTTCCACTATACTGAAGTAATAAGTTCTCAGAATGAATACAGGCAAGGTATGCTATGTAATTAGCCTCATCTTCTCTCATAAATCCTCTTTGGTGAGCCTTTTCATGTGCAATTGTTGCAGGGATTGTATAATCTGGAACATGAATATTAATGTTGGCTTCCAAGGAAAAAGGCCAAAATATACCTGTAATTTCCATCTTCGACATGAACTTTGAGTATAGGACTGGTTTAGGATGCCCAAAACTTCCTTCTAGTGTAGGATAGTGTTCCGATAAAATTATGTAAGCATCTTCAACTGAATTAGTAAGCTCCAACCAACTAATGTTATTTACCTCTACTACCCCCATTTCATTGATATGGTCTTGATTAAGTTCTAATTCTTCCCTTATACTAGAAGCTTGATCTACTAAATACAAGTTTAACTTGTAAAGTTCTTCTACACTTGATTCTTCTACCTTTATATTATTAATCTCTGAAAACGTATATCTGTAATAATTTGTTCCCGCAAAAATTGTAAACATAAATAATAAAATACTAAAAACACAACTAATATTTATAACTAAACTTAAAGTGCCCTTTACTATATCTTTCTTTTTAATAAAAATTAATTTTACTATGTATACAAATAGGCTAATAATTAATATTATTGTTATGTATATGGATATTTCCATAATAGAAAATGGAATCAAGCCTGTTATATTGCTAATTAATTGTGCTAAAAACTTATATATACATTGGGCAAATACAAATTCCGCAATCCAACTATTATTTCTAACTAATAGAATAATTATTATTGATAACGGAGTTAATAAAAGAAAATATAATCTTTTTTGATTTAGCATCCTTGACATCCCCTCTGTTAGTCCTAATAGCTATCTTTAAGAGTATCTCAACCTTATATTTTGTCTTTTATTGACGCTTTCTATCTATATATAAACTATTACATATTATTTTATCATTTTTCCATTGCTTACTCAAGAATCTCATAAACTATTCATACTATTTCCAGTTATGTTTGTACAATTTGCTTTAATTAATATACCTTTCATAACTTGTGTAAAACTTCAACTATGCTATAATATTAATGATAATCAAAAAACAAGTGCATTTGTCACAGATTGGAGTATAAAATGAGCGAGAAAGAACAAAGCGAAATTGAAAATGAAACCATTAATACAAATTTAGAGGAAAATAATACTTCTGAAGTTGAAACTATACCTTCAATGGATGAATTTGAAGACCAAATAGAAAAATCGTTTCATAAGGTTAATATTGGAGATATAATTAAAGCTACTATAGTAGGCGTATCTGATACTGAGGTAACTTTAGATCTTGGTTCATACGCTGAAGGAATCATTAAAGCAAATGAATACAGTAATAACCCTTCATTTTCTCTAAAAGATGACATTACAATTGGAGATTCCATCAATGCAAAGGTAATAAATGATGATGATGGTGAGGGGAATATTCTTCTCTCAAAAAAGCAAGCTGACTTTATTCTTGCTTGGGATAAACTCAAAAAACTTATGGATGAAAAGACTGTTCTTAAGACAAAAATTTCTCAAAGTGTTAAAGGTGGAGTTATAACTTATCTTGAAGGTATTAGAGGATTTATCCCAGCCTCTCAACTTTCAATTGATTATGTTGAAGACCTTGATGAATGGAAGGATAAAGAGGTTGAAGCTATTATAATAACAGTAGAACAAAGTAAAAATAAACTTGTCCTCTCTAGTAAGCAAGTAGAGATAGATAAAAGAAAAAGCAAGCAAGCAAATATGCTTGAAAGTCTTGAAAAAGGTATGGTTCTTGATGCTACGGTAGATAGTCTTGTTCCTTATGGTGCTTTTGTTAAAATTGATGATAACCTTTCTGGTTTAGTTCATATATCTCAACTTTCAAAGAAATTCATTAAATCTCCAAGTGAGGTTGTTAAAGAAGGTCAAGAGGTTAAAGTTAAAGTGTTAGATATTAAAGATGGCAAACTTAACTTAAGCATTAAGGCTGCTGAAAGTAATGATAAAGCAGTTATCAATCCTAGCAATGGTCCAAGAGAATTTTCTTCTAACCAAGAGGCTTCTACAAGCCTTGCTGATTTATTAAAAGATGTTAACTTAAAATAATTAGTACATAAAAAGACTGTGGATAATTATCAATAAGAAAGATGAATTTACCCGCAGTCTTTTTTTCTTGTTTTTCAATAATTTTTATGCATAACAAATAAGATGTTTTAGTCTGTCTTTAATTTTAAAAAACTTAAAATCTTATCGTCCTTTTTTTCATTTATTGGAGGCTTTTTCATTTTTTTATCTTTGCTATTTATTTCATATAATTCCTTGTTTTCCATTATGTATGGATATCCTTTATATAGCTCATGCTCAGAGTCAGCTTTAAAGTCTTCTTCCAAAACATGTCCAAAAGATTCTTTCATATTAATTTCAAGCAAGCTTTCTTTATCTGACTCCCCACTTAATAAATTATTATAACGTTCAACCTTTTCATTTATTGATAACATTTTCTCATCTAAATATGCTACAACATCTGCACATTCCTTTAATTCTTTTCGAATATTAATAGGAGCATTTCCTTCAAATTTATAATAAATCTTGTGTTCTAAACTTGCCCAGTAATCCATAGCTATAGTTCTAATTTGTATTTCTACTTTTGTATCAACTACTGTATTAGTAAGATAAATTGGTACTGATACAATCATGTGATAACTCGCATATCCATTAGGTTTTGGATTTGTAGTATAATCTTTAATCTTAAGTACTGTTACATCATTTTGTTTTGAAATCAAATCTGCAATTCTAAAAATATCAGACTTAAAATAACAAATTATTCGAATTCCTGCAATGTCATTTATTTGTTTTACAATATTCTCAATTGTATATTCTTTATTATTATGTCGAAGTTTTTTTGCAATACTTTGTTGTGTCTTAATACGTGAAGTTATGTGTTCTATTGGATTATATTTGTGAGCCAATTTAAATTCATTATTTAATATTTCTATCTTTGTTTCTACTTCTTTTAGTGCTGAATCATATAAAAACATAACCTTTTTAAAATCCTTGAGATCACTGTGTTTTTGTGGTAAACTCATTGCTTCCTCCTTATAAAGTAAAATCTTATTGTTGCTTTTTACTAATAAGACGTGATAATTACCTTACCTTTTATATTATATCACTAAATTATGAACAATCCTTGAATTTTTACATTTTTATAAATTCTTAATACTTTTAACTGATAAATTATATTCTTTATAAAATCTTTTTTTAAATATAATAAACCTCCTTCGACATACCTTAAATGATATATCAAAAGAGGTTTAATTTAAAATTATATAATTGTTTTATAGACTTATTATAGTACAGATTTAACTGTATTTACTACATTATCTACTGTAAATCCAAACATTTCAAAAACCTTATCCCCAGGTCCTGATGCACCAAATGAGTCCATATTTATATATGCTCCATCTAGTCCTATGTATTTACCCCAGCCAAAATCTGATGCTGCTTCAACAACAACTCTTGCTCTTACATCGTTTGGTAGGATTTCTTCCTTGTATTCTTTAGACTGCTTTTCAAAAAGATCCATAGAAGGCATGCTTACAACTCTTACATCTATTCCTTCTGTCTCTAGTTGTTTTTTTGCTTCAATTGCAAGTTCTACTTCTGATCCTGTTGCTATAATTATAGCATCAGGTACTTCCTTCTTAGAATCATCTATGATATAACCACCTTTTAGAGCTTCCTTGCTAGAACCTTCAAGTTGAGGTAAATTTTGACGACTTAAGGCTAAAATAGTAGGTGTTTTTGTAGATGTAATTGCATGATACCAAGCAGCAATAGTTTCTGTAGCATCTGCTGGACGAAAAACTGTAATGTTTGGCGTAGAACGTAACATAGTTAGTTGTTCTATTGGTTGATGAGTTGGACCATCTTCACCAACTCCAATACTATCATGAGTTAAAACATAGGTTATAGGAATTCTCATTATAGCTGCTAATCTTGCCATAGGTTTCATATAATCGCTAAATACGAAAAACGTTGAAACATAAGGTTTTAACCCTCCATGAAGTGTTAAGCCATTTCCTATTCCTGCCATAGCTAATTCTCTTACTCCAAAACGAAGGTTTCTTCCTGCATAATTATCTTTATTAAAATCATCCTCATCATTCATATAAGTCTTAGTTGATGGAGCTAAATCTGCAGAGCCTCCTATCAATCCTGGAACAATATCTTTTATTCTATTAATTATATTACCAGAAACACTTCTTGTTGCTTCTGCTTTATCTGAATAAGCCCAGAATTCTTCATCATCAATTAAATCTTTAGCAATATCTTCATCGTGATACTTGTCCCATAATTCTTTCATCTTGGGATACTTGTCACAGTATTCTCTAAATAAGGCATTCCATTCTTCTTCTTTTTTTGCATTTTCTTTCCCTATAGATTGGTAATGTTCGTATACTTCATTAGGTACTTCAAAGGGTTCTGTAGAAGGCCATTCTATATTTTTACGTAATCCTGCAACATTATCTTCTCCTAATGGTTCACCATGAGCACTTGCCATGCCTTCTTTGGCTGAACCATATCCAATCTTGGTCTTTATGGTAATAAAACTTGGTCTTTCTTTATCTTGTTTTGCTAATTCAATTGCTTTACCAATAGCACTCAAATCATTTCCATCTTCAACAACTATTGTTTGGAATCCGTATGCTTCTAATCGTTTTTCTACATTTTCTGTGAATGCAAGGTCTGTTCCACCTTCGATGGTAATTTTATTTGAATCGTATAAAACAATTAACTTATCTAAAGCTAAAGTTCCTGCTAATGAAAATGCTTCTGATGAAATTCCTTCCATCATGCAGCCATCTCCACCAAGTACGAATGTATAATGGTCAACTATAGGATACCCCTCTTTATTAAATGTAGCTGCTAAGTGTTCCTCTGCCATTGCCATTCCAACAGCCATTGCCATTCCTGCTCCTAATGGACCAGTTGTTGCTTCAACTCCTACTGTATCCCTATATTCTGGATGTCCAGGTGTTAGTGATCCAATTTGCCTAAATTGTTTTAATTCTTCTATAGATAAATCACCATATCCAAATAAATGTAATATGGAATATATCATTGCTGAACCATGTCCCGCTGATAATATAAATCTATCTCTATCTGCCCAATTTGGACTACTAGGATTATGTTTCATATGGTTAGCAAATAATTCATAGGCCATAGGTGCTGCCCCTAATGGTAGTCCTGGATGCCCTGAATTGGCTTTTTGTACTTGATCTGCTGACAATATCCTAATAGCATTAACTGCTAAATTATCAATATTATTCATTAAATTCCTCCTTGTATTGTTTTTAACCTCAGATATCTTTATTATATCACAATATCATATTAAAACATATGGATGTATTAAATTTTATATGTAAAAAGTGTTTTATAAAAATCTTTACCATATAAATTTCTAAAAAAAAATATAAAATCGGAAGTTACTACTTCTAATTTTATATTTATTTAAGCTTTTTATTCAATATTTAAACAATTATATTTAAAATAATTTCTTAATAATGAGACATCCGGGATTCGAACCCGGGACAGCTTGATTAAAAGTCAAGTGCTCTACCGACTGAGCTAATGTCCCATCTTCTTTTTAAATAAAAAATGCCCAGAGCCGGAATCGAACCAGCGACACGAGGATTTTCAGTCCTCTGCTCTACCGACTGAGCTATCTGGGCTAATGAAAAAAGTAGCGGGGAGAGGATTTGAACCTCTGACCTTCGGGTTATGAGCCCGACGAGCTACCATACTGCTCCACCCCGCGTCATTATATTTGATTTATCAAATATATAAAACTTACCAAAAAACTAGTTCTTATATGATAAGCATAATGGATGGAGAAGGATTCGAACCTTCGTAAGCATCAGCTAACAGATTTACAGTCTGCCCCCTTTAGCCACTTGGGTATCCATCCATATTTTAAAATTAATATAAGTTTAATCTTCTTTCATAGACATAATGTTAATTAATCTATAAAGCCGACGATCGGACTTGAACCGATAACCTGCTGATTACAAGTCAGCTGCTCTGCCAATTGAGCCACGTCGGCATTATATGTGTTACTAAATGGGACCTACAGGGGTCGAACCTGTGACCCCCTGCTTGTAAGGCAGGTGCTCTCCCAGCTGAGCTAAGATCCCATTCTAATTAAACTACATTCTCTGTAGTGCTTACTTCAACTTCTTATAAACTGAAAGTTGAGCACTTACAATCTTTTCAATATGCTGCATTATCTGCAACATTTGATACGACCCAGAAGGGACTCGAACCCTCGACCTCCGCCGTGACAGGGCGGCGCTCTAACCAACTGAGCCACTGGGCCTTCTTGACAAAACTAAACACTGATAAAAGCCAACGCATGCGAAGCATGCAACTTATTATTTTTGGTCAAGCTCTCGACCTATTAGTACTTGTCAGCTACGTACATTACTGCACTTTCACCTCAAGCCTATCTACCTTGTCGTCTTCAAGGGGTCTTAGAGGTAACTAGCAAGCTAGTAACCTCGGATATCTTATCTTAAGGGAGGCTTCACGCTTAGATGCCTTCAGCGTTTATCCTTTCCGAACTTGGCTACTCGGCTATGCACTTGGCAGTACAACCGATACACCAGAGGTTCGTCCAACCCGGTCCTCTCGTACTAAGGTCAGCTCCTCTCAA